>CAVXJU010000027.1:0-186041 GCA_963761935.1 Terriglobia bacterium | reverse complement strand
GTTCAACATCGAGAACATGAAGCGCCAGCATCGCCGCATGGGCTTCAGCTACGACTGGTCGCGCGAGATCGCCACCTGCGAGCCGGAATACTATCGCTGGAACCAGTGGTTCTTCCTGAAAATGCTGGAGCGCGGCCTCGCCTACCGCAAGAAGGCGCTGGTGAACTGGTGCCCGGAGTGCGGCACCGTGCTGGCCAACGAACAAGTGGTCGACGGCTGCTGCTGGCGTCACGAAACGACGCCGGTGGAGCAGCGCGCACTCGAGCAGTGGTTTCTACGAATCACCGATTACGCCGACGAGCTGCTGCGACGACATCGAAGAAGCTCGAAGGCGGCTGGCCGGAGCGCGTGCTGTCGATGCAGCGCAACTGGATCGGGCGCTCGGAAGGCGCCGAGATCGATTTCAAGCTCGAAGGCACGGGCGAGCCGATTCGCGTCTTCACCACGCGTGTCGACACGATCTACGGCGCCACGTGCGTGATCCTGGCGCCGGAGCATCCGCTGGTGCAGGAGCTGCGTGACGGACGACGCGAAGGCGCAGGTGAAGCAGCATGATCGACGCGCGCGCGCGCCAAAGGGCCCGGGCGATGTCGAAAAAGAAGGCATGTTCACCGGCCGCTACGCCATCAATCCGTACAGCGGCGAGAAAATCCCGATCTGGATCGGCAATTTCGTGCTGATGGGCTACGGCACCGGCGCGATCATGGCCGTGCCCGGCGCACGATCAGCGCGACTTCGAGTTTTGCAAGCAGTACGGGATCGCCGATCCGTCCGGTGATCCGTCCCGTCGACGGCCAGCTCCCCGACGTCGTCAGCATGAAGGAAGCGTTCCCGGACGACGGCATCGTCGAAGACTCCGGCCCTTACTCGGGCCTATCCAGCGACGAAGCGCGCCGCGTGATGAGCGCGAAGGCCGAAGAGGAAGGCTTCGGCAAAGCCGCCGTCACGTTTCGCATCAAAGACTGGGGCATCTCGCGGCAGCGCTACTGGGGCACGCCGATTCCCGTCATCTATTGCCCGAAGTGCGGCATGGTTCCGGTGCCCGAGAAAGATCTGCCAGTTGTTCTGCCGCTCGGATATCCCGATCACCGGCAAAGGCCGCTCGCCGCTCGAAGCAGTGCCCGAGTTCATGAACGTGACGTGTCCCAAGTGCGGCGAACCGGCGCGCCGCGAGAGCGACACCATGGACACGTTCGTCGATTCCTCCTGGTATTTCTATCGCTACTGCGATCCGCACAACTCCGCCGCGCCGTTCGATTCGCAAAAGATCGCCTATTGGTTCCCGATCGATCAGTACATCGGCGGCATCGAACACGCCATCCTGCATCTGATTTATTCGCGCTTCTGGACCAAGGTGATGCGCGACCTGGGCCTCATCGCGAACAGCGAGCCGGCCAAGCGCATGTTCACCCAGGGCATGGTGATCAAGGACGGCGCCAAGATGTCGAAGTCCAGGGGCAATGTGGTGAGCATCGACGAGATGGTCGAAAAATACGGCGCCGACACGGGCCGCCTGTTTGAGCTGTTCGCCGCGCCGCCCGAGAAGGAAATGGACTGGACCGACGCGGGCGCGAACGGCGCCTACGGGTTCCTCGCGCGCGTCTACCGCTTCGTGACGCGCAATGTCGGACAGGGCTTGCCGGAAGCGGGCGAGGCCGATAGAAAGATCCTGCGCAAGCTGCATCAGACGCTCAAGAAAATCACGGACGATTTCGAGAGCCGCTGGCATTTCAACACCTCCATCGCCGCTTTGATGGAGTTCATGAACAACCTGACAGCCTGCGAAAAACAGATCTCGGCGCCCGTCATGGCCGAGGTTCTAGAGAAACTCACTCTGATGCTGGAGCCGTTCGCGCCGTATCTGGCCGAGGAGCTATGGGAAGAACAAGGACGCACCGCGCCGGTTTTCAGACAAGCCTGGCCCGCCTATGATCCCGAGCTGGCGAAGGAAGAAGAGGCCGAAGTCGTCATTCAGGTGAATGGAAAACTGAGGGGCCGCATTTTCGTGGCTTTCGGCACGCCGCGCGAGATGCTGGAAAAGCTCGCGCTCGACGACGCCAAAGTCAAAACGCTCTTGGACGGCAAGCAAGTGATCAAGGTGATTGTCGTTCCCGACAAACTCGTCAACATCGTCGTGAAGTAACTCGCCAGGGCCTTGAGCGTAGTACGGAGGCGCTGCTTAGCTCCACGCCTGGGAGCGTGATCCAGGCAACTGAAGCTCTGGGGAAGCTGCGCCCCCGTTACATTACTTCCAGAATGGCTCGAAAGGGCTATGCACGTCTATCGAAAAATTAGCATCGGCGCCCTAGAGCAATCTGAAAGTCACTTGGATGGTGGCAGAGGTGGCAACGGGTTTCCCATTTTGCAATCCTGGGCGAAAACGCCATTGCGAAACGGCCTGGACGGCTTTCTCATCCAGACCCAGGCCGAGGGCTTGCAATACGGATGTTGACGGGGTGTTCCGAATGCATCCACCTCGATGGCCAGCAATACCGCGGCGTGATGGAGCGGCCGATCGCGGTAGAGCTGCGGCCAGGTGGCCCCGAGCCTCCGGGCCCGCTTCCCGGACCGTTAGGTGAACAGCGTTTCGGATTCGCCGGTCGGCTAAGGCGATATAGATCTAAGGCGATTTAGACCTTGTAACGCTACGCAAGGCTCGGATAAACTAACTCACAATGTCTCGCGAGACCGTCCGGCGCCGGTCACAGGAGGAATAATGTCCAAGAAAATCAGATCCTGTTTCTCATTACGGGGATTATATGTGGCATTGTGTTTGTCCGCGTTCCTCCTCGTCGTGGAAACGCAGGCGCAGGCGCAGTCCGCGCTGACGCGTCATGTGCGTCAAGCAGTCACTGAGCGGTCAGGCGCAGTTCCTGAACCTCGCTGCCCGCCACTCAGTCCTTGCGCCTCGACGTTGTTCTGCCGCTGCGCGATCAGGCAGGCTTGGATAAATTCTTGCAAGAGGTCTACGATCCTTCCAGCCCTTCCTACCGGCACTTCCTCACGGTGCCGGAGTTTACCGCGCGGTTTGGTCCCAGCCAGGAAGATTATGACGCCGTGGTTCACTACGCTACATCGAACGGCTTTAAGGTGGTTGGCGGCTCCCGCGATGGCATGGACGTGCAGATCGAGGGCCCGGTGGCGGCCATCGAGAGCAGCCTTCCATGTGACGCATGGGTATCTACCAGCACCCCACGGAAAACCGCACATTCTATGCTCCGGACCGCGAGCCCACGGTGGACCTGCCGTTCCCGCTGTGGCACATCTCGGGTTTGGACAACTATTCGATCCCGCATCCCATGCTCGTCAAGAAGAGCGACTACGCGAAGGCCCATGGCATCGATCCGGAAGCGTCGTGTCCCATGCCACCACCGGCTCCGGCCCTTCGGCCTCTTTCTTGGGCAGCGACATGCGCGCGGCCTACTACGGCGGAACGGCCCTGACCGGCGCCGGCCAGAACCTCGGATTGCTCGAGTATGACGGCACCGATCTGGCCGACCTGACCACCTATTTCAAGAACGTCGGTCAAACCAACAATGTGCCCATCACCCTGCTCTCCACGGACGGGACCAGCACCAGTTGCGTGTATTCAAGCAGAGCGGCTGCGACGACACCGAACAGACGCTCGACATGACCCAGGCGATCGGCATGGCTCCGGGGCTGGCAAGTCTGGTGATGTACATCGGGTCCACCGATACCGCAATTATCAGCGCCATGACGACGCACAGCCCGCTGCCCACCACCATTGGCTGTTCGTGGGGTTGGACGCCGGCGGATCCAAGCACGCTTGACCCGTACTTCGAGAAGATGGCGGCGCAAGGCCAGAACTTCTTTGCGGCGTCCGGCGACAATTCCACCTGGTCGTCGAGAAATCGAGGCCTGGCCGGCGGACGATGCGTATGTCGTTTCAGTCGGCGGCACGGACCTGATCACCGCCAGCGCGGGTGGCGCCTGGACAGTCGGAAACCGCCTGGGCAGATAGCGGCGGCGGCATCTCCCCGGACAAAATCGCGATCCCCTCGTGGCAGCAGCTCTCCGGCGTGATCAACTCGAGCAACAAGGGTTCGACAACCCTTCGCAACGGCCCGGACGTATCGGCAAACGCGAATTTTACCTTTTACGTGTGCGCCGACCAAACCACCTGCACGGCCAACGAATATGGCGGGACCAGTTTTGCCGCGCCCATGTGGGCCGGCTACATGGCGCTGGTCAATCAACAGGCGGCTGCCAACGGCCAATCGACGCTCGGCTTCATCAACCCGGCCATTTATTCGATTGGGTGTCGGGTCCAGGCTATGGCACCGATTTCCACGACATCACCAGCGGCACCAGCGGCAGCTATTCGGCGGTAACCGGCTACGACCTGGTGACCGGCTGGGGCAGTCCGAACGGGACCGGCCTGATCAACGCACTTGTCCGGTATCCCGACGTCTCCTAACTTCGCCATTTCTGCCTCGCCCACTTCGGTCTCCGTGGCACAGGGAGCCAAGGGCACATCACGATCACGACGACCGTCACGGGCGGCTTTGACTCGGCGGTTGCCTTGTCCGCGGCGGGCGAGCCGACAGGCGTGACCGTGACCTTCAGTCCCACCTCCATCACCGCGCCGGCGGACGCCTCAACCATGACCATGGCAGTGGCCTCGACCACCGCGACCGGCACGTATACGATCACAGTCACCGGCGCGGGCGGAGGCAATACGCATACGGCCACCGTGGCTTTGAAGGTGACGCGCTGAGCCGCGCCCGCCTGCGCGTCTCGGCGTTTGCCATCAAGGTGCGAATCCTGGCCATTAGCAGTGAAGAAGCGGATCTGTTTTTGCGACAACCTCGCCTGCGCGCGGTGGCGATTGGGTCGAGCGCGACGTCAGGACGAAGAGAATTCCCAATCCCGCGGCGCGCAAACTGAGCGACAGGGCTTGCTAATTAACAACCCGCACAAAGTAAGTGGTTGCAATTTAGAAACCAGCGGCCGTTGGATTCGATTCGCAGCTTATCCGGATTTGAAGCCGCCAGCTTGACCGGCATTTCGAGCCTGCTTTGGAGTCCGCCGGATATCTCGACCGCCACGGCTTGCTCGAGAATGTAGGACTGAGCCGAGTGCAGCGCGTCGCCCGATTCCTTGAGAAGAGCTTTGCCGTCCGGCGGTGTGTCGGCCCAGACCGGTCCCGAGAAAACCAGAACGAGAGCGAGGGTGGCGATCCGCATACGGCGCTCCTAGGGGGTGTCGCTATTCAATTGTCCACGCGCGGCCGCTTGCGCCAGCTCATCGCAGCGATTGTTGTCGGCGTGAGAAGCATGTCCTTTAGTCCAAGCCCATTTTACTGTGTGTTTGGATGCCATTTCGTCCAGTTCATGCCACAGGTCCTGGTTGGCGACGGCCTGTTTGCCGCCGGTCCGCCAGCCATTCATTTTCCATTTGTGAATCCACTCGGTGATGCCATGTTTGACGTAATTGGAGTCGGTCACGATTTCAACCTGGCACGGCTCCTTGAGCGCCTCCAGGCCTTTTACGGCGGCCTTCAGCTCCATCCGATTGTTGGTGGTGCGGGGTTCGGAGCCGTACATCTCGCGTATCTTGCCGCCGTGGCGCAGAATGCACGCCCAACCCCCGGGCCCGGGATTTCCGATACACGATCCGTCTGTTATGATTTCGACTTTTTTCATCCTGTGTTCAGGCGGTAACGGATTCGAGCTCGTGTTTGAAAAAAGCATCCACCTGATCCAGGATTTGTGTGGTCTCGGTCGCCTTATAAATCTCGGCGCGAAGCTTGGAGCCGTTGCGAACGCCGTGCGTGAAGTAGGTGGCGAACTGTTTCATTTTGCCCACGGCGTCGGGCGCGTCGCGCTCATACAGCATCCCGTAATAAGTCCGCATGATGTCGTAGCGGCGGCGCTCCTCGGGGTGCTCGTACGTTCCGGTTTCCAGATACTGGGCAATCTGGCGGAAGATCCAGGGATTCGAAGAAGCGGTGCGGCCAATCATGACGGCGTCGCAGCCGGTCTCTTGCACCATGCGCGCCGCATCTTCGGGCGTCACGATGTCGCCGTTGCCGATCACCGGGATGTTGACGGCGGCTTTCACTTCCGCGATGCGCGTCCAGTCCGATTTCCCGCTGTAACCCTGCTCGCGCGTGCGCGGATGCAGCGCGACGGCTTGCACTCCGCAATCCTCGGCCAGCTTGGCCATGCGGACCGCTACCAGCTCTTGATCGTTCCAGCCAGCGCGGAACTTCATGGTCAGCGGAATCGAGATCGCGGCGCGCACCTTGGTTAGGATCTGTTCCACCAGCGGGAGGTCGCGCAACAACCCCGATCCTCCGTTGCACTTCACGACCTTGTTCACCGGACAGCCGAAATTGATGTCGACGATGTCGAATCCGAAATCCTGGCAGGCCTTGGCCGCGTCGGCCATCACCGCCGGATCGGACCCGAACAATTGCGCCGAGATGGGATGCTCTTCCGGCTCAAAGAAGAGATAGCGGAAGGTGCGGGTCGGCTTCTTGGCCTTAAGCGAGTGGATCACGCCGTGCGAACTGGTGAACTCTGTCATAATGAGCCCGCAGCCGCCTTGATTGCGGATCAGCCGGCGGAAGACCGTATCGGTGACGCCGGCCATGGGCGCCAGCACCGTAGCGGGCGCCATCCGGACAGGGCCAATGCGAAGCTCGACGGGAAATGCCATCTTGAACTTATTTTAACGGCTGGCCCTAGGAAACGGAAATATCGCGGTGTGCGTTTAACTGGTGAAGGGATTTAGCATGAATTGGAAGATCGTAGCTGCCTTCACGGCCGGGGCGGTGCTGGCTTCCGGGATTGTGTACCTGACGGTGCGTCCCTTGTCGTCCCCGCAAACGCAAAGCATTGCGGATGTTCGTCCGGCATCGGAAGCTCCGGCCGCAGCTGTGCCTGGCATCCCTGTCCCGGAGATCAGCGCTCCCAGCCCAGCCCCGCAGGCTCAACCCCCGGTGGCGCCGCCCGCTGAAACGCTGCCCAAACCCGCGCCCCAGCACGCCCGGTTGTCACACACCCCGATTCGCGAAAAACCTTCCCCCATGCCACCCGCGGTGCATCGTGAGAAACTTCCGGTGGTGGCGCGAAATCAGGAGACCATCACAGCGCCCGCCCCTGCCCCGGTTCCAGCGGCCGCTCCTGAGCCGCAGCCTCCGCAGCCCGCACAAGCCGCACCTCCTCCGCCACCGCCTGCGCCCGTACCGACGGTAGTCGCGAAGGTTACTCCCGAGCCCGAAGAGCGTGTGCCGCACACGGTTGTACTTGCGGCCGGAACTCCGTTGGTGGTCCGGATCGGCGAGACGGTTTCGGCGGCGCACAATCAGGTTGGCGATACATTTGTTGCCACGCTCGCGCAGCAACTGGTGATCGACGGCTTCATCATCGGCGAGCGCGGCGCACGCGTTATCGGTAAAATCACCCAGGCGGTCCCGGCCGGAAGAGGCGGAGGTGTATCGCATCTGGCGGTGGAACTGGATCGCCTGTCGACATCCGATGGCCAGCGCATTGCGATACGCACCGATGCGTACGTGAAAGAGGGCTCTGGCTCGACGGGCGGCGATCTGGCTAAGATCGGGGCGGGCGCCGTCATCGGTGCTGCCATCGGAGCCGTAGCAGGCGGAGGCAAGGGCGCAGCCATCGGAGCCGGAGCGGGCGCAGCGGCTGGAACGGGCGCGGTTCTGATCGCCAACGGGAAATCGGTCGAGATTCCGGTAGAAAGCCGCCTGACCTTTCGCGTGAAAGATTCCGTCACGCTCACGGAGAAGCTGGATTAGCCGGCCGCGCCGGTCGCTCGACCGTGATATGGTAGGCACCAGGACGTGGCGCATGCTCGGGAAATTTCCGGCGGTCCTGCTGCTGGCTGCTTTATCAATGTCTGCCTGCCTGTGGGCGCAGGCTACGCGCGAAGTCATCCTGGCAGCACGCCGTACGCCGGTGGCCGAGTTGATCGACGCGAGCACGCTCGACACCATCGCGCGTTTGCATTTTGATTTTCCGGTCGAAAAACTCAAGCCCAGTGCGGACGTAAGCGAATTGTTCATCGACGGGTACAAGCAAGGTGACGGCTGCTGCCGGCACTACGTACTCGACTTGGCTTCAATGAAGCTGAGCGAAAGGAATATTCGAAACTACCCGGTCGTATACCTTCCGTCTCCCGACGGATGTTGGCGCTTCGACCTCAGAAGTTTCCCTGGACCTTCCCTTACCACCGTTAATCTCGATACTAAAGAAACATTGGAATTGCGCCCGGCTGGGCTGCCGGCAGAAGACTCGCGAGGTAATTGGGCGGCTACTGGAACTTGGGCCGGGGATCGCTTCTATTTTTACGTAGCGCGGCCAGATGATCCTGGGTTTTTGTGGACCGTGCTCCCGGGCGACCGGCAACTCGGCGAAGCAGTCACGGTCGAGCCGTTCGGTGAAATGCCCGCTTGCGGACTGCCGGTGACGAAGTCGCTGGTGGCGTCTGGAACCAGCCTCTTCCTTTACGAGCCTTTCGGGGGTAAGAGCGACCGCACCCAGGGCTGTAGGTCGCAGCTGCCCGGAGGCGCTTGGAGACTGGATCCAGCTACCGGCCGCCTCACCGGTTATCTCGCTCCGGAATTTCGTTTTTCCAGTCTCCTCTCTAATGGGGCCGGTTCAGCGCTCTATGGTGTCGATCCGGGCGGCCCGAACTGGGGTGGACCCGTGCGGCTCGCCAGCTTGGATGCCCGGGACGGGACTACTCTCAAGACCCGCTCTTTCGATCCCGGCGTCTTGCAGATCGCCGTTGGTCAAGTCGGGGACATTCCCGCCGGCGATGTGTCAGTGATATCTCCACGAGCCGGCCAATAGGCCCTTGCGATCTACGCCGGTCTTATAAGTGGAAGTAGCCCAAGGCAAGCTTGGGTTTGGCAGCGCCAATTTTGCGTCTTGCCTCGCTAAGATCTGGTCGTTTGGGTGCGTGAGGGTGCGCACGTCATTTCGCATCCCATTGAGAAGCTGGAGGTTGCAAGATGGCATGCCATGCGCAATTCCACTAGCAAGTTCCTCCACTCTGACAAGGAGTAATCAAACAAATGCTCATACGAATCGATAAGTGTATTTCCGCCTGCGGTACATGCCTGTTAGTGGTACTGCTAGTGGCCCTGTGCGCGGCCAACGGATACGCGCAAACCTTGAACGCTCAATTAATACCGCGGCCCATGACGCCTGATGACATCGCCGCTTACAAACTTCCGGCAACTACGGAGAACAGCGGGGGCCTGACCACGGTCGGTCTCGGTCAGCCGGCCTATCTGGAGGCGGACGTAGACATTACCGTTCCTGCTTCGCAAATCTCCAGCGTGACCTGGTCATTAGCCTCCAAGCCCGCTGGCTCGAACGCGGTGCTCGCTGCCGATCCGCTCGGGTCAGCTGTGCCCGTTTTCTTGCCCTCCGATCGCTTGACTTATCAAGTGGCTGGGCGGAAACTGCTACGCCCGGATGTAGCCGGGATTTATAACATCAGCGCAACCATTACGACGGCCGGTTCGGGCGTCGCCACAGTCACAGTGATGATCACCGCCAGTTCTTACATGGGCATTGCGGCGTGTTCTCAGTGCCATGCCAATGGACCTTCGGGAACCACTTGGTCGATGGTGAATGACTGGTCGACCACCGCTCACGCCAGCATTTTCACCAACAGCATCAACGGCAACGGCGCCATGGTGAATGGCGTCCCGTACCCTTATACAGCCGCATGCTGGGGCTGCCATACGGTGGGCTTTGACAACAATGCCACGGTACCCAACGGTGGATTCAGCCAGTTGATGACGACATTGGGCTGGACTGCTCCTACGGTTTTGCAAGCGGGCAACTTCGCAGCCATGCCGGCAGCACTGCAGAACGTCTCGAATATCCAATGCGAGAATTGCCACGGCGCCGGCTCCTCGCACATTGCATCGGGTGGCGATCCTAGGCTAATCACGGTCTCGGACACGGCCGGCGATTGCATGCAATGCCACTCCGAATCTCCGCACCATGTCAAGGGTCTAGAGTGGAGCAACTCGGTTCACGCGGTTACTACCACGGATCCGGCAGGGAACGCGTCCTGCGTCGGGTGCCATACTAACAGCGGCTTCATCGACCGGATCAACGGAGTCGGACCCGCGGACTTGTCTTACGAAGCGATCAGTTGCCAAACCTGTCACGAACCGCACGGACGGACAACACCGGCCAGCACCACTACCCACTTAGTCCGAACGCTGGCGCCAGTTACTCTTCATGATGGAACTAAGGTCAGTACGGCCGGCATGGGCACACTTTGCATGAACTGTCACCAATCCCGGCAGACTGCCGCAACCTACGCCGCCAGCACCGCTGGCAGCGCTCATTTTGGCCCGCACGAAGGGCCGCAAGCCGACATGCTGATGGGTGCCAATGGCTTCACTTATGGCCAGGACATCCCCAGTTCCGCGCATCAATACATAGTTGAGGACACCTGCGTGGGCTGCCACACCCAATCGCCCGCCTCCACCGACCCGGCATTAGGTCTGGTGGGCGGCCATACCTTTAAAATGAGCTTCGCCGGCAACGCGACGGTTCCCGCTGAGCAAATGACGGGAGCTTGCCAAACCTGCCATGGTCCGGAGATCACCACCTTCAACTTCCCGCTGATGGACTACGATGGCGATGGCGTCATCGACGGCGCGCAAACCGAAGTGCAGCACCTGCTGAACAATTTAGCGCTGCAGCTTCCGCCGGTGGGCCAGGCGAAAACTTCACTCACCATCGATTCCACTTGGACCCAGCCTCAACTGGAGGCCGCTTACAACTGGCTCTTTGTGAACAACGACGGTAGCTTGGGCATCCATAACATGGCCTACACGGTGGGCCTGCTCAAGGCTTCGATTGCCAATCTGAAATCGCAGGGCGGCAACTAAACAGTACCCCAGGCGACTGCGGGCATGTCCCGCTGATCGTAGCCTTCGGCCTGTCTCGCGATGGGCCGAAGGCATTCTTGTTTTGCCGTACCCTGCATTCCGCTACCCAGCAATCGAGGTTTAAAAAATAAATCCTATACCCTAGGCCTTTTTCAGGAACTGCTGGATCGACTTGGCAGCTTGCCGGATGCGGTGCTGGTTCTCGACCAGCGCGAAACGGACGTAGCCTTCGCCAAGTGGGCCGAAGCCGATGCCCGGCGAAACGGCTACCAGCGCTTTTTGCATCAGCAATTTCGCGAAATCGAGCGAGCCCTGCTCGCGGTAGTGCTCCGGAATCGGCGCCCACACGAACATCGAGCCGCGCGGACGTTCCACCGGCCAACCCGCGCGCTGGAGTCCGGTGACCAGCACGTCGCGCCGCTTCTGATAGGTGGAGCAGATCTTGTCCGTGTCCTTGGCGCACTCCCGCAGCGCGATGATGGAAGCGATCTGAAGGGGCTGAAAGATTCCGTAATCGAGATAGCTCTTGATGCGCGCCAGAGCCGCGATCAGCTTGCGGTTTCCCAGACAGTAACCGACGCGCCAGCCGGCCATGTTGAAGCTCTTCGACATGGAATAAATCTCGACCGCCAGCTCCTTTGCGCCGTCCACTTGGAGGATGCTGGGGGCACGGTATCCGTCGAAACAGATATCGGCGTAAGCGAAATCGTGGACTACCCAGGTACCGTGGCGCTGCGCCAGGCCCATCACGTCGCGGAAGAATTGCAGATCCACGCAATGTGTCGTCGGATTGTGCGGGAAGGAGATCAGAATCATCTTCGGCTTTTTCGACGAGGTTTGATACAGATGCTCCAGCCGGTTGAGAAACGTGGCTGGATCCGGCATGGGCAGCATGCACGCGTGGCCCTCCGCCATGATCACGCCGTATTGATGAATCGGATAAGCCGGATTCGGCGACACCACCGCATCGCCCGGCCCGATCACGGCAAAGAGCAAATGAGAGAGCGCATCTTTCGCCCCGATGGTGACAATCGCTTCAGTCTCCGAGTCCAGCTCCACGTCATAATGCTCGCGATAATATCGCGTAATTTCCTCGCGCAGGCGTGGAATGCCGCGCGACATCGAATAGCGGTGATTGCGCGCATTGCGAATCGCCTCGATCAGCTTTTTTCACCACCGGCTCGGGCGTCGCGCCGTCCGGATTGCCCATCCCGAGATCCACCACGTCCATCTGTGCCGCACGCGCTTTGGCCTTCATCTCGTTGATGACGGCGAACACGTAAGGCGGCAGTTTTTGGATGCGATAGAACTCGTCGGAAACCGGGGCCATAATCTATTGTAGGGCGATGCTTACAGATTTGGTCCAGATCGACCGGCTCGGGCGGCAGAAAAAAACCGAGAACGCGCGCTTCCGCGTTTACTTGAAGAGCCACGATTATTCCGACCGCCGTCTGCGCCGCCTGGCCGAAGAAATCGAATCTCAGATCGATTGCACGCAATGCGCGAATTGCTGCCGCGTCGCCGAGGCTGGCGTGAAGGATCGAGATATCGAAAAGCTGGCTAAGTTCATCGGCGTCTCCCGCGAAGAATTCCTGCGCGATTACACGGACCGCAACGAAGCGAACGAGCTGATCCTCAAGCGCACCAAATCCGGTTGCGTGTTTCTGAAAGACAACCTTTGCAGCGTCTACGAAGCGCGGCCGCGAAGCTGCGCGAATTTTCCCAACCTGGTGCGTGGGGATGGTTCCATCGCCAGCCGCATGTGGCAAATGGTGGATCGAGCGGCGTACTGCCCGATCGTCTACAACTGGATGGAAACCGTGAAGCAGGAGATGGGCTTTCGTTGACCTGATTGTGAAGCTCGGCAAGCCGCGCACATTACGCCGCGCTCACAGCGTTCCGTAATAGACATTCGTGCTGTACAGGAAATCAACGCGGCCGTTCTGCTGATGGTTTTCGAAGAGGCGCCTTAGTTCGGCCATCATCGGTTCGTAGTTCTTATCGCCAGGGCGCGGTGCATACGACGACGATTCCAAGCGGCCGCGCAGCCCGGTCCAGTCAAAATGCTGCACGTTTGGAAACGTGGCCAGTTTCCAATCGCGATGCTCGAAGAACTCGCTGATCCGATCGGCATCGATGCGACGATGATCTATCTTGCTATAGTCAGGCCCATAGCGCAGCACCAGGTCTTCATATCCAGCCAGGAAATCGCCGGTCACCAGCCGTTCGTTCCAGACTAGAGCCACCCAGCGCGGGGCGCGAAGAATGCGGCGAAACTCGGGCCGGGTCGCGGCGGGGTCGAACCAGTGGAACGCTTGGCCGGACGCGATTAGGTCCACGCTCGCGTCGGCCAGACCAGTCTGCTCCGCTCGTCCGTCGAGGCTGGTGAATCGCTCGTATTGCGCTAGGATGCGCTGGCCCGCCTCGCGCATCTCTTTGTTCGGCTCGACGCCAATTGCCGCGCATCCGAAATCCAGAAAGAGTTTCGTCAGGAATCCCGTGCCGGAGCCGACGTCGGCGATCTTAGAATCCGCATTCAGCCCGCACTCGCGCCCCAGCAACGGCACGATGTCGCGCGGGTAGGAAGGCCGGTAGCGGATGTAATCGTCCACGCGCGCAGAAAAGCGTTCGGTGGGATCGAATGCTGCCATGTCCTGATTCTACTTTGGTGTCCGAGCTGCATTCGATGCTGGCTGATACGCTGGTGCTATCTTGTGGTCGGATATCCACCAGGATGAAGCCCGGCGTCTCGCACGCGCGCGTACCTTCGATGAGATCGCGGAGCTTTACGACCGCGCGCGGCGCGCACTTCCGGAGCGGCTTTTCGACGACCTTTTCGCGCTGGCCGGGATTGAACCTTCGCGTGCAAACGTGCTCGAAATCGGATGCGGTACCGGGCAGGCCACGCTGCCGCTGGCACGCCGCGGATGTAACGTGGTGTGCGTCGAAATGGGAGCGAACTTGGCGGGCATCGCGCGCCGCAAGCTGGCAAGATTCCCGGGCGTCGAGATCGTGAACGCGCGGTTCGAGGATTGGGAGGCGAACGGCGCAACCTTTGATCTGGTCTTTGCCGCGAATGCGTGGTATTGGCTTGAGCCAGAGGTGCGTTACGCGAAAGCGGCCGCGCTACTCCGGCCCGGCGGTGTCCTGGCCTTCACCGTCAGCCGTCATGCGTTTCCGCCCGGCTTCGATCCATTCTTCGCCGAGATTCAGGCCTGCTACCAGGCCATCGGCGAAGCTCGCATGGCTTGGCCGCCTCCGGCGCCCGACGAGATTCCCGACGCGCGGGAAGAAATCGAACGCAGCGGTTATTTCGAGGACGTCCGCATCACGCGGTATCTGCATGTCGACGAATTTACCGCCGATGAACACATTGCGCTGATGAGCACCGCATCGGACCATCGCTTGATGGAGCCAGCCAAACGCGAGTGGCTGTTCGCCGAGATGCGCCGCTTGATCGAAGCGCGGCCCGGTGGCCGAGTTCGACGGCACCTCGTCACCATATTGCACGTTGCGCGGAGCCGTTCTTGCCCTTAAGTGCACTGTTCCTGATTGTCTTCGCCGCTGTGGCGCACGCTGTCTGGAATCTCTTGGCCAAGCGGGCGGCCCAGAACAAACATTTCATCTGGTTCTCGTCGGTGGGCGAAGCGGCCTTGTTTCTGCCGCTCGCGATTTGGGCGCTGGCCGGCTCCTGGCAGCGGCTCGGGCTGAAGGCTGTGGCATTTCTGCTTGCCACCGGAGTCTTGCACCTGCTCTATACCGAGAGCCTGCTGCGCGGTTATCGAGCCGGCGATTTTTCGGTTGTGTATCCGCTGGCGCGTGGCACCGGTCCGGTTCTTTCGTTCGCGGGAGCAGTCGTATTTCTGGGCGAGCGTACTTCGATGCTGGCCGTGTTCGGCGTGCTTCTGGTTAGCTTTGGAATTCTGCTTTTATCCGGTATTGCGATCGGTCAAGCGGTTGGTTTGCTCGGATTGTACTGGGGCGTTGCCACCGGCTTCACGATCGCAGGATACACGTTGGTGGACGCGTATTCCGTCAAAGTGCTGCTGCTCTCGCCGGTCCTGGTGGCATACGTCGGGAATTTTCTTCGCATGATTCTGCTGTCGGGTTTGGCTTGGCGCGGGCGATCCAAGCTCGCCATGGAGTGGCGGGCTTGCTGGAAAGAAGCGCTGGGAGTCGCCGTGCTCACACCGGTCGCATATATTCTGGTGCTGCTGGCCATGCGCATCGCTCCCGTCAGCCACGTGGCGCCGGCACGCGAGATGTCTATGCTGATCGGCGCCTATCTGGGCGCAAGATTCTTGAGCGAACCGCATCTTGCGCGGCGATTGACGGCATCGGCTCTCATTGCCGGCGGCGTGGCGGCCCTGGCGCTAGGTTGAACGCAAGAACTCGATCAGCAACCGGCTCACTTCCTCGGGTTGCTCCTGCTGGACCCAATGCCCGGCGCCATCCACCAAGTGGAAGCCCACCATTTTCGTGCAAGCGCTGTTTCGCATTCGATCCACTGCGCCCGCGGTCTGATACACTCCCCAGTCGCTCTTGCCGCCGATAAAGCAGGATGGCACATCGATGGTGCGGCCGGAAAATGTCAGCAACTCGGCATTGAGCTTCGGATCCCCGCCGCGACGGTAGCCTTGCAGCGCGCCCTGGAATCCGGTCCTGCCGTACTCGGATGCGTACACGCTCACTTCCTCTTCGGTCAGCCATTTGCACGCAGCGATCTCGGCCGCCGACGGCATCATCTCCGCTACGGTTTCGCACATTCCCTTATCCAGATCCATCACGTAGTAGGTCGGCATTTGCGCCATCTCTTCGGCCGTGCGCGCCTTCAACGGATGCGGATGGTTGCCCTTCCAATCCGCGCTCTTGTAGTAGTAATAGGCGCGGAAAAATGCGTGCAGGCCCTGCGGGCAGTGGGTCATGTTGGGGTCCGCTTCGCGCGTCGTGTAGTAGCGTTGATAATATTTGCGCGGGCGGGTAATCGTGCGAGCTCCCGGTCGAGATTCGGCGCGGGACCGTTTGCGCGCGAGGGACTAGAGTCATTTGCGGTGTTGAATGGCAGCGACGGCGGACCGCCAAAGGGCGCGCTCATCATAACGACAGAGCGGAATACGTCGGGGCGCACCAAGGCGCACCAGGCTGCTTCGGGCGAGCCCATATCGTGTCCAATCACGCCGGCGAGCGACCGGTAACCGAGCGCCGACACCAACGCCAACGCATCGCGTACCGTATTCAGCGTGCTGAAGGATGCCAGATCGGCGTCGTAGCCCGCATCCCATCCTGTCGTGCGGCCGTAGCCGCGTTGATCCGGCGCGACTACGTGATAACCCGCCGCCGCGAGCGGCAGCATCACTTTTCTCCAGCTAAAGGCCAACTCCGGAAAACCGTGCAGCAAGAGAACGCAGGGGCGGTTCGGTTGATCGAATCCGGCCTCCAGCATGTGTACGGTGAGGCCATTGACGTTCTTCACGAAGCGCGAACGAATACCGTCGGGGATGGTGGTCTGTCCGTACGCAACGTTCTGGTTCGCGGCGCGAGCTTCGCGCGACGCAGCAACTTGACCAAGAGCCGCCAGCATCGCTTGGATATGCCGGCGGCGGGTGCTCGCATTGGGCGGCATCTTATTTTGACTCGTCGTGCGCTCGGCCTCCCCGAAGGACCAGCTCGACGGCTTCATTTCCCTCGTGGCAGGCGTACTCGTACATTCGGTAGTTGTCGTCGCGCGACAACGGGATCGCGACCTTCCAGGGCCGCGTGTACATGTTCGGATCTTCGATCGTGGCTTCGTAACTGAGCGTGTCGGCATCGGTCCGCGTGAAGCGCTCGACCAAGTGCAGCGCCTCGGTCTGCATGATGCCCTTCACGCGCCCTGTGGCTGCACTGGTGGCGATCCATCCCTTGTCGTTGAAGTTGGTGGTATCGATTACCAGCGTGTTGCCTTCCCAATGCCCGCGCGAATCGCCGTCCCACATCCGCACGTTGGCCGGAGGATGCGGGCTGCCGTCAATGGGAATGACGCGCACGTCGTGGATCATCTCCGAGACGATCACCACCTGCCCCGGCGTTTGGATGATCTGGTACGCGTTGTTATAACCGGCGGGGAACATGCCGCCCGGCACGCCGCGCGTGATGCAGCGGTCCCACACGCTCATGTAGACATACGAATCGCCTTCGTGCGCGTGATTGTAGTCGCGTCGAGCTTCTGCGGCCGGTGTCAGGGGAACGCGTCCGTTGGGTGGATCCACCACCAGCGACGTTTGCCGCGTCTTAACCACTCGCGTGCCTGAGTCCAACCAGAGATTGTTGTAATCTCCCACCTCGCCCGGGCGCGCGGGACGATCATGGCGGTTTTCAGCGGCGCGCTGTTCGGCCTTGGCTGCCTCTTCCTCGGTCAGAAACGCTTTGTCGCCGAGCGCAATGGGCCGTTCGAACGGCGTGATGGTGGCGTTGCTCCAGATGCCTTGGATATCCGGCTGGCCATCGGGAGTGCGCTTCGACCAGGAGCTGTTTTGCGACGCCGTCATCGCGGCCGGCTTTTTCTCCGCCGCGAGCAAAGTCTGAGCGGCGGAATCAATCGTTAGACTCGACAAGGCTGCGATGACGCCCGCCAAGGGAACGAGGAATCGGAGCTGCATGGTGAGCCCTCCCCTTCTCATCTACTGTACGCCTGCCGGAAGTCCGTTAGGCTGGATCAACTTATTTTGACGTTTCGCGCTCGTGGGCGCGGGCGCCGCCTAATATCATCTCCACCGCGGTGTTTCCTTCGTGGCAGCCGTACTCGAACATGCGATATGTCTCGTCGCGCTCCAGCGGAATCGCGACCGTCCAGGCCCGGGTGAACATGGTTGGATCGTCGAGAGTGACTTCGTAATTCAGCGTATCGGCATCGGTGCGCGTGAAGCGCTCCACCAGGTGCAGCGCCTCAGTTTGCGGAATTCCTTTGATCCGGCCCTGGACGGAGCTGGTTGCGATAGAGCCTTTGTTGTTGAAGTTGGTTGTGTCCACTACCAGCGTCTTACCTTCCCAATGCCCGCGCGAATCGCCATCCCACAGCCGCACGTTGGCCGGCGGATGCGAGCTGCCATCGATGGGGATGACGCGCACGGCATGAATCATCTCCGACACGATGACCACCTGCCCGGGCGTTTGAATGATCTGATAGGCATTGTTGTGGCCGGCCGGGAACATGCCGCCCGGAAGGCCGCGTGTGATGCAGCGATCCCACACACTCATGTACTCGTAGGAATCGGTTTCGTGCGCGCGGTTGTAGTCGCGTTTCGCTTCCGCCGCCGCGGTGAGGGGCACGCGGCCATCGGGAGGATCCACCACCAGCGACGATTGGTGGGTCTTCACTACTTTATTACCGGGGTCGGTCCAAAGTTCGGCGCCCACGTCGCCTTCGCGCAGCGGCCGTTCGCCACGATGGCGCGCTTGCTCTTCCAGCTTGGCCGCTTCTTCTTGAGTCACAAACGCGTGGCCGGCCAGCGCGGCGGGCCGCTCGAAAGGCGTGATGGTGGCGTTGCTCCAATAGCCTTCGATGTCGGGCTGTCCGTCCGGCGTGCGCTTCTGCCAGGAATCGTGGTGCGACGTCTGAGGGAACGCGGGCGCCAGCGCGAACAGTGTCACCACTAGGACGACCGGCAAAGCGGCCAAGAATCGATGGATCAATTTAACTGTTTCCCCTTCATCTACTTTACGACGGCGTGCTTCCCGTATACTTATACCCAGCGCGAATCGCGCCCTGGGAGGGATTATGCGCCACGTTCTACGATGCTCAGCCGTTCTATTTGCATGCCTGGCCACGCAGTTTTTATTCGCCGATGATGGCGCGAAACTGGTGCGCATCGACCATTACGTCGGAGTGCGCTCCACCGTGCCCGCCATCGAAGGACAAACCGCGCAGATTTACGTGCGTGAGGTCGTGCTGGCCGGAACCGCGCTGCGCGATGCTGTGCCGGGCGACCGCGTGGTTCTGTTCATTCATGGTGCTGGTACTCCGGCGGAAGTGTCGTTCGACGTCAATTATCAGGACTACAGCTGGATGGAGTTTCTGGCACGGGCGGGCTTTGACGTGTTCGGCATGGACACCACCGGCTACGGCCGCTCCACGCGCCCGGCGCCGATGAACGATCCGTGCAACCTCTCGCGCGAACAGCAGAATGCCTTCGTCCCCAGTCTGATCGCTTCGCCGTGCGCGCCGTCCTATCCGCATCAGCTCACCACCATCGCGTCCGATTGGAACGACATTGGCGCGGTGGTCGATCATATCCGTACGCTCCGTCACGTGGAGCGGCTGAATCTGATTGCGTGGTCGTTGGGCGGGCCGCGCGCCGGCGGTTATGCTTCGCAGCATCCCGATAAGGTTCGGGCGCTGGTATTGTTGGCCCCCGCCTACAATCGTGCCGGCCGCGCGGAGCCGCCCGAAAAAATTCCCGCTGACGGGCCGACCTTCAACAAGCAGTCGCTCGACGATTTCACGTCGAATTGGGATCGGCAGGTGGGCTGTCCGGAGCAATACGAGCGCGGGGCTCACGACGCCGTCTGGAGCGCGATGCTGGCGTCGGACCCGGTTGGCGCCACTTGGGGAACGGGTGTGCGGCGCGCGCCTCAGACCACGGTTTGGGGCTGGAGCACCGCCGCCGTCACGAAAATGAAGATGCCCACGTTGATGGTCTCTGGCGCGAACGACAAGCAGGTTCCGCCGGAGCGCGTGCGCGATCTTTATGCGGATCTGGGTTCGTCGGACAAAGTTTTCGTCGACCTGGCGTGCTCATCGCACAACGCGATGTGGGAGAAGAATCATCTGCTGCTGTTCTCCGCATCGCTGGAGTGGCTGACGAAGGGGACGGTCAAGGGCGCGCACGAGGGGACGCTGAAGCTCGGATATTGAATGGCGCTCTAGGCGCTCTTGCTCAGGTGCTTATAGTAGCCCAGGTCTTCACCGGTAAGCAGTTTGGTGGCGAAAATGATTTGGCCGGTGTGCTGCGCGAAATGTTCCACGACGTGGTAGATCGCTTCCATCAGAGTAGTGTCGTAGACCTTTTGGATGGTTTTTCGTTCGGGCAGGCGATCCAGTGGCAGCGCGCGGATCACGCCCGCGGCTTCACTCACTGTCGCGCGGAGTTTGGCTGCGAGCTCGGCCGGCTGTAAACCTCCGCGTGCGGCGAATTCGGCGTCACGATCGCGAATGTCCGGTTGGTCGCCCACGCCGCCGATGATCCACTGGCGAATGTTGCCGCACAGGTGTAACACGATGTTGCCGACCGCATTCTGGTTGTCGCTGTTGCGTGTCCAGACCTGTTCGGCGGACAGACGCCCGAGGCAATCCTGGATGCGTCCGCTCAGCGTGAGCAGCTGATCGGCGGAATAATTGAGAAACGCTTGCTCGATCACAGCACCTCCTCCGACCAGTTCTCGAGAATCGACTTCACTTTGGCGGTGTACTGATCCGCCAGTGCGCCGTCGATCAGGCGATGATCGAAAGTCAGCGCCAGATACGCGACCGAGCGGATGGCGATGGCGTCATCCACGACGACGGGAACTTTTTCAACCGCGCCGATGCCCAGGATCGCGACCTGTGGCTGATTGATGATGGGCGTGGCGAATACGCTGCCGAAACTTCCGAAATTAGTGATGGAGAACGTCCCGCCCTGCACTTCGTCCGGCTTCAACTGGCGCGAGCGGGCGCGGGTCGAGAGATCGACGATAGAACGCTGCAGGCCAACGATGTTTTTCTCATCCGCGCCGCGAATTACCGGCACGATCAGTCCGTTTTCAAGCGCTACCGCGATGCCGACATTGATTTCGTTGTGATAGATGATGTTGTTGCCTTCGATAGACGCGTTCACGATGGGAAACTGATGAATCGCTTCCACCGCGGCCGAGACCACGAACGGCAGGTAGGTCAGCGAAAAGCCGTAGCGGCGCTCGAATTCCTCCTTGTAGCGCGCGCGCATTTTGGCGACGCGCGTCATATCCGTCTTGTGGACCGTGGTGACGTGCGCCGAGACGCGCTTGCTGAGGATCATGTGCTCGGCGATCTTGGCGCGCATGGTGCTCATGGGCTCGACCCGCGCGCGTGGCGCTTCCGGCCGCGGCACCGGCGCCGGAGCCTGCTGCGAAGTGTAGATCGGCGTGACGGCTTGCGACTGGGGCGGCGGAGACGGTGGGGCGATGGTCGCGACCGGAGCGGCCGGCGTCACTTGCGCCATGGTCCGCGCGCCTTGGGCCGACATGTACGCTTCCAAATCTTGTTTGGTGATGCGCCCGCCCGCTCCGGTTCCTTTCACCTGGCGAAGATCGATGCTGTATTCGCGCGCCATCTTGCGGACCAACGGAGAAAGCGGTCCATTGGGCGATTCTGCTTCGGTATAGCTCACCGGTTGCGGCTCGGGAGCGCGCGGGGGAGCCGGAGGAGGTGGTGGCGGAGCGGCGGGCGGCTGCGCGGCTTTCGGCGCCGGCGGCGGAGACGGCGGTGCGGGAACCTGTTTGGCGGCGGCCGGTGCTGGAGCCGATGCCCCATTTCCACCTGCTTCGTCGATCCGTCCCACTACGGTGCTGATGGAGACAGTCTTGCCTTCTTCAACCAGCACTTCTTTCAGCACGCCGGACGCCGGCGCGGGAATCTCCGTATCAACCTTGTCGGTTGAAATTTCAAACAGCGGCTCGTCGCGCTCGACATGCTCGCCCGCCTTTTTGAGCCACTTGGTCAGCGTGCCCTCGACAATGCTCTCGCCCATCTGGGGCATTACTACATCAGTCATTAGAATGTCTCCGTAAATTCGGGAACGGCTGGTTCCTCGCTTAGTAAGTCGAATTGAAATTGTTTGGAAAAATTTCGCGCCAGTGCGGAAATCACCTCATCGCGGGTGGCGATTGAGCCCAGCTCGCGCATCGAAGTAACCGGTTTCGTAAGCCCGCAAGGCACGATGTATTGGAAATAAGCTCAAATCGGTTGTATGATTCAAGGCAAAGCCGTGCGACGTCACCCAGCGGCTGATGTGTACGCCGATGGCGGCCATCTTCTTTCCGTCTACCCAGACCCCGGTGCAACCTGGCACCCGTCCGGCTTGAATACCAAACTCCGCTAGCGCATCCTGGACGACCTGTTCCAGAGCCCGGACGTAGGCGACCACGTCACGCTTCCATTCTCGCAAATCGAAAATCGGATAGCCGACCACCTGGCCGGGACCGTGATAAGTGATGTCGCCGCCGCGATCGGTTGGATGAAAGCCGATGCCCGCGCGCCGCAGCACTTCTTCGCTCGCCAGCAGATTTTCATCGTGGCCGTTGCGGCCCAGCGTGATGACGTGCGGGTGCTCGACGATCAGGAGCTGATCGGGTATCAGGCCGCGCTTGCGCTTCTTCGACCAGATCTTCTGGAGCGCGAGAGCCTCGGCATAACCGATGCGGCCGAGATCGCGAAGTCCGCAATTTCTCATGCATTAATCGCCAGGCCGTAGACGTTGTTAAACGCCTCGCCCATGGCTTCGTACAGCGTCGGATGGGCGTGGATGGTGTTCATCATCGTCTCGACCGTGGCTTCGGCTTCCATGGCGGTGACCGCTTCGGAGATCAGCTCGAAAGCTTCCGGTCCGATGATGTGGACGCCCAGGATCTCGCCGTACTTCTCGTCCGCCACCACCTTGACGAACCCGTCGTGACGGCCCAGGATGCTGGCCTTGCTGTTGGCCGACGAACGGAAATTTCCCGATCTTCACCTTGTACGGCCCTGCGCGCGCGCCTGCGCTTCCGTAAGGCCGACGCTGCCGATTCCGGGCTCGGTGTAGGTGCAGCTCGGGATGCGATTGCGGTTGATCGGCTTGGCAGGCTTGCCGGCGATGTGCGCCACCGCGACCATGCCTTCCATGGTCGCCACGTGCGCCAGCTGCGGCGTTCCCGCCACCACATCGCCGATCGCATAAACGCCCGGCTCGCCGGTGCTGCTGAAACTCATCCACCTTGATGAAGCCGCGATCCAGCTCGATCTTGAGTATTCTCGAGTCCGATCTTGTCCGTGATTCGGCTTGCGGCCCACGGCCACCAGCAGCGTTTCGGCTTCCATGTCCTCCTGCTTGCCGTTCGCCAGCGTCACGCACATGCGACACGCCGTTGTCCGTGCTTGCGTGATGTTCTCAGCCTTCGCGCCGGTCTCGCACGCGAATGCCGCTTTTTCTTGAAATACCGCTCCAGTTCTTTGGAAATCTCCTCGTCCTCGACCGGCACGATGCGCGGCAGCATCTCGAGCACCGTGACTTTGGTTCCGAAGCGATGGAAGATGGACGCGAACTCCACGCCCACCGCGCCCGCGCCGATGATCAGCATGCGTTTTCGGGATCGCCGGCAGGTTCAGAATTTCGATGTTGGTCAGGATCGTCTTCGCGTCCGGCTCCAGGCCCGGAAGCATGCGCGCTTCCGAGCCGGTGGCGAGGATGATGTTCTTCGTCTCGAGCGTCTGCGACGCCGTCGCCGGATTTCGACCTCCACCGCAGCATCCGTTGCCGCCGCGCGGCTGCAGCGTGCCGTAGCCCTTGATCCAGTCGACCTTGTTCTTCTTCATCAGGAACTCGACGCCTTTGGCATGCTTGGCGACGATCTTGTTCTTGCGGTCCTGCACCTTCGGGATAATCGAGCCTCGGATTCTCGCACTGGATGCCTTCTTCGTCGGAGTGCACGAAGCGTTCCCACACGTCGGCCGTGTGGAGCAGGGCCTTGGTCGGGATGCAGCCCACGATGCAGGCAGGTGCCGCCCAGCCGGGGATCTTTTTCGACAATCGCGGTCTTGAGTCCGTACTGAGCCCGCGAACCGCCGCGGAGTAGCCGCCCGGACCGCTCCCGATCACAATCAGATCGTATGTCATTGTAATTTTCAGGATAACGAACCAGATTGGTTAGATGCTGCGTGGCATCGGTCGGATTCCGATCGCGCCGCGGAAGAGCGAGCAGACGGACAGCGGCGTGTTACGGCCTGGCGTGCGGGGCGTAGCGCGAACTACTTCGCCTTGCGCTGTTTCTGTTGGCCGACGCGGATCTTGAAGTGCTGTTGCTTGGCTTCCTGGAAAGCCTTATGATCGTGCCGCGCCACTGCATCGCTCAAGTACGCGTCCACGCTGGCGTTCTTGGGGAGTACGGCCATAATGGTGAAGTTCTCGTTGCAGGTCGGGCAGAAGGGCCGGAAGCGCTTAACGTTCGGAATTGCCATACGAATTCAGGATATCATGGCAGGCGCGGTTGGCGCCGCCCGTTAGCCTACTTGTTAGCCTAAGTGCAGTGAAGCCTCCGCCCGGCAAACGCCCGCTCAAGACCCTGGATCGCGTCTTGTCGAAGGCCGGCCTCGGTTCGCGCACCGACGCCCGCAAGTGGATCGGCGCGGGCCGCGTCAAAGTGAACGGCAGATTGATTCAAACTCCGGATCATTGGGTCGATCTGGAGCGCGACTCAGTGACGCTTGACGAGCGCCCAATTCGTCCCGGCGAGAAGATCTACCTGCTGCTCTACAAGCCCAAGGGCTACATCACAACCTACAAAGATCCTGGCGGACGGCCGACCGTGTACGACTTGATTCAAGACGCCGGACAGTGGATGGTGCCCGTCGGCAGGCTGGATCAAGACTCCAGCGGGCTGCTCCTGCTCACCAACGACACGCGGTTTGCCGAGCGCGTCACGAATCCGCAGCACAAGGTCCCGAAAACCTATCTGGTGAAGGCTTCCACATTGTTGTCAGATGACCAACTGGACCAGCTACGGCGGGGCGTCGTGTTGAGCGACGGCCCCACGCAGCCGGCCACGGTGAAGCGCGTGCGGGATTCCTCACGCTGCACGTTCGTTGAGATTACGATTCGGGAAGGACGCAATCGCCAGGTGCGGCGCATGATCGAGGCCGTCGGCAGCAAAGTCCTCAAGCTGGTCAGAACCGGGATTGGAGTCCTGAAGATTGGCGACTTGCCGATTGGCAAATACCGTGAGCTGACGCCGGGCGAGGTTCGATCCTTGACGCCCCAGGCGCCCCAGGCCGCTCAACCGCGCAAAGTGCGAGCGCGCCGTTCGATGAGTTCGGCGTAGATCTCGCCCATACGCTGGGCCGACGCGCGTATCGAGAAATTCGCGCGCACCCAGTGCATGCCCGCGGACCCGAGCCGCCGGCGGAGCAAATCGTTTCCGATCAGAAGTTCGAGCACCGCCGCCAGGGCGCCCGGATCGCCTGCTGGGAACAGCATGCCGGTTTCGCCGTTGTGGATCAACTCCGGGTTCCCGCCCACATCTGAGGCTACGGCGCAGCAGCCACAAGCCAGCGCTTCCATCAAGGAATTCGAAAAAGCCTCGGACCGCGATGGCAGGACGAACAGATCGATGGCGCGAAGCCAGGCGGCGACCTGCTCGGTAGCTGGGACGAAAACGCAGTGGTCCGCGATGCTGAGTGCTTGGGCGAGCGATCCTAATTCCTCTCGCAGCGGGCCGCTGCCCACAATCGCGAGCTTTAGCGCGCGCTGGTGACGGATCTTGCTGAAAGCTTCGAGCAAGTCCTGAAGACCTTTTTCCGGCCGCAACGCGCAGACCACGCCGATGACGAACGCATCCGCGGGGAGTTCCGCGGGCCGGGGAACGTCGCGCGGGGAAAACTCCTCCAGATCGATGCCATTGTGGCAAAGCCGAATACGCGAAGCAGGAACATCTTCATCCTGCTCTAGGTGGCGGCGGACGAACTCGCAGTTGACCACCACTGCGGATGCCAACCGGTCCGTGACCCGCACCAGTCTGCGATAGCGCGGCGGGATCAGGTCGCGATGCGAACGCTGGCTGGAAACGGGGACCGCGTTCGTCAGCAACCTCGCGACCGGTACGCCGAACACGGTCAGCGGATAGTCAAACGTGTGGACCAGCCGGATGCCACGCCGGCCAATGAAGCGCGCCAGTTGCCAGGCGCCGGCCACAGCTTGCCCAGAAGCGAAGGAATAAACGGGAAAATGCTCGATCGGTACGCCGGATTTCTCAAGATCGCGGGCGCGCAGTCCGGCCGGCCGAAAACAGCCGACCACGGGTGCGAATTTCGAACGATCCAGAGCCCCCGCAATCAGGGCCATCTGCCGCTCGCTGCCCCCTAAATCGAGTTCGCGAGCCATCAGCAAAACGGGCCAAGGCATCCCGGCGCGACTAGCATCGTAGCACTCCGCTGGAGGAACCATTGCCGATCCGGTTCGTTGCCGACTTGTAAAAATCCTGTAAAAACGCCTCAGGCCATTCTGAGATCCGGAGTTGCACCGCGGGAACTCGGTTACAATCGCGATTAGCAACTGCATGGAAACGGTCCTGGTGATTGACGACGATTACAACGTCCGCGACACCATCGGCGTCCTGCTGGAGCAGGAAGGCTTCCACGCGGTGCTCGCCGATGACGGCTGCGTGGGCGTCCAACAGGCCCTGGCCATTAAGCCCGGCGTTATCGTGGTGGACCTGCGCATGCCCGGTTTGAACGGCGCTGAAGTTTGCCAGCAGCTCCGCGCCATTGGGATGAAGACGCCTCTGATCGTGCTGAGCGCATCGGCCGTCGAAACCGACAAGGTCCGTCTTCTGGATATCGGAGCCGACGATTACGTGGTGAAGCCGTTCGGCACGCGCGAATTGCTGGCGAGAATCCGCGCGGTGTTGAGGCGCACGGCCCCCGATGATATCCGGTTGGTCGAATTTGGCGAAGTGCAGGTGGATCTCACGCGCCGCATCGTCAAGAAGGCGGGACAGGAGCTGAAACTCACTCGCGCCGAATACAACCTGCTCACGTATTTCCTGCAAAATACCGACCGCGCGCTGACGCGCGAGATGATCCTCAATTCCGTGTGGGGATACGATTGGCTTCCGCACACGCGTACCGTGGACGCGCACGTGGTGCGCTTACGCCAGAAGTTGGAATCCGACGCGGGCCGGCCGCGGCACTTTCTGACCGTGCACGGAGTCGGCTACCGGTTTCTGCCTTAGGGCATCGCATGATTCGCAACATTCTGATCGTCGAAGACGCCGAAGTTTGCCGCGACGCGCTGGAAGCGGCCTTAATGAAAGCGCCCAATCTCAACGTCAGTTCAGTGACCACCGCCGAAGAGGCCCTGCTGTGGCTGGCGGCGAACGAAGTGTCCGCGTTGGTCACCGACCTGCGCCTGCCGCGCATGGATGGTTTCGCCCTGATTGAAGCCGTGCGCGCGCGCCTCGGTTCGCTACCGATCGTGGTGATCAGCGGCGATAGCGATCCAAAAATCCCGGCGCATGTCGCCGGCCTCGGCGCCAATGCGTATTTTCCGAAACCGTACTCGCCGGCCGCGGTATTGAACAAGCTCGAAGAGCTGATCGGTGCGTCAGCGGCTTAAGCTGCGAGCATCGGCGCGCTTTTCTGGAGCCGTGATGGCTTTGCGGATCGCGGCCAGCGGCGCTTGGTCGTTGTACGTCACGATATCGCCGTTCAACTGGACACCCAGCCGCTGCCACAATGCGGCCAAGTCGGTCTGTACCGCCGTCGCCTTCATCTGGTTGTAGAGGTCCTCCAGCACCGCGCATCCGACGGCCTTGTCGCCGGTTTCGAGTACGCGCTCGATGGGCCACTCGTGATCTAGAGTCCCGCCGGCATTCAGAATGCCGCGCATCGCATCCTGCAGGCCTTTGCCGTTGTGCGTCTGTTCGCGGATCTGAACGTCGGCCAGCAGCCAGAACAGCGCGCCGCCCCAATAGGTCCGCCCCCAGGTGTGAGTATGGTCCAGCCCCTGGTCACCTTCGCGCGGCAAACCTTGCGGCATGAAGCGAACCATGTCGCGCCACACTTGGTCCACCGTGAGCTGGCCGATCTGCTCGCGTGCGATAGGCTCGATATAGGTCGCCATGCCTTCTTCGATCCAATGATGCTCCCGGCCCTCGCCGGCGATATCCGGGAACGCCATATGCGTCAGCTCATGCGTCATCATCCAATCGCTTTCCAGTTGCTCCGGGCTGGTCAATTCGCCCATCGATATGCGAGTGAATGCGTCCGCCGACCTGCGATTGCCCCAGGTGGTTCCGTTAAATACACCTTTGCGTCCTTCCACCGGCCGCACCAGAATGCGGGCGTGCCCGACCGGAAAACGCCCGAAGTACGCAGCCACGGCGTCGGCTGCATTCTGGATCCAGGCGTGGACTTGGGTTTCGGAAAGGTCCAAATTGCCGGGCGCGAAGCTGACGTCGATAGTCGAGTCGCCGATCTGGATTTGTTCCGGCGCCAGTTGATCGGCGGGCTGCGCGCTCAGAAACATTCCCATTGCGGTAAGCGAAAGCAAAATGCGCGCGCTGGCCATCTCTACCTTAAGATGTTCGACGCCCGCGGCGGCGTTACGTTCCGCGCCAATCCATTCGCGCATCGAGAAATGTTAGAATGATATCTTGATGACCGGAGAGATGGAGCAGGTCACCCGCTTACAATCCGTCGACCTGCGGATCGCCGACCTGGAGCGGGAAATTGCCACCCTTCCAAAACACATCGCCCAGATAGAAAAGGCGCTGGATTCGCACCTCCGGCGTCTGGAGGCCGACCGGGCCGCGCTGGCTGCGAATCAGAAGGAACGCAAGCATCTGGAAGACGACGCCAAGGTGGAGGCGCAGAAAATTTCCAAACTGAAGGACCAGATGCTCAGTGCCAAGACCAACGAGCAATATCGGGCCTTCCAACACGAAATCGAATTCTGCGAGCAAGCCATCCGCAAGGCCGAGGATCGCACTTTGGACCTGATGGCCGAAGCCGAACCGCTGGATAGCAATGTCAAGAAGGCCGAAGCGGCGCTGAAAGAAGAGAAGCAGCAGGTGGAAGCCGAGAAAGCGCGCGCGCGTGAGCGGACCGGCGCCGATCAAAAGCAACTGGAAAAAGAGCAAGCCGAACGCAAGGGCCTGGTGGCTGCCATCAAGCCCCAGACCTATACCACCTACGAACGCATCCGCAGGAAATGGCATGGATCGGCGGTCGCCGAAGCCTTGGGAGGGCGGTGCTCAGCGTGCCAGATCATGCTGCGCCCGCAGTTTTTCCAGGATCTGCGCCATAGCGAAGATCTGATGCAGTGCGAAAGCTGCGGCCGCATCCTCTTCTACAATCCGCCGGTGAGCTTCGAGCACGACCTGGCCGCGCAGCAGCATCCGTAAACGGATCGCATACTACATCCGTCAGCTCGCCCCAAGAACGGCTAGCAAACTCCGGGCAGACAACTCGAGCGCCTTTCCACTCGCTCGGAAAATGCCGGACATTACCGGTAATCAAGTAGTCGGCTTCCGCAACTTCGGCGCACTCAAGGAATCGATTATCGGATTCGTCAGGAGATGCGGTCCTGGTCACAGCAGGTATGATGACCGTCGCGCCCTCTAGAATGACCATTACCCGCTGAACGCGCGCCGGATCCAGTGAGGCAAACTTGGGACGGGCAAGCACGCCTTTATACTCTTCGAGGATTGGCCTGGAAACAAACAGACTCAGTTTTCCAGTTGCAACAATATCGAGCACCGCGGCTTCTGCGCCTTGCTCTTTGATCACCGCTGATATCAGAACATTGGTGTCAATGACAACTTTGATCATCGGCGGGCTGGCTTAGAAGGTCTCCTACCGGCTGCTTGTCCTCGCCGATAGGCGGAAACTTCGGCATCGATCTCTCCCATCGTGAGCTTGTCCAGAGCTTTTTTCTTGGCGTCTACCCGAAGTGCCGCAATGGCGCCCGCCAACTCCCGCAGAGCCGCGGGGGACGGCCTGACTTTCTCCTGCTGTTGATACTGGCGGAACGCCTCACGCATCAGCTCACTCATGGTGCGATTCTGCTTCTTCGCAAGCCGGACCGCTTCCTTCGCCATGGCGGGCGGCATTGTGATGGCAACGATCTTGGTGGTTCGCATAGTATAACTTTGTATTACTTGGAAATATTGTCGAATCCGACTTCCGTGTATCAGAGTAGCAGATTTATTTTGTCTCTCCACTCACAGCCCGGGGGCTTCAACGGATAGCATCCCCTGTAGCCGACGGTCCCACTTGCTACCATCGAGTCATGGCCCGCGTTTGTATCCTGCTCCTGTTAGCCGCCGCGTCGCTTCCCGCTCAAACCATAATCCGGCTCGGCACTCTGGTTCCCAAAGGCTCCCCCTGGCACGAGATTCTGCTCAACATGGGCGAGGAATGGAAAAAAGCCTCGGGCGGCAAGATCGAGCTGCGGATTTATCCCGGAGGCGAACAGGGCGACGAACCCGAGATGGTCCAGAAGGTCCGCATTAAGAAGCTGCAAGCCGTGGCTCTGTCCGGCGCCGGCCTGAGCGGAATCGACGCCGACGTCACCGCGCTCGAAATTCCCATGATGCTCTCCTCCTATGAAGAGCTCGATTACGTCCGCGAGCACATCTCGGATCGCCTGGAAAAAGGCCTCCTGCAACACGGCTTCGTGGTTCTGAATTGGGGCGACGCCGGCTGGGTTCACTTCTTCACCAAGCAACCCGCCACGCGGCCGGATGACATCCGCAGAATGAAGCTATGCGTGCTGCAGGGCGACAACAGCACGTTCGAGCTGTACCGGATCAACGGCTTCAATCCCGTCGCTCTCGCGGCCACCGATATCCTCACCGGCTTGCAGACCGGCCTGATCGACGCGTTTCAATCGCCGCCCCTCTTCGCACTCAGCAACCAGTGGTTCGGCGGCGCCAAAAATATGCTCGACATCCCCTTCGCTCAACTGGTGGGCGCGACGGTGATCGATAAGGAAGTCTGGGATAAAATCCCGGCTCCGGTGCAAAAAGAGATGTTGGTTTCGGCCAAGAAAGCAGGGGTCGCGCTGCGCGAGGAAATTCGCAAGGCCGAGAGCAGCTCCATTCCGATGATGCAGCAGTTCGGCTTGAACGTTGTAAAACCGGACCCCAAAGCGCTGGCCGAGTGGCATCAGTTGGCCGAGGGCATCTGGCCGAAGCTGCGCGGCACGGTTGTGCCGGCCGACCTGTTTGACCAGGTCAAGCGGCTTCGCGACGATTACCGCAAGACGCATCCAGCCGCGGGCGCGGCGGGCGGACAGTGAGCCACGGAGCGCCGCCTCCGGAGGCATCCGGGCGTTCCACGCCACTGCAACTTTTCGAAAATTCTTTTTCCATCCTGGCGTTGTCGTTGATGACCGCACTGCCGGTGATCGAGATGGTCGCGCGGCAATTCCGCTGGGAGGGCATCCCCGGATCCGCGGTCATCGTCCAACAACTCACGCTGTGGATCGGTATGCTGGGCGGCATGCTGGCGTCTCGGTCGGACCGGTTGCTGGCATTGTCCTCCATGTCGATGCTGCCCGAATCCTGGCGCGGTCCGGCAAAAATCGCCGCCGCCGCCGCGCTGGCCGCGGTCTCGACATGTCTGGCGTGGGCGAGCTGGGTATTCGTGCGCTCGGAACGCGAATCCGGCAGCCAGTTGCTCCCGGGCGTACCCAAGTGGGTAGCACTTGCGATCATGCTGGTCGGATTCAGCGTCATCGCGTTGCGCGCCGTCTGGCACGCCAGCCCGAGTTGGAAAGGCCGCGCTTTGGCCGCGCTCGGATTGCCCATTCCCGCGCTGTTCGGCTTCGTCATCGCGCCCGGCACACCCTTGATCCTTCCGTTCTCGCTGGTAATGCTGCTGGTGGTCACCATCCTGGGGCTGCCGATCTTCGCCGTTTTCGGCGGTTTGGCGCTACTGCTGTTTTGGAACAGCACCACGCCCGCCGCATCCGTCCCCGTGGAGATGTATCGCCTGGTAGCATCGCCGCTGCTGCCCTCCATTCCGCTGTTCACTCTGGCCGGCTATTTCATGATCCAAGGCGGCGCCACCAAACGGCTGCTCCAAGTTTTCACTGCGCTATTTAGTTGGATTCCCGGCGGACTCGCCATCGCCACCGTCGCCATCTGTACCGTCTTCACTTTCGCAGGCTCGGGCTTGACCATCCTTTCGCTCGGCGGCTTGCTGGTGCCGATGCTGATCAAGACTCGCTACCCCGAAAATTTTTCGATCGGCTTGCTGACCGCCTCCGGCTCGCTCGGCCTGCTGTTTCCAACCAGCGTTCCGGCCATCCTGTACTGCGTGTATTCGCAAACGCCGCTGCCGCGCTTGTTCACCGGCGCGATCCTGCCTGAACTGCTGATGATTACTTGTGTGGCTGCAGTCGGCATACGCAAGGGGCTGCAGTGCGGCGCCGTACGCGAGTCGTTTTCTTTCACGGAAGCAGGGTCGGCTATCTGGACCGCCAAGTGGGAACTGATGCTACCGGTGATCATGATCATCGGACTCTTCGGCGGCTTCGGAACATTGACCGAAGCGGCGGCGCTCACCGCTTTCTGCGCCTTCGTCGTCGAGGTGTTCATCTACCGCGATCTGAAGCTGACGCGTGACTCTCGCGAAGTTTTCGTGGAATGCGCCACCATCGTCGGCGGCATTCTGCTGATTCTCGGCGTGGCGCTAGGGTTCACCAATTACCTCATAGACGCCGAAGTTCCCGCCAGGCTGATCGACTGGGTTCAGACCCACGTTCATTCCAAATATCTGTTCCTACTGCTGTTGAATGGCGCGCTCCTCGTGGTTGGCGCGCTGATGGACATCTTCGCGGCCATCCTGGTCGTGGTCCCCTTGATCAAGCCGCTGGCGGCTGCTTTTGCGATCGACCCCGTGCAATTGGGCATCATCTTCATCGCCAATCTCGAACTCGGCTACCTGCATCCGCCGGTTGGAATCAATTTGTTTTTGTCGGCGTATCGTTTCAAAAAGCCCATGGGCACCATCATCTGGGCCACGCTGCCGTTTCTGTTTATCCTGATGGGGACGGTCCTCCTGATCACTTACGTGCCGTGGTTAACCACCGCCCCGCTGCGCTGGTTCGGCAAGTAGCTGACCTGGACAGCGCTGAACCGCGTCTTAAGGATCAAGCATGTCGCCGTATAACGTGATATGCAAAGAGCAAGACGATCGCGCCGAGCGTAGCCACCAGAATACTGTGAAGATTTAGCCCGGTTACGCCAATGTGGCCGAAAACGTGAAAAAGCCAACCTCCCAGGATCGCGCCCACCACCCCGAGCAGTACATCCAGCACAACCCCCTCGCCATGACGATTAACTAAATGGCTGGCGATGAAGCCCGCGACCAAGCCGAGTAATATCCAGACGAAAAGCGACATAAATGCCTCCGCTTCAAGCGGAGCAATCCAGGTGCCGCGAGCGACTCCCCGGTCACGGTTACAAAAGCATCAGTGGCCCATTGCGGGTTACCGTCGGCGCTCTTCCTCGCGGCGCTCCCATGGCACGCAATTCATGCTGCTCGACCCGACGAGGGCGGCAAAGCGCTTCCAGCGCAGTAGCACTTCGTCATTCAAGCAGACGGCGCACGCCTCGCATCTGAGAAAAATGCTTGTCGAATGCAAAGGCTTGGGATATGCGCAAACGCTCCATCACGGCCAAGCTGGTGCAGTCCGTAAAGCTCCAGCGCTTGTCGGCGTGCGAGCGGAACACCTTCCATGCGCGTTCAATGTCTTCAGATGTCAGGTAGACGAGCTGTGAAAAGTGTTCGCCGAATAGCGCTTGTCCGCCGCGAATGGACGCCTGCGCGCTGAACCTGGTCTTCAGCAGTGTGAGCACTTCGTCCACTACGTAATCGCTCGTTACGAGCCGATCGCGGTTCTCCCGGAGCCATTTTCGCGCCGCGTCATGCAGCGGGTCCGCCGGAACGAAGAGCGCTGTCCATGCCCCGGTGTCAACAAAGGTCATTCGGCGGGCTCACCGTACAGGATGGCATCGTGATGCTCCTGAGAGACCCACTGCTTGCCCCTGTCGGGCTTTAGTTTCCAGATTCGCTCCAGCAGCCGAAAAACCCGTTGTCTGTATTTTTCGTCGGCGTAGTCCGCCCGGCGGCCGCGCGGCCGAATCAGTACGTCGTCTGGATGCAGACCGATCAGGCAAGCTACCGGCCGGCCCCTCGATGTAATCATCACATCCTCACTCGCAGCTCTGCGCAAGAGTTCCGAAGTGTGATTTTTTAGCTCCCGAACCGTGGCGGCCTTCATGGAATCCTTGTGGCTACTCTCGTGGCTACAGGATAACAGACCGTGCGGCTCGAAAGCTTACCAAGGGCTAGCGCCGGCGATCTTCCTCGCGCCGCTCCTCATGTCCGCGCAATTCATGATGCTCCACGCGACGCCCGGGCGCATAACGCGGCACGTTATAGGGATGCACATACGTCCGCCGCGTGGCCCAAGTGCGCGCCCACGGATGATTGTTGATGATCACGGCATGATTCGCCCAGCCGAACCGCGCGAATCCCAAGCCCCACGGCGCGAATGCCGCACCAATTGTGATCCCGCCGCCGAATCGAATCGCTCCCCCGATGAAAAATCCCGGCCGCGGAGGCGCGAACACGATTAACGGATCATAGGCCGGCACGTAATAGAATCCAGGATTCACGGGCGCAATCGTAATGTAGGGACCAGGGCTAACCACCACCTGGGGACCAGTCCGCAGATACCCGTAGTCATACGCTCTGTGCCGTTCCTGTTGAACCGCATTCATCACGTCCTGTTGTTGCGCCATGAACGCGTTGCCCAATTGCGAAGTCCACCCCATATCGCGCGCCATCATGTCCAGCACGGAAGGAAACGGAAGCAACGCCTGCACACTCGGATCCCAGGGCAACTGGTCTTCAGAAATTGCCTTGGCTAATGCGTCGCCATGCAGAAAACTATGCTGACCGGCCCAGCGAGCCGCGTCTGGAATCTCATCGGTGTAGGTGGCGGCCGCCAAAACCTGCGCCAGCAAAGGGTCCGGATACAGCGCGATTCTCGAAACCAGCCGATCCAGTTCTCCTGGCGGCAGCATGGGAGGCGGCGGACCTTGCGCCCAAGCCGCTGCTCCGAGCATCACGAATGTTACGCATCCAACCGCGATGCTTCGCCGTGTTATGTGCATGCGTTTTCTCCTTAGAAGCACTTACCCACTCACTACACCGAGACGACTGCACCGTTGCCCCGGTTTCCCGCAGCGCGCAGCCGCAATACTTTATTGGCTGATACTATATCGCATCCCCTTGCCAGAGCATCAGTTGCGGCCCGCTGTCACACACATTTAATTGTGTTAAGATCCGGTTTGACATCCTACCTGGAGTGAAACCAAGTGAAAGTTTACGAAGGTATTGACGTCAGGAATGTTGCGCTGATCGGCCACGGGCATTGCGGGAAAACCACTCTCGCGGCCGCGCTTCTCTACACCTCCGGAGCAACCAACCGGCTGACACGCGTCGATGAAGGCAACACCATCACCGATTTCGACGACGACGAAATCCAGCGCAAATTGTCCATCTCCACCGCTTTGGCATCCGCGGAATGGGCCAAGAAAAAGATCAATCTGATCGACACGCCCGGATTCAATATTTTTATCAACGACACCAAAGCTTCGCATGGCTGCGGCCGATGCGGCGCTGGTGGTGGTGGATGGCGTGGCGGGGGTCGAGGTGCAGACCGAAAAGGTTTGGAGCTTCGCCGACGAATTCAACCTGCCGCGCGCCATCGTGATCAATAAGCTCGATCGAGAGCGTTCCGATTTCGATCGCGCCCTGGCGAGCGTCCACGAGATTTTCGGACGCGCCGTCGGTTCCCATTCAGTTGCCCCTCGGCGCCGAGAAGGATTTCAAAGGCCTAATCGATCTGGTGCGGATGAAGACCTACACGTACACCGCCGATGGCGACGGCAAGGGCAAGGAAGGCGACATCCCAGCCGATTGCGCCGACGCCGCCCAGAAGGCCCACGAAGCCCTGATCGAAATGGTGGCCGAAGGCAACGACGCGCTGATGGAGCAATTCTTCGACAAGGGCACGCTGGAGCCCGAGCAGATCCTGACCGGGTTGCGCCAGGCCATCCGAGAGCGCCGCATTTATCCGGTGCTGTGCGCGTCCGGGCTGCACAACATCGGCACCGATGCGCTGCTCAACTTCATCGTGGAAAACTTCCCAGCCCCGACCGAGCACGAGCCGGTCATCGCAAACCTCCACGGCCAGGAAGTGCAGCGCGCCATCAAAGACAGCGAGCCGGTTTCCGCGTTCGTGTTCAAGACGGTTGCCGATCCGTTCGCGGGCCGAGTCACTTATTTCAAAGTGATTTCCGGCGTCGTCAAGAACGACGCCAACCTGGTCAACTCGCGCAACTCCGGCGGCGAGCGCCTGGCGCACATTGGTTCGCTCATGGGAAAAACTATCCAGCCGCTCACGGAACTGAAAGCCGGCGACATCGGCGCGGTAGCCAAGCTGAAGGAGACGCTCACGGGCGACACTCTGGCTGACAAGGTCTCGCTGATCAGCTTATCCGGCCGTGAAATTGCCGGAGCCCTCCATCGCGTTTGCTATTTCGGCTAAAAGCCGCCAGGATGAAGACCGCCTGGGCAACGCCGTTCCGAGAATTCTCGAAGAAGATCAATCGCTGCGCTTTTACCGCGATCCACAGACCAAGGAATTTCTGCTGGCCGGCAGCGGGCAACAGCATGTCGAGGTGATCGTCAGCCGTCTCAAGAAACGCTACAGCGTCGACGTCGAGCTGAAAGCTCCGAAAATTCCGTATCGCGAGACCATTCGCGGGAAGGCCGACGTACAGGGCCGCCACAAGAAGCAGACCGGCGGCCATGGCCAGTTCGGCGACTGCTGGATCCGCATGGAGCCCTTACCGCGCGGCGGGAAGTTCGAATTCGCCAACGAGATCTTCGGCGGCTCGATTCCGCGTCAATATATTCCGGCGGTCGAAAAAGGAATTGTGGAAGCCGCCGCCAACGGTTTCCTGGCCGGTTACCCCGTCGTGGATTTCAAAGTCACGGTGTACGACGGGTCGTATCATGACGTCGATTCGTCGGAAATGGCGTTCAAGCTGGCCGCGCGAAAAGCTTTCAAAGCCGCCATGCAGCAGGCCAAGCCCGCCATCCTCGAACCGATCATGAACGTGGAAGTGCAGGCGCCGGTGGAATACGCGGGCGACCTGATGGGCGACCTCAACGGCCGCCGCGGACGCATTCAAGGCATGGACACCAAGGGCAGCACGCAAATTATTCGCGCGCAGGTGCCCATGGCCGAGATGCTCAGCTATCAAAACGACCTGATCTCGATGACGCAGGGCCGTGCCTCGTTTTCGATGGAGTTCGATCATTACGATTACGTCCCGTCCCTCCAGGCCGACAAGATCATCGCCGCCGCCAAGGCCCTGAAGACGGGCGAAGAAGAGGAAGAAGAGTAGTTTTTCTGGAACGCCGCTCGTAGTTTCGACGTAAAGCAAGCAAGGAGGATTAGTGTGTCTTACGTATCCTCGAATGCCCCCACCGATACCGCCGGGCTGACTCGGCCCATGGTTCAGGCCCTGTTCGTCGCAAGCTGTTTGCTGGCGATTGTTTCCTGGTATACCACCTTCGAAGGAATGCGGCTGTATTTATCCGTCTGGTTCGCCGCGCTGGCCTCGATCGGCGTCCAGTCCGCGCTCGTGCTGGTGGCATGGCTGATCGGATTCACGTCGCCCGCTCGAAATGCCGGCCGGCGTTCGCTGCTGATCGGCGTGTATGTGGTGACCGCTGTTATCTCGATCGCCTTTTCCTACACCAGCCTGTACACCTGGTTTAGCGCCCGCGAACGCCCGGCAACCATCGAGCGCAGGCTCTACGACACGCTGAACGATTCGGCCGGCCAGACCCAGAAGCTGCTGACTTCGGCCATTGCCGAGCAGCAGAAGCATATCGTCGCGCTTCAGGAGATGACTGAAGCCGAGAAAACGCACGGGCATATCTCGCGCGCGCAGGACGCGGATCCATACCTGGCTGGGATACGCGCAGCGGTGGCGCGTGAAGGCCAGACCTATGCGGAAGGCTATCGCGAAGGATCGGGCGAGGGCGTCCGCTACTCCGCTTTCGATCGCTACACCAAGCTCGCTGAGCAATCCTTGAGCGACATGCAGCATGCGCAGGCGCAGCTCACCGGGTTTGTTGCCCAGGCCAAACCGCTGGATCCCACCGATAAACAGCTGCAAGCTTATCGGCAAGTCTACGACAACGTTCCCTGGAACGATGTCGAACAGGCGCTGCATTCAGGCGCGCTCGCCAAGCCGCCCGTTCCGGCGTATAGCGATTTTGTCGATCGAACCGTTTCCGGGCCAGGAAGACCTGCTCGTGGCCTTCGAGGAGCTTTTCACCGCGCCCACGCCGCGGCACGCATTCGCCCTGGCGCTCGCGATGTTCATCGACGTGATCGTGTTCCTGCTCGCTTTCGCCTCGGGTCCATATTTCTTCGGTGCGGCCGAGCACCGCTGGGTATCGGCCGGAGCGGCGATCGAGGGCATCGATCACCAAATCTTCACGCGCGATTTCTTACGCAAGTTAACGCCCGGCCCTCGGGGCACGGCGCGCGTAGACGTGGCGATCTTGAAACCAGGCGAGCAACAGCTCTGTCTGTTGCTGGCCTCCAAGAAGTTGGCGGTGCTGGTGGACGACTCTGGCAAGACGTATTACATGCTGGAGCCGGGTATCCACGAGCATTTGCTCGAGTCACTTGCTTCGCAGAGCTTCCCGTTACGCGCAGCCTCCGTGGCCTGAACTCACGTTCGCTTGCGGCTCTTCTTGCGCGTCCGCTCCGGCTCGACCAGCGAAAACTGGAGCTTGCTCTCGATCGGATCTACGCGATCCAGCAGCACCTCGACCGCGTCCCCGATACTGAACTGACGCCGCGTCCGCTGGCCGATGATCTTGCGCGTGTTTTCGTGATAGCTGTAGCGATCGCCCGGCAACGTATCGATGGGCACCAACCCTTCAATGAACAGATTCTCCAACTCGACGAAGAATCCGAACCGCGTGGTGCTGATGATGAGCGCGCGAAATTGCTCGCCCACGCGATCCTCCATGAACTTGGCCTTTTTCCACTCCACCAATTCGCGCTCGGCGTCGGCGGCGCGGCGCTCGGTTTCAGAACACTCGCCGGCGATCACCTGCAGGCGCTCGGGTAGCACGATCTCGCGCTTTCCATCCAGAGACGCGCCCAAGATACGGTGGACGATCAGGTCCGGATAGCGGCGGATCGGCGACGTGAAGTGCGTGTAGCTGGCCGCGGCCAGCGCGAAGTGGCCTTCATTTTCGGCGCTGTAGCGCGCCTGTTTCAGCGAGCGCAACATCAGATAACTTAGGATTCGTTCCTCGGGCTTGCCCTCAATCTTGGCTACCAGCCTCTGATAATTGCGCGGACGATATTGCCAGGCTGTCGTCCGCTGTCTCGATCGTCTTCCGCACCGGCGCCCTGCTCGCCTGCGCTCCGTCATCCGAAAGCGCCTCACCGGTAGGGCACCGATGCCAAGCGAATAACCGAAATGCGCCGCAATCTCCTCGAACTCCATCACGCGCTTCGGGTCGGGCTGTTCGTGGATGCGGAACAACGACGGGATTTCCGACTGCTCCAGGTGCGATGCGACGGCTTCGTTGGCCGCCAGCATGAACTCCTCGATGAGGCGGTGCGCGATGTTGCGCGGGCTGCGCGTCACGCCGATCATCTCGCCGAACTCGTCGAACTCGATCAGCGGCTCGGGCATGTCGAAATCGATCGCGCCGCGCTGCTACGCGCTTCCGATTCAGCATCAGCGCCAGCTCACGCATCAGCTCGAAACGCGCCATCAGCCGCTCGTAGCGCTTCCGCAGATCCGCGTCGCCTTCGAGCAGCGCATGCACATCGGTGTAGGTCATGCGCTCGACGCTGCGAATCACGCCGCGGCAGAATCGCTGCGCGATGACGTCGCCGCGATGATCGATCTCGAGCAGCGCCGAAAGCACCAGCCGGTCCACGCCGGGCTTCAAGGAGCAGATCTCAGTGGAGAGCTCCAGCGGCAGCATCGGCACGGCGCGGTCCGGAAAATACACGCTGGTTCCGCGCAGGAAGGCCTCTTCGTCGATAGGCGCACCGGGCTTGACGTAATGGCTGACGTCGGCGATGTGAACGTGCAGCGCGTAGTTGCCATTAACGAGCCGGTCAACCCAAACCGCATCGTCGAAATCGCGCGCGGTCTCACCATCGATGGTGACGATGTCGAGATGCCGGAAATCCTCGCGCCCCGCCAGCTCGTCTAGGCGAATGACGCCGGAGAATCCCTGCGCCTGCTCCAGTACTTCGGGCGGAAAGTGATGCGGGATATGATGCTTTCGAATTACGATCTCGACGTCCACGCCGAAATCGTCGGGATGGCCCAGGATTTCGATCACGCGTCCGATGGCCTGCTCGCGCCCTTCCGGAAATTCGAGAATCTCGACGTTGACGATCATGCCGTCGAGATCCTCAGGACCGGTCACCTGAGCGGTGTCACGCCCGACGCGGTCGCCGGCTCGTCAGCGCCGGCGGCATCTCCATGCCTTCGGGAATCTCGATCCACTGCCGGATGCGCTCGTCGTGCGGAACGACGTAACAGCCACGGGCGCTAACGCGAAACTCGCCCACCACGGTCTGGTGCGCGCGCCGCAGGATCTTCACGATCTCGCCGTCTGCGCGCCCGTCGCCCTCGATGCGCGCGATGTGAACCACCACGCGATCGCCGTGCATGGCGGTTTGCGCGGACTCGCGCGGAATATAGACATCGCCCGCGGACGCCTTCAAGCGGCCGGTCGGGGATCAGAAAGCCGTAACCGTCCCGATGCATGTTCAGGCGCCCGACGGCATATTCGCGGCTGAATCGCGTGGCGACGAAAGTGACCCGAACGAACTCCACCAGCTCGCCGCGTTCGGTTAGCCGTTCGAGCGCGGCCTCCAACTCGTCCGCGCGATTCGCCGCGAGAACCGAGTTCCCGAACAAGCTGCTTGAAGGTGGCGCGCGCATGCGGCAGCCGCGAGATGTGATCGAGAATCGCGCCGTCCGTCACAAGCCCCAATTATAAAGGCGAATGTACCGTCAAAATCTCTCATGCCCAACCCGATCATCTCCGGGCCGGAAAGGTTGACCTTAGACCGGAAGTGAGCTTGTGAGCGCAAAGGAGAAGGCTGGCGTCAAGCAGAATCACCTGTAGTCGGGGCCTTCAATCTCTTCAATGAGATCCCAGGGTTTGTCGAAACTATAGCCAGGCTTCAATCCCATGTCCCAGGCCCGAATTTTAAAGGGCTTCTGCTCCTGCCTCTTCCGCCGAGTAGCAAGGCCGGAACGCAGCGTCTCGTTGACAGTTTCCTTGAACGACTTGCCGGATTTTCGCATCTCGGCCTCGATCTTCGCGCGAACGTCGTCGTCTAAAGTCAGTGTGGTCCTGGTCGGCACACCTTGATGCTAGGCCAAGAGCATCATGATGTCAATCCTAGCGCTCGGCCAGCCACGCCAGGAACAACCCATCTGGCGCGACGTCTTCCCAATAGGAAATCGGACGGCTCGAAACCTTCGCGCAATGGCGCGCGAGCAGTTTCTCCAACTCTTTTCGACCGAACCATTTCTCCCACTCCGGAGTCTTCAGCCGGCCCCACTGCTGCGCGTTTTTGTCGATGATCACGATGCGCCCGCCGGGCCTGACTATCCGGCACATCTCCGCGACGGCGACTTCGATTTGGATCGCGTGTTCGAGCGACTCGGTGGCATACGCGCAGTCGAAGGCGCCTGAGGGGAAGGGCAATGCGGTCATCGATCCCGCGCAGGCCGCAACGCCCACCGGCACATGCCGCAACATGGCTTCAGCCAGGTCGAAACCCATGATCGACGCCCGCGGGTAGCGCTCGGCCAGCACACGCGCGAACCGTCCCTTGCCACAGCCCACGTCCAGCACGCGCTTGCCGTTCAGATCCCCAAAATATTCCAGGATCAACCGCACGTGGTAAATGCGCGGATCGATAGTCGAGGGAAAATTCTCTTCGTCGGCCGCGGCTTCGTTGAAGTGCTGGACGATTTCGCCTAGCGGCACGGACGAGGCGGGCTTAGCGGAAGATCGTTTCCAAAACATCAGCCGCGCGTCAGGAAAATCGGCAGGCCGACTTTATTGGCGTAATTCGGGCGGTAGCGCTCGGTGTTGTACATGGTCGCCACATCGACGTGCCGTGGCCCGACAGCCGCATCGGGAATCGGCGCCATGGCATATTTTCCGTCGACCAAAGCCGCCATCAAGCCGCTCTTGTTGTCGAGGATGGCCTCGAGTGCCATGGTACCGAACGTGTTCGCCACCAGCTTGTCCACGAAATCCGGAACACCGCTGCGCAGATCGTACGTCAAATCGCTCACGATCGTCTCTTCGGAGCTCCGGCGATGGATCTCATCGGCCAGCGCCTCGGCAACGTTCTCCTTCTTGCGGTGGCCATAGGCGTCCGCCTCGCCATATTCCCGCACCTGGTAGCCCTCCCACTCCGCGCCCTCCGACAAAATCACCAGACAATAGTTACTGGGATTGTTTTTCTTGTCGGTCATCAGCAAATCGATTAACTTGTCCAGGTTGACCTTGTACTCGGGAATGCAACAGCGGATGGACGCGACATAGGCGGTGTAGAGCGACGTAAACCCGGCGTCCCGGCCGAATACTCGAAAAATCCCAATCCTCTCGTGAGATCCAACGGTGGTGCGCTGTCGTGCGATCGCATCTGTCGCGCGCGTAATCGCGGTCGAGAAACCGATGCAATATTCGGTATTATGCACGTCGTTGTCCATGGTCTTTGGAACCGCGATCACCTTCACGCCCATTTCGTGCAGTTTCGCGGCGTAGCTCAGCGTGTCATCGCCGCCGATCGCGATCAAAGAAGTCAAACCCAGCGCCGTGAGGTTTTCGAGGACTTGGGGGCTAACGTCGTAGACAGTTGAAGTCTTGCCGCCTTTAGTGACTTCCTTGCTTGGCAGGTTCTTGTTCTTCAGAAATTCGGGAAGCTTCGCCATCTTGGACGGATTGGTGCGGCTGCTGTGCAGAACCGTCCCGCCAAAACGATCGATAGTGCGCGTGTTCTCACGTGTCAGGGGCAGGATATAGCGCGCTTTGCTGTCTGGGTCATCCAGACGGACGTGAGTAAGGCCTTCCCATCCGCGCCGAATGCCGACCACCTCACAGCAGTTTTCGGTTGCGCGATACGTAACTTCCTTGATAACGGAATTGAGGCCGGGAACATCGCCGCCTCCTGTGAGGATACCGATGCGTTGGGTTGTCATGGCTCGCGATTCTCAACTCCATTGTGGCAGAGTCGGCCAGTCCATCAGGCTGGGAACTCGATCGCCAGCTTCCCAATGCCCTCGCGATACTCGGCCAGCATCTGGAACGCCGCCGGAGCTTGCTCGATGCCGACGCGATGCGTCACGATGGACTCCGGAATCGCACCCGAGGCCAGCAGCGCAATAGCCGCCTGCGACCGGTGGTTCGACCGCTTGAGCGGCTGAAAACGAATCTCCTTGGCTTGCAGATTGAAGAGATCCACCGGGACCGGCGAATGATTCGGTATGCCGATCAGCACGAATGTTCCGCCCAGCGTCGTCACCGCCAGCGCGGTGTTGATCGTATCCGGGACGCCGGCCGCATCGATCGCAATATCGACTCCGCGGCCACTCGTTCGATCCGCCACCAGTTCGCCGAATTGCGCGATTGGAACCGCGGCCGCGCCCAAATCCTGCGCCATCCGAATGCGATGCGGGAGTTTGTCGGCCATTAACACCTGCGCGGCGCCGGCCTTGTGAGCCACCGCGGCGGCCAATAGCCCGATGGGCCCAGCGCCGAGTATGGCCACGGTTTGACCAGCCCGGATCTCAACCAGTTCCAACATATGCATGATGACCGCCACCGGCTCAATCAGCGACGCCTGCGTGTAATTGAAGCTTTCAGGCACCAGCGTGGCGTTGTGCGCCGGAATCGCGGCGTACTCCCGCAGCAATCCGGGCGCCTGTGGCGAGCCCATGAAACGCGACGCCATACAATTGTTGTGCTGCCCTTTCAAACACCATTCGCAATGGCCGCAGCTGATGGTGGGTTCGATCGAGACGCGATCGCCAGGCTTGAGATGCGTCACTCCGCTTCCCACCGCCACCACTTCACCCGCCGGTTCGTGTCCCAGCACCTGCGGATATGCTGCCGGCATCCCGTAAATGCTGCCTTCCAGATACCAGTGCATGTCGCTGCCGCAGATTCCAACCGAGCGAAGCTTCACCAGAATCTCGCCAGGCGCGGGATCGGCCGGAAGCGGCATTTCCAGAACATCAATCGTGCGGGGAGCAACCAGTTGTGCGGATTTCAATCCACTACTTTAGCGGATCAGCCCGGCGGTCAGGCGTGCAGAGGACAAAAAGCAGAACCACCCCGGACAAGCCTTTTAGCCCGTCCGGGGTGGTCTGAGAGGAGAAAGTTACTGCCGGTTAATTCTTGTTAACGTCCGTGGCCCCCACCATGACCGCCGCCATGACCGCCGCCACCGAAGTGACCGCCACCACCGCCGTAATGTGCACCACCGCCGCCATGGAAGCCTCCGCCACCACCGCGGTAGCCGCCGCCACCACGGTAGGCGTAACCGTGACCGCCATAGCCGTATCCGCCATAACCGCCCCAGCCGCCGCCGAAGTACAGGCCACCGCCATAATACGGGTAGCTATAAACGTACGGGTTGTAATAATAGGGGTTGTAATAAGGATCGTAGTATGGATAGGGAGCGGGAGCGCTGTAAGCATATGGATATGCAGGAGCCACCCCTACTCCGAATCCCCACCTTGCGGCTTGGGCCTGCGAGGGCGTAAACAAAGTGAAAGCCAGCATAGCCGCCACGCCGAGTATCGGGAAACCTAGTTTTTTCAACATAAATTCATTCCTTTTCCGCGCGCCTTAGTCTGTCCTCTATATGTTTGATGAGCGGAGCGCCAGTCTGGGTTCCATGACGCGTATCTGCCTGTAAATCCAGGCGGTCCGAGCAGTCGCTAGCGGCGCTTTTCAAAAAATCGCTTCACCAGCTCCAGGCACTCCGCCGCCCGGACCCCCTCCACCACCTCCAGGCGATGATTGAGCAGCTCGGAATCGGCCAGCGAAAATTTGCTTCGGACCCCGCCGAAGCGCAGGTCGCGCGCACCAAACACCAGCCGCCCCACCCGCGCCGCCACCAGGGCTCCGGCGCACATCACGCACGGCTCGATGGTCGCATACATGGTGGCTCCCTCCAGCCGATAATTCTTCAGCCGCTCCGCCGCCTCACGCAGCGCCAGGATCTCGGCGTGCGCGGTTGGGTCCGTTTTGCGAATTGGCGAATTAAACCCCCGCCCGCACACCTCACCGCCCACTACCACAACGGCGCCCACCGGGACCTCCCCATTCGCCTCGGCCCGGCGCGCCAGCTCCAGCGCCTCCCCCATGAACAGCTCGTCTGGTGACATTCGTATTTGTAAGAATGAATTATCGGGTCGATCTGCCGTGTCGGACGCTCGCCGGTTCCTGACGGCCATTGGCCGATCTCGCCTCCGCCAAACCGGTCCCGGCTGATAGGCTGAAGAAGGACGCCAGCATGCGCTATCTCGGACTGATCTTCAAGAACAGTGTACGCAACCGCCGCCGCAGCTTGCTCACCATCGCGAGCATCGCCGTATCGCTATGCATCCTGGGCCTGCTCATCGCGATGTATCAAGCCATGTTCTTTGGCGAAGCGACGCCGGCCCAAGCGCTCCGGCTGGTCACGCGCCACCGCGTCTCCATGACCCAGCCCGTCCCTATCTACTATCGCGATAAAATCCGCCAGCTTCCCGGCGTGCGCGACCTCATGACCTGGCAATGGTTCGGAGGCACCTACAAAGACGCGCGCGATCCCAACAACATGTTCGCCCGCTTTGCCACCGATCCCGACCACTTCTTCAACGTCTACAACGAACTTCAGATCCCGGAAGATCAGAAGCAGGCTTTCCTGCACGAGCGAACCGGCTGCATTGTCGAAAAATCGTTAGCCGACAAGATGCACTTCAAACTAGGCGACCGCATCACTTTGGTTGGTGATATTTTTCCCGTGACGCTGGAGCTGAAAGTGGTTGGCATTTACGAAGACCCGGAGAAGATGGCATCGCTGTACTTCAGCCGCGAATATCTGCGGGAAGCGCTCGGTTCCTCCAGCGCCGAGCAAGACATGGTGGGCGCTTTTCTGATCCAGGCCGACACCCCCGCCGACGTCCCGCGCCTGGCCGCCGCCATCGACGACATGTTCACTGCTTCCCCATTTCCCACGCGCAGCGAATCGGAAAAAGCCTTCGAACTCAGTTTCCTTTCATTCCTCGGAAATCTGCGGATGTTCATCATGGCCATTTGCGGCGCCGTGACATTCACCATTCTGCTGGTCTCCGCCAATACCATTTCGATGTCGGTGCGCGAGCGCATCCGCGAGGTCGGGATTTTGAAAACCCTCGGATTCACGCCCGGCGCCATCCTGGGAATCGTGCTGGGCGAGTCCGCGATGATCTGCTTAGCAGGTGGCGCGATAGGATGTCTGCTCGCTGCCGCGATGTGCGCCGGGGTGAGCCATAGCCCAGGCAGCGACATGATGCCCGCCTTGCATAATCTCGCGGTCACGCCTCCCGTCGCTCTGATCTGCCTGGGCGGAGCGCTGCTAATCGGATTGGTCAGTTCATTCGTTCCGGCCTGGAGTGCCTCGCGCACTTCCATCCTCGATGCTTTGCGATCCACAGCTTAGCCATGGCGATTCCGCTTTCTTACAATCTTCGCAACCTGGTCGTTCGCAAGACCACCACCATCATGACCGCGCTCGGCATCACTTTAACCGTCGCCGTGTTGCTCTCCGTTCTCGCGTTGGTCAATGGACTCCGGACAGCGTTCGAGTCCTCCGGCAATCCGCTCCAGATCCTGGTCATGCGCAAAGGCTCCAATGCCGAATTGAGCAGCGGCATCACGCGCGAAGTTTATCAGGACCTCAAATCTATGCCCGGAATCGTTCGCGACGGCGGCCAGCCCATGACGTCGCTCGAAATGGTCACTGTCATCAATCTCCCCAGCGTCGACAGTCCCGAAGGAATGAACGTCACGCTGCGGGGCATCCTGCCGCTTGGGATCCAGATGCGTGACGGGTTGAAGCTCCAGGATGGCCGCTGGTTCCGGGCCGGGCAACGCGAGGTGGTGGTTGGCAAATCCATCGCCCGGCGTTACCCCGGCGCCCATTTGGGCAACAAGCTGCGCTTCGGCCGGGGCGACTGGGAAGTGGTGGGCGTGATGGACGGCGGCCAATCCTCCGTAAACAGCGAGATCTTCGGCGACCTCAACCAGACCAGCTCGCGATTTTAATCGCGCGGACGGCCTGAGCTCGATCCTGGTGCGCGCCACGGACGCCGCCACCGTTCCCGCGCTCATCAATTCGCTCAATGACGACCGGCGTCTCGGCGTCGTGGCGCAAACCGAGAAAGAATATTACGATTCGCAAACCAGTTCCGGCGCGATATTGCAATACCTGGGAATTTTCATCTCGGTCATCATGGCGGTGGGCAGTAGTTTCGCCGCCATGAATACCATGTACGCCTCGGTCGCACGGCGAGCCAGAGAGATCGGCACTCTGCGCGTGCTGGGCTTCTCACGCGGCAGCATTCTTACCAGCTTCTTATTCGAATCGGTACTGCTCTCGGTGCTCGGAGGCTTGCTCGGTTGCGTGCTGGTTCTGCCTCTCAACAACATCACCACGGGAATCGGCAGCTTCGTAACGTTTAGCGAAATTTCATTCAACTTCCGCGTCAGTCCCGAGATCATGGCCGCGGGTATCGCCTTCGCGTTGGTCATGGGAGCGTTAGGAGGCCTGTTCCCGGCGAGAAGCGCGGCCAAGAAAGAAATTCTCACCGCGTTAAGGGATATCTAGAGATGGACAGCGAACTTAAAAGCCTGCGTATCGATCGCTCCAAGAAGCGCCGCGACGAGCCATCGCCCTGGGCCGCGCGATTCATCGTCGCCGGTATTCTGCTGTTCGTGTTGCTGGGCGCGGCTCGCTTCATCTACGCCCGCCTCAATGCCGCCACCGACGTCGACATCATACGCGTCCGCACTGCTTCCGCGGGGCCGGGCGGCGAAGGCAACGTGATTCTCAACGCCACGGGTTACATCGTGGCCGCGCACAAAATCGAGCTCGCGGCCAAAGTCATCGGCAAAGTCGCCTGGATCGGCGTTGAAAAAGCCGACAAGGTCAAAGCCGGCCAGGTTCTGGTGCGCCTGGAAGACGACGAATATCGCGCCAATGTCCTATCGGCGCAGGGCAATCTCGAAATGTTGAAAGCCAAGCTCGCTGAGGCCGAGCACGGCTCGCGTCCCGAAGAGATCGCCAAAGCCAAAGCAGATCTCGATCAGGCGCGCGCCGATCAGGAGAACGCCCGCGTTTCCTTGGAACGCACTCGCGGCTTGGTGCACGACAAAATCTCGGCGCAGCAAACCCTCGACGACGCGCAGGCGCGTTATGACTCCGCCGTCGCTAAAGTCGCTTCGTTCGATCGCGCTTACGAGTTGGTGAAACTGGGGCCGCGCCAGGAAGAAATCGACGCGCTGCGTGCCCAGGTCGATCAAGCCAGGGGCACGCTCGATTACGCCCAGGTGCAGCTCGACAACACCGTAATCCGCGCGCCCATCGACGGCACCATTCTCGAACGCAACGTGGAGACAGGGCGAGTTCGTCACCACCGGCTTTGTGGGCGACAAGGCGCCAAAGGCTACGTCGTTTCGATCGCCGACCTGCGCGACCTTCAGGTCGAGCTCGACATCAACCAGAACGATTTTGCCAAGCTAGGCCCCAAACAGCCCGGCGTGGTCACCACCGACGCGTATCCCGATCGCAAATACCAAGGCGCAATCACGGAGATCTCGCCCGAAGCCAACCGCCAGAAAGCGACCGTGCAGGTCAAAGTCAAGATTCTGGAACCCGACGATTATCTGCGGCCCGAAATGAACGCGAGCGTCGCGTTTTATCCGCCCGAAAAACCCGGCGCCGGCCGCAAGCCGACATCGAAACCGGTGGTCATCGTGCCGGCCTCGGCTGTACGGGATGGCGCGGTGTTCGTGGTGGTCGGCGGCAAAGCTCGTGCGAAAGACGCAGTCAAAGTTGCCGGAACGACATCGCAAGGCGTCGAGGTCGATCGAAGGGCCTTATCGGCGGTGAAGACATCATCGTCAATCCGCCCGCTAGTTTGAAGGATGGGCAGAAAGTGCGGCCCAAACAGGCCTAACTCATGGCTGAAACCGTTATCGAAACGCATCAACTAACCAAGGAATACGTTCGCGACGAGTTTCGCGTAGTCGCGCTCAAGGACGTCGACATCGCCATCTCGCGCGGCGAATTTGTCGCCCTGATGGGCCCCTCCGGCTCCGGAAAATCCACCTTGCTGCATTTGATCGCCGCCATGGATCGCCCCACGGACGGCGAGATTCTCGTGCTCGGCCAGGATCTGCGCGCCATCTCTGAGCGGGCCGTCGCGCATTGGCGCAACGCACATATCGGATTCGTATTTCAGTCCTTCAACTTGATTCCGGTCCTGAGCGCGATTGAAAACGTCGAGCTGCCTCTGAAACTCACGAATCTCAAAAAGAAAGAACGGATGGAACACGCTGAAACCGCGCTCAGGCTGGTAGGACTCGGCGACCGTTTGCATCACCTGCCGCGCCAGCTCTCCGGCGGCCAGGAGCAGCGCGTCGCGATCGCGCGCGCCATCGTCACCGATCCCGATTTAATATTGGCCGACGAGCCCACCGGCAATCTGGACGCGAACTCCGCCCTCGAGGTTCTGACACTGCTGTGGCGCTTGAACAGCGAATTCCACAAGACCATTGTGATGGTCACGCACGATCCGCACGCGGCGCATTTCGCCACCAAATCGCGTCACCTGGAAAAGGGCGAGTTGTTGCCGGAAGGCCAAGTCCCGGCCGATTGGATAGTCCCGGCTACCGCGCCGTCGCAAACCGCGTGACCAGGCCCAGACCCGCTCCCAACGTGCAGAGCGAGTAGGCTACCGAAAATAGCGGGCCGCGAAGCCATGACGTGCAACACGCGCCGCCGTAACCACCGCGAGCGGTCCAGTAGCAGCATGAAATCGGCCATGAGCAGCGGTTTGCGCGCCAGGCGGCGGTGTTCGGCTTGATAAGCTTCCAGGTCGCCAGCGGTCAAAGCGTCGGCCAGCGCGATGGCTTGGCGGAAGGCTAGACTCAGCCCCTCGCCGGTGATGGCGTCGACGGAACCCGAGGCGTCTCCGATCAAAGCGGTCCGTTCTCCAAACACGCGCGGCAGCCTTCGCGACATGGTCACCGCGCCGCGCTCTAGGCTCGAAAACCCCGCGCCAGCCAGCCTCCGCTGCAACTGCGGGAGAGCTTGGAGGGCTTGGTCTACTCGCTGCCTCCGATCGCGCGTGAGCAGTGCGATCCCAACCTCATTCGACCCCACCGGCGTCACATAAATCTGAAAGCCGGAGGCCCAATGCACCTCGACGCAGTCGGTCCACGGTGCGACTTGATAGTGTCGCCGAAATCCAAAACGCGAAGATTCCTTGCTCGCGCGGTCCAGTCCGTACAGGCGCCGAACTCGCGAATTCTGTCCGTCGGCGCCAACGATCCACCGGGCCCCGGCCACTTCTTGAACCAAGTCGGGCGAGGCTCCCCACAGCATCCGTACGCCGGCTTCATTGGCGCGATCCCTCAGCAACTGGTGCAGCTTAGTCCGCCGGATGCCCCAGCCAAGTCCGGCCGGGAAACTTGCTTCTACCGTTGCGCCTTCGCCGACGAATCGGATGCCGCGGAACGGGAAGGCGTGTTCGCGAGTAATGTGCACTCCGAGTTGAGCCAGGGCGGCCGGCGCGGCGGGCAGCAGGCCTTCACCGCAAGCTTTGTCGATGGGCGGGCGCGCGGTATCGGCCACCGTCACCGTGAATCCCTTTAGACGCGCCGCGATACCTGCGGCAAGGCCCGCCGGTCCGCCGCCAATGATCAAGACGTCGCTTTTCAAGCTCGGCAAATTACCACCTCAACAGAACCAGTTCAGCCGAAAAGCCAGGCCCCATTGCGGCCAGCAGTCCATAGGTTCCAGCGGCCGGCCGGCGCTTCAACATGACTTCTTCGAGCACCACCAAGACCGATGCGGAGGAAAGATTACCTTCGCGCCGCAGACAATCCCAGGACGCCGAGACGTCTTCTTCAGAAAGGCCGAGCGCAGCGGCGGTGGCTTCCAGCACGCGCGGCCCGCCAGTATGCAGGATCCAGCTTCCCAGATCGGCGCGCGTGAGCTGATGCTCGGCGAGAAATGCATCCACCACGGGACCGAGCTTCTCCTGCACGATTTCGGGCAGCTCGCGCGCCAGCACCATTCGAAAGCCTTTTTCAGAAATGTCCCAACCGAGCACGTGTTCGGAATTGGGGAACAGCACTGAACGGGTGGCCAAAATCTCGGGGCCATCGCCGTTTCGTTCAGCGCCAGTCACCAACACGGCCGCCGCGCCATCGCCGAATAAACCGGAAGAAATGATATTCGCGATCGAGATGTCTTCCTGTTGCAGCGTGAGGGAACAAAGTTCCACCGCCAATACGGCGGCCACTTGGTTCGGGAAAGCGCGTACGTAATCGGCCGCGCGCGAAAGCCCGACCGCGCCCGCGACGCATCCCAGGCCGAAGATCGGAGTGCGCTTCAGGTTGAGCGATAGGCCCATGCGATTGACCAGCTTGACGTCGATGGATGGGCAGGAAATTCCAGTGATGGAAACGAAGAACAGCGCGTCCAAGTCCGACGGCATCAAACCGGCGCGAGTTAGCGCGCGGCACAGCGCGGTCTCGCCGATCTCTTGCGCGACGTCGATCCAATGATTGTTCGCGCGGCCCCAGGTTTTCAAGTCGTTGTATTCTTCGATGGGCAAGGCGAGGTGCCGCTTATCGACGCCCACGCGGGCCTGCAGACGCTCCAGAAAAACTGGATTGTCCACCTTGGGGCCCCAGTGCCGCTGCAAGGCTGACAGAATCACGCGTTGATCGTACTCGTGCGGCGGGAACGCGCTCGCGGCGGCGACGATCGTCATGCTGACTTTTTCGGCCCCCCCGGTTATTCTACCCGAGCGGCAACTGGCGGCTTTGCCGACCTGGGTGTGGTGCCTGCGCTCTTGTTCGAATTTTCTACTTCAGATGAGCGAGTTCCTGTGCGTATAGACGGTTCTTCGGGAACTCTTGCGCTAGCTGAGTCAGAAGTTCGGCGGCCTTGGGAATGTCCTTGCCGCGTAGCGCCGCGACGGCCAGCAGCAAGCGCGCATACGGGCTCAAATAACGGCCTTTCTCGGCGGTGAGGGTGAGGTCCTGGATGCCGCGATCGTGATCCGTTTCGGCTCCGTTCATCTTGAGGAACCAGCGGAGGGGAGCGGGCTTGATGCTGAGCAGATAATTCTCGACGCCAACGGCCAGGTAAGCGTCGTAATAGGACGGGTCGATTGAGAGCAGATTCTCGGCTAAGGCGCGGCTCGACTTCACGATCTTCAAAGAATCCAGATCGCGCCGCTCAATCAACGCCAGGTAATCGGCGCGCAGGCCCAGCGCTATCGTCTTAGCGAACAGGGCCGCGGTCTGTTGGGGCGATTGTTTGAGAATGCTGTCCGACAATTCTCTCCGCCTTGGCTAACTCCGCGTCGAAAGCCTGGCGAGCAACGGGATCTGGCGCTAGCTTGGGACGCCGCTTGAAAAGCCCGTCTTCGACGAAGAATTCCGAGTGCAGAATATTCAGACGATCGAATTCGGCGAACAGGTATGCGGCCGCGTTGGAAGCCGGCGCTAGCGGATCGGCGGGGTGCTTGCGTTCCCAGTCGGTAAAGGTCCGGTGCGCCTGATCGAATTCGAGATTGTACATCTCCCGGTAGCCGGCCTCGATAGCAGGAACCGGGCGGACGCCGGCGCCTGCCGGGTCGGCCGCGCTCAGCACGAGACTGCAAGTGAAGGTCAGAGCTAGAAATCGAATCAGCATCAAATTTCCATTACTCTTCGCGCCATACCGAGTGCCTCGGTCCAAAAACTGGAGGAAGTATGCATCAGCTCGACCAGCGACCCGAGCGCACGTGCGAACTCGTCGACATGCTGTTCCTTGATCATGAGCGGCGGCGCGGCCTTGAGCACCATAAAATGATTGCCGCAGATTTGCGTGAGAAAGGCCGCATCGCGGAACAGGCGCATTACGACGACCTGGCCGAACATTCCCGGATGAATCCGATGGAAGGTCTCGAAAGGCACGCGCAGCTTCAGGGTGTGGGGTTTGGTAAATTCGATCCCATTGAGCAAACCCACGCCGCGAACTTCCTTGACCATTTCGAAGCCGGAGAGCGCGGCGCGAAGCCGGTCGCGCAGATAATCGCCGGCCGAGGCGGCACGTTCGCCCAGGCGCTCTCGTTCCAGCACGTCCAGAGTGGCGAGGCCGGCCTGCATAGCGAGACCATTTTCACTGAAAGTGGAAGTATGCACAATGGCCCGCTGGAGCGAGCCGTAGACCGAATGATAAACATCATCGGTCAAGAGCACGGCTCCGCTGGGAATCAAGCCTCCGCTGAGCGCCTTGGCGAGGATCACCATGTCCGGATCGACGGGAGAGGCCTGCGAAGCCAGGAACGGGCCGGTGCGATACATGCCGGTCTGCACTTCATCCAAAACCAGCAGCGTGCCATATTTGCGGCACAGGCCGCGCGCGGCCTCTAGGTATCCGGGGGCAGGAATCCGAATGCCCGCCTCGGACTGTATCGGTTCGACGATGAAAGCGGCGGCGCGCCGGGAGGCGAGCTTGTCTTTAAGCGCCGTCAAGTCGCCGAATGGCACGGCCTCGGTATGAGGCAGCAACGGTCCGAAACCTTCGCGCCAGAAAGGTTCGTCCATCAACGAGAGCGCGCCGCACGTCAGACCATGAAAAGCGCCGCTGGCATAGACGATACCCGCTCGGCGGGTGTGAGCGCGCGAGAACTTGATGGCGGCTTCCACTCCTTCGCTGCCGGAGCTGCAGAAAAAGGTCTTCTTGAGACGGCCTCCGGCACGGGCGCAAAGTTTCGCCGCCAGCTCTCCGGCCACGTCGCTAACGTGACTTTGGAGCATGGCCGGACCTTGACGGTCCAATTCTTCGTGCAGAGCGGCCACGATATCGGGATGGTTGTGTCCGGCGTTGTGGACGCAATAGCCCGAAAGAAAGTCGATAATCCGGCGGCCATCCTCGCTAAACAGCTCAGCACCCGTGCAGCGGGTGTAACGTACGTTCATCTCCAGGACGTTGAGCAGGCGCACCCACTGCGGGTTGACATACTCCCGGTACGATTTTTCCGTAACACGTCCGGCGGATGTAGCGGCTAGGGGCAAGTGAGATCTTCGTTAACGTGAACTCAATAATTCCTCGCAACTCGAAAGCTGCGCCTAACTTTCGGGTTACTTAACAAGACGTGCGGCCTCCGGCCTAGGTTTCCCGCTTCAGCCGGCCGTAGAGAGTTCCTGGCTGGCCTCACTGGCGACGATGAGGTCCGGGATTTCGATGCCGGTGCGCGTGCCCTCGCCCGGTTTACTATCGATCCACATCTTATAATCCGCGCCGAATAGCACTTTCAGACGCTCGTTTACATTGCTGACGCCGATGCCTTGATCGAACAGCGCCGCGAGGCGGTTTTCCGGGATTCCTACGCCGTCGTCTTCTACCAGCAGATGCAGGCGCCCGCCCGAGATCGAAGTACGGACGCGAATCGTGCCTCCATCCACCTTGCTGCTCAGGCCGTGGCGGATGCTGTTTTCGAGAATGGGCTGGAGCATCATGCTGGGGACCAGGCGGTCAAGCGTGCCTGGGTCGATTTCTTTCACGAAGCGCAGTTTGTCTCCGAAGCGCACCATCTCGATGGTCATGTAGTTATCGATAAAAGCGATCTCATCGCGCAGCGGAGTGAGATTGTCGGTGTTGCGTAGCAGGCGCCGTAGGATGCTGGAAAGCCGATAAACCACGCTGCGGGCCTGATCGGGATTGCTGCGGATGAGCGAGGAGACGGAGTTGAGCGTATTGAACAGGAAATGCGGGTTGATCTGGCTGGTGAGCGCGGCCAGGCGCGCTTCGTTCAGGCGCAACTGCTGGGCTTCGATCTTTTTCTCGTTGCGGGCGTTGTTCCAGATCTTGAGCGGGAGCATGACCGCGAAGACCGAGCTGGCGCAGATGGCGATGGCGGTCATGGGGTGGGCGCCACGCCAAATCTCGGGAAAGAAGACGCCGCCGCGCGAAAAGAATCTGGCCATCGAGACCCGCAGCAGTTCCATGGACACAATGGTGAACAGGCAGCCAAGCTGGAACATCATGCGGAGCTGGTATTGGCGTTGCCGCCAGCGCTTGGGGCTGAGACTGACCAGCGGCGAGAATCTCCAGATGTCTTCCTTTTCCGGCGCGACGTCGCGCAGCAGGCCACCCAGCACGCCGACTCCGGCGAACAGCGGCATGGACATCAATTCGCCTTTGGCGAACGCGGGGATGGAAATCAGCACTCCGGCCAGCAGGCCGCTGACGTAGCCCCCCACCATACCGGCGGTGAGGCTGCCTTCCAGGCCCAGGTCGACCGCCTGATAGTTGGCGTTCAGCACGCGCAGGGTGACGCAGGTTCCGTATGGCGCGGCGAAACTCAGGGCGAGCTGGAAGCGCTGGAGCAGCGTGCGTTCCTCGCGCATGAGCATGCGTTGAAAGGCGGCGAAACGGGACAGAATGCTGGCCAGCGATGCGGCCACGGCCACGCGCAGGAGCAGGGTGGCGAGATGTTGCGCGTCCAGCATGTAGGTCTGTGGTCATTATAAGTGGAATGCGGCGTCCAGCTTCACCTAGGCTCCATTCCGCAGAAGCCGCCCATGGGGCACGCACTATTCGCGGCTTCGAAGAATTGCAGCCATGACGGGAGGGCTGCGGCGCCCGTGCATGACGGCGACAACCCCAACGGCCTTTCGTCCGGTGCGTACGCAATCAGATATTCACGTACCCTGGTGAAGCGGAGGGTCCGCGAAGTGAGGTCGGGGGCGTCTGTGGCCCTGATGGGGAAACGGGGCCAAGGCGCGAATCTTGCTGAGAATTTCTTCCCGGAAGCGACTTGCTGCCAGCGGGCTATCTGCAGCAATGTATTCTCAAATTCCGATGATGTCCTGCGAGGCAAGCGGATGAAGAGCGAAGCCACGCTCTCGATTCATTGAGGCGAGCGCTTTTTGAGTAATTCGTCCTCTCGACGCCGGAGTTCGTCAAAAAACTCCTCGCCATCAATGGGTTTCACTCTTCCGCTTTTCAGGTCGTCATAGCGGCTATTGAGCATGTCGCGCGTGCGCGCGAGCTCGTCGATATAGCCCTCCACGACATCCTGCACAAGTGCGTCGGCGGTCCCGCATCCGCTCTGCGCAGCCAGGTCCTTGAGTCGCTTCTCGGTCTCTGGGCTGAAGTGGACTTCCATGTCCTCAAGATACGGGAAACTGGCCCGGCGGGCAAGCCGAGGTTCCGTAGAAGCCGCGGGTGAGGCGCTCCTTGATCGGAGCCGCTTCGGCGGGCTTCGACGCTGCGGCGAACCGCTTGGCTAAAAGACCCAATTCTTCCGGGCTCAGGCGATTGTCTCTGCCCTTCGCTGGGGTCGGCTGGCGTGGCACCACGCGGCGTGGGCTCTTGATCACCTGCGTTCATTATCCTCTTTTTCGTACGTAGCCGGCGTCGACGATCCTCTCCAGCAAGGATCTTTGACGATCGCCAATCGCACCCTGACGTATCCAGAATCGGAACCAGAAGCTCACGCTATCCTGAAGAGGTCATGAATCAAAAACAACGGCGTTTAATCCTCGGCTGGGCCGCGGCATTCGTATTTGCAATCGCGGCGATGGCTCAAACCGGCGACGTCTCCGGCGAGCGGATTCGCGCGCATGTAAAGTTTCTGTCGAGCGACCTGCTGGAGGGCCGTGGTGTCGGCACACGCGGCGAGAAGCTGGCCACCGAATACATCGCCACGCAGTTCGCGATCGATTGGAGCCAAACCGGCCGGCGATCAACGGGACCTACTTCCAGAGCGTCCCGCTGGTCGGCTCCACCACCGAGCCTACTGCGACGCTGTCGGCGGTGGGTCGGAAGCAAAATGTTTCCTTTAAATGGCTGGACGATTTCGTCGGCGTGAGCGAGCTGCAGCAGCCCGAAGATCAGTTCGACGCCGAAGCCATCTTCGTCGGCCACGGCATCGTAGCGCCTGAATATCAATGGGACGATTTCAAGGGCGTGGACGTGAAAGGCAAAGTGCTGGTGCTGTTCACCAATGAGCCGCCTTCCGACGATCCGAAATTTTTCGGCGGGCGCGCGCTCACCTACTACGGCCGCTGGACCTACAAGTACGAAGAAGCCGCGCGGCACGGCGCCAAAGGCGTGCTCATCATCCACACCACGCCGACGGCTGGATATGGCTACGACGTCGTGCGCAGCTCCTGGGGCAAGGAAGATCCGCAGTTGAAGCTGGCCAGTGGACAGCCTGCGCTGGCGTTCGCCGGATGGCTGACCCAGGACGCTGGCGCGCGGTTGCTCGCTTTGGCCGGCAAGACCGTCGATGAAATGCTGAACGCCGCGAATTCGCGCGACTTCAAGCCGATTCATCTGGGCGTGCACGTGCGCGCCAACATCCCGACCCAAATTCGCGAGATCGAATCGCGCAACGTGATCGCCATGGTTCCGGGTAGCGATCCAAACTTGAAGTCGCAGGCGGTGCTTTTTACGGCGCACTGGGATCATCTGGGAATCGGGCCGCCGGTGAATGGAGATTCGATTTACAACGGCGCCGTCGACAACGCTACCGGCTGCGGCATGCTGATCGAAATGGCGCGCGCCTGGCAGAGCTTGGAACACAAACCGCGCCGTACGGCATTATTTGCGGCGGTGACGGCTGAAGAAGCTGGATTGCGCGGTTCGGAATACTACGCCCTGCATCCGGTGATTCCGCTGTCCAAGACCGCGCTCGATCTGAACTTCGACGCCTTCTACCCTTTCGGCCGGACCAAGGACGTTTCAGTGACCGGCGCCAACCGGACCACGGTGTGGCCCGCGGTGCAGGAAGCCGCCCGCCGCATGGAGCTGACCATCCAGCCCGAGGCGCATCCAGAGCAGGGTCACTATTATCGCTCCGATCATTTTTCGCTGGCCCATGCGGGCGTACCGTCGTTTTCGATCAGTCTGGGTACTCAATATTACGGAAAGCCCGCCGATTACGGCGAAAAAATCTTCGAAGAGTACAACGACAAGCATTATCATCAGCCGTCGGACGAATATCACGAGGATTGGGATTTCGCTGGAATGCAGGAAGCCGCGCGGTTTGGGCTTTTGATCGGCATGACCGTAGCGAATCAGGATAAGCTTCCGACCTGGAATGCGGGCGATGAGTTTCTCGCGGCCCGCGAGAGATCGATGAAGCAGTAAGCTAGCGCCGTCGCGAGCGGGATATAATCGTCGCGATGCGAATCCTGTCTGTTTTTCTTGCATTCGCCGGCGCCGCGCTGGCCCAGGAAGGCGCCACCCGCGCGGATTGGAACTACCACGGTGGCACGCAGTATGCCTGGCGATACAGCGCGCTCGATCAAATCAATCGGAACAACGTAAGCAAGCTCGTGCCCGTGTGGGCCTTTCAAACCGGCGACTACGAGATGGGTCTGCAGTCGACGCCCATCGTTATCGGCGGCAAACTGTATCTATCCACCTCGCGCAGCCAGGTGTTTGCGCTGGACGCCGCCACGGGCCGTCTGATTTGGCAATTCAAGTATCCGCTGCCGCGCGCCACCGTTCCCTATGGTCCGCAAAACCGCGGCATCGCCGTGGGCGGCGGCTACGTTCTGCTGGCTACTTACGACGACTATCTCATCGCCATCGATCAGAACACCGGCCAGGAAGCTTGGCGCGTGAGTCTCGACGACATGCAGCAGTGCGGCTGCACGGTCACCGGCGCGCCTCTGGTCGTAAAGGACAAAGTGATCGTCGGCGGCGCTGGCGGAGACTCGGCGCATCGTGGATATCTCACCGCCGTCTATCTCAAAACCGGGCACGTGGCCTGGCGCTTCTACACCATTCCCGGACCGGGCGAAAAAGGCCACGAAACCTGGAAAGGCGATAGCTGGAAATTCGGCGGTGGCGCAACCTGGATGACCGGCTCGTTCGATCCGGCGCTGAATCTGGTTTACTGGGGCGTCGGAAACGCCGCTGCGGACAACGACGCGCGCCAGCGCTTCTCGGGCGCTGGCGAAGGCGCCAATCTCTATACGGCCAGCGTGGTCGCCCTCGATGCCGACACGGGCAAGCTGAAGTGGTATCACCAGGAGGTCCCTAAAGACGTTTGGGATTTCGATTCTTCCTATGAATGCGTGCTGATCGATCGCGAAGTGCGCGGCCAAATGCGCAAGCTTCTGGTCCACATCAATAAGGGTGGTTACGCATTCGTGCTGGACCGCGTTACCGGCGAGTACATCAACGGCTACCCGATTGTCGACAACCACAACTGGACCAGCGGACTCACCGAAGACGGGAAATTCGTCGGACGCGTCGAGCCGGTGGAAGGAAAGCCCACTTTGTTCTGTCCTAGCCCTTTCGGTGGCAAAAGCTGGAATGAAACGACGTATTCGCCGCGCACGGGCTTTCTATACACACCTACTCTCGAAGTCTGTGGCCAGGAGACTGCTGTCGCCGAGGAGCCGCACGAAGGCCGGAGTTTTATTGGCGGAACCTGGGTGTTCACCAATCCTCCGAACGGGCCAGCTCACAGCCATCTGGATGCATACGATCCCGTGACGGGGAAGCGCCAATGGTCATATCCGTACAAATACATGCTGCTCGCCTCGTTATTGACGACCGCCGGCGATGTGCTCTTCACGGGCGATCCCGAGGGATTCTTCTTCGCCCTGGACGCGCGCACCGGAACCAAACTGTGGAGCTTTCAAACCGGCAGCGGCCATCGCGGGTCATCCGTCACTTACATGGTGAATGGACGCCAGTATGTCGCCACACCTTCGGGCTGGGGGTCGCTCGCTTCCGGATCTTTCCCGGATCTATGGCCTGAGACGGCGACTTTCCGCGGCGGCTCGACCTTGACGGTGTTCGCATTGCCGGAGGGCACGCGATGATGCGCTTGACGCTGGTGTGCTTACTTCCGGCACTGGCTTGCGCGCAGGATGCGATCGGGCGCGGAGCGGATATTTTCAGTAAGAGCTGCGCCACTGGCTATTGCCACGGACCGAAGGGTGGTTCCGGCAGCACCGCGCCGCGCCTGGCCGCGCGCGGCTTCACCGAGGACTACATTTCGCAAACCATCGCTCGCGGAATTCCCGGCACCGCCATGCCTGCATTCGGAGATGTTCTTCCGCGCGCGCAGCTCTTCGCCGTGATCGCTTACGTGGACAGCTTGAACGGAATCACACCGCGGAATCCGGCGCCCGAGGCCGAGCCTGAAAAGAAGCTCCCACCCGAAGCCGCGCAGGGCCGCGAACTGTTCTTCGATTCGCTGCGCGGATTCGGACGCTGTTCGACCTGCCATCAGGTGGATGGCTTCGGGATTCCAGTCGCCTCACCCATCGCTAAAATCCCGGCCGATGCCGCCGCGCTCCGCCAGCTAGCCATCCCCGAAATCCACACTGCCACGGCGGCCGGCGAAACCTTCCCAGCGCTCATCGTGAGCCAGCGCAAGAATCAGACTAAGCTGTACGATCTAACGTCGCCGCCTCCGGTATTACGAACGTTTGCGCCCGGCGTCGTGACGTTGAAAACCGGCAGCGATTGGCGGCACGCCAGTGTCCTGTCGACGTACAGCGACTCCGAGCTTCAGAGTATCCTGGCGTTCTTGCGCGCGGCCGCGACGCCTTAATCTGAAATCGCCAATTCGCCCGGTACGATGGGCCGGGTGCGCGGGAGCACTCCTCGATAGGCCAACATTCCCATGGCGGCAAAAATGCCGGCGAAGATGACCAGCTTCACCGAGTCGGCCTCACGAGTGTGCGGCAGCGTCTTCCACAAAATTCCCAGCACCGGCTGCGCGACACAGGAGGCCCATACGGCGCCGTAAAAATAGCGCCGCTCGTCCCCTTCGCCCTTGGTGGATGCCCGCACGCGCGGCAAGATGCCAAATGCCCCTAGCGTCCAAATCACCGCCGCGATCGGGAAATAACCGTACAAATAAATTTGCTTGAGATACCAGCCCCCGGTTGCGACAGCCACGCCCAAGCCCGCCAGATTGAGGATCGCGAACGTCACCACGATGCTCCACGCGAAGGTGTAGCAAATGCGCCGGTACAGAGGATTGGGTTTGTCTTCTACGAACCGAATGATGTAGGGCCGGGGCTCAACGCCCGGCAATCGGCCCCGCAGGCCTGCGATGCCGGTAGCCAACATAACCACCGCCAGCCACAACAGCTTGCGCCGGTCGAAGCCATGCTCGAACAGATCGAAAGTCCAAGGCCCGGGCGAGATAAAGAATACGAAAATCCAGATCGGCCAGTGCGCCACGCGGTACAGCGGCTTATTGCGGTCGCGCAGTTTTCGCTCGCTCGCCAGCTCAAACTTGGTGGCCGGTTTCACTTCGACGATTCCGCGCAGCGGGTTACAACCGCCTACTGTTTGGGGGTGGCCGGTTTGGCCGGTGGCGGCGCGCCGATACCGGGACTCTTCGGCGCCGGCGCCGGATTACTCAGCGCGGCCGCGCTCTGATCGTACAGCTCGATGATCTCTTTCGTAATGTCGATGCTGGGCGAGGCATAGAACACCGGGCTCTGCGGATTGCTGACATCCACCACCAGCACGTAGCCGTGATCGTGGGCATAGCGTTCGATGACCGCCTGCATCTTGGCGCCGATCTGTTGCAGAATCTTCTGCTGGTCCTGATCCAATTCCGCCTGCGCATCCTCGAGTTCGCGCTGCAGGCTCTTCTTCTTGTTCTCGATGTTCTTGTATAGATCGTTCTTGGCGGTGTCGCTCAAGGTGTTGGCGCCCTTATTGAGCTGGTCCTGCAAGGACGCGATTTCATTCTGCTTGCCTTCGATCTCTTTTTTCTTGGGCGCGGTCTTGGCCTCCAACTCCGAGACAGCCTTTTGGCCGTCCTTGGTGTTGCCGATTGCGCCTTGCAGATAAATGACGGCAATTTTGCCGGCCGGGCTTTGAGCCTGCGCGCCCAGCGCGAAAGCCAAAGCGGCTGCCAAGCTCACAAGAACTTTGGTATTCACAGTCAAACTCCTAACCTTAAACGTCATTATAGTCTATCCAAAACTGGCAATCTTTCAGAAGGTCCGGCCGATGGTAAAGCGGAACGTGTCGTGCGGTTCCAGGAAGGGAAGCGCCTGACCCAGTGAGGCCAGAGCAGCCTGATAGGTGGCGTTGTTGGGGAAATAGGAACGGTCCGCTACGATGGGCGATTGCAAATAACCGCGGAAAAGCAGCGGATTGTACGCCCAGTACACGCGGAACGGAGCGTTAACTACAGGCATCAGTACTTGCAGTTCCAGCCCGGTAGAGGCCCGCGGCTTTTGGGTGCCGGGAGCAATGTAGGCCGTGCCGTTGAAGCCCGCTTCAGGAAATTCCTGGTTCAACTGCTCGATGCGGCCGGGGTTCAGCCTGAGCTGGCCGGGAAAAACGAGCTTGTCTATTCCCACGTCCAGGAATATCGCCAAGAAAAGCGGTCCAACGATCGGAATCCGGTACTCGAGGTTGCCCACGATGTTCGTGTCGCCGCCCGGAAAAGCCAGTTGATAGGAGGGGACCGTCATCGTCACCGGCACATACGTCGGCACACCATTGACAATTTGTTTTTGCTCGCGCTGGGTGCCATCGTTGTTGTAGACGTCCACCGTCCCTACGTCGGTGGGTAGATACACGATCGGACTGATGCCCCAAATGTCAAACCCGCGAATATCGTTTTCGCCTCCAGTGTAGTAACGCGAAAACGGAGGCGCCACCTTCCCGCCATAGCCGGTGATCATTCGCGCCAAGAGGTGCATACCGATCACGTGCCCCTTCCCAAATCCGCGGCGGAAATACTTGGCGTCGATGGTGGGCTCCAGCGTATTGACATTGCCTCCCAGAACGCTGCCGGCGAAAGCCGCGGAGAAGAACAACGACCTTCCGCCCGTGGGCGTGATGGGATTATTTATGGTGTTGTAGGTGTACGAAGGAGTGACCTTGCTGGTACGGATGCCACTGAGCTGGTTAGGTCCGCCGACACCTTCGAAATCGATGTAGTCGAAGTACGTTGACGCCGCGGTGGTGAGCGTTTTGATGTTGGAAATATCAAATCCGTAGGTCAAGCCCAGGCGAGAAAAGCCCCGCCGCAGCGGATACGATGCGAACAGCGTAGCGCCATAGCCTTCCGAGACGTAATTGAGCAGGTTTTGCGTACCGAGCTGATTGAACAGTGGGATCAGATTGGTTCCCGACAAGATCGACGCTTCTTGCGCCTGATTGTAGTTGAAGCGGTTCACATACACGGTAAAGCCGGTCTGAAGCGGCCGGTCGAATAGGTAAGGCTCGGTAAACCCGAATCGGACCTGATCGAGGCGCGTACCTATTTGCGAGCTTAGGCTGAGGGTTTCGCCCAAACCGAGGAAATTGTTGGTGGAGTACGACAAGCCGATAAAACTGCCCGCGATGCCCGAGACGCCGCCGTTTAACTGGATGGAGTTTTTCCCGCGTTCTTTCACCTTGAGCGTGATATCTACAGTATTCGTCTTGGTGTCGCGCTTGATGTCGGCCGCTTCGTCGGCCTTGATCGGTTCGAAGAACCCCAACTGATTCAACTTCAAGATGCTCAGTTCCCACAGATTGTTGTTGAAAATCTGTCCTTCGTCGATCAGCAATTCACGCCGGATCACTCGGTCGCGAGTACTCAGGTTTCCGGAAAAATCGATACGCCGCACAAAGAACTGGCTGCCTTCGTCCACCGAGAGAGAAAGATCGAGCTGATCGGAATTGGGAATCGGCTCAAAGGACGGTTCCACCACGAAGTCGATGTAGCCGAAGCCGCTGTACAGCTTGCGCATGTTCTCAATGCCTTTGCGCAGTTTGGCGGTGGAAAATATGTCTCCCTTGGACATCTGGAACAGCGGCGTCATCAGAGCTTCCGGCGTGCGGAAGAACTTGACACCGGTAAACGTGATGTTGTTGAGGTGGTATTTCGGTCCCTCTTCGACAAACATTTTGATGTCGGCGGCGGTTCCAACGTGGTTGGGGTGAATCAGCCAGATGTGATATCCCTCGCCACCCGTCTTGCGCATCGTAACCGTGGCGTCGGTCACGTGGGCCGTAAAATATCCGTGTTCCTGGTACATCACCTGGACGCGCTGCTTGTCTTCGTCGAGCTTGGTGGAATCGTAGGTCTTGGCGAACAGGTTCTCAAGCGGTGGAAAATACGGTACGCCGATGGGATGGGAGTTCTTCATGGCGCGAATTACATCCCGGCTGCTCAGGTTATTGTTGCCTTCGATGGCGATCTCGCCCACCTTCACCTTGGGTCCTTCGTCGATTTTGAAAGTGACCTCCAGCGATGAGGGAGGCACCCGGTGTATCTGGGCGTCCACTTTGCCGTACTGATGGCCGCGCTCGGCCAACATGTCCAGCAGCACGTTCTTGGCGCGCTGGATCTTGTTGGGATCGTACTGCGATTCCACCACTAAGCCGACCTTGCGTTCCTTGAACCTGTCCAATATGTCGGATTGCGACATGGACTTATTGCCAACGTAGTTGATGGAGCGGACCACCGGCCGCTCCACCACCACGAAGCGAATGATCCAGCCTTCCTTGCCCGGCTCGCGTTCGATACGAATGTCGTCGAACCGGCCGGAGTTCCACAACGCCATGAAGTCGCGATGTAGCGTGTTTTCGTCGAACCTGTCGCCGCGCTTGCTGAAGATCAGCGCTTGTAACGTATCCTGGCGGACGCGGCGGGCGCCACGAAATTCGATGGCCTCGATAATATTCTGGGGCGGTTGTCCAGGCTGCCTGGTTGTCGGGGCCGACGACGGTGGAGGGGTGCGGCCTGGCTGAGCAGGTTGGCCGGGCTGCGCCGGCGCCACGGGCACAGGCTCGAAAGGACTGGGCGGACGCTGCGGAGCAGGCTGCTGCTGCGTCTGTTGCTGCTGCGCCGCTGCGGGTTGCTGACCGGGGGATTGCGGAGCTCCTGGAAGAAAAGCAACCGTAGAGAGGAAAACGGCACAGCTCCAAACAGCTCGCAGGCGGCCACGCCTGTGGTAAATCATCTCAACTAGGATTCCTTTCCACCCCGCGCCAACGTTCTCTGACGTCCTCATAGAAGGGCCGGTTTCACGGCAGCCGAGGACAAGCTCCTATTCTAGCCGAAACTCCTGCCGATCCGAAATGGGCTAAATTAGCGCCACTGGGCCGGTTCGGCACAGCCGCCGGCAGGCGTCCTCAGGGTTCCGGCGCCGTCGGAGCCGGGGCGTCCTGCTCGGCGGCCTGGTAGGAATGATAATAAGTGTACTTGCTGTATAGCTCGCCGCGGCGCGCTCCGTTGACAACAATTCCAATCACGTTGTCCTGGCACAACGCCTGCCGGGCGCGCGCGATAGAGTCGATCGTCGTAGCGCCAATGCGCACCACGAGAATAGTGGCGTCACACAGCGTGGCCAGCAGATTGCCATCGGCGGCGAACAGCAGCGGTGGACTATCCAGCAGGACCCAGTTGAACATGCCCGCCAGCCGGTCGAGCATTGTTTTAACCGACGGCAGATTCAAAAGCTCCAACGGGTTGACCACTGGCTGTCCGGCCGGCATCACATACAGGTTGGCGCCCCCCAGCCGGCGCATCGCCAGTTGCAGCGGAACCTTCCCCAGCAGGTAATCCGTCAAGCCCGGGCCGCGATCAAGCTGGAAAAGCTCATGGATCACCGGCCGGCGCAGATCGAAGTCGCACAGCAGCACGCGATTGCCAGCCAGTTGCGCTTCGGCGACTGCGAGATTCGTCGCGGCGAACGATTTGCCTTCGGCCGGCGAGGCGCTGGTGATCACCACGCTGCGAATCGGCTGCCGGCTCTGCATATGATTGAGCCGTGTGCGCAGCGCGCGAAATTCCTCGACGGGAGCCTCTCCCGGATGCTTCGGATCGATGATCGGGGCGTCGGGGGCGAGTTGAAACGGAGCCGTTCGGACTTGGCCCAGCAGATCGTCCCCGGCCGTTTCCGGTGTCGGCCAGGGCGCAGTCTCATCGGCGGTTCCGGTTACGAACGCTCCGCCGGCGCGCCGCAGCGCCTCATGCACCCGGCTCATTGTCTATGACCTTCACAATTTTGTTGCATAGTAATAAACCACCGACCCCGACATAATCGCAATGCCCGCTAAACATGCGGCCGACCACGCCAGCCAGGCCAGCCGCTTTCGCCGCCGCGCGGAGGAATCGTCTTCGAGCATCGGGATGGTGGCCAGAATCGGCAGTTGCGTATAGACTCGAACATCCTTGAGGTTATTCAGCGCGGTGTCTCGCACCTCGCGCGTTCCGGCGACGCACAACCCGATGGCCAGGCCCAGCGCCGTGCCCAGGCCGATAATCAGCGGGCGCTTAGGTTCGGTTGGCGTTTGCGGAAGCGTGGGCGCGTCCAATTGTTCGAGCCTTTCGCCTCCCTGCCGGTTTTCTAGAGCCGTCGCCATGGCCGAAGTGTTCAGACGGCGATCCAGATCTTCGTATTCCTTCTTGGCCAAATCGCGATCGCGGATCAGCTCGTCATATTCCTTGATGCCGATCGGCACGCTCGCCAGGCGTCCCTGGTAGTTCTTGATGGTTGCGTCCAGTTCGGTGGCTTGCTTGCGGTAGTCTTCCATTTCCAGGTCCTTGGCCTGGATCAGGCCCTGGGTCCGCTCGATGGATGCGACCAGTTCGCGCTGCTCGCGAATCAACTGCGGGCTCGCGGGGGACTGCGCGGCCGCGCCTGGCTTCAGGGATTGATCTTCCTTGAGCAAAGCGTCGCGCTGTTTGTGAGCCACTGCCAGAAGATTCACCAGGCGCTGGACATCCGGATGTGTTTCCTTATAGCGTTCGCGCGCGGCGGCCAGCGAGTCCTCATATTGCGAAATCTCGCGGTCTTTTGCGGCCAGCTTGTCGCTCTTTTGCTGCGCCGCCGCTTCGGGCGCCGACGGTTCTTTCAACGAAGCCAGCTGCCCGCGATAGATCTGAAGCTGGTTCTCGGAGAGCAATTTTTCCTGATTGACGCGATTCATCGACAGGTTCAGATTCAGCCGTTGGCTCTCCAGCGCAGCCGACTGCTGATAATTGTTCTGTTGCTCCTCGGGCAGCCGCCCGATGTTGCGCGCGCGGAAATCGCTCAGCTTTTGCTCGATGGCATCCAGCTTCTTCTTCGATTCGTCCCATTGATCGCGCAAAAACTGCGTCGTGGACAGGGTCTGTTGCGAAACCTCGCGGACGTTTTCTTCCAGGAATCGCGCCACCAGGTCGGTGGCTACCTTTTGCGCCATGAATCGGTCGTGATACGCGAAGCGGATCTCGAAGGCCGGATATTGCGCTTTCTGCGATTGCGCCTGGTTCAAGCTTTGCTGCACCGGAACCACCTTGAGGTCGTGCAAGCGCATGTTCTCGATTACGTCGTCCAAGGGAAGACGCGCCAGTTCCTTCTTATACAGGCCATGCGAGTTGATGACGCTGGTCAGCGTGGCACGGTTCAGAATCAATTCCACCAGCGAGTTCACCCGGCCCTCCAGATCCAGGCTCATGTTCCCGGGCACGAAATTCTCAGGCACCTGCGGAGGCACCACGCGTATGGTCGCCACGGAAACGTACGTGTCGGGCCACAGAAACGCCACCATCACCGCAGCCACCAGCGCCGCGAGCACCGGACCTAGGATCCAGCCCTTGTGCCGCCGCAACAGGTCGATGGCGTCGTCCAGATCCAGCGCCCGGCGCGGGGGAGGTGAGTTGGTTTGCGGTTCCATCGTTGTCGTCCGATCCCTAAGGAACGATGATGTGGTCCCCGTTGTCCACCACGATGTTCTGTTCCAGATGCTTTCCGTTGGTCACTTGCTTGAAATTGAAGAAGTAGACCTTGTCGCCGCGCAGGATTCGGATTTTTTTAGTATTCGCGAAATCTTTAAAGCCGCCGGAGTGGCTGAGTGCTTCCAGCACCGTGGTCCGCGTCACCAATGCAAAAGATCCAGGCCGGTTCACTTCGCCATCGATGTAATATTTCTTGCTACGCACCTCGGTGACGAATACGTTCACTTCGGGATTATTGATGTAACTCGCGAGGCGCGAGGTAAGATTTTGCGTTAGCTGAGCGGGCGTCTCGCCGGCTGCGTCCACTTCACCGACCAGCGGGACGGTGATCTTACCGTCCGGCCGAACCGCCACGGGAAAGGTGAAATCCGGCTCCCGCCACACGCGAATGAAAAGGACGTCTTCCGCGCCAATCCGGTAGCTATGCGGGTCTACCGCGACCGGCACGCCATCGGCTGCAGCGACACTAGCGGCGCGATTGTCGTCGGAGGATTTGCTTTGTGCGCCCGCCGTCAGACCGCTCGTTGCGAACACTGCCGCCAGAACAGCCTGCGCGGAGAAGAAGGTCTTCACCGGATGCGCAAGAGACACTTCATTGTACAATGGCTCCATTTCCTGCGTTGTTATAGTTGCCAGTTATGAAATACTTTCTCGCTAAAACTGATCCTGAGACGTATTCGATCGACCAGCTGGAAAAGGACAAGAAAACCGTCTGGGACGGCGTTAATAATCCACAGGCCGTGCGGGCCATCCGGGAGATGCAGCCCGGCGACAAGGTCTTCATTTACCACAGCGGTGGGCTGTCGGCCGTGGTGGGGCTGGCGCGTGTTGCATCCGGGGGGCGCGCGGATCCAAAGAATCCTAAATCCGCGGTGGCCGATTTCGAGTTTCTGACCCGGTTGGACCCTCCCGTCACGCTGGCCGAGATCAAGCAATCCAAGCTGTTCGACGACTGGGCGCTGGTGCGGCAAGGGCGATTGTCGACGATGGCCGCTCCGGAGAAGTTCGTAGCCTGGATGCGGAAGAAATTCCCTAAGGCCGGAATCTGACCGCGCGTCAACCCACGTGCCGGATTCCACAGAATTGAAGGAAACCGCGCAATCCCGAATCGATATACTTCTTGCGGTGGACGAGAACCGTGAGCTGGCGCCGCAGATCGAGCCAGCGGGCATGCACCCGGCGGAGCCGGCCGGAGCGCAGCTCCGCAGCCACAGCGGACTTCGATACGCAGCCCAGCCCACCACCTGACAGCACCGCCAACTTGATGGCCTCAATCCCGCCCAATTCGATTGGAACCCGGCTTGGGCTGAACTTCCCGGCCGTGGCGGACTCGAATACAGCGCGCGTTCCCGAACCCTTTTCCCTCAGAACCCAGCTGGCTTCCGAGAGCTGCTTCGGCGTGGCCTGGCGGGAGGCGAGAGGGTGAGCGGGATTGGCGATGATAACCAGTTCGTCCTCGCGCCATGGAAATGCCTTTAGCTCGCTGTCGCGAACCAAGCCTTCGATCCATCCGACATCGCTCTCCCAGTTAAGCAAGGAATTTATCACTTGATCGGTGTTTCCCAGCGCCACTTGAAAATGGCAGCCGGGATGCTTACTCGCAAATCGTGAGACCAGCGGCGGCAGCAGGTAGTTGCCGATGGTCAAACTGGCGCAGATTCGGATGTGACGCCCGGCTTCGAGGCTGGGCACTTCGATTTCACGGACTCGGTCGAGTACCTCCACGGCCGCGGGCAATAGCCTGCGTCCGGCGTCATTAGGGATGATCCGGCGTCCGTGGCGATCGAATAGCTTGCGCTCCAGAAGGTTTTCTAATTCCGCCAAGGCCTGGCTGGTGGCAGCCTGCGACAGCCCGATTTTGCGCGCGGCTGCCGTGACGGTCTGTTCCTGAAAGATTGCCCGGAAAATTTCCAACTGGCGTATAGTGATGCGCATGAGGCTCCTTATTGACTCAGCCGAATAGATCCATTGAAACTATCAGTTTTACCTATTTAAATAAACCCGGTAAGCTGGGCTTTGACTACCCCACCGCTTTCCTCCCTCCGCTCCCGGTTCAACATCCCAAAAGCGCTGGCAGGCGGCGCGTTATTGTGCCTGCTGGCCGCCTTTTGCGCTTCCGAGCTCGCAGCACTGTCATGGAATCGGAAGCTTCAGCTCACTCCGCTGACCCTGGCGATTGTGGCCGGCATGCTGGTGGGCAACGCCGGTCTGCGCCGTTATCTCGATCCGTGGCAGCCGGGAATCCGTTTCTCTCAGCAAAAGTTGCTGCGCCTGGGGATCATTCTGTATGGACTTCGATTGACGGTTCAGGATCTGCTCCGGCTGGGGCCGCGCGCGCTGCTGCTGGATGTGGTGGTGATCTCCACCGTCCTGATGGCCGGCTACTGGCTGGGCACGCGCTTCTTTCGTCTGGACCCCGATACGGCCTTGCTGGTGTCGGCGGGCAGTGGGATTTGCGGGGCCGCGGCGGTGCTGGCCACGGACCGGGTCATCGAAAGCGACTCCAACAAGGTCAGCGTCGCGGTGGCCACCGTGGTCGTGTTCGGGACAGTGGCTATGTTTCTTTATCCCGCCATTTTTCCGCTCACGGGATTCACCCAACATCAGTTTGGGATCTACACCGGCGCCACCGTGCACGAAGTGGCGCAGGTGGTTGCAGCCGGCAAAGCCGTCAGCGACGAGGCAGCCGGCGCAGCGGTGATCACGAAAATGTTGCGCGTGCTGCTGCTCGCTCCGTGCCTCCTGCTGGTCGGCCGCTTCCGCCGCACGCGCCAAAGGTCGTCCGCGCGGCACATCGCGTTTCCCTGGTTCGTGCTCGGTTTTCTCGGGGTGATCTTGGCACAGTCGCTGGTGCGAATCCCCGGCCACGCGCGTTCAACGCTCATCGATTTCGATACGATCGTCCTGAGCGCCGCGATGTTTGGCCTGGGATTGAGCACTGAATGGAGCCAGTTTAAACGCGCCGGCACAAAGCCTTTATTGCTGGCCGCAACTCTGTTCGCGGGCTTGGTGACGGGCGGGTTCGCACTGACCTCGCTGCTGATTCGCTGAGACCAGATCAAACCAGCGCCGGCTCGGTCACTTCACTGGCGGTGAAATACGCGCAGTCCGGGTGATGAAACACCAGCGCGCTCACGCTCGCCTCCGGCTCCATCATCATTCCTTCCGTCAGCTCCACGCCGATTTCTTCCGGATGAAGCAGCTTCCAGATGCCTTGCTGATCGTCCAGGTTCGGGCAGGCCGGATAGCCGAAGCTGTAGCGCTTGCCGCGATAGCGCGAGGTGAAGCGCTCCTGCATGGTCATGGTAGGCGGATCGGGAAAGCCCCAATCCTCGCGGATGCGCCGATGCAGCCACTCGGCGCAACCTTCGGCGGTCTCGATGGCCAGCGCCTGCAAAGCGTGGGCCTTGAAAAATTCGCCGGCTTGTTTGGCGCGCTCGGATTCTTCGCGGACGCGCGCGCCGGCTGTGACGACGAACAGCACCAGATGATCGCGGCGGCCTTCTTCGGCGTCCAGAATATAATCGCTCAGGCACAGCCCGTCGGCGCGCGGCTGGCGGCCGAACTGGAACGTGTGCAGCGGCCTCGGATGCGCCCGGCGCGAACAGATGGATGGCGTTGCCGTCGCGCTCGGCCTCGAAGAACTGCCACACCGCCTTCACCTTCATGAACCGCGCGGCCTCGGCCTTCACCTGCTCCACATCGTGAAACAGCTTCAGCGCCTTCGGATCGCGCTCCGCCAGCAGTTTTTCAAAATTGCCCTTGAACCCGAGATGCCGTCCGTACAGCATGTAGGGATTGATGTAGCTCCAGACCTCGGCCAGGTTGGGCACTTCGCGGACTCGACGGTCGAGATAGGGCGCGGCCGGAATCGGAATATCGGCGCGAACTTTGGAGCTGCGCGCTTGCTGCGGCGTCACGGGCGCCTCGACGCGCGGGGCCGGTGCTTCGCCGCTTTCAGAAAAAATGTGCGAAGCGAGCACTTGATCGCGCGTGGCGGGATCCATGATCTCGTTCATGATGCGCAGCCCGGTCATGGCGTCCTTGGCGTAAAACGTCGGCGCGGCGTAGCTGGGCGCGATTTTTGTTTTGGTGAATTTTTCCGACAGCGCCGCGCCGCCCACCAGCAGCGGTACTTGGACGCCGTGGTCCTTCAGATCGCCGCCCGTGACCACCATCTGGTGCGCGCTCTTCACCAGCAGCCCCGACAGCCCGATAGCATCCGGCGGTGTTCCCGCTACGCCTGGATCAGCTCCTCCGGCGGGACCTTGATGCCCAGGTTGACCACCCGATATCCGTTGTTGCTGAGGATGATCTCCACCAGATTTTTGCCGATGTCGTGGACGTCGCCCTTCACGGTCGCGAGCACGATCTTGCCGCGCGTCGAAGACTCGGCTCTTCTCCATGAACTGCTCGAGATGGCTGACGCCGGCCTTCATCGCTTCGGCCGATTGCAGCACTTCGGCGACGATCAGCTCGTTGTTGTTGAATAAGCGCCCCACCTCGGACATGCCCGCCATCAGCGGTCCGTTGATGATGTCGAGCGGGGCGGCGCCTTCCGCGCGCTTGCGATCGAGATCCGGAACCAGCCCGTCCTTGGTGCCTTCGATGATGTAGTTCGCCAGGCGTTCGTCGAGCGGCAGATCCGCAGCCTTTTTCTTTTCCCTCTTGCCGGTCTTGCGGAAATGATCGGTGATCGCGGCGATATGGAACTGATTGATGCCGATCTTCTGCTCGCGCGATTGCAAGCGCCAGTCCTCGAGCGGCCAACACCAGGTCCGCGTTGTCGCTAGCCTCAGGAGGAGTGTTGAAGAGCAGATGCTCGGCCAGCCGACGTTCTTCTTCGGGAATGGATGCGAAACGCTCCAGCTTTTCCGAGTTGACGATGGCGAGGTCGAGGCCGGCTTTGGTGCAGTAATAGAGGAAAACTGAATTGACCACTTCGCGCGCCGCGGCCGGCAGTCCGAAGGAGATATTCGAAATGCCAAGGATGGTCTTGACATAGGGCATTTTTTCTTTGATCAGGCGAATGGCTTCGATGGTCTCCACCGCTCCGCCGATGTAATTCTCATCGCCTGTCGCGCAAGGAAACACCAGCGGATCGATGATGATGTCCTCGGGCGCGAGGCGATATTTCCCCGTGAGCAACCCTACCGAACGCTCCGCAACCGCCAGCTTGCGCTCGCGAGTGAACGCCTGCGCCTGCTGCTTGTCTTCGTCGATGGTCCCGCAAATCACCGCCGCCCCGTAGGACTTCGCCAGCGGGCACACGCGCTCGAATTTCTCTTCGCCATCCTCCAGATTGATCGAATTGATGATCGATTTGCCCTGGCAATACGTCAGCGCCAGCTCGACCGCCGCGGGATCGGTGGTGTCGATCATGATGGGCGCTTTGATCTTGCGGATCAGTTTTTCGTAGAAATACGGAACGTCCTTGATTTCGTCACGATCGCTGGATTGCAGACACACATCCACGACGTGCGCGCCGTTGCGGATCTGCCAGCGCGCAATCTCGGTGGCCTCTTCCCACTTCTCCTCGGCGATCATGTTCTTGAACAGCCGCGAGCCGATCACGTTGGTGCGTTCGCCGACGATCAGAGGCCGGTTGCTCTCTTCGGCCTCGACTAATTCCTTGTTGGAATAATAGGCGCGGTGCGAAGACGGCTTCAGCGCGCGCGGGGCTTTGCCTTCGGCCATCTGCGCGATCGCTCGAATGTGCGCTGGCGTGGTGCCGCAGCAGCCGCCCACGAGATTCAGCCAACCGTGATCGACGAATTTTTCAAGCTGCGCCGCCAGCGATTCCGGCGTTTCGCCAAACTTGCCTTCGGCGTTCGGCAGACCCGCATTCGGATAACAGGAGATGCGGAATGACGACATCTCGTGCAGCGTGCGGATGTGGTCGGTCATCAGATCGGGCCCGGTGGCGCAGTTCATGCCGATCGCCAGCAAATCGTGACTCGCGAGGGAAGCATACAGCGCGTCGATCGGCTGACCGCCCAGCATGGTGCCGTTGCGTTCGATGGTCACCGAAGCGATCACGGGAATCTCAACACCCAAATCGCGCCCCAGTTTTTCGACTGCCAGCAGCCCAGCTTTCAGACTTCCGGTATCGAACGCAGTCTCGATCAGCAGAAAATCGGCGCCGCCTTCCACCAGCGCCTTGGCCTGCTCGTAATACGCGTCGTGCAGCCGCGAAAACGTGATCGTCGCCGTGATATTGAGGTCTTTCGTGGTCGGCCCCATCGACCCGGCCACGAAACGCGGCTTTGCCGGTGTCGACATCTCGTCCGCAACCTGCCGCGCCAGCTTAGCCGCCGCGAAATTCAGCTCGTAGGCGCGATCCTGCAGCTGAAATTCAGCCAGCACGATTGAGGTTCCGCCGAAAGTGTCGGTCTCGACGATGTCCGCGCCGGCTTCCAGATACGCGCGGTGAATCCCGCCGATCACGTCCGGCCGCGTTATTACCAGAATCTCCGGACAGTTCTCGTGTCCTTCGTAATCCTCCTCGAGCGTCAGCGGCGCTTGATGGATCATGGTGCCCATGGCGCCGTCGAGTACGAGAATACGACTCGCGAGGGCGTCATGCAGCGCCTGGATTCTGGAAGACATAATCGGTAAACGGGCGAAGTGGATCTTTTCTTTAGTGTAACCGGACTAGCCTCCGCGGTCCGCGCCAGCATCGGTCGCGAGCCGCTGGAGCGCGTCTCCGGTGACGCGGTAAACGGTCCAGTCGTCCTTGGCCATCGCGCCCAGCTTGCGATAGAACTGGATGGAAGGTTCGTTCCAATTCAGCACCGCCCATTCCAGCCGACCGCAGCCGCGCTCCATCGCCAGCCGCGCCAGATGCACCAGCAGCGCTTTTCCGATTCCTTTGCCGCGCTGCTCCGGCTCGACAAAAAGATCCTCGAGATAAATGCCGGGTCGCGCCAGAAACGTCGAGAAGTTGTGGAAGAAGAGCGCAAAGCCCACCGGTTCGCCGCCCCAATACGCCAGAATCACTTCGGCCATTGGCCTGGGTCCGAACAAATAATGCCGCAGCGCGGCTTCGGTGGCGACTACTTCGTGCGACAATTTCTCGTACTCGGCCAGCTTTTCGATGAAGCGCAGGATCAGCGCAACGTCGCTCTCGCTGGCAGGACGAATCGATAAAAGCTGAGGCGCCACAGAAGCCATGTTGCTATTTTCGCAAGTCCGGGGTGCGCTATTGGAGCGCCTGGACGTGCGCGCGCACCGCGGATGCCAGCCCTTCGAGGTTGTAGCCGCCCTCCAGCACCGATACTACGCGGCCGCCGGCGTGCTTATCCGCCATCTCCAGCATCAAATGCGTCAGATCGACGAAGTCCGCGTCCGTCAGCAGAAAATTGCCCAGCGGATCATCCTTACGCGAATCGAAGCCAGCCGAGATCAGCACCAGCTCCGGCTTCACCTTTTCGGCCGCAGGCATGAGCTTCTCCTGAAACGCGCCCAGGATTTCCTTGCGTCCCGACCCGGCCGGAAACGGGCAATTGAGAATCATGCCTTGCCCCTTACCCTCGCCGACCTCATCCGCCAGGCCAGTGCCCGGATACCAGGGATGCTGGTGCGTGCTGAAGAAAAATACCGAGCCGTCGTGATAAAAAATATCCTGCGTGCCGTTGCCGTGATGCACGTCCCAATCGGCGATGAGCACGCGGCTGATTCCGTACTTGTGCTGCGCGTAACGCGCCGCGATGGCGATGCTGTTGAAGATGCAAAACCCCATGCCGCGAAAGGCGTGGCGTGATGGCCGGGCGGCCGCACGATGCAAAACGCGTTGCGCGCCTTTTTCTCAAACACCGTGTCCACCGCGTTCAAAACGCCTCCCGTGGCGCGCAGAGCGGCATCCAGCGATCGCGGGCAGATGATGGTGTCGCCGGTGCTCAACTCATGGAGGCCCGTCATGATCTCGCGCTCCACCATGCGGATGTATTCGCGCGGATGACATAACGCGATCTCGTCTTCGTTGGCCACGCGCGGCTCGATGCGCAGCAGATCTAAGTCTTTCACCGCGCCCAACGCGGCGTCGAATCGTTCCGGACACTCGGGATGATGCCGTCCGGTGTCGTGTTCTTTGCAGACTGAGTCTGCCAGCAGTCCTGTCATTACCTCCCGAATTCTAGCAGGGACGCACGGCGACTTCTGGCCGCAGCTACAACACGCGTGTTCCCCGGAGCCGGAGAAGCCTGCACCGCGAAATCGATTGGGCCTGGACCACCGCGCATCCCTTGCACCGAAATGCGCCAAATGCCCGGTTCCGGCCTCGGGATGTGGAACTGCTCCGGTTTGCTATTCGCGCCCGAATATCCGGTCGTGTCGCCGTACCAGCCGTAGTGGTGTCCGCTGGGACTCATCAGGTGCAGATCAAGATCGTCGGTTGCGCCGGTCCAGCTCAAGACCACGTCGAACGTTTTCGCGCCCTTCGGAACTGCCAGCGTTTCGCTCCACCACTGCGCCACCGAGACCTGGCCGGATATTGCGGGAATTTTGGGGCCCTCCGGCGCAGCCGAGGCCCGCGCGATTTGCGAAGGGTGCCGCTCTCCGCAGTCGCATAAGGGCGACGCGTTGGAGGAAACCACGGTCCGATATCCAACGTTGCGTGAGACCACAGGCAGATCTTCGAATTGGAACGGGATGCTATTGGCGGCAATCGCGAGCGCCCGCGTCACGCTGACATGCACGTGGTATCCGCCGCCTTCCCCCAACGTGTAGCCGCTGTTGCCCGCGATGGCCAACGCTTGTCCCTGCTCGACGCGTTGCCCATTCTCGACCACAAACGTGCCCGTCGCCAAATGCGCGTAATGGCTGTACTCGCCATTGCCGTGATCGATTGTAATGTAATTGCCAAATGAATGATACCGATGGTCCTGGTGCAATCCCAGATCATGCGTGTAGGCGATACCGCTCTTCATCGCCACCACGCAGCGCCCCGAGCGTGGCGCAATGTCGTAAGCATGCAGGCTGTTGCCCCAATGCGAAAACGTGCCGTACGGCCCTTGCGTGATCACCCACGGCTCACCCGCCGGAATCGGAAGCTTGTAGCCGCCGCTCTCGATCAAGAACGGCATGGGCCGGCTCATGCGCTGGTCCTGATTCTCGACGATCACCAAATACTCATTCGCGAGCAGTCCCGCATAATGCACCTTGAGCTGGGTTGGCGTGGCCTCGCTGGGCTTCAGACTCGCAAGATAAGTCCATCCGCCGGACTGCGTGTATTGCGCGATGAGGACGATCGCGTTGGGCTGAAAATCCCGGCCCAGCACGGTGAAATCGATCTCTTGCGATCGCGCGCCGGACCACGTGACGCTCGTTACCACCGGCCCTCCGGCGTCGTGTTCAGCGGCGATGCTGAATTGGCGCGAAAACAGCTCGCGGCCGTTGGCCGAGACCCGCGCGGTCCAGATGCCCGGCTGCGACGCGGGCGCGAAGCCGGCAATAGGAAGCTGCGTGGTGAAGCACAATTCCGCGGCATCGGGAACGTCGCCATAATCGGCCGCCGTCGAAACCGCGCCGGACGGGTCTACCCATTCCACGCGCAACTGGTCGCCCACTCTCACCTGGCGCGCGCTGAACCATAGGAACGCTTGTCTGGCCGTGGGTTGAAATGTATCCACCTGCCGAGGAACCGTGCAGGATTGCTCACTCACCGCTGTCGCAATGCGGCCATCGCGAAACGTGATCGCCCGGGCCGCAGGAGCCAGAACGAGCAGACCCAGAGCGAACACACTACGAGCGTGCACCACATAATGTAATCGGCCGAATCAGCGGCGAACTTTACTGGCGCACGGCCCAGTCGAGCTTGTAGTAGAACGCTTCTTCCATCAGCTTCACATGCGCCTTGTAGCCTTCCGGATCGATGTACGGATTAACGCCGCTCGCAAGTTTCGGATACTTCTCCCGCAGCCCGTAAAACACGCCGTGCGAGGCGAGAAACACGTCGCAGGGCAGCGTCTTGAGCACGCGAAAAGTCTTCTGATAATCGGCGATCACGTCCGGATAGTTGGCGTTGTTCACCAGATAGTGGGCATCGTTGACGCCCGCGCTTCCAACAATTACGACGTTGTATGTTTTGCCGCCATCCTGCGTCTTCAGCGTCCAGGTTGTGCAGCCTTTGGTGTGTCCCGGCGTCAGGACCGCAACCAGAGTGTTCCCTCCCAGCTTGACCTCATCACGATCGTGCAGGACACGGCTCACCTTAACCGCGGGAAATGCGCCGCGTCCCGATCCGCCTTTCTCCATAACGGGCGCATCGGCGTCCATCACCATGAACTGCGCGCCGGTCATTTCCTTCATCTTGGCGACGCCCGCGCAATGGTCGCCGTGGGCGTGGCTGATGAGAATGATCTTGATGTCGCGAAACTTGAAGCCGAGCTGCTCGACGCTCTTTTCGATCAGCGGCACGGAATCCTCGAAATCGGGATTGATCAGGATGTGGCCCTGCGGCGAGGTGATGAGGAACGACGCGTAATCCTGCGTTCCGACATAGTACACGTTGCCGATGACCTTATGCGGAGGAAACGCGCTGTTGTTCGCCTCCCGAGTGCGCGGCGGCGCAGCCTCCCAGGGAGTCAAGATGGGCGGGAGCGTTTCTTTCGGAACCGCCTGAGCCTTGGCGAGCCCCGGCAATAGAGCCGGCAGTGCGGCGACAAAATACAAAAGGGTGCGCGACATGCAGCCGATTCTATCGCACGCCGCTAGTAGGATGGCGAAAGCGGACGATTGGTCATGAGGACCAGCAAAGCCAGCAGCACGATCAGCCCGATGTACTGCGTCAGCGCGCCGTTGTCGTCTTCGGGCGGATAATCGCGGCTGAACAAGCGATACGCGGCGCCCGCTGAAATCAGCAGCAGCATGGTCTCCTGCGTCATCACCCACATCGCCAGCGCCGCGCCCAGCGCCATGCCGCGCTGCTTACGCGTCAACGCCCGGAATCCTCGGCCGCCGTCCAGTTGCCAGATGGGAATCAAGTTGAACAGGTTCAGCCAGGCGCTGGTGTGCGCGATGGCGTACCAGATGGGCTGGCCGGTTGCGAGCGCTCCCAGCCACGCGACTACAGTCGCCCCCAATCCCCAGATCGGGCCGGCCAAACCCACACGCGCGTCTTGCCCCACGTTGGCCGGATATTGTTTCATCCGCACCAAAGCGCCCACGAATGGAATGAACATCGGAGAACTGGCCGCGATCCCGTACTTGCGCAGCGCGATCACGTGACCCATTTCATGAATATAGATGGACACAACGAAGCCGAGAGCGAACTTCCATCCGAACATCGACCAATACACCGCGAAGAACGCCATCATACTCAGCAATGTGCTGATCTTGGTAAGGCCCAGCAGGACCAACTTGCCTTTGGTCAACACCAGCAGCGTGATGGTTTTAAATTTCCAAAGAAACACGCCAACCGGTCCAAGCTTAGCCGCGCGCTTGGCCCAGACGCTTTTGTCCGAAAGCTGGTGATTGATGTTCTCGATGCGAGCCGCCACCGTGCGATATTCGTTCGAATCCGGCGGCAGCAGCGGCAGTGCTTTCTCCCAAGCCGCCTTCGCGCCGTGCCAGTCGCCGGCTTGGCCCGCCAGCTTGGCATGCTGGGCAAGCGCATCGAATTCTTGCGCATGCGCCAGCCGGCCGCAGGACGCACAGCTCAGCGCTTCGGCTGACAGTGCGTTTCCGCAATTCGGGCAAAGAGTGATGGTTGGCACTACTATCTATTGTATCGGTCGGCGGATTCGAGTCCGGGCCTTAGTCCCGGCCTCACTGGTAGATCGCGGGTCCGGTGTATTCGATTACTGTGCCCAGGCCGGGCTCATCGATACCGGTGACCGCAAACGGCACGTAGACTTGCTGCTGCATCACCGCACTTCCGCTGCCTGGCGGTACGCCCAACAGAATGTAGGCGGGCACGGTAAACTGCCCAGGGTCCACCGGTATCCGGCACGAAAAGGCGATGGTCAGTCCCGACTTTGTCACGCCTCCGCTCAGGGTGATGAAGGTCCCCGGATTGCCGCCGGTCCAGGTAAATGTTAAGGGCTGCGTCCGGTCTACCGTGGCGACGGCGTTTTCATTGGTCCAAACGAACAGAGGGTTCGTCAAGGTCACCGAGGCAGTGAACCGACCCACGTCCGCTCCGCCCGTGCCAGTGAATGTGTAAGTGCCGCCCGAGGGGGGAATCTGGTTGGCCGCGAGAGTCGCGCCAGAGGTGCCCGGGATCAACCCCGGAGTGAACGTTACCGCGAGTCCCGCAGGCCCCGTTAGACTAACGGTACCGGCGTCCAGACCCGTGATGGTGAGCTTGCCTACCCCCGGCAGATACGGGCCCACGGCGCATCCGCCCGGCGAAATAATACCGCTCCGGCCCGTAGCGCCGCCCAGGAGTCCGCTGTCTTTGACAAAGGCCGCGCCCGCACTGTTGGTCACCGTGGTGCCGCTGGCGTCGGTCACGTTCGTCTGAATCAGACTCAAGCCCCCGGCCTTGATTACATCTTGAGTCTCCTTGAGTATTTGGTCGCCGGTCATCTGCGTGCCCTGGTTCTCGACGCATGTTCCGCCGCCTGGATGGATGGGCAGCATCACGACATTGCTGATGACAGTTCCGGTGACCGCTGCCAGCGGAACATAGCAGCCGATAACGGGCGTGTCGGGGATGGCCACGTCGATCTGAGTCACGCCGGGGTAGCCGGCCGAACCTTGATAGTAGATGTGGGCGAGCACGCCGCCTATATAAATTTGCAGAGGCGTGTTCACTGCGTGCGGGCTGGAAGAGTACGCCGTGTCGCTATCGGCGGGATCGGCGCCCAGGCCGGTGGCCCACAGGACGATGATTTCGCCGGGCGTACCTGAGTTGGTGAAGGTGAGCAGAGCTCCGGTGGAGTTGTCGGTGGCGAGTCCGATATCGACGTTGACGTTGATTACTCCGTCAGGAATGGGGATTTGATCAAAGTGGTTGAAGCCTACCGCGCTTGCCACCACCTGGATCGGCGCGGAGGCGCTAGCGCCGTTGTAGGTGGCCGTCAATGTCCCGGTTCCCACCGGAGTGGCTGCCGGCAGAACCGCGGCCAGCTGGGTGGGGCTGGTGTAATACAGCGCGGGATGCGTCGTCACGCCACCCACGGTGACGGAGATACTGGCTCCGTTCAGTGACAACGGAAGGCCCGTCGAACTGTCCTGCAGCGCGGGCGTGCCCGGGTCGGCCAGACCCGTTCCCGTCACGATGAAGATACTGCTCGGTGCGATGCCGTAGTTCGGCGCCCCTTTCGGAACTCCGCTGGAGTTGTTCAGGATTTGCGTGATGGTAGGGGCCGCCAGTGCCGCGCCGGGAAGCGCGCAGGCCAGAATCGTTAGAGCAATAATCCGCGTTTTCATTATGTCCTTTACTGATGAACGGAAAATATAGTTGCGGCCGGCAAGCGATTGTAGAGAGCGCCCAAGCTTAGCACGCCTCTCGCTCTAGCATTGCGTCAACGGGCTAAAAAACTGTCATCCGCTTTGCGTCGCGGATGCATATGTGGTTGGAAAGTTTCGAGCTACGGTCTTAGTCCAGCTGCTTCACAGGAATGTTGAACGCCACCGTGTTCACCACGCCTTTGCGCTGGAACTGGACCCACACGCGATGCACGCCCTCGCGCGGGAAAATCACGTCGAACTGGATCTGGAGGTACTGCTCGTTGGCCGGTTCGGTGACCTGGATCGGATGATCGTGAATCAAGTCGATCAGGTCGGAACTGACCGCCAACATGTGGGCCATCGCACCCAGGTACGGCTCGATTCCATCCTTCGGCTTCAAGCGGAAGAAGAGCAGCGTCTGTACTCCGGCGATGGGCTGGCGCGGCTGGGTCACCAGCTCGACTTCAAGGTTCGCCGATTTTTGCGGCGCGACATCCGGGTCCAGCTTTGCCGGGGCGAGCTCGAAACCCGGGCCTGGCACCATTAACGCCTTGCTCACCAATTGCGGCGTCCCCGAGGCGGGATAAAAATCGCTCAGCACCCGGTAGAAGCCCGGTTTAGGAAAGCTCAGGTCGAGCTGAAAGGTGCCGTCGGGCTGCATCTCGGGATGCACATGCGCAAAGAACTGAAGGTCCTGGCTGATCACAAACAAATGATAGAGCTTCTCGTGAACGAGCTCGAAATCGCGCACGGGCTTGCGCGTCTCCGGATCGCCAACCTGGAAATTAAGCCGCACCTTCTCGCCGGCTTTCAGGACGTCTGGCTGGGTGGTCAGGGTCAGCGGATATTCGCGAAACTCGGGAATGCCCGGCACCAGCTTCATCCCGCAGCGGGGGCACACGCCCGGCGTTTTCGACCGGATGTCCCGGTCCATGGGGCAGACGTAGTCGACGGGCGCGGGCTGCGTAAAAACGGCGGCGCCTCCTCGGTTGATCGAGGGAGACGTGGAAGGAGGTCTAGCTCCTTCCTGCGAGGAGAGCGCCGCCGAAGTCAAAGCCGCAAGTACAACCGCAAACAGGATGCGCATGCCGAGACCCGTTATCTCTCTCCCGCGCCTCCCGCCTTCACGGTGACGTTGACAAACGCGTTGGTCCAGCAACATTGGAACCCCCGGCCGCCATCGCCGGAAACGTCGTTAGCCACCAGGCGCAGAACATACTCGCCCGGTTCGCTAAACGTGACAGAAGTTGTCGCGCTTCCCGCGAAGACGGCCGGAGGAGGCGGGTTCCAATCCGATTTTTCGACTGCGGGCCGGTCGTCGGCGAAGGTCACCACTCCCGGTCCGCGAAATTTGCTCCACGCCACCGACACGGGCGTGGCCTGTGCGGCGCGCGCCGGTGTGCCGGGAGGCACTTTGGCATCATCAGCAACCCACACGGTCAACTTTAGCGGGCTGTCCAGCGCGGCCATCTGATCCACGCTGATTGGAAGCGGGCCCTGGACCCTCGGCCCGTCTTTCCCAAAACTGATGAACGGTGGCGTGTTACCCGTTGCATCCACCAGGGGCGAGATTACCCACAGTGGATCGAGCTTGAACGGTATGGACGTGGTCACGCCGTTGGCGACCAGCGTCCAGGTTAATTTGTTGGTTCCGAAATCCTTGGGCACCGTGACGGTAAACAGGCCCCACTGCCTGCCCGCCTGGAAGTGGGTGGGCTGGCCGCGATCCGGCCCGCCTGGCTCAATGCGATTGTTCGGGCCAATCGGAATTTCCAGCTCCTGCTTGAGATTGCGATTGTAGTAGCCGATCAGGAAGCTGAAAGTTCCGTCCGGATTCTCGAACCAACCTTCGTAGGCGGCGGTGATGCTCTGCCCCGAGGCGTGGCGCGGCTCCGATGGCAGTTCCCCCGCTGCCAGAGCCGCGCCACTGGCTGCTGCAAAAACGAACCCAACCATTCCGAGGCGTCGCATAAACGGTTCTCCTACTGTGAGATGCGTCGGGAAGAAGCGCTGTGCGCCGGCTTATGCTGCGCGGCCCAGGCATTGTAATCGTCGTCGGAAATGTAGGTCACGTTCACCCAGGCGTGCGCCATTTCGTCGACCGTCCGGTCGCCCCAGCCGACCCATTGGTTGGGATCGGGATTGCCGCGGTTCTCGGCAGTGTTGTCGTGCCAGGCCGTGACATGAATGATGGTGCCTTTGGGCAACACGGGCGCGGCGTCATCCGCATAGATGTAGTTGGTCATCCAGTTGAAATCGAAATTGCCGACGTAGCTGATGGTCTGGGTGGTGCCGTCCGGCAGGATCGCCTCCATCAGCATGGCCTTGCCGCGCAGATGCATATGCGGCTGGAAATTCTCGAGGCGCGCCGCTTGCTTCAGCACGTGGAAACCCTGGCTGACGGAGATCGAGTTGGGAGCAATGTCCAGCGCCGCGCCGCTGCTCGCGGTTGCGTTGAACGCCGTCAGGTAAGTGCGATATTTCGGTTCCTGGCCTTTGGGATAGAGCCACACGCCCAGTTCGACGTAGTCGCGAATCTCCTCGCCGACCGCGTGATAGTGGATGTCCCACCAGATGTGCGAGCCGGGCAGCAGCAGCTTCCCGGTGCCTTCGCGGTAAATATCGAAGTTCTTGCCGACGGCCCATTCCATCAGCACGCCGCCCTGGCCATCGCCGGTATCGGAGCCGAGGCGCATCGCTTCTGGATCGTCCTGCACCAGATGCGCGAGCGCGTGATGCGTGATCTTGCGCCCTGCCACAGTCCCCGGCCGCATCTCGACGGCGCGCACCCAGCGCGGTTCCGTTACTGGAACGTCGGCCAGCGGCTTCCACCACTGATCCTGCGACCGCGCGAGCATGGTGTACGGCTCAGATTTGATCACCAGATCCGGTGGCCGGCCGAATTCTTTTTGCAGCAGCCAGGCTTGGTCGCTCGGCCATTGCTGCGCCGGCGGCATGTCCTTGACGTCGCCCATGGGCGCGCCCGTATCTACCCAGCGCACGATGGTGGCGATCTGTTCGTCGCTCAGCGAGCGATCATTGGAGAACTGCTGGATGCCGACCGACTTGTCAATAGACCAGGGCGGCATCTGATGCGTCAGCACCCGCTGCTTGATGGACCGGGCCCAGGGTCGAGCCAGGGCATAGGACTCGAGCGACATCGGCGCAGCCGTTCCCGGCCGGTGGCACTCGTTGCACTTTTCCTGGAAAATCCGTGCGACATCCTTCGAAAATGTCACCGGGGTGGTGGAGGAATCGGCGGCCAGGGCCACCATCGCCACCGTGAAACCTACGACGAAAAATCGAACCATGCGTGCCTCCCTCTTGGGTCTGGAATTGGCCGGATATCTGCAAGTTACAGGCCAGGGCGCAAAGTCGCGTATCCCTTGAGGGAGGCCGGGTTGGATGTGTGTAGTCACACACCAGGTTGGGTTTGTTTGCGCAGAAAATCACGCAGGCCGGCCAGTCAGCGGGGCCCAAAGCTGAGCTGAATTAAGGTCGGATTTCTCGCCTGCACCTCGATGTCGGCTCTCAATTGTTCCGCGAGCATCCGAACCAGACGAAAACCTAGCGAGGGCGTGGCACGCCAATCAAAACCGTCCGGCAAGCCCACTCCGTCGTCCTGAACGATCAGTTGGATGCTTTGGTCCGCCTGCTGGTGCAGGCTCATCCGGATCTCGCCGCTGCGCTGGTCCGGGAAACCATGCCGAAAGGCATTGGTCAGCAGTTCATTGACGATGATTCCGTAAGGAACGGCGTTTTCCAGATCCAGGTAAACTTCGGCCAGGTCGGTAGTCAGGTTGATCCGCTTGTCGACCCCCTGGGCGCGCAGACGATAGGTGCCCAGTTGGCGAGTATAGTCGGCCATATCGATGCGCGTAAGACTGGGAGATTCGCACAGCACTTCATGGATGAGTGCCATGGAATGAATGCGCCCCTGGCTGTCCTCAAACGCCTGCCGCGCTTCTTCCTGGGGAACCTTGCGCGCCTGTAATCCCAGCAGGCTGGACATCACTTGCAGATTGTTCTTGACGCGATGGTGGATCTCTCTGAGCAGGGCTTCCTTTTCGCGAATCGATTCCTTGAGCTTGTCGTCGGCGGCCACGCGCTCGGTTATGTCGCGCAGGATCACGGTGAGCAAGACCCGCCCGCCGGCGTCGACCCTTGAAATGGAAGCTTCCGCGGGAAATTCGGCCCCATCTTTGCGGCGGCCGCGGATTTGGGTTCGATCGTTCTTACGCCGCGCCGTCTGGCCCGAGTGGGCGAACTCGTTCACCTGGCTCCGATGCAGTTTCGCCATGCGCTCCGGCAGCAACATATCCAGGGGCTTTCCGATCGCGTCCTCGGCGCTATAGCCGAAAATTCTTTCCGCCGCTTGATTGAACAGCACGATGCGTTGATCCTCACCGATGGAGATGATGGCATCCTCAGCCAGGTCGATCACTTGCGCGAGCAGTGAGGACGATGCCGCAAACGACAGGATTTTGAAGGGGTTCCGAGGATTCGTTATCCACCATTACACCGGTGATCCAGGAGGCGTTGGGGCAAGGGAAGTGTATGGAGCAATCCGAAGTCCAAGGCCGATGGGAAGGCTGGATCGATAGCTCTCGCGTGCTAAAATCAAACCGTCGGCCCCTTCCAGCTCCCCAACTCCTGGGGCACGGGCCGCGGAAGTGCATTGGAAGCGCTGGGATTGCAGACAGATCAACATTCGAGCCGGCCAGCGGCAACGTTAGCAGCTCTTCGCATCGTGCTGGCGCTGCATGCCCTGGCTGTGCTCACGCAAGCCGCTCTCGCGGGACAATTCCTGTCCGGCATCGAAGGCCCGGTCCTGTTTCACGAATGGACGGCGTGGTTCGTCCTGGCGCTATCGGCCATCCAAATCGTCCTGGCGCTGTGGCTCGCGCGGATTGGCGGTCCACTGTGGTTGTGGGTTGCGAGCATTTTCATCTTCATCTCGGAAGCCTTGCAGATCGGAACCGGCTACGGGCGGTTTCTGGGCGTACATATCCCGCTGGGTGTTTTTGTGTTTGGCGCCGTGATCTGGATGCTGCTTTGGAGCCTTCGCAAGCAGCCGGCCGGTGGTGATCGAGCGGTATGAAGTTAAGCCGCCGGGAAGTACTGAGGCTCGCCGGAAGCGCGGGCGTGCTGCTGCCGCTGTCGGAAAGCGCATGCCTGCGTGGCCGGCCGCAGGCTAAATTGCTTCCAAGCCGTCTTCCTTTACCGAAGCCGTTCGAGACCACGCTGCCGATCATCCCGGCCCTTGCACCAGCCAGAACGGATGCCTCGACCGATTACTACGAAGTCACGGTTCGTCCGGCCAGCGCGCGCATCTTGCCGGGCGGGACCACGTCCATTTGGGGACACAACGGGATGTTCCCCGGCCCGACTGTTGAGGCGCGCTGTGGGCGGCAAGTCTCTTTGCGATTGCGGAACGCGCTGCCGGTTCCCATCGTGAATCATCTGCACGGCGGGCGCACGCCTCCCGAGAGCGACGGCTATCCCACCGACTTGATCCTTCCGAAAGGTTTCACGCCCGCGCATATTCATGATGCACGCGCCCGCATGGTGCAAGAAGAGCGCGAGTACGTCTATCCAAACCAGCAAAGGGCCGCCACACTCTGGTATCACGACCATCGCATGGATTTCACCGCGCCGCAGGTCTGGCGCGGTCTGGCGGGTTTCTACATCCTGCGCGACGACGAAGAAAAGCAACTTCCGCTTCCGCGCGATGAAAAGGAAATCGCGCTGTTGATTTGCGACCGTTCGTTCGACGCGGACGGTTCGTTCCTTTACCCCTCGCTCGATCCGTCCTTGCGAGGCCAAGATGGCGTGACGATGGACTACATGGGCGGCGTGCTCGGCGACGTCATACTAGTCAACGGCGCGCCCTGGCCGAAGCTGGAAGTTGCCAACACGCGCTATCGATTCCGCATCCTGAACGCGTCCAACGCGCGGTGGTACGAACTGGCCCTCGATCCGGCTCCGGCCGGCGGCGCCCCTTTCGTTCAAATTGGAAGCGACGGCGGGCTGCTCGACCAACCGATCTCGCACAGGTCCATCCGAATCGCTCCGTCCGAGCGCTTCGACGTGATTCTGGATTTCTCGCGCTACCGGGTGGGATCGCGGATTACGCTGCTCAACACAGCGGCCAGCGGCGCCCAGGGCCAAATTATGCGCTTCGATGTCACCCGCCAGGAGCGCGATGCGAGCGCAATCCCGCGAACGCTGAGCCGGCTCGATTTTCTTGATCCCGCGAGCGCCGTCAGAACGCGGGTGTTTGATTTCAGCTATCGCGGAGCGCGGGGCTGGCTAATCAATCGTAAACCGTACGATCCGTCCCGTATGGACGCCCAGCCCAAACTCGACAGCACCGAAATCTGGCGGCTCCAGACCGACTTCAACCATCCTTTGCATCTGCACCTGGTGCATTTCCAGGTGCTCTCGCACAGCGGCAGGCCCGGGCCGTACGATGCAGGCTGGAAGGATACCATCGATCTGGGTCCCGGCCAGGCCGCCGATATTCTGGTCCGGTTCTCCGGCTATCGCGGCCGATACGTTTTCCATTGCCACAATCTGGAGCACGAAGACATGGCTATGATGGGGAATTTCGAGGTCATCTAAAGTGGAAAAACCCAGCCCGTGGCTGCATCGTTACGCGCTGTTCGCGGCCGCGGCAGCATTGGTCCTGATCGCATCTGGAGCCTTTGTCACCAGCTCGCGAGAGGCGTTGGCGGCGCCGGATGTTTCCGCGGCCGCAACGCTCGCTGGCGCCGGAGTCCATCAGGCGCTGGGAATCGGCGTCAATGCGCTCGCGTTGGTTCTGGCGGTTTGGACGTTTGCGGCTGGCTGCGGAGCCTGGTCACGGATCTTGGCCGTGGCCGCGATCGCGACGGGAGCCGCTGACGGCTTCATTGCCCTCCATGCGCCGCTTTCGTCCGGACTGGCTGCTGCCCATGCGGCCCTGGCGCCACTATTCTTCGGCTGTCTGGTCGGGGTGGCTTTCTTGACTTCGCCGGATTGGAACCTTGCTCCGGAACCGGTGGACGATCGCGGAATACCCTTCCTGCGCCCGCTAGCGATCTCAGCTCCTCCGCTAGTCCTGCTGCAGATCGTGCTCGGCGCGCTGTATCGTCACAAAGTAACCGGCGTTTTGTGGCACATGGCCGGCGCGATGGTTGTTTCGCTGGTAACGCTGATCGCCTGTATGGTCGTCCTCCAGCAATATCCTTTGCATCGGCCGCTGCGCAACTCGACCACTCACTTGATGTCCATCGTGCTCTTACAAGTGGCGCTAGGCGTCACGGCTTTCACGATGCAGTTGCTGGATACGGAGAACAGCATCGCACTGGCCGTGACGACGGGCTCGCATGTCGTGGTAGGAAATCTGGTACTCGCCGCCAGCCTGCTCTTCGCGGTTCAGGTTCAGCGCAACATAACCCCGGCGGCTGCCGCGAAGGCTGTCACGCCGTAGAGATTGAAGCTATCGCGGGGCGGGAGCCAGCTCCGAGTCTGGCGTGGTCGTTCGCGGAATGTCACCCGGCTTCTCGTAATAGGCGATCCAGCGGCCCATCGAGAGAATCCCCACCCAAAGAACGATCGAAAGCCAAGCGGCGGCCTTTGCGACACCGGGAACGGCGGGCGCGCGGTCGATTTCCTCGGATCTTTTGTAAACTCGCGGCCGGAAAATCAGAGCGTGCACGCCCACCAGAAGCAATAACGTCATCTTGATCAGGAAATACGGATTGTCGTAATACTTGTCCAATTTCGCCCCGGCCAGCAAGACGCCCATGGTGATCATGATGCAGAACCCGATGCGTTTCCAGATGCGCGTTTGGCGGTAAACCTCGGTAATCGTCATGCTCTTCATCGCGAATCCCAGGATGCGCAAATCGGTCATCAAGATGGCCCCGCCAAAGATCGCGATGGACGAAAGATGCGTGGACATGACGATCGGATACGGCAACCCGGATTCCCGCAGCGCGGTGAAGAAGCCGAGACCCGCTACCCACTGGGCGAACTCAGCAAAAACCGACATGCAGTCGCCTCCGGGCGTGGTCTAGGTAAACGCATAAAACAATCCGGCGAACACGATGGAAATCCAGATGCCCAGCGAGAACGTCGCGGTCAGCACGCGCACGACCGGCGGCGATGTGGCCGATTGGGCCACCTTGCGGTGGATGGTGTAGTTGTAGATGATGGCCAGCACCAGCGCGATGATCTTGTAGCGGAACGCTCCGTTGTAGTAATAACGCAGCGGGTCGCTGGTCCAGATGATGAAGCCGGAAGTGATTACGATGATCAGGCCGGCCAGCGTCCAGAGCGATGTGTCTTTGAGCATCTGCGCCGAACTTTCCTTGCGGAACGCCCAGCCGAGCAGCCGCAGATCCACCAGCGCGATGGTCCCCACCGACATCGCAAAGGTTGCGATATGGACGCACTCGGCTAGTGGAAACGACCACTGGTTGTTATTGAGGGGATTAGTGGTGGGATCGTAGGCCAAAAACGCAAGAAGCAATCCTATCATTCTTGGACGTGCCTCGAGGGTCGAACGGGCGCTCACTTCAGCAGCTTGTCGATTTCCGGAAATAATCCCGGACCTTCGAAGACCGCCTTGTCCTTTTCCGAATATAAGAAATCGTTCCGGATCATGCCTTGTTTATCGATGATGAACAAGTGCGGAAGCTCAACGTGACTTTGGCCGGGCTTGGCCTCCAGATACGAGATGGTCATCTGTCCCATATCGCAGACAATGGGGATGCTGACGTGATTGACACTGATGTACTTTGTAACGGTGTTGACGTTGTCCGGCGGCAACACAACCGACAAGATAGCAACCTTGCTCCCGTATTTCTGGGCCACTTTTTCGAGTGTGGTGGTCAGCAATTCACAGTGCGGGCAGGTGGTGGTCATGATGTCGATGATCAAAACCTTGCCGCGATAGTCCAGAAAGTCGTAAGAGCGGGCGTAGTCGCAGCTGGGCAGCGCAAAGCTGGGAGCGCGCCGGTTGGACAGCTCGCCGGAAGCCGACAAGAGCCCCGCCGCGAGCAAGACAGAACACGAGAGACGACGAATCATAAATTCTTACTTTACCAGCTTCGACAAGGATTCCGAAAAGGGCGCGCGCGCCACGCCGCGCTCGGTGATGATCGCGCTCACGTAGCGGTGCGGCGTAACGTCGAACGCGGGGTTGGCCGCCTGCGGTGCCTTCGGGCGCGACCGGGACGCCGTGAACGTGCGTCACTTCGTGCGGCGCGCGCTGTTCGATCGGAATCTGATCGCCCGAGGCGAGCTTCAGGTCCAGCGTCGAAATCGGGGCCGCCACGTAGAACGGCACATTGTTCTCCTTGGCGAGCACGGCCAGCGAATAGGTGCCGATCTTGTTGGCCACGTCGCCATTGGACGCGATGCGGTCCGCGCCCACCACCACGCAGCCGATCCGGCCGGAGTGCAGGAAATGGCCGGCCATGTTGTCGGTGATCAGGGTGGCGGGAATCCGGTCGTGCTGCAGTTCCCATAGCGTCAGCCGCGCGCCTTGCAGGAACGGGCGCGTTTCATCGGCGAAGACATCGATTTTCTTGCCGGCCGCCACCGCCGCGCGAATCACGCCCAGCGCCGTGCCGTAGCCTGCCGTCGCCAGAGCGCCGGCATTGCAATGCGTCAGGACGGTCTTGCCGTCCGGAACCAGCGGCGCGCCGTTGCGCCCGATGCATTCGTTAATGGCGATGTCCTCCAGCCGGATCTGCTGCGCTTCGGCGATGAGCCGGGCGCGCACTTCCTCGAGCGGCCGGTCCCGCAGCTCCGCGTACACGCGCCGCATCCGATCGATGGCCCAGAAAAGATTCACCGCCGTGGGCCGCGTGGCTGCCAGCGTCTCGCAGATCTGGTCGAACTCGCCGGCCGACTCCGCTTCCCGCATCCCCAGCGCGATACCCATCGCCGCCGCCACTCCGATGGCCGGCGCGCCGCGGATGATCATTTTTCGGATCGCGTCCGCCACCTCTTGATAAGTGCTGCAAGTGACGTAGCGCTCCTCGCGCGGCAGACGCGTCTGGTCAATCATCACCACGCCGGCGTCGGTCCACTGAATGGTCTCGATCATTGGCCCTTGGCCCAGGAAGGCTGCGAACTGAGTCAAATTATACGCGGCATGCATGGTGGTGGAGGCGGCGGTGGATCCGGTCTTGTAGCGCACCCAGCCGAACGCCGACCCAGCTGCTGTAATCAGCAGCACGTGCCGCCAGGACCACGAATACTCCGGCGCGTGCAGCAACCCGAACAGCGCTCCGGTGGCTACGATTCCGATGAAGGGGCCGAACGAGCGGATGAGCAGCGGCATCAGGAATCCGCGAAACGCCAGCTCCTCGCACAGCGGTCCGATAACGATGGCGAAGACGGCGAATAGCAGCAGCGTTGGACGGTTATTCAGCATTTGCTGAAACGGCGTTTGGATTTCGGGCGTTCGCAAAAGTACGCCGACGATACCCAGACCGACGGCCAGCACCGGACCGCCGAACAGGATCATGGCCATCCCTTGAAACGGAAATCGCCAGCCCAGAGAACGCCAGAATGGCTGGTTGTAGCGGATGCGCAGCATCAAGTACAACGCGCCGAAGACCAGCGCGTACCAGATCAGCTGCGCCAGTAGTCCCTGAAAAGCCCGGCCGTACACGCGCGTGCCCGGCAGAGCTTGCACTACCACCACGGAAATGATGAGAAACGGAAAAGCGAAGGCCAGGAATAATAGGAAATCCTGATAATTCCAGAAAGGCGGCGGCTCAGTCTGCTGAGGAGCGGGAGTATGGGGCTGCTCCACTCCAGGAGTGGGGTCGGGCTCGGGTGGATGAGATGGAATCATGCCTGGTGCAACGCGGCTGCCAGCAATGGAATCATGATCTCATGATGGCCGGTAATAGAGTATCCGTGGCCGCCGGCGCGCGCGTGAGGCCGCTCCACCACATTGACGCGCGGCCGGTAGTGTTGCAAAAAATCGAAATTCACCGTGGTGAAGTTGGCCAGCGGGTGCCCGAGATTGCGCACCACCGAAACCGCTTTGAGAAACACTTCCGGCAACAGGACGGCCGAGCCCACATTCAGATAGACACCGCCATCGTTCAGTTCCTTCACCAGGGTACAAAGCAAGCGGAAGTCGTGATGCGAAGCGCGCCCGATGGCTTGGCCTTTCGCAACCGGATGCGCGTGCGGGGTATCGGTCCCGATGGCCACGTGCACGGTAACCGGCGTGGCGTTGCGGTAAGCCTCGGACAGCAGGCTCAGGCCCGCGAATCGCGAATCGGCAATTTTCTCCAGATGCTCGCCCAGCGCCTCGCCGAATCCCGCTTCGCCATGCAGCGCGGTATTCATTTCGCGCCCGGTTTCTTCGGCCATTCCGAAGCGGCCGTCGGGTAGCACGGCTTCCACGTCCTCGCTGGTCTGGCCGGCGATCGCGATTTCAAAATCGTGGATCGCGGCCGCTCCGTTCAGCGCGAACGCGCTGGCGTATCCGCGGCGCATCAAATCGATCAGCACCGGCGCGAGTCCCACTTTGATGACGTGGCCGCCCAGCCCCCACAGGATCGTCCGCTGGCGGTCTCGCGCCGCAGATCAGGGCTGCGACCACTGCGCGCAGCGAATCGGCCGCCAGAATGTGCGGCAGCGAATCCAGCCATCGCCGCAACATTTCCTCCAGCGTACGGTTTAGCGAAATCCTCGACGCGAACCTTGCCGCCGCGCGCCTGGATGGGGATGGTGCGCAGCCCCGTCAGATCCAACGGCTCGCGGCCGTATTTGCTCATGCCAGCTTTTCCGTTGCGCAGCACTTTTCCGAGCGCGTGAGCGGTGTGGCTCTTCTTGAATCGCAGGATCTGCTCGGGCGTTCCCGTGGCGACGATATTGCCGCCGCGCTCTCCTCCCTCGGGTCCCATATCGATAATCCAGTCGGCCGACTTGACCACATCCAGATGATGTTCGATCACAATGACAGTATTGCCCAGATCGGTCAGCCGCTGGAGCACGTCCAGCAGCCGGCGGACATCTTCGAAGTGCAGGCCCGTGGTGGGCTCATCCAGAATGTAGAGCGTGCGCCCGGTCTGGCGCTTGCTCAATTCGCGCGCCAGCTTGATGCGCTGCGCTTCGCCGCCCGACAGCGTAGTAGACGATTGGCCCAGGTGGATGTAGCCGAGACCCACGTCGTGCAGGGTTTGCAGCTTGGCCTGGATCAGCGGCAGATTCTCCAGCACCCCGATGGCGTCTTCCACCGTAGCTTCCAACAAATCGGCGATCGAGTAGCCCTTGTATTTCACCTGCAGCGTTTCGCTGTTGTAGCGGCGCGCGCGGCAGACGTCGCAGGTGACGTACACGTCCGGCAGGAAGTTCATCTCGATGCGCTTCAGCCCGTCGCCCTGGCAGGCCTCGCAGCGCCCTCCCTTGACGTTGAAGCTGAAGCGGCCGGGCTTGTAGCCGCGCTCGCGCGATTCGGGTAGCATCGCGTACAAGTCGCGAATGGGCGTGAAAAGTCCGGTGTAGGTGGCAGGATTCGAGCGCGGCGTGCGGCCGATGGGTGACTGATCGATCTTGACCACTTTGTCGATGTGCGCTAAGCCTTCGATGGAATCGTGCGCGCCCGGTTCTTCGTGCGAGCCGTAGATCTCGTGCGCCAGCGAGCGGTAAAGAATATCGTTCACCAGCGTGGATTTTCCGCTCCCGGAAACGCCCGTGATCACGGTGAAAGTACCGAGAGGAAATTCGACCGTCAGATCTTTGAGGTTGTGCTCGCGCGCGCCGTGGATGATCAACTTGTTTCCGTTGCCGTGGCGCCGGCCCGCGGGAGCTTCGATCCTCACGGCGCCCGAGAGATACTGGCCTGTGAGCGACGCAGCGTTCTTCTCGATCTGCTGCGGCGTTCCGGCCGCAACTAGGCCGCCGCCCAGCCTTCCCGCGCCGGGTCCGAGATCGATGACGTAATCGGCGCGCTCGATGGTTTCCGCATCGTGCTCCACCACCAGCACGGTGTTGCCGAGATCGCGCAGGCGCGAAAGCGTGTCGAGCAGCCGGTCGTTATCGCGCGGGTGCAGGCCGATGGAGGGCTCGTCCAGGACATACAAAACACCGCGCAGCTTGGAGCCGATCTGCGTCGCCAGCCGGATGCGCTGCGCTTCACCGCCCGACAGCGTCGCGGCCGAGCGCGCCAGGCTCAGGTAATTGAGACCAACTGCGATCAGAAACTCCAGCCGATTGTGAATTTCTTCCACCACGCGCGCCGCGATCTGCTCCTCGCGTTCGTTCAGCTTCCAGCCTTTGACCAAAGCGAGCGCCCGCTCGATCGACATTTCCGTGAGGTCGCCCAAACCCGCGCCTTTCACGCGCACCGCCAGGCTGCTGGGTTTCAAGCGCCGCCCATGGCAGTCTGGACAGACCGCTGGCGACATGTACTCCATCAGCCATTCGCGATAGCCTGCACCCGCGTCGGCGAACGTCTCGTCCAGAATCTTGATCAATCCCGGAAACCCATTGCCGCCTTCGAGCAGCAGCGCCTGCGTGCGCTTGGGCAGCTCTTCGAAGGGCTTTTTAAGAGGAATGCGCAATCGCTCGGCCGCATCCGTGAGCTGCTGCTGCATGAAGGATGAACTCGCGCCCGGCCCCAGTCCGCCATCCAGCAGCGGCTTGGATGCGTCCACGATGATTTTCGACGGGTCGAAGCTCCAGGTGCTGCCCAGGCCGTTGCACGTTTCGCACGCCCCGAACGGGCTGTTGAAGGAGAACGAGCGCGGCTCGAGCTGTGGGACGCTTGCGCCGCAGTTGGGACACGCCAGCTTTTGCGAATACAGCTTCTCCTCGCCATTCACCACCGCGACGATCACCAGGCCGTTGGCCAGTTTTGCCGCCGTTTCGATAGACGCTTCGATGCGTTTCTCGGAGCCGGGCTTTAGCGGCAGCCGGTCGATCACAACCTCGATAGTGTGGTTCTTGCGCCGGTCGAGCGGAACTTCCTCATCAAGGCTCCGCAAAACGCCGTCGATGCGCGCGCGCAAGAATCCCTGGCGCGACAGCTTTTCGAGATCTTTCTTGTATTCGCCCTTGCGCCCTCGCACGATGGGCGCCAGGATCATGATGCGGTCGCCCTGAGGCAGCGCGAGAATCTGCTGCAGGATTTGTTCGGTGCTCTGGCGCGAGATTTCGATCGCGCAATTCGGGCAATACGGCACGCCGATGGACGAGTACAGCACGCGCAGGTAGTCGTAAATTTCGGTGATGGTGCCGACCGTGGAGCGAGGGCTGCGGTTGGTGGTTTTTTGCTCGATCGAAATGGCCGGGCTCAATCCGTCGATGGAGTCCACTTCGGGCCGCTCCATCTGATCCAGAAACTGGCGCGCGTAGGGCGAGAGTGTTTCGACGTAGCGCCGCTGGCCCTCGGCGTAGATGGTGTCGAAAGCGAGCGACGATTTGCCCGAGCCGCTCAAGCCCGTAATGACGGTGAAGGTATTGCGCGGGATCTCCACGTCAATATTCTTGAGATTGTGCTGCCGGGCCCCGTGGACAGTAATGCGGTCGATCATTTTGTTTTTGGGAAATTCTATTTTACCGCGCAAGCAGGCACGCGTGAAGCACGAATCAGGCCTGCGACAATGGAAGTAGCCCCGCTCGAGCTATGGACCTGCGCGACAAAGCCGCCGAACTGCCTCTGTTGCCCGGAGTGTATCTCTACAAAGACGAGCACGGCACGGTCATCTACGTCGGCAAGGCCAAGAACCTGCGTTTCCGCGTGCGCAGTTACTTCAACGAGGACCGCCTAGCCGACGTCAAAACCGGCACGTTGATCTCGGAAGCGCGCGACATCGAGTACATCCTGGTCGACAACAACAAGGAAGCGCTGGCGCTCGAGAACAACCTGATCAAGCAGTGGAAGCCGCGCTTCAACATCCTGCTGCGCGACGACAAGACGTTTCCGTACATCAAGCTGACTAATGAAAAATATCCGCGCGTGTACGTGACGCGGCGGCTCATCAAGGACGGCTCCAGCTATTTCGGCCCCTATTTTCCCGGCAACCTGGCGCATCGGCTGGTGCATTTCATTCATCGCTACTTCAAGATTCCGTCCTGCAAAGTGGACCTGACGCGCTTCCATACGCATCCGTGCCTGGAGTATCACATCCATCGCTGCCTGGGGCCATGCGTCGAAGGTCTCACTACGGACGAACAATACGCCGCGGCGGTGCGCGATGTGCGTTTGTTCCTGGAAGGACGCCTGAAGGATCTGGTCAAGGGCTTGCGCGCGCGGATGCAACAGGCCTCCGTCGACACGCGTTTTGAGGAAGCCGCCGCGCTGCGCGACTTGACCTCGACCGTCGAAGAGATGGAGGAGAAGCAGAAGATCGCGGCCGCCGAGGGCGAAAACATCGACATCCTGGCTTCCTACGCCGAGCCGCCGTTGGTGGCGGCCAACCTGTTTCACTTGCGCAACGGCCGCATCGTCGATCGCCGTGAGTACTTCTGGGAGGATCTGCTCGACTACCAGGCGCCGGAGTTCTTCTCCTCGCTCCTCAAGCAGATTTATCTCGATCAGCCCTATATCCCGAACCGGATTCACGTGCCGGTGGATTTCGAAGATCGCGAGGAGCTGGAGGATCTGCTGAGCGAGAGGCGCGGCCGTAGAGTGGAGATCCAGACGCCGCAGCGCGGCCAGAAGAAGGCTCTACTGGCGCTGGTGGAAACCAACGCGAAGCACGCGTTTCATCAGCGTTTCCGTGTGATGAGGCCGTCTTCCAAGGCGATGGCGGAGGCGCTGCAAGATGCGTTGGGACTCGCCGATCACGCCCAAGCGCATCGAGTGCTTCGACATCTCGCACATTCAAGGAACGGACAAAGTCGCGAGCATGGTGGTGTGGGAAGACGGGCGGATGAAAAAGTCCGATTATCGCAAGTTCATCATTCGCACGGTGGTTGGCAACGACGATTTCGCCTCCATGCGCGAAGTGATCACGCGCCGCTATTCGCGCTTGCAGGAAGAGAAGAAGCCGTTTCCGAGTTTGGTCCTGGTGGACGGCGGCCTGGGCCAATTGCACGCAGCGGTGGGCGCTCTGGACGCTATCGGTGTTATCAATCAGCCGCTGGCGGCCATCGCCAAACGCGAGGAGATCATCTACGTGTATGGGCAGGAGAACGAGCCCATCCAGCTCGACCGTTACTCGCCGGTGCTGCACGTGATCCAAATGATTCGCGACGAGGCACACCGGTTCGCTGTGACGTTCCATCGCACGCGCCGCAACGCCGCGCGCTTGACGTCGGAGCTGGAGCAGGTAGAAGGAATTGGCGAAAAAACCATCGCCCGCCTGTTGCGCGAATTCGGCAGCCTGGAGCGAGTGCGCGAGGCGTCGCCCGAAGAGCTGGCCAAGGTGATCGGCCCCGCCGCAGCCCGCCGCCTGCGCGAATTCTACAATGCGCAAGGCGCGGCGGATTTAAGAGTTCTGAGTTGATTCGGATCCGAACTCAATGACGTATTGCGTCACAACGCCTCGCTTCGGGAGTCGCTATACCTTTGCTCCCGTGTCTCAGTGCCGGAAATGCCGGATGCCGGTGAACACCATCGCCAGACCTAGTTTGTTGGCCGCCGCGATCACTTCCTCGTCGCGGACCGATCCACCGGGTTGAATCACCGCCGTGATCCCGTGCTTGGCGGCTTCCTCGACGCCGTCGGGGAACGGAAAGAAGGCATCGGAAGCGAGCACCGTGCCTTTCAACGGCAACACAGCCTTCATCGCACCCACCTTCACCGAATCCACGCGGCTCATTTGCCCTGCGCCCGTGCTGACGCTCTGTCCCGCGCGCGCGTAAACGATCGCGTTCGACTTGACGTGCTTGCACACCTTCCATCCAAACTCCAGCGCGCGCCATTCTTCTTCGCTCGGAGCGCGCTCCGTGACCACCTTGCATTCGGCGCGAGTGAGGCGGTGCGTGTCGGCGGTCTGGACCAGGTAGCCTCCGCTGATCGATTTCAAAACCGGTTCATCCGCCGGTCCCGGCTTGACTCGCAGCAGCCGCAGATTCTTCTTGGACGAAAGCGCGGCCAGCGCTCCCGGTTCGTAATCCGGCGCGGCGATCGCCTCGACGAAGAGCTTCGCCACTTCGCTGGCCGCCTCTTGGTCCAGCGCCCGATTAAACGCCAGCACGCCTCCGAACGCGGAAATCGGATCGGCTTCGAGCGCGCGCTTGTACGCATCGGCTAACGGGCCTCCTTCGGCGCACCCGCATGGATTGGTGTGCTTGATGATCGCGCAGGCGGACTGATCGAACTCCTGGATCAACTGCCAGGCCGCGTCCAGATCCACCAGATTATTGTAGGAAAGCTCCTTGCCCTGTAACTGCTCGGCGCCCGCGATTCCGCCCTGGCGGTTGGAATAAAGCGCGGCCTTCTGGTGCGGATTCTCGCCGTAGCGCAGATCCAACGCGCGCGGCGCTCGAATATCCAAAAACGCCGGCAACCCCGAACTCTCTTCTGCGCCGATGGAGGCCAAGCGCGAACTGATCGCCCGATCGTAAGCCGCCGTCAGCGTGAAGGCCTTCTGGGCCAGCCGCCACAGTGTCCCCTCCGACAGCGCGCCTTTGCACTCGTGCAGCTCCTGAAGGATCACCGGATAATCGTCCGGCGAAGTGACCACCGCGACATCCTGATAATTCTTCGCCGCCGCGCGAATCATCGTAGGCCCGCCGATGTCGATATTCTCGATCAGCTCATGCATCGCCACGCCGTTCTTCGCCGCTACTTTTTCGAACGCGTAGAGATTCACCACCACCATGTCGATGGTTCCGATCTGGTGCTCGGCCAGCGACTGCATATGCTCGGCGTTTTTGCGAATCGCCAGAATGCCGCCCGCGATCCGGGGATTGATGGTTTTCAGCCGCCCGTCCAGCATCTCCGGGAACCCGGTCAGCTCGGACACTTCGCGCACCGCAATGCCGGCCTCCTGGATGGCGCGCGCGGTTCCTCCTGTAGAGACTATCTCCACGCCCAGGTCGCCAAGGCCCCGGGCGAAATCGACAATACCGCTCTTGTCCGTCACACTGATCAATGCACGTTTGATTGCAGCCATTACTTACAATGGTAAACGTGTCTCATCCGGTAACGCTAATTCCTGGCGACGGCATCGGTCCGGAAGTCGCCGACGCCACGGTGCGCGCGGTCAATGCAACGGGCGTTTCTATCGATTGGCAGCGCGCGGATCTCAACGCCAGCATCATTTCCAAATCCGGCCAGGTGCTGCCGCCGCACGTCATCGAGGCGCTGGAGCGCACGCACGTCGGGCTCAAAGGCCCGGTCACTACGCCCATCGGCGGTGGATTTCAGAGCGTCAACGTGGCTCTGCGCAAACAGTTCGATCTGTATGCCAACGTGCGCCCAGTCCATTCGCTGCCTGGCGTGAAGACCCGCTTCAACGACGTCACCATCGACATGATCATCTTTCGCGAGAATACCGAAGATCTCTACTCGGGCCTGGAGCACGAGGTGGTCAAGGACGTCGTCACCAGCCTGAAAGTGATCACGCGCACCGCGTCCATTCGCATCGCCGAATATGCCTTCGATTACGCCATCAAGAACGGCCGCAAGAAGGTCACCGCGATTCATAAAGCCAACATCATGAAACTGGCCGACGGGCTTTTCCTTAGATGCTGCCGCGAGGTGGCCCAGCGCCATCCTCAGATCGAATATAGAGAATTGATCGTCGACAACGCTTCCATGCAGCTGGTAATCCGTCCGGAAACGTTCGACATTTTGCTGTTGCCCAACCTGTACGGCGACATCGTGTCCGATTTGGCCGCTGGCCTGGTGGGCGGCCTGGGCGTGGTTCCGGGCGCCAACATGGGCGACCAGGACGCCGTTTTTGAAGCTGTTCACGGCAGCGCGCCCGACATCGCCGGCAAAGGCATCGCCAATCCCACCGCGCTGATGCTGTCCTCCGTGCTGATGCTGATTCATCTGGGCGAGACCTCAGCGGCCAAGTCTCTGAGAGCCGCGGTGGAGCGGGTTTATGCGGAAGGCCAGCACCTTACGCCCGACGTCGGGGGCGGCGCTTCCACCAACCAGTTCACGGACGCCGTGATCGCCAACCTGCGCTGACTTATTAAGTAGTACTGTCAGACGCTCTTAACGCGTCTGTCATGATTTTGTAACGATAATCGCGGTACCTTCAAAGTAACGCGTATCCAAACGCTCAGCCATGAAGAAAATCGTTTTGATCGAGGATGATTCCGATCTTTTCGCCTTGGTGAAGTACAACCTGGAAAAGGAAGGCTTCGCCGTGGCCGGCTCGCAAACCGGCAAGGGCGCGCTGGAGCTATGCCGGCGCGAGCGGCCGGATCTGATCATCCTGGACATCATGCTGCCCGATTCCGACGGACTGGAGATCTGCAAGGCGCTACGCAACCATGCTGAACTAGCCAATGTCCCGATTATTTTCCTCACTGCCCGGGTTTCCGAAACTGATCGCATCCTGGGACTCGAACTGGGCGCGAACGATTATATCGTCAAGCCGTTTTTTATCCGCGAATTGATCGCGCGCATCAAGAATCAGTTTCGTACCCAGGCCTCCCCGGTGCGCACGGTCCGGGCTGGCGCGCTGGAGCTGGATCGAGCCAGTTGCCGCGTGCTGTCGCATGGCCAGGAAGTGGCGCTCACGGCCACCGAGTTTCGTTTGCTTGAGTTTCTCATGAGCCGGCCGGGAGTGGTTTACAGCCGCGAGCAGCTTCTGGATTCGGTGTGGGGCCACGATCGCGCGGTAACCGACCGTACCGTGGACGTCTACATCCTGCGCCTGCGCCAGAAGATCGAGCCCGATCCGGCCAATCCGGTATTCATTCGCGCGGTGCGCGGCTTTGGCTACAGCTTCAACGAGACCACGGTAGAGACTGGTCCGAAGACTTCCGCGGTAGTCTGAGCGGCTAAGGCCGCAAGCTCGCCGCGCCCAAAATCCGGTGCGAGGAGCGATCCTGCACAAACGCGATCACGCGCAACTTCTGTCGATTCCATTCCGGCATCAGGCGCAGTGGCAGATCGGCATTGTACTCCGTCGATTTGCGCGCGTCGAACTGCGCCACGGATGCCAGGCTGCGAGCCACCGCGGCATGATTTAAGCGCCGTCCCGCGTTCTCGCCCCGCAGAACATTGTTCCCCAGCCCATCCTCGGTAATGGCCACAACGATCTCAACGTTTTTCGTTCCGGCCGGGAAATGGCCGGCGCTAATGCCGATTTTGGAATCGCCCTCGCGGTGGATGCTCACGGTTGCCTGCGGCGCAGCGGCGGAATCGCGAATCGCTTGCAATGCATGCCGGCCGTCGCTGCCGGTGAAACCCGGGCGCCCATCCACAACCATCTCCGGCGTATAGACGTCCTCGGAACCGAAGGCCAGCGCGTAATCCTGTTGCCGCTGTGTGTAAGAAGCCGCCGAAAATGGATCGCGCCAGCCCAGGTGATCCCAGTAATCCACATGCTCTTCCATCACCAGGATGTCGGCTTGTGGAACCGGCTGTTCGTTCTCCAGGCGAGCCAGCAGACGATCGGCCGGTGGACAACTGGAGCAGCCTTCGGAGGTGAACAGCTCGATTACCACCGGAGTCCGCGCATTCTGGCCAATCCCGAGCGCGCAGGCGCAGGCAGCCAGACAAGTGACGCGCGCCCATCTGGTGATCATGTGCTTACCGCGGAGTTCGCTCGTGAGCTACCGGCCGCCTGAGCTGCGCTTCTTCCAGCCGCTTGGCTTCCTGGTAGGTAAAGACCATGCGATGAATCACCGTGATGTTCGACAGCACGGCGATTACCCACAGCACCGGCGCCATGCGATCGAACAGCGCTCCGATAATCAGCAGCACCACGCGCTCGGGGCGTTCCATGAAACCCACTTTGCAGCTCGGGATGGAATTTTCGGCGCGCGCGCGGGTGTAGCTCACCATGACCGAGCCGGTCATCACGATGGCGGTCAGCACCACGTAAAACGGCCGGTTGATGATGCCGTAATACACCAGCAGTCCCATCAGCAGGGCGAGATCGGAGTAGCGATCGAGTACGGAGTCGAAAAATCCGCCGAACTTTGTGACGCGATTCGTTTCGCGCGCCACGCGGCCATCCACCATGTCGAACAGCCCGGCGCCGATGATCACGAATCCCGCCGTTCGGAATTGCCCGGCCGCCAGCAGAGCCCCGGCGCCGATGTTGATCACCAGTCCGAGAAAGGTGAGGACGTTGGGATTAACTTTGGAGAGAGCCAGGGCGTGAACAATCAACCGGATTACTTTGTCGCACGTCACGCCGATCGCGCGGGTGTATGTCATTCGCCTACTAATTCTAACCGATGCCGGTCATTCGTGGGCGTCGTGGATGGTTAACAACTGTATGATCTCCATCTCCCGGACCCCTCCCGGGATCTGAAATTTGACGCTATCGCCCACCTGTTTGCCCAGCAACGCGCGCCCAATGGGGGACGTGGTGGAAATCCGCCCTTCGTGGACGTCGGCCTCCTCGCTGGTAACCAATTTGTAAATGATCTCTTCGTCCTTTTGCAGATCCAGGACGGTGACCGAGGAGCCCAGCCCGGCGCGATCGCGCGGAATGCGCGACATGTCGATCATGGAAAGCTCACGCAAGCGGGCGCGCAGCTGGCCCAGCCGGGCATTGACCATGCCTTGGCGTTCTTTGGCGGCATGATACTCGGCGTTCTCGCTCAAATCGCCGTGAGCCCGCGCCTTGGCAATCTCACGAGGCAATTCGATCCGGAACTCAAAGTCCAGCTTTTCGATTTCCTCTTCGAGCTTCTTCTTTAGATCCTGCATTTCAGGACGGCCGCCTTCCGTCTCCCGCTCGGCTGCATCCATTATAAGGTGCCGGCTACCGATGTGGGACGCAGCCGCTGGAAGCACCGGCGGTTCACTGCGCGACGGGCGTGCGGACGTGCCGCCGCATGAGTTTGCCTCGAACGTGACGCTGGAACGCTTTCGCTCCCGTGCCTCTTGCCTCGGCCACGGACGATCCCGGATCGCCTATCGGAATGCCCGCTTCGAAGGTATCTGAGTCCGGCCCGATTAATTCCAAATATTCGTCGCCCGAAGCGACGCCGCTCGGTATCGTCAGGTTGACCTGATAAAGGCCGGCCAAGTCGGGTGCGAGTCCGGCGAACGTTACGGTTGCGGCGATGCCATCCACAGTGGCTGTAATCGTGTTGCTGGTATTGAGGGGTGGGGAGGCCGGACCGGCTGCGCCGTCGCCAATGCTGCCCACCACGCTCCCCAGGCCGGTAACGTAGACTGCAACCGTCTCCCCGATCTGAGCGGGACTGGAAGACGACACCAAAGAATAATCCTGATGCAACGCGGCCGCGTCGCCCACACCCCCGGCCGGCGATGTGAAGACACCCGGTGTAGTTTGATTGATGTATTCGGTGACCAGATTCGATGGCGTCTGATTATAGATCACCTGAATCTGGGCCACGGACGAGGAGGCGACTTCAAAAGGAACAATCGCCGCGATCTGACCGGAGCTTACATAGTAAATGGGCGCGGCGATGTTGTTGACGAACACTTGCACCCCTCCCAGCGACGTGGGAAACGGCAGGTTCCCTGCAACCTGGAGACTACTGGGACCGATGTTGGTTCCAGTCAGCGTGATCAATTCTCCGGGCGACACTCCCGCCGTAAACGGCGCCGAGCTGGCGGAATTGACCACGCCCGTTGGATTCAGATACACGCCGCTCCCGCTAAGACTGGGCGCCTGGACCGCGACGTAAATAGCGATCTCCGGACCCACTCCGTATCCAATTTGAATCGCTCCTCCGTCTCCACCCGTGTAATTCGCATCGAAGAACGAATCATTGTAAGTGCCGTTGGAGCTTGGCGTGGAGAAATCCCCGTAAGTAAAGCCCTCCGGCGTGCTTCCGTAGTAGAGCGTTCGTTGGTGTCCTACCACCACGCTGTTGGCGACATTGGCCTCGAATGATCCGTAGTAGGTGTCCAGGCCATATTCGCCCGAGCTAGCGAATTGGGACAGGTCGGCCTGCAGGCCGGCTTGATAGTATAGCCCTCCGAAGTTGCTTCCCGATGAGCCATTCTGCACGCCCACCATCATGTCGATGTCATTGGGTGAACCGCCGAACACAAAGCTGCCGTCCGGCGAGGAATATAAGTATTCGTTCCCCTGGATGAAGTTGTTGCTGGAGTTTGATGGAAATTCCAAAACGAACGCGTTGCTGCTGACAAAATATTTCACCCCGGAGATAGATTGCGTCGTGGGCGTGGAACTGGAAGAGTACGCAGTGACATTCACCGTCCCGATTCCGCCTCCGCCATTGGAGCTCATCGTGAGCAGGGCATCGAACGGAGTTCCTTGGGTGATCTCTCCGATCGGGTCCATGTAGGAAAGCGTGTAGGCCCCATTCAGCGTTCCCGTGCCTTGCGAGGCGATCGGCGCGGCGATGAAAAGATCGTTGATTCCGCTCTCGGTGCTGCTTGCCACGAAAATCCCGTTCGAAACGAGCCCATGGGTCACGGGATTCGAGCTACCCAGTGCGCTCAATAGCCCGTTGGACTGCAGATACCCGTAGCCGCTGGCCGAAATAACGTAAGTGCCGCTTGCGGAGTAGGATTGGTTCTCATAGGAGCTGTCATCCCAGGTCGTGCCCGTGATGGAATAGTTGCCGTTCCCATCGAACGTGATACTTCCGTAGAGCGCCACGTCCACATTGCTGGTGTAGGCTACTTCGCGGAAGTAGTAACCTCCATTGAGCAGATGATTTCCTGAGCTATCAAAAGCTTGAGCCGAGGCCAGACGCGCCAGCGCCGCCCCGAAAAGAATTAACAAACTCGATTTTGCCATCGTCCTTTAGGATTCCGCTTGGAGACAACAGGTTTCTCGCAGCTTCCCGTCTCTAGGCTAAGTATACAGGCCGCCACTGTAAGGATTTGTGTTGGGAACGGGGAAAAGTTCCAGGAAGAGACGGACTTCCGGGTTTTTTCGGGCACACCGGAAGCTGCGTGCCGCGAAATGCAGCTTGCTCAGGACTTAGAATCAGAATAGCGCTCGAAAATGGCTATCGTTTCGGCATTTAGCCGGTCCAATTCTGTTGGACCCGCTCGCATGGCAAGGAGGTCTCACCCCATGAAGTGGCTTGGCGCCGCGTTGCTCTTATCCCTGTTGGTCCCGTCCGTGGCTCGGACCGCACCGCCTGAAACCCGGCTGCTCCGGCAACCCGACATCTCCAAGGACTCGGTAGTGTTCGTTTACGCCGAGGATCTGTGGATCGCTCCGCGCTCGGGCGGCGAAGCGCGCCGGCTCACCTCGCATCCAGGCGACGAAGTCTACCCCAAGTTCTCCCCGGACGGGAAGTGGATCGCCTTCACCGGCGAATACGATGGCAACGCCGACGTGTACGTCATGCCATCCGAGGGCGGCGAGCCGCGCCGGCTAACCTATCATCCGGCCAACGACATGGTCTTGGGCTGGACGCCCGACAGCAAGAAAATTCTATTCCGCTCCAACCGCATCAGCGCTCCCGCGTCCACCACCCGCCTGTTTCTGGTGTCCATCGACGGGGGCCTCGCGGAGATGCTGCCAGTGCCGCGCGCCAGCCTGACCAGCTTCTCGCCCGACGGCCAAAAGATCGCCTACAATCCGACCTCGCAGGAACTCCGCACCTGGAAACGCTATCGCGGCGGCTGGACCAACTACATCGGCATCTACGATCTGAAGCGCAACAGTTACGAAGAAATCCCGCGCTCCGGCGCGCTCGATCAGTTTCCTATGTGGCGCGGCAACGCCGTCTACTTCATTTCCGATCGCGACGGCACCATGAATTTGTACCGTTACGACCTGGGCTCCAAGCAGACCAAGAAGCTCACCAACTACACCGAATACGACATTAAATGGCCGAGCGCCGGCTCGGACGCCATCGTGTACGAAAACGGCGGCCTGCTTTATTCCTACGAACTCGCCAGCGGCAAAGTGGCGCACATCCCGATCACGGTCTCCAGCGATCTGACCACGGCGCGGCCTGAGATAAAAAGCGTCTCCAATCTGATTCGCAGCATGGAGCTGTCGCCCACCGGCGTGCGCGCGGTGGTGGAGGCGCGCGGGGACATCTTCACCATTCCCGCCGAACACGGCAGCATCCGCAACCTCACCGATACGCCCGGTGTCCACGAACAAAACGCAGCCTGGTCGCCGGACGGCAAATGGGTCGCCTATCTATCCGACCGCAGCGGCGAATTCGAACTCTACTTGCGGCCGCAGAAAGGCGGCGACGAAGTCCGCATCACCAGCGATGGCGATTGCTACCGCTACGGCCCGAAATGGTCGCCCGACAGCAAGAAACTGGCCTACTGGGATAAGAAGCAGCGCTTGTATTACGTCGATATCGATTCCAAGCAGCCGGTGCTGGTGGATCACGCCGAGAACGGACTGGATGGCAGGCCCGCTTGGGCGCCCGACAGCCGCTGGCTGGCTTTTGCCAAGAACGAACAGAACCAGGCCACCGCGATTTATCTTTACTCACTCGATAAAAGCCAGGTAACGCGCGTCACCGAAGACTTCTACAACAACGTCAACCCGGTGTTCGATCAGAACGGGAAATATCTCTACTTCCTCTCCGATCGTTTCTTCTATCCCAGCAGCGGTCAACTGGACCAGCGCTACAACTATTACGACACGCGCGGCATCTTCGCGCTGGTGCTGAAATCGGACGGAGCTTCGCCCTTCGCCCCGCAGATCGACGACGAGAAGGACTCGACCGATAAAAAACCGGACGCAGCCGAGAAGAAGGAGGCCAAGCCCGACGAAACGAAATCGTCCGACGAGAAGGCTACCGAAACGAAGGCCGATGTCAAACCCATCGCCATCGACCTCGATGGACTCGGCTCCCGTATCGTCCAGGTGCCGGTTCCGGCGGGGATGTACGAGCATCTGGAAGCGCGCAATGGCACCATCTTCTATATTTCGCACAGCATCGAATCCACCGAGAGCGGTCGTCCAGGCCCGAGGCCGCGTGCCACGCTGCACATGTTTGATATCGCAAAACGCGATGTCAAAGATTTGCTCACTGGAATAAACAATTACGACCTGGATCGCGACGGCAAGAAGGTGATCTACAGCGCCGGTCCCGGCAACTTCGGAATCATCGACGCCGCGGCGGGCAAGAAGGTCGGCGACGGCAAACTGGATTTGTCCAGCCTGCAAGCGCGCGTCGATCCACGCGCCGAATGGAAGGAGATTTTCCATGAAGCCTGGCGCGTGGAGCGCGACTTCTATTGGGACCCCGCCATGGAAGGGCTGGATTGGAAAATGATCGGCGCGCGCTACGAAGCGCTGTTGCCTTGGGTGGCGCACCGCAGCGATTTGAACTACATCATCGGCGAAATGATCGCCGAGCTGAGCACCTCCCACACCTACGTGCAAGGCGGCGATGTCCCGGATCGGCCGCGCATCGGCACTGGGCTCCTAGGCGTCGACTTCGTCCTCGACAACGGCTATTACAAGCTGGCCAAAATTTATCGCGGCGAGAATTGGGACGAATCCACTCGCTCGCCGCTCACCGAGCCCGGACTCAAGGTCAAAGAAGGCGATTACTTAATCGCCGTGAATGGCGCGGCGGTGCGTGCGCCGGCCAACCCGTATTCGTTCTTCGAAAACCTGGCCGGCAAAATCGTCACGCTGAAGATCAACGGCCAGCCGTCGGATCAAGGCGCCTGGGAGATCACCGTCAAGACGGTCGGGAGCGAAGAAGGTCTGCGTTATTACGACTGGGTGGAATCGCGGCGCAAGATCGTTTCCGACGCCACCGGCGGGCGCATCGCCTACATGCACGTGCCCGATACGGCCATTTCCGGCCTGCAAGCGTTCGACAAATATTTCACCGGGCAGATCGGCAAAGAGGGTCTCATCGTCGACGAGCGCTACAACCACGGCGGCTTCGTTCCCGACTTCTTTACCGAGAAACTGCAGCGCCGGCTTCTGGCCAACGTCTCGCCGCGCGACGGCAAGGATCAGCCGGTACCGCAGGCGGCCATCTTCGGACCCAAAGTGATGATCGTCAATGAACTGGCTGGCTCGGGCGGCGATGCCTTCCCCTGGTTCTTCCAACAGGAGAAGATTGGTCCGGTGGTGGGGACGCGCACCTGGGGCGGATTAGTTGGAATCGATCGCGACATTCCGCTCATGGACGGCGGCTCGGTAACCGCGCCCGAGGCCGCATTCTGGGCGCCCGATAAAGGCGGACACTGGATCGTCGAGAACCACGGCGTGGATCCCGATTACGTCGTGGAGCAACGTCCGGATTTGGTAGTGGCGGGGCACGATCCGCAGCTCGAGAAAGCCATCGAGTTGGCCAAGCAGGCGCTGGATAAAGAGGCCAAGCCGCCAATGCGCCCGAAGTATCCGCGCCAGACTACTTCGACTGCGACCGCGACGGCGGGCAGCAAGTAGAGCTACAGCCGCGGACTCAGATCGTTTCCGGGACCATCTGGATGGCGCCGCAGGGGCACTCGGCCACGCACATGCCGCAACCCTTGCAGTAGTCGTAATTGAAGCGGAACCGTTTTCCTGGACCGAGCTTGACCACCGCGTTGTCCGGGCACACGCCGTAGCAGTTGTCGCATTCGAAGCAGTTGCCGCAAGAAAGACAGCGGCGGGCTTCAAACAACGCGTTGTTTTCGTCCAGCCCGCTCACCACTTCGTCGAAAGTGGTTTGGCGGCGAACGGTGTCGAGCGTCGCTTGCACCGTTTCAGGCGCATCGGAGTAATACCAGGGATTCAGCTTTTCGAACGCCGCGAGCTCGTGCTTGGCGCCCGGATGATAAGCGGCGCCGCGCAGCCAGGCGTCGATGTTCCGCGCGGCTTTCTTGCCATGACCCACCGCCACGGTTACAGTGCGCTCGGCCGGAACCATGTCGCCGCCCGCGAACACGCCCGGATGCCCGGTCATCATCTGCGAATTGACCTTGACCACTCCGTCGACAATCTCTAAGCCCGACACACGCTCGAGGAAGCTCAAGTCCACGTCCTGACCCAGCGCCAGCACCAGCGAGTCGCCTTCGATGGTCTCGAAGTCGCCGGTCGGCTGCGGGAATCCCTTTTCGTCCAGGCGCATCTTTTCGATTTTGAAACTGGAGTCGCCCGCCTCTTTGATGGTGGAGAGCCAGCGGAATTGGATGCCCTCTTCGATCGCTTCCTGTACTTCGAAATCATGCGCGGGCATTTTCTCGCGCGTGCGGCGGTAGACGATGAGCGTTTCGGTCGCGCCCAGCCGTTTGGCGGTGCGCGCTACGTCCAGCGCTGTGTTGCCGCCACCATAGACCAGAACGCGACGTCCGAGCTCGGGCGGCTTTCCGCCATCCACGCTGCGCAGCACTCCCAACGCATCCAGGATTTTGCTGGCATCGCCCGCCGGAATATATGCGCGCTTGGATACGTGCGCTCCGACGGCCAAAAAGGCAGCGTCGAATTGCTTGCTCTCGAGCACTTGCGCGAGATCGTCCACTCGCTCGTTGAGCCGGATGATGACGCCCATATTCGCGATGCGGGCGATCTCGGCATTCAAAACTTCGCGCGGAAGCCGGTATTTCGGGATGCCGAACCGCATCATGCCGCCGGCCGCGGGTCCAGCTTCGTAGATCGTAACTTTGTGGCCCATCCGCGCCAGGTGATATGCCGCCGAAAGCCCGGATGGTCCCGAGCCGACCACCAGGACATTTTTGCCGGATGGTGAGCCAGCCTCGAACTGCCAACCGCGCCGGATGGCTTCGTCGCCCAAAAAGCGCTCCACTGAGTGGATGTTCACTTCATGATCCAGCTGCGCGCGGTTGCAGGCCGATTCGCAGGGATGGTAGCAGGCCCGGCCCATGATCGCGGGCAGAGGGTTGTTCTCCACCAGCGTCTTCCAAGCCGCGTGATAGTCGCCCGATTCGGCGTGATAGAGCCAAGCTTGAATGTTCTCGCCCGCCGGGCATGCGTTGTTGCAAGGTGGAATGCGATCCACGTAGACCGGCCGCTCGGTGCGCCAGGAACCGGTGTGATTGGCCAGGCTGGAGCCGACGTCCAAGGTGATGGCGAAAGGCTTACTCATGTGACGATGCTCCGTTCTGCAATCCAAAGCGTTGGATGTTGCGATCCGCGATGGACTGAATCGCGGCCAGGCGCTCTTCGTCGCGCTGGGGACGGAACAGGTGCGCGAATCGCTTCTGCAGTTTCAGGTACTCCTCGGCCGGCTGCTTGCGGCGGATGATGCTGCGCTCGGTTATCTCTCCAAACTCGGCTTCAAATAGCGGAAACAGGCCGCTCTCGACGGCCAGCCGTGCCACCTTGATGGTGTCGTGCGGCTCCGAACCCCAACCCAGAGGGCAGGGAACATGCACATGGATGTAGCGCGCGCCGTGAATCGCAATCGCCTTCTCCACCTTGTATTCCAGATCGTGCAGATTCGCCACCGACGCCGTGGCGACGTACGGAATCATATGCGCCATCGCGATCAGCGGCACGCTCTTGCCCTGTCCGAAAACGTTGCCGGGTTTTGGGCCGACCGAAGGCGTGGTGGCGGTTCGTGCCGCGGCGGGCGTTGTGCCGGAGCGCTGCACGCCGGTGTTCATGTACGCTTCGTTGTCGTAGCAAATGTACAGCACGTCGTCATTGCGCTCGAACATGCCCGATAGACATCCCAGACCGATGTCGGCGGTTCCGCCGTCGCCGCCCTGCGCGATCACTCGTACTTCGTTCCGGCCCTGGGCTTTCATCGCTGCCGCAACTCCAGCCGCGACCGCCGCGGCATTGCCGAACAAGGAGTGCATCCAGGCCACCTGCCAGGAAGTCTCGGGATAGGGCGTGGAAAAAACCTCGAGGCATCCAGTGGCGTTCACCGCGACCAGGTTGCCCTCCGCGGCCCGCACGGCCGCATCCACGGCATAGCGCGCGCCCAGTGCTTCCCCGCAACCTTGGCAGGCGCGATGGCCGCAGTTCAGCGCGTTCGAGCGCCGCGCGTCGGATTGCACCGCGCGATCGGAAACATCCAGCAGGCGATTGCCGACCGTGAAGGTCCCGGTTTGGTAAAACTTGATCTGTTCAAACGGCATCGGTGCTCCTAGACGATCTTGGTCGGCAACGTCGCGAGATCTTTCAAAATGCTCTCGGCGGCCGGGCCGGATCTGCGGGTAGCAGTCTCACGCGCCAACTGCCGGTTGATCACGTCCCAGTTGAGATCCAGGAAAGTGACGCCCTCGAGCGCGTCGGACTTGGCCTGGTGGAAAAGTTTCAGCAGAGAAGCTTTGGTGATGGCGCGGCCGCCCAGGCCCGCGATCACGGTGTAAATTTTGTGACGCCGGCCCGAAAGAGCCATCTGAATATCGGTGGCCAGCATGCCGCCGAGGCCGACGGCGAGCGATTTCTCGATCACCACCACACGCCGGGCCTCCGCGAGCGCCCTGGCTACCGCTTCCAAAGGAAACGGGCGATACGAACAGATACTAATGGAGCCGATCGCGATGCCTTCCTGGCGCAGCTCGTCGACGGCCTCCTGAATGGTCCCGTTCACCGAGCCCAGCGCCACAACCACGGTGTCGGCGCCCTCCAGGCGATAAGGCCGCAGCAGACCGCCGGATTCGCGCCCGAATGTCTCGTAAAACTCGCCGCTGATTTCGGGAATGCGCTCCAGCGCCCGCAGTTGCTTGTTATGCGCCAGGTAACGAACTTCGGTAAAGGCTTCCGGCCCGACCATGGCGCCGATCGACACGGGCGCGTCGGGATCCAGCACTTGCGTCGGTTCGAAGCGCGGCAGCCAGGCGTCCACCTGGTGCTGCAACGGGACATCGATGCGATCGTAGGCGTGCGTGAGAATGAAGCCGTCCACGCACACCATTACTGGGCAGGAAAGCTCCTCGGCCAGACGGAAGGCTTGAATGTGCAGGTCGACCGCTTCTTGATTGGTTTCGGCGAAAAGCTGGATCCAGCCGGAGTCGCGCATCGACATGGAATCGGAGTGGTCGTTCCAGATGTTGATGGGTGCGCCAATGGCTCGGTTGCCGATGGTCATGACGATGGGCAGGCCAAGGCCGGACGCGTTGTAGACCGCTTCGGCCATAAACAACAAACCCTGGCTGGCAGTCGCGGTATAAGAACGCGCGCCGGCGGCCGATGCGCCGATCGCCACCGAGAGCGCGCCGAATTCCGACTCCACGTTCAGAAATTCGCAGCCGGCCAGTTGACCCGATTTCACCAACTCGCCCAGCGCCTCCACGATGTGCGTCTGGGGCGTAATGGGATAAGCGCAGATCACTTGCGGACGGCACATGGCGACCGTCTCGGCAATCGCGCGCGAGCCTTCAATCTGCTTCCACATGGACTTCCTCCCGAGTGTGGCGCGTGAGACTTTGGAGCGGCGGGATCGGCATGCGCTGGGCCACCAGGTCATAGGCCGCCTGCGCGGCTACCACATTCGATTCGCCGATCTTGCCGGAAAACTTCTGGCGGATGGCGGCTAGGACAGATGCGAGCCGCAGCTCGCCGGTCATAGCGGCGAATCCGCCTAGCAGCGTACTGTTAGGCAGCGGACGGCCGACGTGACGCAGGGCCAACTCGGTGGCGGGAACGGTGAGGGCGTGGTTTTGCGGAAGGTTTTTCAAAAACGAAGCCAAGCTCAGCTCTTCCAGGCTGCGTGTCGAATTGATCAAAACGAAGCCATCGGGCTGAAGTCCTTCAAATAGACCAGGTTGGTTGAGTAGGGTCGGATCCTGGATGATGAGCGCGTCCGGTTGCGCTACCGGTTCGCGCAGACGGATGGGGTGGTCGGAAATGCGGCAGAATGCCATGACAGGCGCTCCCATGCGCTCGGAGCCAAAGCTAGGAAAAGCCTGGGCGTAGCGCCCTTCCAGGAAAGCAGCAATGGAGAGCATCTCGGCGGCGGAAACGACGCCTTGGCCCCCACGTCCGTGTATTCGTATTTGCACTCTGCTGAGGGATGGTGCAACTGATTCGCCGCTGGGAGGGTATTGAAAAGACAGGGGCGAGTAATTTCTCGGCAGTTATTGGGTGTTATGCCCCAACTGCCGATAGGCTGATCGCGGAACTGGCTTCGGCTGGTCGGCCTTGCGGGATCGGGAGAGTGCACATCGGAGGCTTGTCCGTTCCGCTTAGAGACGATGAAGCAATGGGCCCACCCATGCCAGTGCTGTAAGCACAGCGGACCAAAGTATAGCCCCGCGCGGCGGGGCAGGGAAGTGTCCCGTTTGACGGAATGTCCTGCCCCCCTTACACTGGGAGTGACTCGTCGCATCCGGAGGCAGGGAGGGAAACATGCCTTCGGCCAGCACTACCTAAACTATGACCGTGACCCTCAAACAGAAAACTGAAATCACCGTACCGAAGAGCGTCCGGCGAAAGGCCGGATTGAAGCCGGGAGACCGGGTCGAGTTTAAGGTGTCGGAGAGAACCATCACCATCGTCCCGAAGCTCACCCCCGACGAGATCCAGGATGATCGGGAAATCCGCGACCCAAAGATCCGTGCAGCAATCCGGAAAAGCCACCAAGAGTTCTTGGCCGGAAAAAGCCGTCCTATCCAGGAGCTTTTTGCCGAGCGAGTGACGCGTACAAAGCGTAGACGCCCGAAAGCATGAGCGCTGCGGGCTTTACGGTTCGCACCACCCCGGCTTACGATCGGCTCTCCAACAAGCTCCACAAAGGCCATCGTGATTTTGACGCAGCCGAAAAAAGCGCGGCGGCCATCCTATCCGAAGATCCCTACAATCGCAGCCGCCGGCATCACATCAAGAAACTTGAAGGCGTGTCGGCCGGAGAGGGGCAGTATCGGCTTTCGCTCGGGCGCTGGCGTTTCCGCTACGATATCCTGGGCCAAGTGGTACCACTCTCGTACTGCGGCCTCCGCAGGGAAGACACGTATTGAACCAGGGCAGGGAAGTGGCGCTACAAAACAACCGCTGCAGCGGCGGCACTGTTTTCCTGAGGACGCATGGCTGGCGCGGGATGCTTACGGCTGACTGTGAACACCGCGGCGACCTCGTGCGGGGCAGGGAAGCGATGTAAACTGCTAGGTATGCTGACGCTTGATTGCCCGCGTCCTCGGTGCCCCGGCAAAGCCAAACTCAATGAAACCGGGGACTGGTTCAAAGTTCTTGCCATGGCGGATACCGGCACATTGACAGTTGCGTGCCCAACATGCGGCCATGTGTGGCCCCCCGAAGACCAGACTTCAGTTGCGGCCGCGATACGAAAATATCTCGCGCAAACCACGTAAACCACCTTCGGAGGCTGATCATCAGATGGTTCTCATCACATGAGTGAGCGCTGGCTATCGCCAGAATTTTTTCATTTTGTCAAATATCAAGACTGCCCCAACTAGCAGAGCCATTCCGAAAAGCACCGCTCCGAAATATCCGACCATGTACACAAAAGGCGAATTAGTATGAAAAACTTTTTGAAGCCAAAAACCAACCCCAACACCCGGCAGCAAGATCGCTAAAGCAATTGCATATGCTGAGTCAAAACGCGAAACACGCTGACCTAGCCGCGACCTCGCTCGGCGTCGCAGCACCACGGGTATCGCCCATGGAAATATAAACGAAAGGGCGAACACCCAGATTGCATAGCGACCCGGCCGAAAATGAAGAAGCAACCACACGCCGCAAGAGGCCCAGCCGCCCAGCAACAGAACAAAGGCATAAACGCGCAACACCTGACTAACATTTAGTCCTGTCCTTTCGATGATGAGGTAGGTCTGCTTTTGATAGAACGGCGGCTTGGACTCCCTTTGATCTTCAAGGGTTCTTCCGATCCCGACGTTTTCACTAACACGCAGGCTTTTGAGCGGCACCAAAGGGACTAACGCGAAAACGATCCATTCTGTCGTCACGTAAGAGCCATCGGCACGATAGTCACATTCGCCGCAATAAAACGTGCCAAAGCCCTGGATCAATGTCGGCATACCGAGGTCCGTTCTTATGGTACGGCAAGCGGGCACGTAGGCGACGAAAGTTTCGCCTTCGTTGCAGTGCGTATGCAGCGTCAATTCAAATTACAATCCGCTCGACCTCATCCAACGAAATTTCATCGCCCCGGCGATCGTATAGGCCCGTGGTCCGCGCCGATTCGTGCGCGGCCATCTGCTGAGCCACTTCCAGCTTGCCGCCATTTTTCAAAATAAGCTGTGATGCCGGTCGCGCGGAACGTGTGGCAGCCAATGAGCGTTTGTATACCAGCGCCGGCCGCGCGGCGCCGGATCATGAGATCCACTTCCGGCTGTGTGATCCGCCGGCCGGTGAGCTGCTGCGTTTTACCCCGCGCGGTACGGAAAAGGGGAGTGCCTTTCGCTCTTCCAATACCAGCGGTTTCGATGTAGGCCGCCATGTACTCTTCGAGATTGTGGTGCGCCGGCATCTCATGCCGCTTCCCGCCTTTCTCGTGCAGCCGCACCCACCATCGCCGGCTTTGGAAATACCAATCTTCGACATCCATGCCCGTGGCGGCTCCGACGCGCGCGAACGTGTAAACCATCAACCCGATGAGAGCGCGATCGCGGAGCCCGCCGACCGTCGAGGTGTCGATGCTGTCCAGGAGCTGCTGGGCTTCATCCGCGGAAAGCACCGGAGTCTTGCCGCGCTTCGTCGTGTATTTCGGACCGCGGACGGCCGCCGCGGATTCACCGGCACCACCTGGCCGAGCACCAGATAGTCGAAAACCATCCGGATGGCGGCGAGTGCTTGCTTCACGCTCGGCCGCGAGAGTTCTTTCTGCAAATTCTCGATGTAGGCCGCGACATGAACCGGGCCGATGAGAAGGTAAGGCCGCATCTGCCCGCGGGTGGCATCAAATCTGGCCGGCTGGCGCAATAATGTAAGAAACACTTCCTGTGTAATGTCCTCCGCCGCATCGGGCGAGTTGGTCATCCTCCAGACGTACCGGTAGACCGGATCTTTGTATTGCTCGAAGACCGCCTGAAACTCAGATTCGATCAAGGCCCTTTTCCTCGGCTCAATCCTAATTACCCGCAGGCCGTTCAAAGGATACGCGGCACTCGTCGAAGAAGTTTGTAGAACGGGGGCGCGCCACCTGTTCCCCCGATTATGACGGCATGACTTTGGCTTCCAGCTCTGCCCAGCGGGTGTACAGGTCTTCTACGCGTTGCTGGGCAGCTTGCAGCTTTTCGTAGGCTGCCATATAGCGCTTCGCGTCGGAGCCTGAAGCGTCAAGGTCGCTTTGGCACGCCGCCAAATCCTGTTCGGCTGCCAGGATCTTCGCTTCCATCGCGTCCCACTCGCGTTGTTCCAGGTAGGCGAGTTTTCGCTTTACCCCTTCGGCGGACGGGCGGCGCGGCTCCTCGGCCGTGGGGCGCTCGGCAGGCTGCTCGCTTCGTGAGGCTTCCCACTGCGAGTAGTCGGCGAAGACGCCGCCTTCGGCTCCATCCAAACCGATCACGACGGTTGACACGCGATCGAGCAAGTAGCGGTCATGACTAACCAGCACAATCGCGCCGGAAAAGTCGAGCAGGCTGTCCTCCAGTACCTCCAAGGTTGGAATATCCAGATCGTTGGTCGGTTCATCGAGCAGCAGGACGTCCGCCGTGGCGAGCATCAGGCGCGCGATCATCACGCGGGCGCGCTCGCCACCCGAGAGTCGCGACACGGGCATTTCCAGCTGCTCGTCGCGAAACAGGAAACGCTTGGCCCATCCGGCAACATGGACGGTGCGGCCGCGGTAGACCACCGAGTCGCCCTCCGGACATAGCGTGCGGCGCAGGCTGACATCCGGGTCCAGGTGCTCGCCTCGATCCTGCGCGAAGCTGACGATTTGGAGCAGATCGGCCCGGCGGATTGATCCTTCGTCCGGCGCCAGTTTGCCTTCGAGCATCTTGAGCAGGGTCGTCTTTCCGCTGCCGTTGGCGCCCACCAGGCCGATGCGAACGCCGGGTGCGAGGGTCAGGCTCAGGTTGTGGAACAGCCGGCGGCCACCCAGGGTTTTCGAAATGCTTTCAGCCTCGATCAAGCGCTTGGTCTTTCGATCGGACGCGGTGAAATCGATCTGGGCGGTCGCTGTACGGCTGCGCGCAGTGACGGCCGAGAGTTGCTGGATGAGCCGGCCGGCCGAGTCGATGCGAGCCTTCGATTTGCCGGTTCTGGCCTTCGGTCCCCGGCGCAGCCACTCTACTTCGCGGCGCACCTTAGTCGCGAGCGATTCCTGCTGCTTGGCCTGCGCCTCCAGAAAGTCCTCGCGCTTCTCGAGAAATTCGCTGTAGTTGCCGTTCACCTGGAACGTATTTTGAGGATAGACCGCGTTGACCTCGACCATTCGGGTGGCGACGTTCTCAAGGAAGTAGCGGTCGTGCGTGACCACCAGGCACGTGTTCACAGTCCGGATGGCGGTTTCGAGCCACAGGATACCTTCTAGATCCAGATGATTGGTCGGCTCGTCGAGGAGCAGCACGTCCGGCGCTTTCACCAGTGCGGCGGCGATGGCGAGCCGCTTTCTCCAGCCTCCGGAGAGCGTCGCGGCCGGGGCGGCGGGGTTGTCGAACCCGGCGCGGCCGAGCATCGTTTGGATGCGGGCGAGTTTCTCCGAGTCCTCTAAATGCAAGCCATCCAACGCGGCTTGGAGAACCGAGCCCACGGTGTCGTCCGGGTCGAATACGGAATCCTGAGGGACGTAAGCCAGGCTGGTCAGCTTCCGAAGCGCGCGTGTTCCAGCACTGGGGGTGTCGTTGCCTGCCAGGATCTCGAGCAGCGTGGTTTTGCCGCTGCCGTTCGGGCCGATCAAGCCTACGCGATCGCCCTCGGAAAGGCTGAACGAAAGATTTTCAAACAGGACTCGCGCGCCAAACGATTTAGTAAGAGCGGAGCCGCTCAACAGAACTGCCATCTACTCCAGGATGCCATTGGAAAGTTACTCGAAGATCGAGCCGACTGCCAGTGTCGCCTTTGGAGCGAAGAACAGCGGAATCGACTGGCCGAGTTTGTAGGTGACGGAGTGGCCATCAGGCGTCGAGACTTCCACCTGGCGATGCTCGATATCCACCAGCCAGAACTCGCGCGCTCCGTTTTCGAGACAAATGTTCCGCCGGTCGAGCATTTCGGCAGCCGTATTGGAGGGCGAAAGGACTTCCACCACCAGTTCCGGCGCGCCCTGCAAGTTGCCATTGACCGGAATCTGCTCCCAGCGCGTTCGAGAGACGAATGCCACGTCGGCTTGCCAGTATTCGTACTCCGGAAGCGGCCGGAAGGCCATCTCGATGCCGACCTCGCCCGCGGCGCCCGCGGCTTGCTCCAGCAGGCGTAGCAGCCGGCGCTGGGCCAAGTAATGTTGGTGTTTGGGGGGTGGCATTTGAACCGGCTCGCCATGCCGTAGTTCGTAGCGAAGTCCTCTCGGGGTCTCGGGTAACAGCTCGAATTCCGCGAAGGACATTAGGCGAGTTGGGGGGGACGCCACAGCGCGTTGCCTCACTGAGATTATACGCCGCTGGCTCTCAAGCTACTCGAAGATCGAGCCGACGGCCAGCGTCGCCTCGGGAGCGAAGAACAGCGGAATCGACTGGCCGAGTTTGTAAGTTAGGGAGCGGCGGTCAGGCGTCGAAACCTCGACCTGGCGATGCTCGATATCCACCAGCCAGAACTCGCGCGCTCCGTTCTCAAGACACATGTTCCTGCGGTCCAGAATCTCGGCGGCCGTGTTGGAAGGGGACAGCACTTCGATCACGAGATCCGGCGCGCCGTCGAGGTGTCTTTCGCGCGGAGTTTGCTCCCAACGGGTTCTTGAAACGAAAGCCACATCAGCTTGCCAATATTCGAAGTCGGGACGCGGGCGGAATGGCATTTCGATATCGACTTCGCCGGCGCTTCCCGCGGCCTTTTCTAGTGATTGGCGCAACCGGCGCTGAACGAGGTAGTGGGTGCGATTGGGCGGTGGCATCTGAACCGGCTCGCCGTGCCGAAGTTCGTAGCGAAATCCTCTCGGTGTTTCAGGGAGTTGCTCGAATTCCTCGAAGGACATTAGGCGAGTTGGGGGAGACGCCACAGCGCGTTGCCTCACTCCGAATTATAGCTTCTTCGTTCACTTATTCCGTAATGGGCACCGCCATCGCAGGGATGCTCACGCGACGAATTGGCGAATTCGCCTGGCATCTGCCAGGCGCACCCTCCAGACAAACCGATAGACCGGATCTTTATTTTGCTCGAAGACCGCCTGGAACTCAGATTCGATCAAGGCCCTTTCCTCGGCTCAATAGTAATTACCCGCAGGCCATTCAAAGGATACGGTATGGAGCGAGTGCCATACGCTAGAGCGGAAGATGGGCAGCAATAACCCCTGTCTAATTGCCGGCTAAGACCAATACCCGGCTGGTCCTTGGGTCATTTCGAGCCTAGCTTTTACAATGATGCGGCTATTGGCGTAAAGATATGCGGGTTTTCGCGCAGGTTTGTGACCCTGCGACATCGGACGGGCGTCGATTCGAGTGTCGGGACGGCACGCAAGAGCGCGCGTCCCACGGCATCATCCCGATTGGATTCAAAGAAGTTCATATATCGGACTAGTTTGGTCGTGTCAATCGCTGCGTGAAGAGACTCTGGCTTTCAGCGGAGTTGGCTGCGCGGTTGCACTTGTCGCTATTGTTTTCGCGCGTTTCTCGCCGAGACGTGCTTTTATTGGCAAAATTTCTTGATACCGAGGGAGGTTAACTCAGTGGAACCTTCGGACCGCACACTGACGACCTATGATGTCCTCCGCAAACACGGAGTCGACCGCCGGTCATTCTTAACATTTTGTACCAAGACCGCGGCTGCTCTAGGCTTGAGCGCCGCATTTGTCCCCAAGATCGTCGAGGCCATGGAGACCAAACCGCGCATCCCCGTGATCTGGCTGCATGGTCTGGAGTGCACGTGCTGCAGCGAATCGTTCATTCGCTCGTCGCACCCGATCGCGCAAGACGTCATCCTGAACATGATCTCGCTCGATTACGACGACACGCTGCAGGCCGCCGCGGGCTTCCAAGTGGAAGAAATCCGGCGAGACGTCATGAAGAAGTACAAAGGCCAGTACATTCTGGCTGTCGAGGGCAATGCTCCGACCAACGACGGCGGCGTATATTGCACCGTGGGCGGCGAGACCTTCCTCAACATCCTGAACGAGACGGCCGAGGACGCGCAGGTTCGTCGTGGCCTGGGGTTCCTGCGCTTCCAACGGCTGCGTGCAGAGCGGCCAAGCCAAACCCGACCGGCGCCAAGCCGGTTCATGAACTGATCACCGGACAAGCCCATCATCAACGTGCCCGGGTGTCCCCCAATCGCCGAAGTTATGACCGGCGTGCTGACGTACATTCTGACTTTCGACAAGTTGCCTGAGCTGGATCGCCAGGGCCGGCCGAAGATGTTCTACGGCCAGCGGCTGCACGACAAATGCTATCGCCGGGCGTTTTTCGACGCCGGCCAGTTTGTCGAAGCCTGGGACGACGAGGGAGCGCGCAAGGGCTGGTGTCTTTACAAAATGGGGTGCCGTGGGCCGACGACTTACAACTCCTGCTCGACCTTGAAGTGGAACGGCGGCGACAGGCTGGCCGGTGAATTCCGGACATCCGTGCATTGGTTGCGCCGAAGAGAACTTCTGGGACAACGGACCGTTCTACTCAACGGCTGTCCAACGTGATCGTGCCGGGAATCGAAGCCACGCCGGACAAAATCGGCAAGACCTTGGCGGTGCTATCGGGCGCAGGTCGTCGCGGCTCACCTTAACTGCACGTGGTGACTCGCCGGCAAGTTCAACAAACTCAAGACGCAAGAGCCGGCCGAGCCGGCCACCGAGCGAGCAGAAAGCCAAGGAGTAAGCCATGTCCACACGCGTAGTAGTCGATCCAGTAACTCGTATCGAAGGCCATCTCCGAGTCGAAGCCATGCTGAACGATAAGAACGTGATCGAAGATGCCATTTCCTCCGGCACCATGTGGCGCGGCTTGGAGGTTATCCTCAAAGGCCGCGACCCGCGCGACGCTTGGGCGTTCTGCGAGCGCATCTGCGGTGTGTGCACCACGGTGCACGCGCTCGCCTCAGTGCGTTCGGTGGAAAGCGCTCTGGACATCACCATCCCCAAGAACGCGGAGATCATCCGCAACATCATGGAGCTGACGCAGTACGTCCAGGACCATGTGATTCACTTCTATCACCTGCATGCGCTGGATTGGGTGGACGTGGTGTCGGCGCTCAAGGCCGATCCCGCGGCGACCGCGGCGCTGGCGCAGAAGGTTTCGCCGAACTGGCCGACGTCAACTCCCGGTTATTTCTCCGATGTCGCTGGAACGCTGAAGAAGTTCGTCGAGTCCGGCCAGCTCGGAATTTTCCAGAACGCCTATTGGGGACATCCGGCCTATAAGCTGCCGCCTGAAGCGAATCTCATGGCGGTGGCGCATTATCTGGAAGCCCTGAAGTGGCAGAAGGAAATCGTCAAGATTCACACCGTGTTCGGCGGCAAGAATCCGCATCCGCATTACCTGGTGGGCGGCACCGGCGCCGCGATCAATCTGCAACGGCGACAACGCCATCAACATGGAACGGCTGAATTTGGTGCATGGCCTGATCAAGGACGCGCAGGCGATCGTGGAAGGGTTGTACATTCCCGATCTGCTGGCGATGGCTTCGTTCTATCCGGAATGGACCACTTATGGCGGCGGGCTGGGGAACTACATGGCGTACGGCGACATTCCGCAGAATGGCGTCAAGGATCCATCCAAGTTCCAGTTTCCCGCGCGGCATCATCCTCAACAAGAACCTGAGCGAGGTTCTGCCGCTCGATTTTTCCGATACCAACCAAATCCAAGAAGAGGTTGCGCACTCCTGGTACAAGTATCCGAACGGGACCAAGGGGCTGCATCCGTCGGTGGGCATCACCGATGTGAACTACACCGGACCGAAGCCGCCTTTCGTGCAGCTGGATGAGAATGCCAGCTACTCCTTCGTGAAAGCGCCGCGCTGGAAGGAAAACGCCATGGAAGTGGGGCCGCTGGCGCGCATGCTGGTCGGCTTCGCGAGCGGACGCGACGAGTACAAAGAAGTCGTCACCGAGGCTCTGGGCCGTCTCAAACTAACACCGGCCGCGCTGTTCTCGACGCTAGGCCGCACGGCCGCGCGGGGACTGGAGACCAAGCTCGCAGCCAAGTGGCTGCTCGAAGAGTACGACCGCCTGATCGCCAACTTGAAAGCCGGCGATTATGCCACCGCCGACACCACGCGTTGGGATCCGAAGACCTGGCCGGAAGAGTGCAAAGGCTTCGGCGTGGAAGAAGCGCCGCGGGGCGCGCTCGGCCACTGGATCCATATTAACGACCAGAAGATCGAAAACTATCAGATCGTGGTGCCCAGCACCTGGAATGCATCGCCCAAGGATGGCAAGGGACAGCGGGGAGCTTATGAAGCCGCGCTGCTCGGGACGCCGATGGCCGACCCGAAACGGCCGCTCGAGATCCTGCGGACCATCCACTCGTTCGATCCTTGCCTGGCCTGCGCCACGCACGTGACCAGTCCGGAGGGCGAGACGCTTAGCCGAGGTGATCGTTCGCTAGGAGGATTCCAATGGCAACCATTCATACGAATGTAAGCGGCGCGCCGCCGGCCAAGGGAGCCATCCCGCTGGCGTCCGCCGCCAATATCCCGCTACCGCCGCTGGAGGCAGAAAGTGTGTCCGCGCCTCCAGCCGGTCTGATCGCCGGCCGTAAATATGTCTGGGAGTTTCCCGTTCGCCTGTCGCATTGGGTCAACGCAATCGCAATTGTAGTGCTGTTCGCCACCGGGCTCTTCATCGCTGCTCCGATCCTGATGCCCGGTGGAGAAGCGGCCAACCACTTCGTGATGGGAACAGTGCGGGAGTTCCATTTTGCCTTCGGGTTCGCGCTGATCGTGGCCGTGTTGCTCCGCATTCATTGGTTGTTTGTCGGAAACAACTACGCCCGCTCGGGATTCCCGTTCTTCTGGAGGGCCTCCTGGTACAAGGCCGTTATCAAACAGGTTGTCGACTACATGCACCTGGAGCGCGGACACGTTCATATCGGCCACAACTCGCTGGCCGGAGCTTCCTACATGGGCTTCTTCGCCATGTGCGGATTCGAGGGCCTTACGGGCATGGCGCTGTATTCGGAATCGAATCCCGGGGGTTTCTGGGACAAAGTAACTCGGCTGGTGCATTCCGCTGTTGGGCGGATCGTTCCGCGTTCACATGTGGCACCACCTGGTGGCCTGGCTCATCATGGTGTTCGTGCTGTTCCACATCTACATCGTGCTGTACGACGTGCAGTTGTATAAGAACGGACTCGTGGACTCTATCATTGCCGGTCCGAAGTTCTACGAGCCCGGAGATCACGATGCCGACAACTGGATCAGTTGAGTTTGCCGAGCGCACACGGTGCGGCGCAGCAGCCGGGGGAACTTGCTGCTGCGGCTCGCCGTGCGCCGGCAAAGAGACTGCGCCGGTCTTGCTGCTCGCGATCGGAAACCCCCTCATGGCGGATGATGGCGCGGGGCAAGAAATCCTGTCCCGGTTGGAATCGGCCGCCACAGAGTGGGGCACCGGCGTCGAACTCGTAGACGGCGGCACCCAGGGTCTGGCGCTGTTGGGCAAATTCGAAAAGCGCAAGGCGGTGGTGTTCCTGGATGCTGTTCGCTTGGGCAGCAAGGCCGGCGCGGTGCACGTACTGACGGGCGACGAACTGATTCAAATGGGAAGGCGTCCGGCGACCTCGGCGCATGAGGGAAGCGCCCCGGATATTCTGAGGGCCCTGCAATTGCTCGGGGAGACTCCGGAAGAGGTTGCATTGGTTGGAATTGAGCCAGAACGGGTGGAAACACGCATCGGTCTGTCGCCGGCGGTGCAAGACAGTATCGGTCTGGCGGCCGGTTTTGCGCGCATGACGGTTAACCGTCTGCTGGCGCAGGCGGCTCGCTAACCGAGCGATTTCAAAGTTCTTCTGCGACTGAGTAGGAGGCAACATGTGTCTGGCGGTGCCCGGAAAACTGGTGGAAGCCCAGTCGATCGGCGACAGCCGCGTCGGCGTGGTCGAGTTCGGGGGAATCAAGCGCTCGGTTTTCCTCGATTTTGTCCCGGAAGCGCAGGTTGGCGACTACGTCCTGGTCCATGTGGGCTTCGCCATCAGCCGCCTGGACGAAGAGGAAGCGCAGCGCACCTATAAACTGCTGGAGCATATCGGGATGCTCGAGGCAGAAGATCCCGGCATTCGCCGGCGATCCCGACGTAGCGCAATCTCTAGCATCGATTCGGGGCACTCCATCAAACGGGGGCGATTAATGCGATACATTGACGAGTACCGCGACCCCAAAATCGCTCAAGCGCTGGTGGACCGGATTCACGCCCGCGTCACCAAGCCGTGGGTCCTGATGGAGATCTGCGGCGGCCAAACCCACACATTGATGCGTTATGGCATCGACGAACTGATCCCCCCCAAAGTCGAACTGGTGCACGGCCCGGGCTGTCCGGTTTGCGTCACGCCTATTGAAGTGGTGGACAAAGCCGTCGAGATCGCCGCGCGGCCGGACGTTATCTTCGTTTCCTACGGCGATATGCTGCGGGTACCGGGTACGCGCTGCGACCTTTTTCGTGTCAAGGCCGAAGGCGGCGACGTGCGCATCGCCTACTCGCCCATGGAAGCGGTGAAGATCGCGGTCCATAACCCTTCCAAGCAGGTTGTTTTCTTTGGAATCGGCTTCGAAACCACGGCTCCGGCCAACGCGATGGCGGTTTGGAAGGCGCATGAGCTGGGCCTCAAGAATTTCTCCGAGCTGGTTTCGCATGTGCTGGTGCCACCGGCCATCCGGCTGCTTCTGAATTCTCCCGAGAATCGCGTGCAAGGCTTCATCGCTCCGGGGCATGTCTGCACGGTGATGGGCTACTCGGAATATAAGGGCCTGGTGGACGAGTTCCACATTCCGATTGTGGTCGGCGGCTTTGAACCGGTGGATTTGCTGGAGGCCATTCTGATGCTGGTTACACAGCTCGAAACCGGCCAAGCGAAGGCGGAGAATCAATACGGCCGAACGGTCGACTATAACGGAAACCATCCAGCGCAGGTCATCATGGAAGAAGTTTTCGAAGTGGCTGACCGCAAGTGGCGCGGCATTGGTCCCATTCCCATGAGCGGCCTGCGATTGCGTCCCGAGTTTGCCGCCTACGACGCCGAGAAAATTTTCGGCCTGGAGATGCTGGAGGCCGACGAGTCGCCTGAATGCATCGCCGCGCAAGTGCTGCAAGGGCGGAAGAAACCGGTGGACTGCGCCGCATTTGCATGCCGCTGCACGCCGGAGCATCCGCTGGGCGCCCCGATGGTTTCGACCGAAGGCGCTTGCGCAGCCTATTATCAATACCGCCGGCACGCGGCCAGTCTGAAATGCATCGCCTGAGGACGTAACGGCATGACTACGTTTACACTGAACTGCCCAATGCCGCTAGTTGCCCGCGATCATGTATCGCTGGGGCACGGCAGCGGCGGCAAACTGTCGGCCGAGCTGATGCGCGAAGTTTTTCTGCCTGCCTTTCGCAACCAAACGCTGGAGCGTCTGGAAGATCAGGCTACCGTTACGATCGGCAACACGCGCATCGCCATGACCACGGATTCGTTCGTGGTGAAGCCTCTATTTTTCCGCGGCGGCGATATCGGATCGCTGGCGGTACACGGGACGGTGAATGATCTCGCCATGGGAGGCGCGACACCGTTATTTCTGAGTGTTGCGTTCATCATCGAAGAGGGTTTCTCGATGGAGTCTCTACGCCGCATCACAGCGTCCCTCGGGCGGGCGGCCTCGGAGTGCGGCGTTCAAGTGATCACCGGCGACACCAAAGTGGTGGATAAGGGCAGCGGAGACGGAGTGTTCATCAATACGACGGGCCTTGGAGTGATGCCGGAAGGGATTTACCTTTCCGCGGGTGAGGCTCGTCCTGGCGATGCCGTGATCCTGAGCGGTTTTATTGGTGACCATGGCATCGCCATTCTGGCCGAACGGGAAGGGCTGGAGTTCGATAGTCCGGTGGAAAGCGATTCAGCGCCGCTGCACACGCTCGTGGCTCACATGCTTCAGACCACGCGCGCCATTCGCTGCCTGCGCGACCCCACACGCGGCGGAGTATCCAGCTCGTTGAATGAGATTGCGGCTCAATCCGGCGTGGGCATTTTGCTCGAGGAAGAAACAATACCGGTGCGGGACGAGGTGCGGGGCGCCTGCGAAATGCTGGGGCTCGATCCAATGTATGTGGCCAATGAAGGCAAGCTGCTGGCGATTGTCGATCCCGCAGCCGCTCGCGAGCTGGTCGCAGCAATGCGCCAGCATCCCCTCGGCCTGGAAGCCCGACGCATCGGCACCGTGACCGAATCCGACCCGGGCTGGGTCACAATGCGGACGCCGCTCGGTACTACGCGCATCGTGGACATGCTCTCGGGCGATCAATTGCCTAGGATTTGTTGAGCCATGCACGAAATGGGAATCGCCAGCTCGGTTCTGGATGCGGCACGCAAGGAAGCCGCGAAGCGCCCCGGCGCGTATGTCCTCAAGATCGGTTTGCGGATCGGCGAGTGGGCGGGAGTGGATCCGGAATCGCTGCGGTTCTGCTTCGATGCGCTGGTGAGCAATGAGGGGGCGCAACCTCCCAGCTTGGAGATCGAGTTTCTCAAGCGCCAGAACCGCTGTCCGCGCTGTGGCAGCACGTTTGCTCTAGAGAGGTTTCAGATTGAGTGCCCGCGCTGCGGCGCCGAAGTTACAGAGCCGGTCAGCGGGGACGAGTTGGAATTGGCGTTCGTGGAATTGGAGGAACCTTGACCCGCGTAGATGTCCAGCAAAAGGTGCTGAGCGAGAATGACCGCCTGGCTGGCGCGCTACGCGAAAAGCTCAGGGACAACGGGGTTTACTGCCCGAATTTCATCAGCTCCCCGGGCGCCGGCAAGACTCTGTTGCTGGAGCGCACGCTGGAGCTTCTGCCGCGGGACTCTCGCGTTGCGGTGCTGACCGGAGACATTCAAACCGATAACGACGCCCAGCGGCTGGCCCGCTATGGCTTTCCGGTGCGGCAGATTACCACCGGGGGCTGCTGCCATCTGGATGCGCGGATGATCGAGCGCGCGCTCCAGGAATGGAAGCTCGAATCGCTCGACTACCTGTTCATTGAAAACGTTGGAAACCTTGTTTGTCCAGCGAGTTACGACCTGGGCGAAAACGACAAGATCGTGATCCTGAGCGTGACCGAAGGTGAAGATAAACCGTTGAAATATCCGGCGACATTCGCGCGCGCCGGCTTAGTGATCATCAATAAGATCGACCTGCTCCCGTATGTGCGCTTCGATCTTGCGCTAGCCAAAGAGAACGTGCTTAAAGTCCATCCGGAGGCCGAAATTCTAGATGTCTCCTCCACCGCCGGGATAGGCTTTGACGATTGGCTGGTATGGCTGGACAGTAAGCGCAAGCTTTGTTTGGAGCGGCGCATGGTTTTCGTTGCGCCATAGTTATCTCCCGATGGGGGCCTCCTCCTCCAGGCCTCCACTTTCGGACCATAGGCCGGACTGGTTAGCGCCAGCCCGGCCCTTTTTTGGGGCATTTCACCCAGGACGCAAGCTTGAACCAAAATGATTAGCGCCAACGAATTTATCGAAGCCACCAAGAATCAGCACATACTGAGGGAGTTCGGTCCACAACACCTGGACCGCCTGGCTGCACTGGCCGAGGAAGTGGACTTTCATCGGGATGAAGTTTTAGTCCGCGAAGGGGAGTATCCCAGGTTCTTCTATCTGATTCTCGAAGGCAGTGTCGGACTGGAGATGATGGCAGGCCGCCTTCCCATGTTGCTCCAGACTTTGGAGACCGGAGATGCCTTAGCCTGGACGTCGCTGATCGATGGAGGCAAGGGAGCGCACTTTGAAGCTCGGGCGCTCACCGCCGGGCGCGCCATCGCATTTGATGGAGCCGAGTTGCGGGAGGCGTGCGAGGCGGATCCGGCCTTCGGCTACCATCTCATGAAGGGCTTGGTTTCCTTAATTACCGAACGGCTCGACATCACCCGGGTGCAGTTGGTGGACGCGTACACAATGCCGGTGTAGCGCTGGGAGAGTCAGCCTAATAGGCGTTGTGCTGAAGCCGCCAACTGCGCGGCGCAAATTTCAGCGCAGCCGCTCATTTGTTCGCTCCATGACATCCGGTCGACGCCACCGGTAATCAGATAAGCGCGCGGAGCTGGGCCGGTAACCTGTTCGCAGAATCCGATGAGTTGGGCGGGCGAAAGCTGGTGCGACCATGCGGCCGGCACGCTTTTTTCCACCAGCCGGGTCAATATAGAGCCGGGTTCTTGGCTAACCGACGCGTCCAGAAATATCACCATCGAAGCGCGGCTGACCGGGTCGGCCAGCTCGGGTGTGAGTTGATGGCATTTCAGGACGTCTATGCTCGCGCCTTCTCGCCTCTCAAGCAGATCAGCGGCTCGCCATCCGAGCCCGTCATCTTCGCGAAGCGGGTTGCCAAAACCAATGATGAGCGGGCGGCTCATGACGTTCGCGATACCGAATCGAGCAGCGCGCCGCCGGGTCCGAGCAGATCGATCCGCAGCGGCATCTGTCCCGCCGCGTGAGTGGAACAGCTCAAGCACGGATCGAAGGCGCGAATCACCGCCTCTACGCGATTCAGGGCGCCCTCAGAGAGCTGGCCATCGCGAATAAAATAAGATGCAGTCTGTTTGATGCCACGATTCATGGCCAAGTTATTGTGTCCGGTCGCAATGATCAAATTGGCCCACTGGATCAGTCCATTGCGGTCAACTTTATAGTGATGCAGCAGCGTCCCGCGAGGCGCCTCCGACATACCCACGCCTTCTTCGCAATTGGGTTCCGAGAATGCGCGAACGTGCGGACTCAAGACGTCGGGATGCGACAGCAACTGTTCGATGCGCTCGACACAATGCAGCATTTCAATCAAGCGCGCATGGTGGTAATAGAACGAGCTAAGCAGCGGGCTGCCGGCGAATGTGCGCAGGGCGCCCAGCTCGTGGTCGGCGCGGGGCGTTCCGCAATGCGTCACCAGATTGAGGCGGGCGAGCGGTCCGACGCGGTACATTCCTTCCGGATAACCGAGAGGCAGGTAGTAAGCCGATTTGAGATAGGAATCGTGCTCGGCCACTTCGCCCAGGTACTTGGGATAGTCCTCGGCCCGCAGCCCGCTGGCGAGGATGCTCCCGTCGGCAGCTGCCACGCGCAGCGGGCCGTCGTAATATTCCAACTCGCCCGCGCCGTCGGTCAGGCCGAGAAACAGAGACGGAAAATTCGCGAATGTTTCCATCTCCTCGGGGAATCGTTGAAATATACTTCGAAAGCGGTCGACGGTGCGTTCCAACGCAGCCAGGCCGTCGGGCAGCATGGCTTGGATCTGATCGCGCTTTTCCGCGGTCAAGGGCGAGCTGACCCCGCCCGGGACCACCCAGGCCGGATGAATGCGCTTACCCCCCAGCAACTCAATGATTTGTTGCCCGATCTGGCGCAGGCGAATGCCGTCGCGTGCAACTTCGGGCGCCTTTTCGGCCACGCCGAACAAGTGTCTCTGCTCGGGCGGCGAATCCAAACCGAGAACCAGATCCGGCGACGAGAGATGAAAAACGCTCAGCGCATGCGATTGCAAAATCTGCGCCAGGTTCAGAATTCGCCGCAAGCGGGCGGCGTTGGGAGGAATGTTGACGCCCAGGATCGCATCGCAGGCTTTGGAGGAAGCGATCAGATGGCTCACCGGGCAAATACCGCAGATACGCGCCATCAGCGACGGCATCTCGTAAAACGGCCGGTTCTCGCAGAATTTCTCAAAACCGCGCAGCTGTGTAATGTGCAGGCGCGCGTCGGCCACGTGGCCGTCGTCGCCGATCTGGATGGATACCTTGGCGTGACCTTCGATTCGTGTCACCGGGTCGATAACAATTCGCTGTGCCATATTGCCTCGCTACGCTCCGAACCGCTGCACTTGGCCGGTGTGGGGCGGCCGTCCCGCCAGCACGTTTTGGAGGGTCTCAAAGATCACGTCCGCCGAAGGCGGGCAGCCGGGAATGAAGACATCCACGGGCACGACCTCATGCACCGGCCGTACGCGATCGAGCAGCGACGGAATTACATCGGTCGGAAAAGGCTTTTGCACGGCGACGGTATCCACAAAGGCCCGCGTCAGCACGGCCTGCACCCCAAAGGGATTTCTCATCCCGGGAATGTTGCTGGTCACGGCGCAGTCGCCCAGCGACACCAGGATGCGCGTGTGCGCCCGGACTTTCTTGATCTTCGCCAGATCGTCCGTATTCGATACCGAGCCTTCCACCAAGGTGATGTCGACGAGTTCGGGGAAATCTTTGCGATCCACCAGCGGACTGTAGACCAAATCCGCTTGTTCGGCCAGAGCCAGCAGCCGCTCATCCATATCGAGGAACGACATGTGGCAGCCGGAACAACCGTCCAGCCAGACCGTGGCTAGCGTGGGTTTCGAGCTAGTCATTGTTTGCTCCTCACTCGTTTTCACCTCGCATCATCGTCAAGTAGGGCAGGAATTCGCGGCGCTTGGCCATCTCGGCCACCGAGCGGCCTTTTTCGCTGAGCGCTCCGGTGGGGCACACATGCACGCACTTGCCGCAACTGGTGCAGCTTTCGGCTTGGCCCCAGGGCTGCGCCAGATCGGTGATGACCAGGCATTCGCTGCCCCGCCCCATCACGTCCCAGGTATGCGCCCCTTCGATCTCGTCGCAAACTCTTACGCAGCGCGTGCAAAGAATGCAGCGGTTTTGATCCAGAACGAAGCGGCTGTGGCTGGCGTCCACGGGAAGCTTGGGGTAGACGTACGGAAACCGGCTATGATCGACGCCCAGGTGTTGCGCGAGCGACTGCATCTCGCAATGGCCGTTGGAAACGCAGACGCTGCAGATGTGATTGCGTTCGGAAAACATCATTTCCAGAATCATGCGCCGGTATTCCAGCAGGCGCGGGTTTTGAGTTTCCACGTGCATGCCTTCGTGCACCTTGGTGGTGCAGGCGGCCAGCAGCTTCGGCACGCCCTCCACCTCGACCAGGCACAGGCGGCAGCCGCCATAAGTGGACAATCCGGCGACGTAACACAGCTTTGGAATGAGGATGCCGTTTTCTCGAGCGACGTCGATGATGCTTTGGTCGTCGCGCGCGCTGGCATCATGGCCGTCGATTTTTAGAGTAACTACCTTGGCCGGCATCTCAGGCTCCCTCCTCAGCCGTCAATGCGGCTTCATACTCCGGCCGGAAATACCGCAGAGTGCTCAGCACGGGATTGGGGGCGGACTGGCCCAGCCCGCACAGGCTGGTGTTGCGCACCAGGTCGCATAGCGTCTCGAGCAAGGCCAGATCGGCGGGACGGGCGCTCTTGTTAGCGAAACGCCCCAGCAACTGGTACATCTGTGCGGTGCCGGCGCGGCAGGGAGTGCATTTGCCGCAGGATTCGCTCATGCAGAATTCCATGAAATAGCGCGCTACGTCCACCATCGAGGACGTATCGTCCATCACGATCATTCCGCCCGAGCCCATAATCGAGCCGAGCTTGGTAAGGGTCTCATAATCCACCGGGGTGTCCAGAAAAGCTTCCGGGATACAGCCGCCCGATGGACCGCCAGTCTGGACTGCCTTGAATGCGCGGCCGTTGGGAATCCCGCCGCCGATTTCGAAAATGATGTCGCGCAGCGTGATGCCCATCGGGACTTCAATCAGGCCGGCATTCTGAATGGCTCCCGCCAGCGCGAAGACCTTGGTGCCACGGCTGCGCTCCGTTCCGATTTGCGCGTACCATTCGCCGCCGTTACGGAGGATGGAAGGCACGTTGGCGAACGTTTCCACGTTATTGATCAGCGTGGGACGCTCCCACAAACCCGATTCGGCCGGATAGGGGGGCCGGGGACGCGGCGTCCCGCGTTTGCCCTCGATGGAGGCGATCAGCGCGGTTTCTTCACCGCACACGAACGCGCCGGCGCCCAGCCGGATATAGATTCGGAAATTGAAATGGCTGCCGCAAATGTCGTTCCCGAGCAGACCTTGGCGTTCGGCCTGCCGGATCGCAGTCTTAAGGCGTGCGACGGCTAATGGATACTCCGCGCGCACGTAAATGTAGCCTTCTACCGCACCCACCGCGTAAGCGGCGATCGCCATGCCTTCCAGCACCCGGTGCGGATCGCTTTCGAGAACGCTGCGATCCATGAATGCGCCCGGGTCTCCTTCGTCGGCGTTGCAAATCACCATCTTGGGGGATCCAGGCGCTTTTGCGACCGTACTCCATTTGAGCCCGGTGGGATAGCCCGCGCCGCCGCGTCCACGCAGACCGCTCTTGTGAATTTCAGCGATCACCTGCGCGGGCGTCATCTCGCTCAGAACATTGCTTAAGGCCAGATAGCCGTCGGCGGCGATATAATCCTCCAGCCGCTCCGGATCGATGCGCCCGCAGTTTTCGGTGACAATTCGATGCTGGCGCGTAAAGAAGGGAATGCCCGAATGCAGGTGGATACGCTTGACGGGCGGACCGTTCAGCGCGGCGATGATGTCGGACGCATCCGAGGCTTGCACTCGCTGATACATAAAACCGGCGGGTTCGACGCTCACCAAAGGCGCCGCTCCACAGAGTCCTAAACAACCCACACGGCGGACGGCGCAACTTTCCGGACCATAGCCTTGTTCGGCGGCAGCCTCCACCAGGGCGTTTCTTAGCGCCTCGTTTTCGGTGGTCTGGCAGCCCGCGGCGCCGCAGACGTTCACGCAGGCGCCCAGACCCGCCTTCGCCTCGCGTTCTTCAACCGCTAGAGCTTTGATTTCATCAGCCAGCACGTTTCATGGCCTCCCGAAGTTTCTGCTGCAGCGCCTCCGGCGTAACGTACGCCAGAACATTTCCATCCATTACTACGACCGGGGCCAAGCCGCACATTCCAAAGCATCGCGCCGTTAACACGCTGACCTCGCCGCCAGCCGTCGTTTCTCCCGGCTTTATGCCCTCGGTCTCGGCGATAGAACGGAGCAGCTCGGGCCCACCCTTGATGTGGCACGCGGTTCCGGTGCACACCACGCAAGCGTGTTTGCCCTGCGGCTTCATCGTGAAGTGGTTGTAAAACGTGGCTGCGCCATAAACCTTGCTGAGCGGGATCTTTAACGAAGCGGCCACGTAAGTCAGACCAGCCTTGTCCAAATAGCCGAAGGTCTGCTGCAGCGAATGCAGGGTTTCAATCAATCCGCGCCTCTCGTTGCCAAGCTTGCGCATCGTCGCGGCAATAATTTTCCAGCGCTTGTCGTCCGAAGGCGGTTCGCATTTCTTCAAGTACGGAAACATTTCAACCTGAATCGTGCATCTGAGTCACCAACCGTCTCTGAGGAGATTCAAGGAGTTCCATTCTTCGGGCTCAATTCCAGCAATTTATTGGGTGAAATAACCCAGTACCGTTTGTACTGGAGCCCAACTCCAACCAGTTGCCAACGGAGTCCGACGTGCTTTTCCTCGGTTTGAGAACGAATTCAGGGAGGCAAAATTGGACTTGAAACGTGTCCAAGTCACGTTAGACGGGAATGAGGCGGCTGCCTATGTCGCACATCGGGTGAACGAAGTCATTGCGATTTACCCAATTACGCCCTCCTCGCCGATGGGGGAATGGGCCGATCAGTGGTCTTCGACGGGAGCCACCAACATCTGGGGATCCGTACCTTCTGTCATCGAAATGCAGAGCGAGGGCGGGGCTGCCGGGGCAGTCCACGGCGCGCTGCAAGGCGGAGCGCTGACCACTACGTTCACTTCATCGCAGGGGCTGCTGTTGATGATCCCGAACATGTACAAAATCGCGGGCGAACTGACCCCCACCGTTTTCCATGTCGCGGCGCGGGCGTTAGCGGCGCAAGGTCTGTCGATTTTCGGCGATCACCAGGACGTGATGGCCGTTCGCTCCACCGGATTCGCCATGCTGGCGTCGCATTCGGTGCAAGCTGTGATGGACATGGCGCTGATCGCGCATGCAGCGGCGCTCGAATCGCGCCTTCCGTTCGTGCATTTCTTCGACGGGTTCCGCACTTCGCACGAAGTCGCCAAGGTCGAACAATTAAGCGTTCAAGATTTGCGCGCGATGATCAATGACGATCTTGTAAATGCGCATCGGGCGCGCTCTTTGAATCCGGATCGGCCGGTACTGCGAGGCACGGCGCAAAATCCGGACGTTTATTTCCAGGCGCGGGAGACCGTGAATCCGTTCTACGATGCCTGCCCGCAGATCGTGCAGCGTGCCATGGATCGCTTCGCGTCCCTGACCGGGCGCCAGTATCATCTGTTCGATTATTACGGCGCGCCCGACGCCGACCGCGTGGTGGTATTGATGGGCTCGTCGGCGCTGGCCGCGGAAGAATGCGTGGATGCGCTGCGAGCGCGCGGGGAACGCGTGGGGCTCATTAACGTGCATCTGTTCCGGCCTTTTTCGGCGCGAGACTTGGTCAACGCATTGCCGCAGACGGTTCGGGCGATCGCCGTGCTCGATCGAACCAAGGAGCCGGGAAGCACGGGCGAACCCCTGTACCAGGATGTCGTGACTGCACTCCAAGAAGCGGGCGAGTTCGACACCAGGCCGCGAGTGATTGGGGGCCGCTATGGGTTGGCGAGCAAGGAGTTCACGCCCGCCATGTGCGCAGCGGTGTTCAACGAATTGTCCGCATCCAAGCCTCGGAACCATTTCGTCGTCGGCATCCAGGATGACGTGTCGCACCGAAGTCTGGACTACGACGCTGGCTTTTCCACCGAGGATCCGCAAACAGTGCGGGCCGTGTTTTACGGGTTAGGCGCGGATGGAACCGTGGGCGCCAACAAAAACTCCATCAAAATCATCGGCGAGAGCACCGGCAATCACGCGCAGGGCTACTTCGTCTATGACTCAAAAAAATCCGGCGCCATGACCGTTTCGCATCTGCGGTTCGGCCGTCAGCCGATCCGCGCCAGTTATCTGATCACGCGCGCCAGTTTCGTGGCTTGCCATCAGTTCTCGTTTCTGGAACGTATGGATGTATTCGATCTGGCCGAGCCCGGTGCCACTTTCTTGCTGAACAGCCCGTTTTCCCGGGACGAAGTTTGGGAGCACCTGCCAGCTTCGGCGCAGCGGCAGATTATCGAAAAGCGGCTGCGGTTTTACGTCATTGACGCGTACCGGGTGGCTAAAGATAACGGAATGGGCGGCCGGATCAATACCGTTATGCAGACCTGCTTCTTCGCGCTCAGTGGTGCGCTCCCGCGCGACGAAGCCATTGCCGCGATCAAACACAGCATCGAAAAAACTTACGGAAAGCGCGGCGAAGCGGTAGTGGAGAAGAATTTCGCGGCGGTCGATCACGCGCTGGCGAATCTTCACGAAGTCGTGGTTCCACACGAGGTCAACAGTACCTTCGATCGCCGTCCAGTAGTCTCACCGCAGGCTCCGGAGTTCGTACAGCGCGTGCTGGCTCCCATGATCGCCGGACGGGGCGAAAGCTTGCCCATCAGCGCGCTTCCAGTGGACGGCACCTATCCAACCGGCACGTCCAAGTGGGAGAAACGAAACTTGGCGCAGGAAATCCCCGTTTGGGAAAAAGAGCTGTGCATACAGTGCGGTAAGTGCGTGCTAGTGTGCCCGCACGCCGTGATTCGCTCCAAGCTGTCCGAGCCGGAGCTGCTGCGCTCGGCGCCGGCGGCCTTCAAGTCCGCACCCGCGCATTGGAAAGACCGCGAGCAAATGCTATATGCGCTGCAGGTGTCTCCAGAGGACTGCACCGGATGCGGCTTGTGCGTGCAGGTTTGTCCCGCCAAGAGCAAGAGCGAGGCCAAGCGGAAAGCGCTCAACATGGCGCCGCAAGCTCCGATTCGGGAACAAGAGCGGCAGAACTGGGAATTCTTCCTGCAGCTTCCGGAGTTCGACCGCGGCGCTTTAGCAACGCACAACGTAAAAGACGTGCAACTGCTGGAACCGCTGTTTGAATTTCCCGGAGCCTGCGCAGGCTGCGGCGAAACGCCATACATTAAGCTGCTGACGCAGTTGTTTGGCGATCGGACGGTGATTGCGAATGCAACCGGTTGCTCGTCGATTTACGGCGGCAATCTGCCAACTACGCCGTATACAGTGAATCGCGCCGGACGCGGGCCGGCCTGGTCGAATTCGCTGTTCGAGGACAATGCCGAATTCGGGTTGGGGATTCGCGTCGCGCTCGATAAACAGGAGCAGTACGCCGGGGAACTGCTGCGGAAGCTGGCGCCCCAGGTCGGCGAGGAGCTGGCCGCTGCAATCCTGAAAGCCGATCAGTCCAGCGAAAGCGGGATCAGCCAGCAGCGCGAGGGAATCAGAAGGCTCGAAGATAAATTGGCCGGCCTCGAAGGACCTGAGTCTCGCGATTTGCGAGCCCTTACCAGCGCACTGGCTCGCAAGAGCGTTTGGATTCTTGGAGGGGACGGCTGGGCCTACGATATCGGCTATGGCGGTCTGGATCACGTGTTCGCGTCCGGGCGCAATGTGAAAATTCTGGTACTCGATACCGAGGTGTATTCCAACACCGGAGGCCAAGCGTCGAAATCGACGCCGCGCGGGGCGGTGGCCAAGTTCGCTTCGGCCGGGAAACGGTCCGCGAAAAAGGACCTGGCTATGATGGCGATGACGTATGGGACGGTGTACGTGGCGCATGTAGCCCTGGGCGCCAGCGACACCCAAACAGTTAAGGCGTTCCTGGAAGCCGAAGCCTACGACGGTCCGGCTCTGATCATTGCCTACGCTCACTGCATCGCACATGGCTACGATTTGGTCCACGGCCTGGACCAGCAAAAGGCCGCGGTGCAGTCGGCTTATTGGCCGCTGTTCCGGTACCATCCCGAGCTGGGCGCGGCCGGCAAGAACCCGTTTCAATTAGATTCCCGTCCGCCGTCCATTCCACTGGAGAACTACGTCTACAACGAAGGCCGCTATGCCATGCTGGCGCGGAGCTCGCCGGAGACCGCCGCAATCTTGCTACAGGAAGCGCAGCGGGACGTGAATCTGCGCTGGAAGCTTTATGAGCACTGGGCCGGCTTTTCCTACCCAAATGGAGGATCTGAAGCGTGATCGACCTTTCTACTTCTTATCTGGGATTGCCGCTACGCAGCCCTTTAGTCGCCTCGGCATCCCCGCTTTCCAGAGACTTGGCGAATCTCCAGCGTTTGGAGGAAGCCGGCGCCGGAGCGGTGGTCTTTCACTCGCTTTTTGAAGAACAGATCACGACTGAAGCGGAGTATCTCGATAACGTCTTAAGTCAGGGCGAAGAGAGCTTCGCCGAAGCGGCCACTTACTTTCCAGACCTGCCTTCTTACGGCATGGGCCCGGACGCCTATCTGGAGCATATCGGGCGGGCCAAGAAGGCGCTCCGCATTCCGGTGATCGGCAGCCTGAACGGCACGTCTACCGGGGGCTGGATCCGTTACGCACGTGAAATTCAGGATGCCGGAGCTGATGCGCTGGAGCTCAACATATATTTCCTGCCAACTAAATTAGAAATCGACGGCCGGGTGACCGAGGATGGCTACTGCCGTCTGGTAGAAGATATTCGGGCCAAAATAAGGATTCCGATAGCCGTTAAGCTGGGGCCCTACTTCACCTCCATGTTGAACATCGCTTTCCGGTTGTACCGCGCGGGGGCGGATGCCCTGGTACTGTTCAACCGCTTCTATCAGCCCGATTTCGATCTGGAAAGTCTCGAGGTAGTTCCTAATATTGCGTTGAGCACTTCCGATGAATTGCGCCTCAGGCTGCACTGGATCGCAATGCTTTCCGGGCGCGTTCGCGCGGAGCTGGCGCTGACAGGCGGCGTGCACACACCCGAAGACGCGATCAAAGGCATCATGGCCGGCGCCCAAGTGGTGATGCTCACTTCGGCCCTACTCCAGAACGGAATCCCTTATCTGGGCCAGCTCGAAAAGGGCATGGCCGAGTGGATGGAACAGCATAGTTATAATTCCATCGCCGAGATGCGCGGGTGCATGCGAGCCAGCTCGGTTGCTGAACCAGCCGCATTCGAGCGCGCTAACTACTTAAAGGTCCTGGGCAGCTATAGCGTGCGAACGCACTCATAGTGTCGGCTCATCTCCGTCATTCCTATTTCCTCGCCAGCGATTGTAGATGCTTCACGCCCGGAGAGGCCGCACTGTATGGGGCAGCCTGGGAATGTTCGCCCATTAATTTGAGCCATTTCACCCCGCGTCTTACGGCTTGCTGGAACGTCGCTCCAACACAATTGATTTGCAGTTCCAAAAGGAACGGCGTTTCGATTGCAAGCCCTGATAACGGAGATTCTAAAACCTATGTTCAAGCGACTTCTGACCTTCGGCGTTCCTTCAGCAATCGTTGTGGGCGGCCTGATGATGGCACCGTCCTTCTCTTTCGGCAAAGCGGAATACACCAAGAAAGAGGGCAAGAGCTGCACGTATTGTCATACGTCTGCCGGCAAGAAAGATTTGAATGACGTCGGCAAGTGTTATGCCGAGCACAACCATTCGCTGGAGGGCTGCACGCCGAAATAGCCAGGGCCTTTCGCTGAGGGAGGCTTGCTAGGCCGCCCGGCGGGGGCTGGCTTAACCAAGTTTGGTAGTGAAAAAGTTTGGTAAGTGACAAAGGTACGCAAGGAGACTAATTCATGTTTACGCTTTGGATTGTGTGGTCCGCTCTTACGCTGTTCGTAATTTCTTTGGCGCTGATCCGGAAGTTTACTGCGCGCCGAGAAGATGATTTGGTGCACTTATCGGGCGCTGCCGAGACTGCTATATCCCAGCAGGTTGTGGTGGCCACGAAGCTCGACAAAATCGACCATTGGGGTAAGCTGCTCACGGTCGTGGACGTTGCGTTCGGCGTTGTGCTGTTTGCCATCACGTTGTTCATGACCTGGCAAAACAGCTTGGCGCTGGAAAAGTAGCTCGGTCGAATTAAGCCGGTTGCCCGGCGAACGGTCACGGGGTGAGACTCGCGTCCGGTCGCCGGGCGATTTTTTGGTTTGTGGACTCTGCGTCTAACTGGGTCGGGGTTTGGCGCGCTTCATCAGAAACATTAGAGGGATCAAAATGACGCACAGGTAGCTCAGCAGACGGTACACGTCGACATAGGCCAGCATGGAAGCCTGCCGCGTCAGCTCCCGATAGATGATTGCTTGCGCTTGCTGGGCCGCAAGCACCGGATTGGAACCGTCCGCCCGGAGCGCCGACTCGAGATATTTCAACCTGGACGTATAACTGGGATCGAGCGGAGTGAGATGCCCGGCCAAGACGCTTTGGTGCGACTGAGTCAACCGCTCCTGAAGGGCGGTGACTAAGGAAATCCCAATGCTCCCGCCCATGTTGCGCGTTAGATTGATCAGCCCGGTGGCGCTGCTGACCTTTTCGCGCTCGAGATGTGAGAACGCGGTCACGTTAATCGGCACGAACAGAAACGCCAAACCGCCACGCGAAATGGCCCATGTAAACACGAAAGTCCAGAAAGCCGTTTGCAAGCTCAACATGGACAGCCGGTACATTCCGATCGACAAGATCGCCAAACCGGTCACCACCAGCCAACGCGGCTGGACTTTGTTGAGCAGGCGTCCCACCAGCGGCATCGCGAACAAAGTCAAGATCGCGCCGGGCGAAAGCACCAGGCCGGACCACTCGGCTGTGTACCCCATCAGGCTTTGCACCATTACAGGCAGCAGCACGGTGGTGCCGTAAAGCACCAGGCCGAGCGCGAACATCATGAAGGTGGCCATGGCGAAGTTGCGGTTGGCGAACAAGCGCAGATTGATCATGGGCTGGTCCTGGCGCAATTCCCAGAACACCGCGCCGATCAAACCCACGATGCTGAAAATGGTGGCCAAGACGATGAAGTGCGATGCAAACCAATCGTCGCGCTGGCCTTTGTCGAGAACCACCTGGCCGAAACCCAGCCCGACGCTCAGCAGTCCGAGGCCGATGAAATCGATCTTCAAACCCTGTTTCAAGGTCTTGCGCACCAGGTACGGTGGATCTTCGATCATGGTCGAGGTCATGAGCATCGAAAGAATGCCGATGGGAACATTGATGAAGAAGATCCAGCGCCAGGAAAAATTGTCGGTGATATAGCCGCCCAGCGTCGGCCCGATGATGGGCGCCACCACCACTCCCATGCCGTAGACGGCCATGGCCATGCCTTGCTGTCTAGGCTCGAAGCTCTCCACCAGAATGGCCTGCGATGTCGGCTGCAATCCGCCGCCACCGGCGCCCTGCAGGATGCGAAACAGGATCAGCATGAATAAGCTGGGCGCCAGGCCGCACATCAGCGAGCTGAGAGTGAAGATCGCGACGCAAACCATGTAGAAGCGCTTGCGCCCGAAGAGCATGTGCAGCCAGCCGGTCAGCGGCAGCACGATGGCGTTGGAAACCAGATACGAGGTGAGCACCCAGGTGCTCTCGTCGATGGTGGCGCCCAGGTTGCCGGCGATGTGCGGCAGCGAGACATTGGCGATGCTGGTGTCGAGCACCTCCATGAAGGTGGCCAGCATCACGGTGGCCGCGATCAGTGCGGGCCGGGTTCGCGGGCGCCACGCGGCGTGACTTACGGGAGAGGCCGCGGATGTCGCAGTGGGCGCTTCGGCCACCTAACGCGCATCCTCCGTGGCGTGAGGCGCCGTCTCGCTGTGCGCGTCGATATCCAGAACCTCATTGACGATGGCCCGGACCACCAGCTCGTCGCCCACCTTGGAATTGATCATCTGGTGGTAGAGATAGCGCGTGGGCCATTCCTTGCTGAAGTATTTTTGGATGAAGGTGGCGCGCTCCTGGTCGATGGCGGAAATCAACTCGAAGGCCTCAGCCTCGCTTTTACCACTGGCCTTCACGCGGCGGACTTTTTCTTCCATGGGGGCATAGATGAAGACGTGGAATGCATCCGGCCGGTGGCGCAAGAGGTAGGTGGCGCCGCGGCCTACGATCACGCAATTGCCGGCGTCTGCGGCTTTCTCAATGACGCGCTGCATGAACGCGACCATGCGGTCGGCGTCGAAGTTTTCCAGGCCCTCTACGGGAAGGCTGCGCTCGAAGCTGCCGCGCATGTAAACTTTCATGAGCCGGTAGAACAGCGAATCGCAGCGTTCATCCAGGCGCTCGACGGAGGCCCGGTCCACGTGCGCCAGTTTGGCGATTTCGGCCGTGAGCCTCTGGTCCCAGAGTTTCCAGCCCAGCTGTTCGGCGAGCTTTTCGGCTATGCTAGCGCCGCCCGCTCCGAATTCACGTTCGATGGTAATGGTCCGGATCACAGCTGTGAGGCCTCGGCGAGCATTCTAACCCTGGATCTTAGCAGGCGCGACACCCATCCGGGACCGGCGTCTCAGGAACAGCCAGCGCAGGCCGCAAGCCATCGTTGTACCCGATATCGAAAAGCATTCCCTCGCTGACGATGCCGCACATCTTGCGTGGTTCCAGATTTACGACGAAGAGCGCTTGCCGGCCTTCGATTTCGCGCGGATTTTCCCGTTCGCGGCGGATTCCCGCCAATATAGTGCGCTCGTGATCGCCAAAACTTACTCGCAAGCGCATCAGTTTGTCCGATCCAGCGACTTCATCCACGGAGATGATTGTACCTGCCCGGACATCGATCTGATCCAATAACGCAAGATTAATCGTTGGCTTAACGGGAGCTGGTGTCATCGTTAGATCGCTGCGCTCAGTGCGTCATGGCGTAGGTGACGTAGTTGACCCCAATGCGAAGGCCCAGCGCCGAAAACTGTTCGGGGTATTTCGGGTTGTCGGCATGCTCCCAGGAATCGCCCAGGTCCATATCGTGGCAGATGGCCACCATGAGACGGCCCTTGTCGTCATAGATGCCGCGCCAGTGCGCGTCGAAGCCATCCTTTTCATAGCGACGGTGGGTGTAAATGAACTGTTCGCCCGGCACCTGGTAGCGATCGTCCAGGTCGAAGATCGTGTGGAAAATCGGATCCTTGTTGTCGATGTCCACGATGGGGCGATCGGGAAAAACGCGATTCATACCGGCGATGAAGACGTTCCACTCGTCGGTGCCATGAAAGTCGTCGCACATGAAAAAGCCGCCGCGCAGTAGGAAATCGCGCAGTTTGGCGGCCTGGGAGTCGGTCAGATCCCAATGGCCCACTTCGACCCCGTACAGCCACGGCCAGTTGTAGACTTCGTCGCCGTCGTCCAAGTTCACCGGCTCTTCCACGGACCGCGTCTGAATGCGCGTGAGCCGGCGCACGGCTTCGGAAAGATGCCGGTCCGAGCGCGGATAGTCGATGGTCCAATCGGTTCTTCCATCCCACCAGTTTATGTAGTACGGGCGCGGATATTCGCCGGCGTAATAGCGGTGAGCGGAGGGATACATGAGGCGCGCGAAAGTCCATTCGCCGGGAACCTGCCAGTCGGGCGACTTGGCGACCTCGCCGATTGCATATTCAAAGCCGGGATACTCGCGAAACGGCCGTTGGGCAAACGCTACAACGATGAACGCCGCACCAGCGCAGGCCAGCATCGGAATGCGCCAACGCTTCACGTTGATTAGACGCGTCAGCGCGTTTCTGGTGATACGCATCCTAAGAAATAACACCCACAACGCATCGGGCCGCGATTGGTTTGTTTGGCTACGGAACGCGTCCCGCGCTGTGCGCCACTAAGTACTATTTCCAGAATGCCACATTTCATTTGAGTGGCCTTCGCGGCCGGCTCGGGAGCGCGATGTGCGTCACGCAGTTATACTGGCCCTATGGCTCAGGCCAATGAGGGTGCGCTACAACGGCTGGCGGGCCTGGGGCTGCGAATCGCGGCCGCACTCGCGTTCCTGGCGCCATTGCTCACACGCCTGGTGATCGGCAGCTCTTTTCATTTCACCGGCGACGGCAAACTTCATAACCTGGACCGAACCACGCAGTTCTTCGCCAGCTTGGGCATCCCGTTTCCACACTTCAACGCTATTTTCATCGCATCGCTGGAGTTTGTCGGGGGACTTTGCCTAGTGTTTGGACTGGCGACGCGCATTTTCGCCGCGCTGCTTTCGTGTTCCATGATCGTGGCGCTCATCACGTCCGACGGTAAGGAATGGCTCCAGAAATTCCCGGCCGACATCACCGACGTTACCTCTTTTACCTACCTGTTATTCTTAATATGGTTAGTGTGTTACGGGCCGGGCCCGATCAGCGTCGATAAGCTGCTGAGCAAGTGGCTGCACATTGGCGGCAGGGCGGCTCAGTGAGTACAGGCGCGCTGTAGGATTATGGCAAATCGCTGGAGCTATCCTGACCTGGGGTTCGGCATCGGATTGCGATCCGTGCACTTCCAGCACATCCTTGAAAACAACCCCCCCATCGATTGGTTCGAAGTGCTGTCCGAAAATTACATGGACACAGGCGGCCGTCCGCTGCACATCCTGGATCAAGTGGCCGAGCGCTACCCGGTGGTGCTGCACGGTGTTTCGCTGTCGGTGGGCAGCACCGATCCGGTTAATTTCGAATACCTGAAAAAATTAAAGGCGCTCGCACAGCGCGTTAAAGCCCACTGGGTGTCGGATCATCTGTGCTGGTGCGGCGTGACTGGTCTGAACACGCATGATCTGCTGCCGATGCCGTACACCAGCGAAGCGCTGCGGCATACCATCGAGCGCGTGCGTGTGATTCAGGATTTTCTGGAACGGCCCGTTGCGCTCGAAAACGCGTCCACGTACCTGGAGTTCGCCGCGTCCACTTGGCCGGAGAGCGAATTCCTAGCGTCGTTGGCCGAGGAGGCCAACTGCGGCATCCTGCTGGACGTCAACAACGTGTACGTCAGTTCCTACAATCACGGTTTCGATCCCAAGGCGTACATCGACCGCATCCCGCGCGACCGCGTGGTGCAGATGCACCTGGCCGGCCACACCAATAAGGGAACGCATATCATCGACACGCATAACGACTACGTGATCGATACCGTGTGGAAGCTATATCGTTACGCGCACCGGCGGTTGGGCGGCGTGGCCACACTGCTCGAATGGGACGCCAACATTCCAGAGTTCGAAGTGGTGCATGGCGAGGCCCTGAAGGCCCGCAAGTTCCGGGAGCAGGAAGATGCGCGAATGAAGACGCCGGAACTGGCCGAGGTTCCCGCGTATGGCGACTGACCCCGGGCTCGAGCGAATCCAGCGCTGGATGCAAGCTTGCATCCTCAATCAAGGAACGGCCGAGGAGGCCATCGCGTCGGACGTGGCACAGTCGGCGATTCCGGTGGACCAGGCGCGCGAGGTCGTTCTGCCTTCCCGAACCCTTTCGCCGCTGGAACGCCTGGACATTTATCGCGGCATGTACCTGCTGCGGATGGAGGAAGCGCTTTCTATCGATTATCCGGCGCTCAAACATTTTCTGGGCGCGGATGAATTCATGCGGCTGGTGGCGCGCTACGTGGATGTGTACCCCTCGCGCAGCTATACGCTGAACCGCTTGGGCGATCGTCTCCCGGAATTCGTCGCTACGCTGGACGATCTGCCGCGAAAAGAATTCTGTCAGGACTTGGCGCGGCTGGAGTACGCGCTGACGTGCGTTTTCGACGCGCCTGAAACAGCGCCGCTGACCGGCGAGGCTGTTGGCGCGGTACTGCCGGAAGCATGGGAAACCGCGCGGCTGAAACCTGTTGAAGCTTTCCGGCTGCTCGAATTCAATTATCCGGTGAGCCGCTATCTGGGTGCCGTCGACGAAGAGAATCCCTTCCCGCGTTTGGTGCGCAAGAAGACCTGGGTGGTGGCGTATCGCCGAAATTATGGCTTGCATAGGATGGACTTGCGGCAGCCGGCCTACGAACTGTTGTCGGCGCTCGCATCGGGCCAGAGGTTAGGCGAGGCGATAATCTCGGTGCTGAGCAAGAAGTGGCGACCGGCGGTCAAGCAGGAGCATCTATTTGAGTGGTTCCGCGATTGGATGGCGGGAGGATTGTTCCACTCGGTGGAGCTTGCGGATCCACGCGACGGGGGCGGAAAAACGACAGATCGTATGAACAACAAAATCGACAAAGCAGCGCCGGGACCGCCAGCCCAAGCCGAAGAATCCGAGCAGCCGGAAGACGAGGTTGACGAAGCGGGCGAGGAGTCATTCCCAGCCAGCGATCCGCCGGCCTGGACTGCCGCAGTGGCTCACTAGCACGCTGGGCTCTAGACTACGGGTTGGGTTCTAAGCAATCCGATGCCTAGTCCCAACATTGTTACCGCAAGCAGCACCGCACCCAGATAGATTAGCGACACGAATCCATTCGGTTGCGTTGCATCCGGAGCAGGCATCGAAAGAAAGAATCCCGCCGAGATCAGGATCGCCGATAGCGGCACTCCCACCCTTATGAACCACACCAGCGCGGACGGAAGAACCGCGGAATCGGCCAGCAACTGGCAAAGCACGGACAAAATCACAATCACACCGGCGTGCGCGTGACCGGCGCGGAAGAAATTCTGCCGCAGCGCGTTATCCATGTAGCGGCTATTTCGGTCCATCAACGACGTGAGCAGAAAGTACCCGCCGTATTGAATCGTTGGAACCGTGATGAGAATGATTCCGGCCATCAGCCGTGCATTTCGAGTCATGGGTTTTCCTCCGTCAACTATGATCGTAGAATTCCAGCCGCTGGTTTGAATGAGGGCCGATCGTCGCGCGTGGGTCATTCCAGCGCACTGAAGTAGAATGGAAGCACGACGTGCTATGACTCGGGATGATCGAATCGCGAGACTCGCCAAGCAAATCGACAGCGATATTCGCAAGGATCAGCACCAGCGGCTGACCGCGCCGGAAGTCCTGGAACTTCGGCGTGAGGGAGCTTGCGAGCTTTACTCGATATGCGCCGATTTTGCCGCTTCCGTTAACCGGCTCCTCTCTCCGCCAGTTCTCGAACTCACGCCGGCCGAATACACTCCCGAGATATTTCGCGAATCCGGCGCGAATCTCATCCAGCTGAATGCCCAAGGCCGGATCATCCAGATTGCTTTTGAGGCCACGCGCGAGATCTTCTCAACGGAGAAATTCCTGATTCCCTATGTCCTCGAAGGCGAGGTCCGCGCGTTCAACCAGGAGATGTTGGAACGAACCCAAATTCGCAGCCAGGCGTTGTTTTTCTGTCTAGAGGAAAAGAAGAATACATGGCACTACTATGAATGGCTGCATGGCCGAACGGGACTGTTTGGCCGCGATCAGCTGGTGAGTCTGTTAGAGCGGCTGGTTTGAAACGTCGCCCACTAAAGCAGGCTACACTCGTCGTAGAGCGATCTCGGGAGAGCGGGCGCGTAGCTCAGGTGGATAGAGCACCTGCCTTCTAAGCAGGTGGTCGCTGGTTCGAGTCCAGCCGCGCCTACCACAACTTTTTCCGATTCCAAAAGAGTGTTCGCCGCCGTCCCATCGCCTTCGTATCGCGTAAATTGTCGCCCCAGTTAGCATAGCGGTTCAGCTTGGTGAAGGCTTTTCGCCTATCTCGGGGGACCCGGCTCAGTGCCGAAATCCCAGCTTTCAAAGAAGGTCAGCAATGGGAGGGAATGTCAATAAAAAGCTCAAGCCCAACAAGATCAGCGCGACGGCATTGATACGCCCCGCGGGGACTGTCTTGTTGCGCCAGCGCCAACCCAAAACTCCGAATGTGAACAGCCAGACCAGGATGGCCGTCGTGGTTACGCCTGAGAGTGGCCCAGTCAGTTTATAGAAAGTTAGACTGCTTGCGATATGAGTCGACTTATCCCCGGCGATGGCCAGTACTGCTAGAGCGAAAACTCCGACACCGGCCGAAAGAATGGCGGCTGCGCCGGAACCGTTCGTCAGGGTCGGCGTGTTGGAGGAGGCGCCTTGACTTGATAGTATTCATTTTTCGTCTCCCTGGCTCAGTTGAATCGTGTGACCGCCGTTAACCGGCGCGTTCTTGGTGATCATCGCGCCGAAGAAGCCGGCGATGCCCGCGGCAGCAAACGAAGCCGCGGCAAAACTGAGCACCGCGATGCGAAGTTGTCTATGATTTCTGAGGGCGCGGCCATACTTGATGAAAACGAACGCGACCATGGTGATCGAGATCGGAGCGAACCAGGCGACGTGCTCCTTCCACTCCATCCCCAGCGTGTGCCACCCGATGGTGGTGGGATTGGACATCAGTAGCCGTTGCGGAAACATCGAGAGATCGACGGTTCCCGGCGGGGCTGCCGCGCGGTACCACGGGTAGATGACGTAAGCTCCGATCAGCACAGCGGCCCATGCAAGCACAACCATCGTGACCAGGTAAACCTTCAGGAAGCGCTCTTGGCCAATTGTGAATTCGGATGGAGCTGATGAGGTGCTAAAGCGATACAGTTCCACCAGCGCACCGGAGCATGCCAGCAGGTAGAGTGCACCAAATCCCAGGCCGTGTATCAGCGTCCAAAGTCCGCGTATCGTAATTTCCATTTGCCAAACCCCTCGAGCGGATGAGCCGTGAATCCGGCCACAACACGCAGGTCGCTAAAATCCCGCTGCGTTCATCGGCCGTCCGAACCAGGCCGTGCCCGGGTCGGGTTTTTTCTCGTCTTTTCCCCAGGTCCAGTACATGCCGACGTACGCATACTGCTCGGTTTGACCGGCTACGGAATGGCCGTAGCAAAACAAAAACTGCTCCCCTGTGTGATGCTTGAAATGATAGTAGCCGCCAATGTCGATCAGCGTGGAGGCTTGGGTCTGCGGTGCAGCGAATCCCTCGCGCCCATGGGAAAAGACCTCGCCCCCGATTTCCAACCGCTCGCCGAAGGCGTACTTCAGCAGGAATGCGCCGTATGGGAAGTTGCGGTACTGGGTTTGCGGGACGATCGTTTCGCCCGCGCCGCCATCCAGGAGCCAGTGTCCGATATTCTTTTGCAGCCATAGCGGAACTTTGTACCAAACCTTCCCCACGCCGAGTCCCTTGTCGTAGCTGCCGGTCGGTAATTCGAACATCGTAAACGTGCCGATCTGGGGAATGTACTTCGATTCCTTAATGAAGGCGATCTTGATGCCCGTTTCCATATCGGTGTAGCCGAAAGCGGAGGGACCGGTGCCGCCGGGGGCGTAGATCGGGTTATTGGTGGGATTGATAGTGCCCCAGGGCGCGATGATGTGTAGCTGCACCCTGGGAATGGCGCCCCAATTGAACTCGAAGGCCGGACCAGTGGAATCGATTTCCGCCGGCGTTCCATCCATAGCCCCGAAGATGTAGAACTCGTAATGGTGCAGGTCGACCGGGACCGGATCGTCGGTTTGGAATGGAGGTCCCTGCGCCCACAGTGTTGACGCCGCGAATATGAGAAGGACGAACAGCATTGGTCTTGAACATTTGCCGTTCATTCTTGGCGTTCTTCCAGTAGTGCAACAAAAATCACGAGGTCGCTTTTGAAAGTCGGACGTCTATCTCGAACTGCGGATATCCGAAATATACGAACTCCGGCTTAGTTTCGTCTACTGAAGATTTCCTGAAAGTTTCCTGAAGATCCGTTCAGGAAACGGCGTAAACTTCGTGTGTTGCCGCGGCTCGCACTTGCGCCGGCAAGAAAAGCCGGAAGATGCACCCTCCGCCAGGAGGACAGGAGAGTTCTAAGCGGCCACCGTGCGCCTCAGCACCCCATTTCGCAAGGGCCAGGCCAAGACCGGCGCCTCCGGCTTCGCGCGAGCGCCCCTCGTCAACACGATAGAACCTGTCAAAGATTCGGTCGCGATGTTGCGAAGAGATACCTGGGCCGCTATCTTCCACTTCGACCGACACTGTTAGGGCGTTTGTGGATAGCACCCGGACATGAATGCATCCGCCGGCGGGCGAATACTTGATCGCGTTGTCGAGCAGATTGATCACGATCTGGCGCAAGATGGCACGATCCCCTTCAATAAGCGCGAGCTCACTTCCTTCGATGTGAAGCTGCTGCCCTTTTTCATCGGCGAGCACTTCCACAAACGAGACGACCTCTTGTACAAAAGGCAGGATATCGATTTCAGACCGCACCAATTGAATTTGACCGGAGTCGGCACGGGAAATTGCCAGCAGGCTCTCGACCAGGCGCGTAAGCCGTCCGGTTTCCTCCAGCATGCTTTCAATGACCTCTCGATAAGTTTCGACGGTCCCCGCTCTGCGTAAACCTACCTCGCCTACGCTGCGGATTGCGGTAAGAGGTGTCCTGAGCTCGTGGGAAGCGTCGGACGTGAATCGCCGGAGTTGTTCAAACGATCGCTCTAGCCGCCCCAAGGTCTCGTTGAAGGCAGCGCCGAGATGGCCCAGCTCGTCGTGAGGATTCTCCACGTCCAGGCGCGTGCTGAGATGCTCCGCGTTAATTTCGTGAGCGCGCCGGGCCATCCGTTCAAGAGGACTCAGCGCGTGCTTGGCTAGAAGATACCCGCTCAAACCAGCCAGGCCGAGCGCAAGCGGCAGCCCCGCAATCAACCCGATCACGAGCTGCCAAAACCGGTCCCATAACGGCTTCTCGCTGAACCCCACACGGATGATGGTCGGGTGACCCTCCAGCAAGTGGCGCTTGCTCACCAGGCGAACGGGCGTGCCGTCCGCCAACTTGACGAATCGTTGCGAGTAAGAGCCGACGCCCTCGCCGCCTTTTGGAGGGCCGCCTAAAGCGCGGCTGCCGAGCAGTCCATTGCGATACAGAAGAGATCCGTCCGCTCCCCAAACTTCCATGAGCCGCTCCTGCATGTTCGCGGGGTAGGGGTGGTCATGATAATCGCTCCTCAGCAGAATTCTCCCGTCCGTTCCAAACCTCAGGAAACCTTCGACAGTTTCCAGGTCTTCGATCGCGAGGCGATCCAGTTGGCCGCGCAACTGGAAGAACAGCACGGCCGAAGTGACGCCGCCATAGATCAGTAATCCGGCTGCCAGGATCGCCAGATACCATAGGGTCAGACGGGTGCGTACACGGTGCGGTCTCAGGTTCATTTTTTCGCCGTCCTCAGGAACGATCCGAGCAACTTGGACTATACGCACGCGGTTGCCGGAAACGTCCCTTCCACTTTACGGCCTTATGGCGGACGCGCGCCAGCGTTCACTTCCCCGGCTTCAGCACGAACCCGACGCCGCGGACTGTCTGCACCAGTTTCTTAGAAAATCCTTCATCCACTTTCCGGCGGATGCGCACCATGTGTACGTCGATGACATTGTCCAGGGTGGAATGCCGCGCCGTCTCCTTCCAGACATCTCGCGCGAGCATCTCGCGGGATACCACCTCTCCTTGATGACGAAGCAGATACTCCAACACTTCGTATTCCTTGGTTGTAAGCGGAATGAGCTCGGCTCCACGAATTACGGTATGGCCAATCAGATCCATCTGCAGGTCTTCCAGGTGCAAATTGGCCGTGGTTTCCTGTTTGCCCCTGCGGAGAAGCGCGCGGATGCGGGCCGAGAGCTCGGGAAAGGCGAACGGCTTCACTAGGTAATCGTCGGCGCCGGCGTCCAGGCCGCTGACGCGATCTTCGATTGCGTCCCGCGCTGTCAGGAGTAAAACAGGAGTTTGGACCCCTCGTTTTCGCATTGCGGCGAGCACTTCAATCCCGTTCCGGCCCGGCAACATGACATCTAAGACAACCAGATCAAATTGCTTCGAGTTTGCCAGGAAGAATCCATCCTCGCCGGTATGCGCGACCTCGACGGAATAGGACTCGTCTTCCAGTCCTTCCCGGAGCGCCTGCGCGACTTTTGGTTCGTCTTCGACTACAAGGATTCGCAAATCTCTTCTTCCGTTATACCCCTGTGGCTCGAACCGCGCACTGATATGAGCAAGGCCCCAAGCGGATCTGGCTGGGCAGCCCGAGAAATGCGTACCTTTTTTGACAATCGCGCCCCGCCCGGTTGTAGCGGAGCGCACTCCCGCTAGACGATCAAATAGGGGTGGCGCCCCTGTTTGCTTACTTGCGGGAATGCTGTTCACTACCGCGTTTGTCGAGCAATTTCCCTATTACCGGCGTAGGCTCAGGACTTCGGGAAGTCATTTGACCCTGATCGGTCCCGGCGCTTTCGGCGAAGTCCTCATGATGTGGATACGGATGCTCCGTTGGCCCTTCCACTACCACGATGCGGCGAGTCATGCGATCCGCCTCAGCCTCTTCCCGCGCCAACTCTTGGTTGCTTTTTGAGATGCCCGCCAGGCGCCGGACCTCGAAAAACGTGAAAATGATTCCGCCGATTACCAAGCAGGCCCCGATGCACCACATCAGTATTTCCCATCGGTACATCCCCGCCATCATGCCGAACCCGGCAATGAAACTCACCATCACCGCAAAAACCACAGCGTATGGAAACACGACACGGCTCATTTTCCTAACCATAGTTTTGTCCTACTAATTTGGATGCAAGTGCATAGCTGAAAAGCGGATCACGTAACGGTTACACGAACTCGCGATATGTAAGCCGTCAGAGTCATACCGATGAGGATCAGCAGCCAGATCAGGCTCGCGCCTATGATTGCGAATACCAGCTTGAACTCGTACAGTGCGTGCATGAAAAACAGAACAATCAGCGATGCCTTGGCCACTGCAAACGCGACTGCCAGCACCATGCTGAATGGCCCCAGATCCACGAAGCCGATCAAGGTTGGCAGCAGCGTCAGACCCACCGGGCTGAGCCAAGTGACCAAGACGCACGACAATCTTCATACGAACAATTAAGCCCGAGATTAACGGTGACTAAGCCTGGTGAAAGTACTTACCGCCCCGGCGTAAGACTTGTAAGCACGTCGACAAATCGTTCTCTAAAGGCGGCGGTCAACGACCACGGGCTCGGTTGACGAATCACGTGTAAGTCACCCTTCAGATCGAGAATGCGATAATCGCTCGATCCGTCATTGCTGCGGAAGAACCGAATCGCCACCACCGCTGCACCGACATGAACATTTTCGGTCGTGATCTCGGGCAGCCATTCAGGCAGGTGTGGATCTACAAACAAAGTCTTGAGCGGCGCGTACGGAAAAATTCCGAGCAGTCCGTAAATGTGACAGAACACCGATGCGGCCGACCAGGCTTGAGGCCAGTTTGCGTCGGGATACATGGCTGGAAAAGGATGTAATGCATCGCGCGGCTGCCCGCCGAGTAGTTCGGGAAGGCGCTGGTCATCCAGCAACGACGCCAGCTCAAATTGCGCCCCGGCCAGGCGCTCTACATAATGATGGAAGCCGAAGCGAAGCATTCCCATACTGAATAAACCTTGTTCCACTGGCCAAACGCTGCCGCGCTGATAGCTGAACGGATTGTACGCCGGATGTTCGCTGGAAAGAGTGCGAACGCCCCAGCCGCTGAATAGATCGTCCGCCATGAGCCGGTCGGCCGTGCGGCGCGCCAGCGAGTCGTCCACGATCGCGGTCTCCAGCAGATGTCCCGCGTTCGATGCGATGGAGCGGATCTGGCGCTTTTGACCGTCCAGACCCATTGCGAAGAAGCCCTCCTTCTCCATCCAAAACGCGTCGTTGAACCTCTTCTTCAACTCGCTGGCCTGATGAAAGAACTTCTTGGCCAAATCCCTGTCGCCGATCCACCACAGCAGCTCCGCCATGCGAATTTTCGCGATGTACAGAAATCCTTGCTCCTCGCATGGCGCGATGGGAGCTTGCACTTGGGACCCATCCGCGTGCACGATCGCCTCGCCGGAATCTTTCCAACCCTGATTCTTCAACCCGCCCGTAGATCGCGTCTGGTATTCGCCGAACCCATCCCCGTCCGGATCGCCCAGCGTGTCGCGCCAGTGGATGGCCTTTAAAGCCGCATCCAAATACTTGCGCACCAGGTCCGTGTCGCCAGTCCACTGCCAGAGCGCGGCCAGCGCGAATGGATACACCGAGGATGCCGTGAGCGTGCCGTAATAACACGAGAACGGATCGTAGTTCAAATCCGACAGCAATTCGTCCGAGGCTTGATGAATGATCCGGCCGGGCTGTTCATCGCGCCACGGATTGTCTGCGGTTCCTTGGAGCGAAGCCAGCACCGGAAGCGCGCCGCGCAGCATCCCAGTGCTCAGCAACGAGGCTTGCCAGGATGCCGACAGGCAGTCGCGCCCGAATAGCGCCACGTATTTGGGAAGCCCGGCCGCCAGCACTAAACCGCCGCCTGTAGTCCGGTCATGCAGCGGCAGACTTGCCAAATCACGGCTTGCTCGAGTGATGGTGCGTATCACGGAATCCGCCAGAGTGCCGGAACCGATCGAACGAAAACGGGCTGCGTCTTCGGTCAGGAATTTCTCCCGCTCGTAATCGAATTCCGCGCCGATCCCGCCGAACCCATGGCAGCAATGGACTGGCTCCAGCATTCTGTCCTCGACTCCTGGAATGGCATTCAAGCACGCGTGCCAGCCCGCCTGCGGCTTCAATTCGATCTGAAACGAAATTCGCCCGTTTTGATAGGACGCCGCCGAGTCGGAATGCTCTACCTGAAGCGCTAAGGACCGATGCACGCGAGCCACGCCGCGCTCGCCCTGGTGATCATAGGCATGTTCGGCGTGAAAATCAAAATATAATTCCCACTTGTCGTCTTTCCGCTGCCAGGCCCGAGTTATCGATCCCTGTGCGGTATCTTTACCTTTGCCCATCTCCGACTGATCGACAAAATCGGCGTCCACCTCGATCGCGAGCGTCAGCTCCACTGTTTTCTGCGTGTAGTTTGTCAGATCGATTTCTTCATGCAGACCATTGCCGATGAATCGCGCTGCGCGCAGCTCGATGGTGCGTTGCGTATCGCTCGATTCGCCGGGCGCTGGCGCGATGTAATACCCCAGCCAGCTGTTCTCCTGAACCGCCGACAGCCCGGCTGGCCGCGGCTGTTTTCCATCGATGAAGTAGCGATAGCGCGACAGGGTCCGCGTCTGATAAACCACCAGCCCCTCTTCGCGATCTTCTCGAATTTGACCATCGTCGCCGGTGATCAAGACCGAGTGGTTCTGGCTGATATAGTTTTGTCCCCGGCGCGGCCTGATCCGGATTAATTGCTCCATGTTCCGGATGGGCTCCTCACGTTTTGCGAATGGCCGCGAAAGCAGACAATGCCAGTCCTGCTCCCAAAGCCACACCCAGCCAGCTTCGATGCGTATCCGCCCAGAGCTGAGGGCTATGCTCATGCGCTCGCGCGTCGAACCGCCCATGCGCGCCGTGATCCCCGCTCACAGGCTCGAATAAATTATTCGGCCTGCCGGGAGCAACGGGCTGGTCGGTCTGCTGCGACCGGAAACCCGTCTTTGCCAAATACCGGTCGAGCAGTCCAGGCGCTAATTTGTTGCCGACGATCGCCCCGACAGTCGATTCTCCTACCCACACTTCACGCCGGCGGTGATGCGCGGCCCAGTAGATCGCGTCCGCGGCGATCTCGGGCTGATAAATCGGCGGGACCGGTTGAGGCTGCCTCGGCAATCGGCTCATGCACCAATCGAACTGGGGCGTGTTCAACGCCGGCATATGCACCATGGTCAAGTGCACGTCGCTTCTCGCGTGCAGCAGCTCGGTCCTGATCGAATCCGTGAAGCCTCGAATGGCCGCTTTCGCTCCGCAATAGGCCGACTGCAGCGGGATCGAGCGATAGGCTAACGCGGAGCCCACTTGCACCACCGTCCCCCGATTTCGTGAAACCATCCGCCTGAGCGCCGACATGGTCCCATACACGTAACCTAGGTAAGTAACCTCCGTCGCGCGATGAAATTCGTTCGGCGTGATTTCCAAGAACGGAGAGAACACCGTAACCATCGCGTCATTGATCCAGATGTCGATTGGGCCAAACTCGCGCTCGATGGCTGCGGCCGCGGCTTCCACTTGATCGGCCTTCGCTACATCCGTAGGTAACGCTAGCGCTCTGCCGCCGGCCGCCTCCACTTCACGCTTGGCCGCCTCCAAGCCATCTTCTCCGCGAGCCAGCAAGCCGATGTGCGCCTTCTCGTGTGCGAATTTTTGAACCGTGGCGCGGCCTACGCCGGCGGACGCGCCAGTGATTACGACGACTTCCGGAACTCGAGCCATAGAGAGTACCCCGCTATTAAGACGCTATCGGCGGGGATATGTTTTCAGCCACGTCGCTTCAATAGTGGAATGACGACGACAGCACCCGGTTGAGTGAATCCTCTGTCACGCTCGCGGCGAACGGAAACCGCCAGTCGCCCACGTCCACTTGGTGCGCCCCTTGCGGCTCCGGCAGCGGCAACACCCGCCATAACGGATACTGCGCGAAGTTCAGGAACGCCTCTACCGGCTGCACCTGACGCGCGGCATCGATGGCCGGACCGGGCTTCGCTTTGTAGATGATTACGCCCGCCGTAGGATCGAAGTTCTGGCGCACGTTCATCGGGAAATGCATCACAAACTCGGGCCGCTCTATCCAACCCGCCCATTCGAATGGATTCGCGGACGAACCTGGAAATGCGGCCGAGCGGAGAGGAGGACCTCCTTGATACACGCGCGAGTTCAGAATTTCAATGGCTCGCTGATGCGACAGCCACCGCCCAAAATCATAAACCGCGATGAACGACAAAGCGAATAGCGCCAGCGCACGGCCCGATCCGGCCGGCGCACCCATTTCTGAACTGACCAGCCGCGCCAGCCACGGCCCCACCCAAGCCAGCAACAACACCGCCCAAATCCAAAGGTCGCCCAGATTGTTTAGATCCAGATGAAGCCAGCGAGTCGAAAAAGGCAGGAACAATCGAATGCCATAAGCATTGGTCCAATCCAGCAGCAGATGGCTCGCGACGCCGATCAGGCATAATACCCAAGCCGCCTTCCATCCACGCAGACTACGGCTGAACGCCGCCACCAGCAAAACACAAAGCAACGCCATCACAGGTGCCGACGCGATTGCGTGTGTGTAGCCGCGATGCGCCTCGAAATACGACAATGGTCCGCGCGAAATGGCGACAATGTCGGCGTCGGGCGCGTTGGCCGAGAGCATCAACAATATCGCCGCCTGAGGATGCCAGCGGTTCAACCCGGCGCGGCTCAGCGCCAGACCCGTCAGCGTGTGGGTGAGGTTGTCCATGCCGCGTCTTCTGCGCGAGCCGGCCTTCGCGCGCGGAAACCGGGCGGCACCAGCAGCGTCAGCGCACGCGGGGCCAGCTCCAAGCTTGCTGGAATCACGCCTGCGGATTCGCCATCCACTTGCACGTACACCCTGCCCTGCTCGGCGCCCGAGAAAAGAGCTTTGCGCGTGCGAAGTATGGTGACACCGCGCATTCCTTGAACCCGATGCGCCAGCACGCCCAGGAAATATTTCGTGTACGGCAGCGTGGAGCTGCCTTCGAACAACACTACTTCGAACTCCTCGTCCAGCAGCGAAATCGATGGGGCGATTTCCAAGTCGCCGCCGTAGTTGCGCACGCGGCTCACTAGCGCGAAACTGGCCCGATGCGATCCACTCTCGGTCTCGACAGTGAACTCCGGCAAGCGGCGTCCGATTCTCGCCAAACCACCCACCCAGTAGGCGACCTTCCCGAGAGCGTCCTTCAACCGGCCGTTCAAGTGATACACAATTTCGGCGTCGAGCCCCGCGCCTGCCATCAACAGGAAGTAGCGCGGTGAATCGCCCAGAGCGGTTGAAAGCAAGCCCAACGAGACGCGCTCGGGAACGCACTCCAGTAGCGACCGCGCCGCTCCCTCCATGGTCATTCCCATTCCGAGCTCGTTCGCCAGAACATTGGCGGTTCCCGCCGGCAAAATACCAAGCGGAACTCTCGAGCCAGCCATGCCGTTTACGATCTCGTTGATGGTTCCGTCTCCGCCCGCCGCTAGAATCAAGTCCGCGCCGCGCTCCACTGCTTCGCGTGCAATGTGAGCGGCGGTCCCCGGTCCCGTGGTGGGCATCGCCTCCACCACTATTCCTTGAGAAGACAACAGCTCGCGTGAGCGGCGCACCGCATGCGCCCGGCGTCTGAGTCCGCCGGCGAAGGGATTATAAATCAGGAACGATTGCTGGTAGGTCGCGATAGTACCCTAATTATAGTAAATGCCATCGAAGAACGTAGCCAAGGAAATCGAGGAACTTCGAGACACGCTGCGGCATCACGAGTACCTGTACTACGTTTTGGACAAGCCGGAAATCAGCGACGCCGAATTCGACGCGCCTGATGCGCCGGCTGCAGGACCTGGAAGCGCAGCACCCCGAGTCAGATCACGCCCGATTCCCCGAGCCAGCGGGTGGGCGGAAAGCCGCGCGAAGGTTTCGTCAAGGCGCCGCACAGCTCGCCCATGTTGAGCCTCGATAACGCTCTCAATGAGGACGAACTGCGCGAGTTTGACCGCCGCGTGCGAACGCTGCTCGCCGGCGAGCGCTACGAGTACGTCGCCGAACTGAAGCTGGATGGATTGTCGATGGCCGTGCGCTACCGCGATGGCGGGATCGAGCAGGCTATCACACGCGGCGACGGCGTGGTGGGCGAAGACGTGACGGAAAATGCGCGCACCATCCGGTCTTTGCCGCTGCGAGCGAAGTCCAATCTGCAAACATTCGAAGTGCGCGGCGAAGTGATCATGCCCAGGAAGTCTTTCGAGAAGCTCAACGCGGAACGCGAGCAGCAGCAGCTTTCCCTCTTCGCCAATCCGCGCAATGCCGCCGCCGGAGCTTTGCGCGCGCTGGAGCCGTCGGTCACGGCGTCGCGCCGCTTGGAATACTTCGCCTATTTCCTTATGACGGACGGCCAATTCTATTCCGCCAGCCAATGGGAAGCGCTGGATAGCCTGGAGAAAATGGGATTCAAGGTGAATCCTTATAAAGCCAAGTGCGCCGATGTCGACGAAGTCCTGACATTCTACCGGCATTGGGAAACGAAACGCGAATCGCTGCCCTATGAGATCGATGGCATCGTGCTCAAGGTGGATTCCGTGGCCGAGCAGGCGGCTCTGGGTTGGACGGCCAAAGCTCCGCGCTGGGCCGTGGCGTTCAAATTTGCCGCGCTTCAGGCCGAAACAGTCGTCGAAGATATTCAGGTTTCCGTCGGCCGAACCGGCGCGCTGACACCGGTGGCGTTCCTGAAGCCCGCCACCATCGGCGGCGTCACCGTGGCACGAGCCACGCTGCACAATGAGGACGAAATCGAGCGTCTGGGCGTCGAAATCGGAGATCGTGTCCTGGTGGAGCGAAGCGGCGACGTAATTCCGAAAGTGCTGCGCGTCGTCAGCCAGGGCGGCGAACGCCGGCCGTTTCGCATGCCCAAGCATTGCCCGGTGTGCGGCGGCGAGATTGTGCGGGAAGAAGGCGAGGCGGCCAGCCGCTGCATCAATACCAACTGCCCGGCCAGGCTGCAGCAATCCATCCTGCATTTCGCCGCGCGCGGTGTCATGAATATCGACGGCATGGGCGACGTGCTGGTGGACCAATTGGTCGCGCGCGAAATGGCCAAGAGCGTGGCCGATATTTATAAATTGACCAAAGAGCAGCTGCTTTCTTTGGAACGCATGGGAGAGAAGTCAGCCGAGAAAATCCTGCGGAACATCGACGCATCGCGCGCGCAACCGCTGCCACGTGTTCTAAATGGTCTGGGCATCCCGTTCGTCGGCGAGAGAACCGCTCAGATTCTAGCCGAGACATTCGGCAGCCTGGACGCGATCATGAATGCCGATGAGGAAGCCTTGCAGGAAGCCGAGGAAGTGGGCCCGAAGGTGTCGGAAAGCATTCACCACTTCTTTCATGAACAGCGAAACAAGAAACTGGTGGAGGAGCTACGCAAGGCTGGCTTGACGTTCACGCATGCGATCCGAAAAAAGACCGGCGGCGCTCTGGCCGGCAAGACCTTGGTGCTCACCGGCACGCTGCCCAACCTGGCGCGCGAAGATGCCAAGGCGCGAATCCTGGAGGCCGGTGGGAAAGTTACCGGTTCGGTGAGCAAGAAGACCGATTACGTTGTAGCCGGCGCCGATCCGGGCTCGAAATTTGACAAAGCCAACCAGCTCGGCGTGACGGTGATCGATGAAGACCAGTTGCTCGCGCTGCTAGGAAATCGGAGCGCCACTGTCTAAATTAGTCGCAGTCTTGCTCGCTTGGGGTCCGCTCGGCGTGGTGGTAATTTCCATCATCGATTCGGCAGGTATTCCAATACCGGGAGGCGTAGACGCGATGGTGATTCTGATCTCTGCCGTGCATCCTTCTCAGGGCTATTTTGCGGCGGCTATGGCCACAGCCGGATCGTTCGCCGGAAATCTGCTGCTTTTCTACATCGGGCGAAAAGGCGGCGAGGCCTATCTCGAACGGCACACCCTGCACGCACGCGGCCGGCGTTTGCGCGCTTGGTTTCTTGAGTACGGGCTGTTAACGATTTTGGTGCCCGGGCTTGTAATCGTGCCGTTGCCTCTTAAAGTTTTTGTCCTTTCCGCGGGAGCCTTGGGCGTAAGCCCAATGCGTTTTTGCATGGTTCTTTTGGCCGCCCGCCTGCCGCGCTATTTTTTTTTGGCTTGGCTCGGGACGCGGCTCGGAAAAAATACCATCCCTTACCTGGAGCATCACGCGTGGCAATTCGGGCTGTTTGCCCTGCTGCTTTTTGTTGCGCTGTATCTGGCCATTCGGATTCTCCACCGTCGCAAGCAGCACTTGTTCACTGACCTAACGTGAAGTAAACATCGATGGGCGCAATCACTTCCACTGGCTCGCCATTGAGCAAGGTTGGCTGGTAAACCCAATGCTGGACCGCTTCGAGCGCCGCTCGCGCCAGCAGAGGATGGCCGCTAACCAACTGCAGATTCCGTATGGTGCCATCGCGGGCAATGACGCCAATCAAATGGACCACGCCGGAAATTCGTGCTGATTTGGCCAGTGGCGGATACCCGGGTATCACTTTCCTTACCAGCTTCGCCATTTGTACACCAGCGCTGACGCGCATTGGAGCTTGAGTCTGCGCCAGTGGCTGCGGTTCGCGTATCGGAGGTGGCGGCGCCACGGCGGCTATGTGCGCGGACAAGTCGATCACAGATCCCGATCCCCGGCCCGCCGCATAGGGGCTAACGTCCAGGCCAGGTGAATCCGAGGATTCCGGAGCGAGAATTTCGGCGGTTGCGCCGTGAGTGCGCCAGAGCGGTGCGTCGACAAAAATGCGAGGACGAAACGCGCCGTTCGAGGCACGCCGCAGCACATGCTCTGGAACCGGCTTGGGCGGGACTGGCTTCAGCGGCCTTCCCACCCCGATACTCTTCCAATGAAAATCCGGTAGGTGCTCATTGTAAGTGAGTGGAATAATTATCAACGCACTTACTATGATTAGCTCCGCACTTATCGAGGCCAGGAAACTCAGCGGCCGGTTATTTCTTTCCTTCGCGAGTATCGATTGCTCAAACACGTCTAAGTAGACACCGTGTTTTGCCAAATGTTCCCGACCTGCCGAGGACTCGGCGTGCGCCGATATTTCGTCACTCGCTTCGGCGGCAGCGCCTACAACTATCTGAAACTATTGCGATAGATATCGGGCTGCCGCTTGCTATTTACCATACCGGAGACCCCGGCGATGCTGAAAATCACCACCCACGACAGCCCGGCGGCTGTGACGTTCCAGGTTGAAGGCAAGCTGGTCGCGGCGTGGGCCAAAGAGCTGGAGCAAGCTTGGAATGCCTGTCCCGCGGAACGCAAGGCGCGCGTGGTTGACTTAACAAGTACTCTGTTTATTGACGAGGAAGGGAAACGCGTACTTACTAAGTTGTTTCACGAAGGGGCATTCTTCCGGACGGCCGGGCCGCTTACCTGTTCCATCGTCACTGAGATCACCGGCAAGCGGCAGCGCCCCTGGCGCGGCGTTCTGGTTCAATCCATATTGCTGCTCTTGGCAGCCGGCTGGGTCGCCAAAGCGGCCGGCCCGGAACCATTGAAGCTGACTCTGCACGATGCCGTCGAGATGGCTTTAAAGCAGAATCCTCAGGTGCAGATCGCGAATCTAAATATAGTCGATAGTTTGGAGAATCAAAACATCGCCAGATCGGGCTTGTTGCCGCAAGTGAATCTGGACGCTTCCCAAGCCGTGCGCCGCGCAAACCTGCAGGCGCTCTTCGGCTCGGCCGTGCCGGGTTTCCCGGGGCACATCGGGCCTTTCTGGGTGACCCAAGCCGGACCGTCCGGATCGGCGCCTATCTTCGATCTGACAGCCTGGCGGCGCTGGCAAGCATCTAAGGAAAACGTGACTGAGTCTCGAGCGCAAAACCTGACTGTGCGCGAGCAAAACGTGCAATTGGTCGTGTCTCAATATCTCGGTTGTCTGCGCGCGGCCGCGGACGTGAAAGCGGCGCAGTCGCGCGTCGATCTCGCCAAGGCGCTTTTCGACCAAGCCAGCGACATGCTGAGAAACGGCGTGGGAACGGGCATCGACAGTCTGCGCGCCAACGTCCAGTATCAGAACGAACGGCAACGCCTGATCGACTCCGATACCGAGCTCAAGACGTCGTTGTATGGACTGGCCCGGCTCTTGAGTCTAGATCCACATCAATCCCTCGAGCTGGCCGATCAATCGCAATTCTTCCGCACGCAGGAATTCGACGCCGATCAAAGCGTGGAACGGGCCTTCACCGAGCGGCCCGAGATGAAGGCCTTGGCCTCCCAGATGCGTTCCGCCACATTGCAGAAGCAGGAAGCCGGGGATCAGAGGCTGCCGAAGGTAAGCCTCACCGGCTCTTGGGCGATGCAGGGTCTGACGCCTGCCAGCATGATTCCTACCTACGATTACGAAGCGGATCTCCAGGTTCCGCTTTTCACCGGGGGGCGAATCAAAGGCCAGATCGCAGAGGCTGACATTGAGCTGAAGAAGCTCGCGCAACAGCAGTCGGATCTGCGGGACCGGATCGCGCTCGAAGTGAAAACCGCCGTCGCGCAATTGGAAGCCGCGCGCACCGAGGTGGACGTCGCCAATCAAGGCGTGGATCTGGCCGACCAGGAAGTGACGCAAGCCCGCGACCGCTTTCAGGCCGGCGTCGCCAATAATATCGAAGTGATAACCGCCCAGGACGAGCTGGCCCGCGCCAACGACAACCAGATTGCGGCCTTGTACCGCTACGGACAGGCTCGCGCCGACCTCGCGCACGCCACCGGCCAGATGGAGAGTTTGTATGCCAAATGAGAAGCAAGCCACAATAGAACGGGAGACGTTAGATCGCCCGATGGATACGGAAGTTCAGACTGCTTCCCGAGAAAGATTGACCGCGGAATCGACGCGGCGGAGAAAGCCCAGCCCGTGGCCTCGCCGGTTGCTGATCCTCGGCGTTATCTTAGCCCTGGCCGCTGGTGGCGCGGTGATGTGGCTGCGCTCGTTGGGCCACGTCTCCACCGACGACGCTCAAGTAGACGGGCACATCGTTCCCGTTTCGGCCAAAATCTCCGGCAACATCGCCGAGGTGCTGGTCAACGACAATCAGCAAGTGAAGCAGGGGCAGGTGCTGGTGCGCATCGATCCGCGCGATTATCAGGCCAAGGTGGATCAGGCGCGCGCCGCGCTGGCCTTCGCAGAGAGCCAGGCCAAAGGCGCCACCGTGAACGTGCCGCTCACGCGCGATACCACGCTCAGCGGGACATCCGGCGCGCAGGCCCAGTTGAACGGAGCCGACGCGCAATATCAGCAGACTAAATTAGATTACGAGCGCGCCTCGACCACCGATATCGCCTGGGCGCGCTCCAACGTTAACACTGCCCAAGCCAACTATGATCGCGCTCAGGCCGATCTGGCGCGCATGAAACCGCTGGTCGAAAAAACCGAGATTTCCCGGATTCAATACGATTCCTATGTCGCAGCCGCGCGCGTGGCCGAAAGCGAATTGCAAGCCGCCAAGGACAAGCTGAATGGCGCCATGCAGGACGCCGAGACCAAAAAGGCCGCCTTGCTCACCGCTCAAGCTCGCATCGAGCAGGCCCATGCAGCGGTTGCGGAGGCGCGTGCTAACCAGCAGCAAGTGAATGTCCGCAGCGCCGACGTAGTGTCCGCTCAAGCCAACATCGCCCAAGCGCGCGCCAACCTGGAAACAGCCGAGCTCGAATTTGAGCTACACCACTCTCACGGCTCCCATGGACGGCGTCGTGACAAAGAAGATTGCCGAAGTGGGCCAGATCATCCAACCGGGTCAGGGTCTCATGATGATCGTTCCGCTGCAAAATGTCTGGGTCACGGCCAACTTCAAAGAGACGCAACTTGCCGATGTGCACGCCGGCCAACGCGCCGAAGTGAAGGCCGATTTGGGCGACGAGAAATTCTCTGGCCATGTGGATTCCATCGCCGGCGCCACCGGTACGCGCATGAGCCTGCTGCCTCCCGAGAACGCCACCGGCAACTACGTCAAAGTAGTGCAGCGAATCCCCGTCAAAATCGTGCTCGATCCTATTCCCGGCGGCAACAAAACCCTGCGCCCGGGCATGAACGTCGACGCGACCATCTACACCCAATAAGCCGCTGGAACAACGATGTCATCGCAAGTCTTGACGCTCGAAGCGCGCGACCGCTCCGACATAAATCCGTGGGTGATCGCCGGCACGGTGATGCTGGCCACGTTCATGGAAGTGCTGGATACCAGCGTCGCCAACGTCGCCCTTCCGCACATCGCCGGCAGCCTTTCCTCCAGCGTGGACGAATCCACCTGGGTGTTGACCGCGTACCTGGTGGCGAACGCGATCGTGCTGCCGCTGAGCGGCTGGTTCTCATCGCTGTTCGGCCGAAAAAAGTTTTACATGACTTGCGTGGCGCTGTTCACGCTGAGTTCGGCGATGTGTGGCTTGGCGCCGAGCTTAACCACGCTGATCGTTTTTCGGGTGCTGCAGGGCCTGGGTGGCGGAGCGCTGCAGCCGGTTTCGCAAGCCATCCTGCGCGAGACTTTTCCGCGCGAAAAACAAGGCATGGCCATGGCCATGTACGGAATGGGCGTAGTGTTCGCGCCCGTCGTTGGGCCGACCTTGGGCGGCTGGATCACCGACAACTTTACCTGGCGCTGGATTTTCCTGATCAACATCCCGGTCGGGATTTGTTCTTTGCTGTTCACTTCGCTGCTGATCTTCGATCCGCCCTATCTGGTGCGCAAAAGCCTGGCCGGACTGCGCATCGATTACATCGGCCTGGGGCTGCTCGGCACTGGATTAGGAGCGCTCGAAATTATGCTGGACGAAGGCCAGCGTAACGACTGGTTCTCTTCGCACGCCATCGTCGCCGCCGCCGTGATTGCGGTTGTCGCGCTGGTGTCGGTAGTGTTCTGGGAACTGCGGCAGAAGGAGCCGGTAGTCGATCTGCATCTTTTGAAGGAACGGAATTTCGCCATTTCGACCTTCGCCATGTTCGTGCTGGGCTTCGTGCTCTACGGCAGCACCATGGCGCTCCCGCTATTTCTTCAGACTCTAATGGGCTACACGGCCACGCAAAGCGGCATGGCGCTTTCGCCCGGCGGCCTGGCGATCATGGTGATGATGCCGATAGTCGGCTTCCTGCTTTCGCGCTTCGAGGCGCGCTGGCTAGTCATGATTGGACTGCTGGTTTCGTCACTGGGCCTGTATCAAATGTCGCGTTTCGATCTGGATGTCGATTTCCACCACGCCGTGATGGCGCGAATCGTTCAAAGCCTGGGTCTGGCGTTCCTGTTCGTGCCCATCAACACCACGGCGTTCTACTTCATCGCCAAGCAGAACACCAGCTACGCCACCGGCCTTATCAATTTGGCGCGCAACATCGGAGGAAGCAGCGGCATCGCGCTTTCGACCACGCTCATCGCGCGCCGCGAGCAATTCCATCAGCAACGGCTGATCGAGCATCTGTCGCCGCTCGACGCTTCTTATCAATCCACGCTGGAAGCCGCCAAGCAGATGTTCGTGGCCAAAGGCGCCGACGCGGCACACGCTGCCCAGCAGGCCCAGCAATTCATCTACGACATGGTGCAGCGTCAGGCCTCGATGCTGGCCTTCCTGGAAGATTTTCGTCTGCTGGCGATCGCGTTCCTGGCCTTGATTCCGTTGATGTTTCTAATGAAAAAAACGCGAGGCGGGCGCGGCTCGACAAGTTCGCTCGCGCACTAGCGCGCTACCGGATTCGCTCGTCTTTTTCCACTTTGCCGTCGCGGATGTGGATCACCCGGTGCGCGCGCATAGCGATGTCGGCTTCGTGCGTGACCACCACGATGGTATTTCCCTGATGGTATAAACGCTCGAACAGGCCCATGATTTCGTTGCCGGTGACGCTGTCGAGCGCGCCGGTCGGTTCGTCGGCCAGCAGGATGGAGGGATTGTTCACCAGCGCCCGCGCCACCGCGACGCGCTGCCGCTGGCCGCCGGAAAGCTCATTGGGCTTGTGATACATGCGCGCTTCCAGATCCACCGCGCGCATCGCGGCCTTGGCTCGCTCAATGCGCGCCGCGGCCGGAATACCGGCGTAGATCAACGGCAGCTCGACATTGTGCAGTGCCGACGGCGCGCGCCAGCAAATTGAAAGTCTGAAAAACGAACCCAATTTCTTTATTCCGGATGTGCGCCAGCTCGTCGTCCTGCATGTCGCTGACCAGCGTGCCGTTAAGATAGTACAGGCCCTTGGTGGGCGAATCCAGGCAGCCGATCAGATTCATCAGCGTCGATTTGCCGGACCCCGACGGCCCCATGATGGCGACATATTCGCCGCGCCGGATTTCGATATCCACTCCCGAGACGGCGTGAATCTCCTGATCGCCCATGACATAGGTTTTCCACAGATCATAGGTGCGGATGACGATGCCTTCGCGCTTCAGATTCTCGCCGCGCTCGACGAGTTCCGGTGTCGCTGTCGTCGCCATTGCTTGAGCTTAGGTTCCGACGCCTACGACCGGCGTTTGTTATCGACTTTGATTTTGACGTCGTTGCGCAGCGTGCGGATCACTTTGTAAGGACCGGTGACGATGCGATCGCCTTCGTTGAGCCCGCTCTGAACTTCGATGTCGGTGGTGCCGGTGATGCCGGTAGCTACTTGGACGAATTCCGCGCGCCCGTTGCGAATCACAAACACGCCCTGCAGCTCTTCCTTCTTCGCTTTCTCGGCCGCCGGATCGATCTTGGAAGCCGCTTGCACGCTTCCATTCTTGTCGGCCGGCTGCAGATCGCCGCGCTGGCGTACCGTCAGCGCTTGGATCGGAATGGTCAGCGCGCGCGGCTTGGTGGCCGTTGTGATTTGCCCGGTACAGGAAAGGCCCGGACGAATGTCGTCGGGCGGATTGTCAATCGCGATCACCACCTTGAAGTCCTTGGCTTCCTGATTGGCTGTGGTGCTGGTGGACGCCGCCAAACCAGTGGAGCGCAGAATGGCGGTGTTGCCGATCTCCACCACGCGGCCCTTGAAGGTCTGATTCGGCATCGCATCAATGGTGACATCGGCCGGCTGGCCCACTTTCACGTTGACGATGTCGGTCTCGTCCACCTTGATTTCGGCCGTAATGAGCGACATGTCCGCCACCGTCATGATGGTGCTGGCGGCCGAATTCTGAACTCCGGGAACCACGGTCTCGCCCACGCGCACCGGAAGGTCGGTCACAATGCCATCCAGCGGCGCGCGCACGTAATATTTTGCGAGCACGTCGTTGTAGCGATCCAACTGCGCCTGCATTTGCGCGATGCGCTTTTGGGCCGAGGTGGTCTGCTGCCGGGCTTGACTCACCTGCGCCTTGGCCTGCTCCAGCCGCGCCTCTGCTTCGCCGATGGCGGCGATCGCAGTGTCGTATTCCGCTTTCTTTTGATCGAAATCCTGCTTGGCCATCAGCTTGGCGTTGTACAACTCGGTGGCGCGATCCATGTTGAGCTTGGTGCGCTGGAGCTCAGTCTTCTGCTTCTCGAGCGTGGCCTGATTGGTCCGGACGCCATCTTCCATGGCGACGATGTTGGCTTCCGCCGCGGCCGAATCGGCCAGCGACGTGGCGATGGCGGCTTTCTGCGCCACCACATCGGCATCCGCCTGGACGGACTGAAGTTCGGCCACCACCTGGCCCTTCTTCACGTGATCGCCTTCCTTCACCAGGATCTGCGTGATGGGGGCCGCGCCGGCGGTGTTAGCGCCCAACGTGATGTAGTTCTTGGGTTTAATCTCGCCAGATGCGGTGACGATGGCGGTGACGTCCTCTCGGACAGCCGTCCCGCTCTGCACCGTTACGATGCCGCGTTCGTTGAGCTTGATGCTGGCGAAGACTCCGCCGCTGACCAGCGCGATCAGGCCGAAGGCAAGCAGGATCTTCCATTTAGGCTTCACTGGGGACAGTTCCTCTCACCGGGATTAGACGTGGATGTCGAACTCTTTGTTCGATAAAATATTCGTCCGACGAAGTATTATCATAGCACGCCGCCTGGTGACGCGTCCGGTCCGCCAAGGGACGGCCTAAGCGTCGGCCAGCGCCGCTACCAACGCACCCCTGGCTGAGGTGTGCAGCGGATCGTTCGCCAATCGGATTTCTCCGGGCGGAATCGGAAGGTCCGCTTCCTTGAGGATCTTCTCGAAGCGATCCAGGAAGCCGGCCGGCAACGCGGTTCCACCGCTCAAAACGATGGGTAGAGGCCGGTTCTGCTTAGGCAGATTGCGCGAACTGGCGAAGGCTTGTTTCATGGCCTGCACCAGGGACTGGATCATCTCGTCATAGTAGACGCTCAAGGCTTGCTGCATTTTGTCGGCAAAGAATCCGTTGAAGTGAAACGAGTCCTCTTTGGCGATGCGGACGCGATTGGCGCGCTCGCCGGTGATGGAGGCGACCGACGAATCGATGTAGTCGCCCGCGCGCGGAATCGAGAAACTCAATACCGGAACGGAAAGGTAGGTCACGCACACATTGCATAAACCGCCGCCGCAACTGATGCCGATGCCGGTGTAGTTGGAGCTTTCGAGCTCCGAGTACACCACCGCCAGGCCTTCATTGATGCTCATCACGTCGTAACCGAGGTTGCCGAGCACCTGGCGAAGCGTAGCCTCGTGATAGGTCAGGTTCTCTTCGGCTCCCAAAGGCGCGGCCGGCACAGTGAAACACAGCTTGCCCCCCTCCTTGGCGCCGGCGAGCAGAGATTCCACGATCTTGCGCAGCATATCCAGACTGGCCGGTTCGGTAGGATTCAAGAGCCCCTTGCTCATGGTGCGACGCGTGTCGACGTTCAGCAGGTCGGCGAAACGGTCGGACTCATTGCCGTGCACCACGATTTCCGGGCCGTTGACGGTGTGAGGCACGTTCTCCTTATGGAGGATGTTCTCAGTGATCTTGGAGTAAGGAATGGTTACGAAGGCGTTCAGTTGCGTGTCGAACTGAAATTCCTCGCCCATCCTGCGCGCCAGGCACACACGGCTGGTGCCGATATCCAATCCGAGCGCGAAGCGTTTATCGTTATGTGGCATGAGTGGTCTCCTTAGCGGTATTCGCCGCGCTGAGCGTAGCGATGATCTGTTTATATTTGTGGCGGAGAAGGGAGCGATAACGGGCCACTGTTAGTCCAGCGGCCATGGCCTGGCTGCGCACTTGGTCGTCGGCCAGCGCCAATCCCTCCCAAAGACGTACCCCGGTGGCGTGCACGAACACCGGGTCGTAATCGAAACCGAACGCATAAATGCTCGGAGGCGGAATAGTGTAGTTGTCTTTCAGCCCCAGTTCCAGGAATGGGAAATTGCCGGCCCAATCGGTGTGATAGCCGATCAGCATGTTGCCGGGATTTACCGAAACCTGCGCATGCGTCACGCAGTTTCCAGCCGGAATGCGATACTTGCTGCGCAGCATCTCCGTGAGAACGGTGGCGGCATGGATCTGCGCCGCATTCGCGCTGGGGAGATCCTCTTCATGCAGCGTCTGTGTTTCAAAAGCGATGCCCAGAAAGCTGCTGTTCAGGTTTACATAGATCACTTCGTCGTCGGCCCACACCGAGCTGCCGGCATGAAAGGCCACGTCCGATTCCTGGACTACGCGGTGCACCTGTCCGAACCGGTCGATCACGTAGTGATACGAGCGGTTCTGGCGAACGAAATTCAGAACCTCCTGGCCGATGCGCTTCAGCCTCCGGTTCTGGCCCGGATCGAAGTCGGCTTGGTCGCTTTCCGTGGTGTGATAGACGATCCCGGCCGGCTCCGAGCGCCATTCCGGCTGATCGGGATCCAGCGCGCGACGCCGGTACACCGGATAGAACAACCGGCTGTCGTTCGACACTGCGTAGCGATCGTCAATCCGCAAGCCGTTGCTGTAGGTCTCGAAATCCTTGGTCTTGTCCACCAGCCAGACCTTGGAGAACGAATCGGCCGAGCCGGAAGGGAAATGCGGAGTAAGCGCCGCGGCGCCGTTCTCGCGGTTCGAGGCTTGATAGCCGGGGACCAGCAATCCGGCCAGCAGCAATATAAAACAGATCGCGGGAATGCTTTGGATGCGTGCCCACGGCCAAACCGGAGCCGCATCCTGTTTCGCTTGGGCGCAGATCCGCAAAAACCGAAGCCGCATAATCGGGTCTTCGATTTGGCTGGCTTGGGATTCGATAGAACTCGACCGAAACAGCCGCATTATTATGCCTGTGACTGGTCTATCGTCGGCGGGGTACTAAAACCTTATAGTCGCTAAGGCTATTCTTCTAGGCGGTTGGGAGTAAACGCTCAGACTAGCAGGCTATGTGGCTGAGGCTGAATCGCTTGCGGGATCGAGCCGATTCTGGAAAACTAAGGTCTCGGAACTGGCGCCGCCTGAGACAGTAGGCATAACTGGCCGCGGTAAAAACCTTCCGACTCCACTCCCAAAGCATGGTTGAAACGGGCGCGGTAGTTCTCCCAGGCGATGCCTGAGGTCAACTCCACTAACTGCTGATCGCTGAAGACCTCGCGCAGCGCCGCGAACAATTCGTCCGGCACATCGACGGGCGTCTGAGTCATGGCGACCGCATAACGCAGGACCAGCTTTTCGGTTTTGGAAAATTGGCAGGCGTTTTCAAACTCGGGCAACGCCATCAATTGACCCTCGCTCACTCCGGCTCGTCTGCCAACGGCAGACCCGATGTCGATTCAAAACGGGCAACCGATCATCAGCGCGGCTTTGATTTCGGCCAGAGCTTTCAGCTTGTCGTCGACGCTGTGGACGGCCTGCTGGCCCATCTCCATCTGGCCGGAAGCGAGGACGAGCCGGGGCTGGTGCGCGGTAATCTTGACCGCCTCGATCACGTGGCCGAGCTTGCGCTTGGTCATCCAATACAGAAACCGCGTGAGCGGATTCGTTTCGCTAGCTTCCAGTCCGCGGATGCGCGCCATGATTCCTCCCGTTTGCCATTTTAGCCGACCCGTTGGCCACGTACGCCGGCCTGCCGCTTGCGGAAGCGGCGCACCTTAGCGAGATTGCCGCAGTCCCGCATGTCGCACCACTGGCGGCTGTGATTCCGCGTGGTGTCGAGGAACAACCAGCCGCAATTTTCGCCGGCGCAGCGCCGCACTCTAGCGAGATCCGGCGAGACCAGCAGATCGGCGGCCGATTGGCTGATGCGCCACAGAACGGAATCGAGCGCTGGGCCGTGGTCCCACGTCCAAACGAAGCCGCGGCCGGTGCCCGCCAACATCTGGTGCCGTCGCGCGATGCGGAGTTCGTCCTGGAAAGCTTTCAGATCCGCGGGCGCTGGATTTCGGTTTTCCAGATAGCAGTTGAACAGGCGATGCAGGACGCCGCGCAACGAACGGGCCCGGGCCAGCACATGGGCGGCTTGCCGTTGGTGACGGCGGGCCAGGCCGATCGCAGCAGTCACATCGGCCGCCTCGACGAGCTTCGCTAATTTGCCCCAGCGGATCAAATCGTCAAAGTTTTCGAGCTTGTCTTCGACGGCCGTTCCGGCTGGCCAGCCGCCGACGGTGTTAACGAAGTCGAGCGCGGGATGCGCCGCGATGAACTTCATGGGCGTCGGCATCTCTGTAACCAGCTATAGCACATTGACAGGTTACGCATCGGCTTGTTAGTGTGTAACCTGCAAGTGGTATTTAGACAGTTACAGGAGGACAAACGATGAACGACGTTGAATTTCTCGCGGATCAATTGCGGCGCGCCCACCAGGGCGAAGCCTGGCATGGCCCGTCGCTGCGCGAAACCCTGGCTGGCGTGGATGCCGCAATGGCCAGCGCCAGACCGGTTGAGCAAGCGCATACCATCTGGGAGCTGGTCCGGCACGTCGGCGCCTGGGTCCCCGTGGTGGTCCGGAGACTGGACGGTGAGTCCGTGGAACTCCCCGCGGCGGCAGACTGGCCCGCGGCAGGAGAGGCAAGCGAGCCGGCTTGGCAAAACACTCTGGCTGCGCTCGACCAGGAAACCAAGAAGCTACAAGAGAAGATCTCGAAATTGCCGGAAGAAGCGTTGCGAAAAGGCGTCCCGGGATCGAACTATTCTGTCCGTTTCATGCTGGAAGGCGCGATCCAGCATCACCTATACCATGCCGGTCAAATTGCGCTGCTAAAGAAGATGGTTTCCGCGCGCAGCTAGGCTCAGTATTGACATCAAGGAAAACCAAGCTTATAGATTTCTTCGTTCGTGATTGCGATCGGCTTGCGTTTACCGGCGAGCAGCGGCCGGTCGAGGACCAATCGCCTTTTTGGCGATGGAGAAGAAATCGCCTGCTCGATGGCCGCCGCGATGAACTGCTGAACGGTACGGCCTTGTTGAGCCGCCGCCTCACAGAGCCTGCGATGCAGATCGGGTGACAGATCGACCGTGTCCGCACGTTCTTTGGCTTCATACTTAATCCAGCCGCTTGCGGAATCGCATCGCGCTCAGCGTCAGAATCGTTACGCCGAAAATCGCCAGCGCCAGCATCTGCGGCCACAATACGTCCACGCCGCTGCCCTTCAGGAACAGGCCGCGCACGATGTCGATGAAATAGCGCACCGGATTCAACAGCGATAGATATTGAATCGAGATCGGCATGTTGCGCAGCGGGAACGTGAACCCGCTCAGCAGGAAGAACGGCTGGAAAATCAGAAAGGTCGTCATCATGGCCTGCTGCTGCGTGCGCGAAATGGTGGAGACGAACAGTCCCGCGCCCAGCGACGTCATCAGAAACAGCAGCGAGCAGGCGAATAGCAATAGGACGCTGCCGCGGTACGGAATCTGGAAAAGGAGGATCGCCGCTCCGGCCGCGGTCACCATGTTCACCAGACCCACCATCGCAAACGGCAGTGTCTTGCCCAGCATCAACTCGATCGGGCGGATGGGCGTCACCATCAGCTGCTCCATGGTTCCGATCTCCTTTTCCCGCACGATCGCCATGGCGGTGAGCATCAGCGTCACTTGCATCAGAATGTTGACCACGATGCCCGGTACGAAATAATTCCGGCTCTTCAGCTCCGGATTGAACCACACGCGGCTCTCCAGATTCACTTGCGGGGCGGCGATATGCAACGCGGTTGGCGCCATGCTGCCGGCCAGGCGCTCCCGGGTCTGTTCCTCCGCCACATCGGAGGCGAAACGTCCAACGATCGAATTCGCATACCCGGCGACAATGTTGGCGATGTTCGAATTCGAGCCGTTCACCAGAAGCTGAACGGATGCAGTTCGCCCGCGATGGATGTCGCGCGCAAAGCCCGGCAGCACGTGCACCACCAGGTCCACTTTGCTCGAATCGAGCAAAGCCTGGGATTCGCGATCGCTGGATGGAACGTCGACTCACGTCTAAGCGTCTGGAAGCTTGAAAAGCAGACAGCAGCTCGCGGCTCTCGTAACTGTGGTCGCCGTCCTGCCAGGCGATCTGGCCGTGATCCACGTCCAGGTTCACAGCGAAACCGAAGATCAATAATTGGATCACCGGCGGCAGAAACAGCAAGAACCGCATGCGCGGCTCGCGAAATGCCTGCCGGTATTCTTTGCGAATGATTTCGAACAGACGTTCGCGCATTTTATGCCACCTTTAAGCGCATTTTTCGAGTCGCCAGCACGAAAACAATCGCAGCATAGCCGGCCAGCATGCTGACTTCCAGCCACAATACCTGCCAGCCCACGCCTTTCAAAAACACGCCGGTGAGGATGGTTACGAAATAGCGCGCCGGCACGAGGTAGCTGATGAATTGAATTATCTTCGGCATCTCGCGGATGGAATATACAAAACCCGAAAGAATGTAACCGGGCAGGAAGGAGCTGAGCATGCCCATCTGATAGGCCTGCAGTTGCGTGCGAGCGCCCGCCGAAATGTAGATTCCCCACGAGAGCGCGCCGATCAGAAACAGGCAGCAACTGATGAACAGAAACACCACGCTCCCGCGGAACGGCACCTGGAAAATGAACACACTTACGATCAGGCAGATGAAAATGTCGGTGAGCCCGAGCAGGAAATAAGCCATCAGCTTACCCAACACCAGCTCGCGCGGCCGCACCGGAGTGGACAACAACTGTTCCATCGTTCCGTTTTCCCACTCGCGCGCGATGGTCAGCGAGCTCAACATGGAAGAGATGATCATCATGGTGACGGCAATCAATCCCGGCACGATGAAGTTCTTGGACTTGAGGTCGCTGTTGTACCAGACGCGAATGCGCGGATCGACCGGCAGGCCGGCGTCCTGTCCTCCGCGCTGCGACTGCCCGCCCGATCGCAGGCGCGCGGCGTAGGTTTGAACGATCGCTTCCGCGTATCCCTGTGCGATGCCGGCGGTGTTGGAATCGCTGCCGTCGATCAACATCTGCACGTCGGCTTCCTGGCCGGCCAGCAAATGCTTGGCGTAATCCTTGGGTACGACGATGCTGAGCAGGATGGTGTTCTGATCGATGGCGTGCTCGATGGTCTTGTAGTCGTGCACATCGCGCGAGATCTCGAAGTAGCGCGAGGAGCGAAACTGGTCGATCAATTCGCGGCTCTGCGGCGTCCGATCCTGGTCATAGACGTAGGTGAGGATGCGGTCCACATCCAGCGTGAGCGCGAATCCGAACAGCAGCAGCATCACCAGCGGAAGCGCCAGCGCCAGATACAGGCTGCGGACGTCGCGCACGATATGCAGCAGTTCTTTCTTGGTGACCGCTTTCAATCTGCGAAAGCTCATGCGGCCTTCCTTTCTTCGCGCTCGATCATGGCGACGAACACGTCTTCCAGCGACGGCTCGATCGGCTCCAGAATGGGCACCTGGATGCCGGCGCTCTCCAGCACCTGCCGGATCTGCGGAATCGCGCTCGCATCGTTTTCCACCGTGACGTGCAGCCCGCCGCCGAAGACCGCCACGTCGGCTACGCCCGCCACATTCTCCAGCAGCTTCATGCTGGAGACAATGTCGGAGACCTGCAGCAACAGCAGATGATGCGATCCGAGCGACTGCTTCAATTCGGGCGGAGTGCCGAGCGCCATTATTTTGCCCCGATACATGAGCGCCAGGCGGTGGCAATATTCCGCTTCGTCCATGTAATGCGTGCTGACGAAAATGGTCTGGCCGGCGCGAGAAAGTTCGTAAATCAAATCCCAGAAGGTGCGGCGCGCGATGGGGTCGACGCCCGGAAGTGGGCTCGTCCAGGAACAAAATGGGCGGCTCGTGCAGTATCGCGCAGCCCAGCGCCAGCCGCTGCTTCCAGCCGCCGGATAACAGATCGCGTCAAGCTGGAGCGCCGCTCCTCGATGCCCGCCATTTTCAGAACGTAGTCCTTGCGCGCGGCGCGCCGGCTACGCGGGACGCCGTAGATGCCGCTGAAAAAGTCGATGTTCTCTTCCACCGTCAGGTCGTCGTAAAGAGAAAATCTCTGCGACATGTAGCCGATGCGCTGTTTGATCAGCTTCCGACTGCGTGCCGACGTCCAAGCCGCCCACGGTAGCGCTGCCCGAAGTGGGCTGCAAGCAGTCCGCATAGCATGCGGATGGTAGTGGATTTGCCGGCGCCGTTTGGGCCCAGAAATCCGAAGATCTCGCCGCGCTCGGACCTCCATGACTGACGTGATCCACGGCGACGAAATCGCCGAAGCGCTTCACCAGGTCGCGAATCTCGACGGCATTATCCGGGCATGCGCTGCTTCCTCCTTGCGGATCAAACCGATGAATACGTCTTCGAGCGACGGAACGATGCGGCGAAACTCAACCGGACCGGGATAGCGCGCTCGCAGCGCTTTGCTCCAGAGCATCGGCCGAAGCGCGTGGCCGCATTCATGAATAGGTGCAGCTTGGCTCCCGCGGGTTCCACGCTCAGCACCCCGGCTGCGACTGCAGATATTCGCGCGCGGCGCGCTGGTTCGAGGTTTCCACTTCGTAGCAGGTTTCTTCGCAGCGTGAATTTCAAGCGCCTGCGGCGATTCGCAGCGGATCATGCGGCCCTTGTTCATCAAGCCGACGCGATTGCAGCGCTCGGCTTCGTCCAGATAGGCGGTGGTGATCAAGACCGTCAAACCGTCGTGTACCAGGCGGTAGAGAATGGCCCAGAAATCGCGGCGCGACACCGGATCGACGCCGTTGGTCGGCTCGTCCAGAAACAGAACCTGGGGATGATGCAGCAACGTGCACATGAGCGCCAGCTTCTGCTTCATGCCGCCTGAAAGATTGCGTCGCCAGGCGCTTGCCGAACGGCTCCATGCGCGTCATGCGGAGCAATTGCGGGATCAGAGTGGCGCGCTCCTGCTTGCGAGATGCCGAACAGGTCGGCGTAGAAATCCATGTTCTCGTCGACCGTCAGATCGCCGTACAAGCCGAAACGCTGCGCCATGTAACCGATCTGGTCCTTGACGGCTTCCAATTCGCAGCGCAACGTTGCGGCCGGCGACCCAGGCCTCGCCTTCGGTAGGATCCATCAGGCCGCACAAAAGCCGCAGCGCGGTGGTTTTTCCTGCGCCATCCGGGCCGACGATGCCGAAAATTTCCCCGCGGCGATACCTCGAGGTTCAGGCGATCCACGGCCGTCAGCGTGTCGAAACGGCGCGTCAGATTGACGGCGCGGATGATCGCGTTGTTATGCAGATCCGCCGCCATTTAATTGAATCTCTCCGTCCACCGGCATGTTGGACTTCAGCTCATGCCGCAAATTGTCCACGTCGATTTTGATGCGATACACCAGCTTCACGCGCTCCTCGCGAGTCTGGATCTGCTTGGGCGTAAATTCGGCTTCCGAAGAAATGAACGAGACGTGGCCAGGATAGCTTTTGCCCGGGAACGAATCGTTGGTGAGCTGGACCGGCTGGCCCAGCTTCACGCGCCCCAAGTCCGTCTCGTTGATATAAGCGCGCAGCCAGGGATGATCGATGTCGCCGATAGTGACCACGGTGGTGCCGGCCGCCAGCACCTCGCCGACTTCGGCCGACTTCACCAAGACCACGCCGTCGATGGGCGAAGTCACCACGGTGTCGTTGATTTGCGTTTGCGTAATGGCTACCTGCGCCTTCGCGCGGTTGACATCGGCCAGATGCGCCTTTACGTCCTCCTCGCGGCGCTGCAGTTCCAACCGGTTCGCCTCGCTGGCTTGCAGCGCGGCTTTAGCGCGCACCACGTCCGCACGCGCCGCTTCAATGTCCTCCTTACGAGGGCCCTCTTTCACCAGCGCCAGCTTTTCCTGGGCTTGTCTCAGAACGGCATTCGTGCTGTCCAAGCGCATGCGGTACTGATCGTATTGCTGCCCTGGAGATGTCGTCGTTCTTGAATAGGTCCTGCGCGCGATCCCAATCGGCCTGGGCTTGATCGTGCTGCGCGGTGGCGTCGGCAACGGCTGCTTCCGCCTGCTGGATCTCCTGCGGCCGCGATCCGGCCAACAGCACGGTCCAGGTGCGCCTGCGAAGCCCGCACCTCGGCCTTTCGCAGAGCAACGTCGCTTTCCAGGGTCTCGCGCTGCCATTGCACGGAAGTCTCCATCTGGTCGATATTGCGATGCGGAAGCGGCCACGCTCGCCTCGTCGCGGCTGCGCTGGCTGCTCCACCTGCTCGCGGTCAATGCGCGCGATCACCATGCCTTTTTTGACGAACGTGCCTTCGTCCACATCCAGCTCCACCAGTTTGCCCGGAACCTTAAAAGATATGTCCACCTGCGTGAGTTCGATGTTGCCGGAAACCGGCAGTTGGGTTTCGTTCTTGTGTGAGAACCGCGCCGAGTACAGATAGAAACCCGCCGGCCGCCAGGATAGCGAGTAGTAGAAGCCGTAAAATTATTTTTTTCATATGGTCCTCACTGGATCATGGTCTGGATGGTCCCCGTCGCGGTGCCGAGATCGATGCGGGCCAGGTTGTAGTTGTAAAGTGCGCTGATGCGATTGTCGCGCGCGCGTGCCAGCCGGGTTTGCGCGTCCGTCACTTCGATGCTGTTGGTGACGCCGGCCCTGTAGCGGCGCTCGGCCTGGGCCACCTCGTTTTCAGAAAGTGCAAGCCCTCCTCGGCGGTCTTCACCTGCGCGTCGGCGGAGTGCAGGCTGTCGAGCGCCATGCGCACGTCCAGTTCCACCTGATCGCGCAGATCGGTCATGCGGATCTATTCCTCGCGAAATTGCGACGCGCTCTCGGCCCGCCGGGCATCGCGACGGCCGCCGTCGAAGATCGGGATTTTTAGCGTCGACGCCGACGGATCGAGTCGGAAGTGCGTTGGTAAGGCCGGTGCCCGATGATCGCCGTAATTTGCGAAAGCGCTGACGCTCGGCAGGCGCTCCAGCTTTGGTGGCGCTGAAGTTGAGCCGGGCGTTGTCCTCGCGCCTCTGCTGGGCGCGCAACTCGGCGCGATGGTCGTGCGCGGTGGCCAGCGCCTGAGCGGCATCCACTGCCTCGGTAGGGATGTACTCCAGCCTTCCCGTCAGCTGCACAGGATTGTCCAGCTTCAGCCCGATGATCTTTGAGCAATTGCAGCCGCGACCGGTCCACGTCGTTCTCGGCCACCAGCTCGAGCCTGGCGGTCGTTGGCCAGCTGCACCTCCGCGCGCGTGATCTCAATTCCGGTGCCGGTGCCGGCGTTCTTTTGCGATTGCGCCAAGCGCAGCAGAGCTTGAGACAACTCGACATTGGCGTGCGCGGTGTCGAGCGAGGCCTGCGCCCGGAGAGCCGGCCAAATACGCGCGTGCCACTTGATCGGTCACCTGGTCGCGCGTGCCTGCGTTGTCCGCCCTCACCGCTTCGATGGCGACCTTGGAGGCTTGAAAGCGGCGCAGCGAGCTCAAATCGAAGATGTTCTGTTGCACAGTCGCGCGCACGTCCAACAAATCGAACGGGCCCAGCAGACTGGGGAAACTGATGTTCACACCCGGTGGAAAGAGGCCCGCTGGCAGGAGGCTCGAAAAGTTGAATCCGAATGCTTTTATATTGTTGGTCTCGTTCTGATACTGGACGTAGCTCTCCAGATCCGGCAGCAGCGCCGCGCGCGATTCATTGGCGCGAGACCCGGCCTGCTTCAAGTCTTCTACAGCCAGACGCACGCGCGTGTTTCCTTCGGGCGCCAGCGCGATCTCCACGGCCTGTTTGAGACTAAGCTGCAACACCTCCGGCCGGCTCTGCAATTGCTGCCCGAACAGCGGCGCGCCGAGCAACGCAATTGCAAGCAGTTTAGTGCATGGCATGTTCCACCTCCGCTACCGGGGCTTTCGCGACCGGAGCTTTCAATCCGGCAAGTATGTACGCCTCCAGCCGCCTTAACGTTCCCTCGACGTCGGAGGGATCGCATTGGCCGTCCGAAAATAGCCGAAGGATATGGTTCGCGCCCATGGTGTGGCCCAACGCGCCCATTGAGAAATGCAGCCGCCACAGCAATTCGACATGCGGCAGATCGGGCAACGCTCGTTGCCACGCGCTAATGAATCGCCTTCCGACGGGTTCCATATGATCCTTATAAACCTGCTCCATTAATTCCGCGGGCTCCGTGTACATGCGCCCCATCATTGGAACGAATTCCCGTGCGTGGCTCGCAATCTCGACCACCGGCCGTACGAATGCGTCCAGCACCTCTTCGAGCTGAAGCGGGCCATCGCCGGCGGCTCTTTCGCACGCCTCGAGAAGCTCCAGCCGGCGCTGGTTTACCGGCACCACCCGGCGCGCGATCACGGCGCGAACCAGAGCGTCCTTGGATTGAAAATGATAGTTCACCGCCGCCAGATTCACGCCGGCTTCCGCGGTGATGGCGCGGAGGGAGGGGGCCTCGATGCCATCTCTGGCAAACAGGTGCTCTGCGGCATCCAGGATACGGTCTTTGGTGGTCATACGTATGTTTCAATTATACGTATGAAACAAACAGAGTCAAGGATGCTCGAACCCGGCACTGATCAAAACGAACCCAAGTTCTCGCTTATCTGATTGTGTAGAAAAGGTTTTATCGACGGAGATCGTCACCTGAGCGCTGTCTCCGTCAGGCTTCGAAGCTTCACTAACAATGGTGTAACTGCCCGGTCGAGGATAGCTTTGGATCGCGACTACCTTATTATTGAGCTGAACCGTTACTTGCCGGGCGGGAGCTTGATCGGGGATGTAAAAGCGGACGACCAGCGGCAATGCCTCGGCGGGAGGTTTCAGCAGAAGGACGGCGGTCTGGCTGGTCCAGCGGAATTTTGAGTTTTCGAGCGCGTAGACGCCGCTGACGATTTGCTGCTCGGCTTCGGGCGCGTTCATGGGGAGATCGGACAGAACAGGTTTGCGCTCCAGCAGCGTTTCGGCGCGAACTTGATCGATGGGGGCGAGAGAAATGTCGAACGGGCGCAGTCCCCAAGTGGTGGTGGAATAGCCGGAGCGGCCGTCGAGAGCGAGGAGCCGCAGAGGAATCCGTGAAGTTATGGTGCGGCTGTCGATTGAGACTGGGAACGCACCTGGATGGCTGACCTGGACTGGGTATCCGAGGCTGCTGGTAACAACCACTTCGTCCGGATGCACCGGCTGCCCTGCTAGTAATGGAAGCCCGCCTTCAGATTCGAGATAGTATTGCAATCCCCACTCGCCGTCGATCCACAGGCGCTTGGTTTCGGCCTGCTGTTGGAGCGAGCGCGCGAACTTGCGGTAGCCGCTCCAATGTTGATAATTGACTTCGGCGAGTAAGACGCTCAGCGCCAGGCCGCATGCGACGCCAACGGTCAGCAGGCGCGGGCCAGCCCGGCGGGTGGCAAGAATCGCGACCGGCAGCGCGATGGGGAGCAGGTAGCGCGCAGATCCGGCGAAGAAGATGGCCAGCGCGCCGGCGAAGAAGATGAGTACCCACTGCGCCAGGAAGTCGCGCCAGTTGCGCGCGCACCAGATCAAGATGCCGACGCCGACCGCGATGGATGCCCAGAACAGCGGGTTCAGATCGTAGAAAGCGGCGGCGATCCCGGCCGGCAATGCGATCAAGGGCGGCAGCCACAAGCCGGGAAACACCAGCCAGGCCAGATGCGCGGTGAGCGCGGCCGCGCTTTTCACTTTTTGGATGAGCGCTTCGAATCCGTAGGATTGGAGATAACCGGCCAGCACGCTCGCGGGTAACGCTCCGGTGGTGAGCCGCTCGAAAAGTTGCCAGACGAGCAAGACCGCGGGCGCCGTGAGTGTCGCGATGGCGGCAGCGCGCCATTTGCGGCCGTAAAGAAAAAGGATCGGAACCAGGAAAATCGACTGAGCTGCGCCGAGTGCCGCCAACCCCATCGCGACGCAGGATGCAGCGAGCAGCGTACGCGATCGCCGGTCCACTGCCGCCACGTACAGCGCGGTCGCGAGCAGCCAGAACGCCAGGAACGGAATGTCGGATTCGAAGGAATTGCCGTTCACCACGAACGCCGGCGTCACCAGAAAAAGCAGCGTAGCAAGCAGCGGCTGCGGGCTGAACCGCCGCGCCAACGACCAAGCGCTGAACGCGGCGATCAGCGAAAAGACGAATATAAGCCGCGTGAAACGGAATTTCGCGAACATCTTTGAAAATCGCCAGCAGCAGCGCCAGGCACCAGGCATTCAAGGGCGGATGCGGCTGGCCGCGCATGTCCACCATGCGGCCCAGGAACGGCGCTAGCGTGTGGTCGGGATGCAGCGGCTCAATCTGCGCGTGCTCGGCTTCGGCCAGATAGTAGACGTCGTCGCCTTGCACGGCTTGATTCAAAAACGGCAGCCGCAGAGCCAGAACGAATAGCGCGACGATGATCAGTTCACGGCGCAAGAGAACAACATAGCAGGATTAATCCGCCGCTTTGCTGGAGGTAGCTTTCGGCTTCCAGCGCACGATCGGCTTTCGGGCCGCGGTCACTTCGTCCACACGGCTGGTGCGCGTGTGATGCGGGGCTTTCAGCACCAGCTCGGGAGTTTCTTCCACTTCCTTGGCGATGGAGATCAGCGCATCGACGAACAGGTCCAGCTCGTCTTTGCTCTCGGTCTCGGTGGGCTCGATCATCATGGCGCCGTGCACGATCAGCGGAAAGCTCACGGTGTAGGGATGGAATCCGTAATCGATCAGCCGCTTGGCGATGTCGCCGGTGCGCACGCCGCGCTTGGCCTGGCGCTCGTCGCTGAAGACGCACTCGTGCATGCTGGGCGCTTTGTAGCGGCATCTCATAATACGGCTCGATCAGCTTGCGGATGTAGTTCGCATTGAGCACCGCGTCCATGGTGGCGTTGCGTAGCCCGTCGCCGCCGTGCGCCATGATGTAGGCCAGCGCGCGGATGTGCATGCCGAAATTGCCGTAGAACGCTCGGACGCGACCGATGGACTGCGGCCGGTCATAATTCCAACGCCAGCTGCTCGCCCACTCGATCCAGCCGCGGTGTGGGAAGGAACGGCTCCAGGTGCTTCTTCACCGCGACCGGTCCGGAGCCGGGGCCGCCTCCACCATGCGGCGTCGAAAACGTTTTGTGCAGATTCAGGTGCATCACGTCGACGCCGAAATCGCCCGGCCGCGCGATGCCGACCAGCGCGTTCATGTTGGCGCCGTCCATGTAAAGCATGGCGCCCTTGGAGTGCAGAATCTCAGCAATGCGCGTGATGTTCTCTTCGAACACGCCCAACGTGTTGGGGTTGGTGATCATCAGCGCGGCGACGTCTTCGTTCACCGAACGCGCCAGCGCCTCGACGTCCACCATGCCGCGATCGTTGAGACTTGATGTTCTCCACCGCGTAACCGGCGATGATGCGCGGTGGCGGGATTGGTTCCGTGCGCAGAATCCGGAATCAGCAGCTTCTTGCGCGGATTGCCGCGCGATTCGAGCAGCGCGCGAATCAGCAGAATGCCCGTGAATTCGCCGTGCGCGCCCGCCGCCGGCTGCAGCGTCACGGCGTCCATGCCGGTGATTTCGGCCAGGATCTTTTCGAGCGTGCCCATCACTTCCAGGATCCCCTGCGAGAGCTCGACGGGTTGATAAGGATGCGCCCACGCCAGGCCCTCGATGCGCGCCACCAGCTCGTTGACGCGCGGATTGTATTTCATGGTGCAGGAGCCCAGCGGATAGAGGCCAAGATCGATAGCGTAGTTCTGCGTCGACAGGCGCGTGAAATGACGGATTGCTTCCACTTCGCTGACTTCGGGAAAACCCTCGATTTCCGCGCGCGTGTTGGATGCGCCCAATACTGTGGCTGGATCCACCGCGGGAACGTCGAGCAAGGGCAACTGATAGCCGCTCTTGCCGGGCGAGCTGCGTTCGAACAAAAGCGGCTCGTTTTGGTTGATATGCTGGCGGACTTTGCGAATCATCGGCCGATCACCTCCGCAACTGTGTCCAGGCTCGCGCGGCGGGACATCTCGGTGGCGCAGAGAAGCATCGTGTTCCCCATCTCCGGATAAAACCGCTCCAATGGCAGGCCGCCGATGATCTTCTTCGTCAGTAACGCTTCGTTCACTTCATCCGGCGTGCGGCCATTCGTCGACACCACAAACTCGTTGAAGAACGGCCCCGAAAATCGCAGCTTGAGCTTCCCGGCGAGGTAGTGCGCCTTAGCCAGATTCTGCTCGGCCAGCTCGCGCAGCCCCTCTTTGCCGTAAACCGTCATGAACACGGTGGCCATGAGCGCGATGAGCGCCTGATTGGTGCAAATGTTCGAAGTCGCCTTCTCGCGCCGGATATGCTGCTCGCGCGTCGCCAGCGTCAGGCAATACGCGCGATTGCCGCGCGAGTCCTTGGTTTCACCGACCAGCCGCCCGGGAATCTGCCGCATGAATTTTTCTTTGGTCGCGATGATTCCGGCGAACGGACCGCCATAGCTGGGCGAAATGGCAAACGATTGCAGCTCGCCCGCGACGATGTCGGCGTCCCGCGGCGGCTCCAGCAGCCCGAGCGACACCGCTTCGGCGAACACGAAAATCAGCAGCGCGCCATTCTTATGCGCGATCTCGGCCGCGTGCTTCACGTTTTCGACGATGCCGAAGAAATTCGGCGATTGAATGATTACGGCCGCCGTCTCGCTGGTCCACCGTCTTCTCGAGATCCGCCAGATCGATGCCGCCCGAATGTCGCGTGGTAGCCAAACTCCGCCACCGGCATGCCCTGATGCTGCGCGTAGGTCCGGAGCACCTCGCGATACTCAGGATGCACCGTCCGCGCCACTGCGATCCGGTCGCGGCCGGTTAAGCGCATCGCCATCATGGCCGCTTCGGGCACCGCTGTCGATCCGTCGTACATCGACGCGTTGGCCACTTCCATGCCGGTCAACTGGCAGATCATGGTCTGGAATTCGAAGATGGTGGTCAGCGTGCCCTGCGCCATCTCGGCCTGATACGGCGTGTAGGACGTCAGGAATTCGCCGCGCGAAACCACGGTATCCACCAGCACCGGACGGTAGTGATGATACACGCCGGCGCCCAGAAAAGACGCGTAGCCGTTGGCATTCTCAGCGCCGCGCGCGCGGAAATAATCCACGATGTCGTATTCGGACTTGCCCGGTGGGACGTCCAGCGGCCGCTTCAGCCGCACTTCATCGGGCAAATGCGAGAACAAATCTTCTAGAGAATTGGCGCCGATCGAGGACAGCATCTCGTGGCGCTCGATGTCAGACTTCGGTAAATAGCGCAATCGCGGTTACATTGAGGACACGGGCTCAGTGAGCCGATCCCTCAGCTCCTACATAGTTCTGATAGTCGCCGGCGGAGAGTAGTTGCTGGATTTCGCCAGGGGCCGACAATTTGATCTTAACAAGCCAGGCGTCTCCGTGTGGATCGGCGTTCAGTTTTTCCGGCGAGGTGGCCAGCGTATCGTTCACTTCGAGCACTTCGCCCGAGACCGGGGCGTATATATCCGATACGGCCTTTACGGACTCCACCGAGCCGAGCGTCTTGCCCTGCTCGACGCGTGTGCCAGGCTTGGGAAGATCGACGTAAACGATATCTCCCAACTGTTCCTGCGCGTGATCCGTGATTCCGACCACCCCGGTGTCGCCTTCAACGCGCACCCACTCGTGTTCCTTGGTATAGCGAAAATTTTCTGGATACATTCGTTTATTTAGCTCGCTTGTAGAATGGCGTTGGAACCGTGATGGCGTCCACCGCCTGGTTGCGAATCATGATTTGGATCCGCTGGCCGGGCTTGGCTCGCTCGACAGGAAGATAGCATAGCCCGATGTTCTTATTCAGCGTTGGGGCGGGCCCGCCGCTGGTGACCCATCCGGCCGGCGCGCCATCCTGAAACACTTCGTAGCCGTCCCGTCCGATGCCGCGGCCGGTCATTTCAAAACCCACCAGTTTGCGCTTCACGCCTTCCGCTTTCTGTTTGGCCAATGCCGCGCGGCCGGTGAAATCGCCTTTATCCATTTTCACGATCCAGGCCAGATCGGCTTCATAGGGCGTGATGGAGGCGTGAATCTCGTGGCCATAAAGCGCCATTTTCGCTTCCAGGCGCAGCGTGTTTCGCGCGCCCAATCCGCAGGGCTTAATGCCAAACTCCTGGCCCGCGTCCAGGATCTGGTTCCAGATGCGCTCGGCTTGGTCTGGAGCGATGTAGATCTCAAAGCCGTCCTCGCCGGTGTAGCCGGTGCGGGCGATGCGTGCGGGCGTGCCGGAAACCTGGCCGTCGGTGAAATGATAATAGGCGATCGGCGCCAGTTCCGTCGAGGTGAGCTTCTGCAGCGTCGCCAAAGCCTTCGGGCCTTGAATCGCGAGTTGTGCGTAGCGAGGGCTGGCGAATTCCACTTTGGCGCCGGTGCGATTCAGCCCGGCGATGTATTCAAAATCTTTCTCTTGATTGGACGCATTCACGCACAGGAAATAATGATCGTCGGCCACCTTGTGAACCAGGATGTCGTCCACGAAGCCGCCATGCTCGTAGAGCAACCCGGAGTACTGCGCTTGTCCGATTTGGAGCTTGGCCACGGCATTGGTAGTGAACGAGTCGGTGAACGCGGCGGCCTCGCGGCCAAGAATTTCGATCTCGCCCATATGGCTCACGTCGAACAGGCCGACCGCGCGTCGGACGGTGTGGTGCTCGTCGAGAACTCCGGAATACTGGACGGGCATGTCCCAGCCGCCGAAGTCGACCATTCGGGCGCCCAATTTGCGATGCGCGGCGTTGAGCGGGGTGGTTTGGAGTGGAGTAGCGGAGACGGTCATGGGAAGGCGCTCTTAAGAAGCGCAGTCTCCCATTCTAACCCGGCGCGGTCCCAAAACTGCGGACCGCCGACTCCTCGTCGGGAAAAACCTCGAAGATGCTGTGGACCTTGGTGAGCTGTACGAGATCGCGAACGCGCGGGGTCAGCTTCATCAGCTTCAACTGGCCGCCGCGGTGCTTCACGGTAGTATAGGCAGCGATCAACTCCCCTAGTCCGCTGCTATCGAGATAGTGAACCTCGGCCATGTTGAGCAGGATTCTCGTTTTCCCCGTCTCGAGCGTGTCGTGGACCAGATCGCGCAGCTTCCGGGTGTCTTCCCCTAACGTGATCGAACCCTGGAGATGAAGAACGAACACCCCTTCGACTTCCCAATGGAAATGCTCCAGCGCCATGCAGCGACAGTATCAGAAAACAAGACGCGATGCATCCGCGCGCCTCGAGCGGCCTCCCGCAGCGTTGAATCGGAATGCCCGGCTGACAGCGGTCGAACAAAATCCTTGATCTCGCGCCCAAATCGGATATTATAAAATGTCCGAGTTTTCAGGGAAGCGGTCTCCGTCGACGCGATGGGCTGCCGCGCTTGCTTTTCTTGGTTAACTGAGCCGGAAA
>CAVXJU010000026.1:0-68515 GCA_963761935.1 Terriglobia bacterium | reverse complement strand
GTATTGCTATCCCCAGGCTCAGCGCGAGAACGCTAATGGCGGACGCTGCCGGAGCCTTGGAGAGCTGGCACCTTTGCAGTAGCGAAGATCTTGAAGCAATTCCGGCATCTAGATCCGTACCTGAAACAAACATTGTACGGGATAGGAGGGATACGCTAAAACAATTAAAAAACCGCAGTTCCGCCCGAAAGCGAAGCTGCGGCTCTTTTGTACTTTCAGTCTTACGCCACTTGGTTCTGCCGGATCGCAGCTGCGCTCGCCTTTGGCACGGCTCGAACGATCAGACGTAAGACTTTGAACTAGACCTGTCGGAGATTAGCTGCCCCAAACAGAATTGCCGGCTTTAATGTTCGTCTTGGTCCTCATTGTGATTCCCTCCTTCGTTTTTATCAGCTTACGCACCTTAGAACTGCAAGCCTGGTGCCAATGTACCGGAACTCCGAAGGTCGAAGTCCTAAGTGGACGCATCGTATTGATCCTATGGAACATATCCCTCTGAGTTGGCAGTGTGTAGGGAAGGCTTGTTCAAGTGGCTCGGGGCTCGCACGCTATCTGTTCGGATAGAAACCCTATCCCTCTGGATAGGGTATTGTGCTTAGAACCTGGGCTCGTCAAGATCCAGGAGAGCCCAATGAAAAACCGCAGCCTCACCGGGAAGGCGAAGTTGCGGTTCTTCAAATCTCAGTTTTACGCCGGAGGTTCTACCGGATCGCAGCTGCGCTTGCCTTCGGCACGGCTCGAACGATCGGGCGTAAGCCACGGACGTTGATGCTTGGAGATTAGCTGCCCCAAACGGAGTTGCCAGCTTTAATGTTTGTCTTGGTCCTCATTTTGATTCCTTCCTTCTTTTTATCAACTTGCGCAACTTAGAACTGCAAGCCTGGTGCCAACGTACCGGAACTTCGAAGGTCGAAGTTCTAAGTACATGATTCTGGATTGAGCCGAAGAATGATATTCCCCGCGCCCGGAAGCGCGTGAGGTAAGCCGCCAGGATGCCGGCAGCTTGGAAGCTATCCGTTCCGATAGAAACCCTATCACTCCGGATAGGGCGTTGTGCTTAGAACTTTCCTACGCAAAGATTCAGAACATAACCTCTCGGAAACGATGCTATCAAAAGCTAGAAATTCATTGTCCATCCGTTATACTCGTACCAAGGCCGAATGGTCGAGACTGCCGAACTTGAAGCGATCGCCGGCCCCCTCAAGGGCAACAGCATCCCCCTGGGAGAGGATGAAGTCTCCCTGGGACGCGAGCCCTCTTAACCTCGTCTCCCTGCTGGACGCTTCGGTTTCGCGGCGCCATTGCCTGATTACGCGAGAAGCCGGGCTTCAAAATCCGCGATCTGAACAGCCGCAACAGCACCTTCGTCAATGGCGTGCCGGTAACCGAGAGGCTTCTTGCCTCCGGCGACGAAATCAAGATGGGAAATTCCATCTTGGTTTTTGTGATGCCCCGGGGCCGACGCCGAAAGCCTGCTCGGTCGAGTTCGACAAACGGACACCGACGCCGGATCTACCGTGATCTTGCGCAAGCAGGATGCGCGCTATCTGCGAGACCTGAAAATCAAACCCAGCGCCGGACCTTTAGGGATTTAAATGCGCTGCTCCGTTCGGCAAAGCCGTTAACTCGGTCCGGGGGTTGGTGGCTCTGGAGAAGCAGATCTGGAGCCGATTCTCAGTCGCCCCGGCCGACCGCGCGGCGATTCTGCTTTGCGACCAGGGCATCGGGGAGCGGACCTCGGTTTTTGGTTGGGATCGGGGGGGCGAGCCGAACGAGCGGTGCAGTCAGCCGTACCATCGTTTCACAGGTTTTCTCGGAAGGCGTCGCGGTGTTGTGCAACGATGTGCCGGCCACCGATACTTTCGGTGGCACCGACAGCGTCGGATCCGGCATATTCGAAGCGTATTGGCGGTTCCGCTGGAAGTCTTCGACCGGGTTTTGGGAGTGATCTACCTGGATGCCAGCAATCCCGACGTTCGTTTCGACGAAGACCATCTGCAGCTGCTTACCGCCATCGGAAGCGTTGCCGCTCTGCACTGGAGAACGCGCGGCTGATGGAGTGGCTGGAGGAAGAGAATCGGCGGCTGCAATCGGAAATGAATGTCGAGCACGACATGGTGGGCGAAAGCCCGCGCATGCGCGAGGTGTATCAATTCATCAACGCGTGGCCTCCAGGATTCCACGGTTCTGATCCTCGGGGAAAGCGGCACCGGCAAAGAACTGGTGGCGCGCGCCATCCATCGCAACAGCACGCGCGCCGACACCTTTCGTGGCGATCAATTGCGCCGCCATCACCGGAAACCTGCTGGAAAGCGAACTGTTCGGCCATGAAAAAGGCGCCTTCACCGGCGCCATGGCGCAGAAGAAAGGCAAGCTGGAGGCAGCCGACGGCGGCACGGTGTTTCTGGATGAGATCGGCGAGCTGGCGCCGCCGCTGCAGGCCAAGCTACTGCGCGTGTTGCAAGAGCGCGAATTCGAACGGGTGGGTGCACCGGCACCATCAAGCTGGACATCCGGTTGATCGCCGCCACCAATCGCGATCTGGAAGAGGCCAGTCAAGAAAGGAGCGTTTCCGCGAGGATCTGTATTATCGGTTGAACGTGGTCTCCCTCCGCATGCCCCCGCTGCGGGAACGCCGCGAGGACATTTCACTGCTGGCCAGTTATTTCGCCGCCAAATATGCCAAGCGGGCCAATCGCACGTGCTGGGAATCTCGCCGCAAGCGCGCGCGTTCCTGCTGAACTACGATTGGCCGGGGAACGTCCGCGAGTTGGAGAATGCCATCGAGCGCTCTGTTGTTCTGGGTCCACCGACCTGATCCTGCCCGAGGATCTGCCCGAAGTCGTCATCGAAAAGAGCGGACCAACTCCGGCCGCAGCGTCCGTGAGCGCGTTCCACGACACGGTGCGCGAGGCCAGAAGAATGTCATCATCGCCGCGGTGGAGCAAGCCGGAGGCAACTACACCGAGGCGGCGCGCAGGCTCGGCTTACATCCCAACTACCTGCACCGACTGATCCGCAATCTGAACCTGAAACCATTGCTGCGCCAGGCGGCCGGCGAATCCTGAGAACTCACGCGTTCCTCGATCCGCCGGCTGGAGACAATCGCCGGTATAGCCATCTTTGGAAAACTCCAGATCGCGGTCGACGGTGGCGCGAGAGATGTTCAGAAATTCGGCCGCCTCCTCGTTGGTACAACCCAGGAAGAATCGCAGCTCCAGCACGCGAACCTTGCGCTGGTCGATTATTTCGAGCTCGTCCAGCGCCACATCCAGCGCCAGCAGCTCTTCACTGGCGGCGTCGATCCAAGCCATCTCCTCATGCAGCGGACCCGAATCGCGGAACCGGGCCGCTTCTGGGCGTGCGCCTGCCGGGCATGATCGATCAGGATCATGCGCATCAATTGCGCCGCGAAGGCGTAAAAATGACGGCGGTCAATCAGCTGAATTTCCCGGATCTGCGCCAGGCGGAGATATAGTTCGTTCACCAGGCCGGTCGCTTGCAGCGTATGGCCCGAGCCTTCGCGCCGCAGATAGCGGGCAGCGATGGAGTGGAGATCCTGATAGGCGACCGATGCCAGACTAGCCAAGGCCTGCCGGTCGCCTTCTTTCCAGCGTTTTAAGAGTCCCGTGATATCCGGACCGGGGGGAGTGTCTCCTGGCATAACCACTGAAGCGGAAGAGCCATATTAGCTCATGGCGCGGCGCGTCTTGGAAGCGTTCGTAAGAATGTTCGCCGGGAGCTGAGGCAATTTGCGTTTCGACCTCGCTATCTAAGACAAAGGTTGGCTCTTGGGAGTGGGCGCCGCACTTGGGTCGGGGAATGGGCTAGAGGCGACCCCCGGGCCCTACTTACGCCTCCTTCGGCCCTGGTCGAAAAATTTTGCCGGCGGCGCGCGCCTGAAATCCCGTGTTAGGCCAGCGCGACTTTTGGCAGCGAGCCGAAGCGCCGCTCGCGCGATTGGAATTCCGAGATCGCGGCGGCCAGATCGGCGGCCTGAAAATCGGGCCACATCACCGGCGTGAACACCAGTTCGGCGTAGGCGCACTCCCACAGCAAAAAATCGCTCAGGCGCTGCTCTCCGCCGGTGCGAATCAGCAGGTCCACATCGGTCCCGCCGAGCGCGCGGAGGAAATCTTCGCGAGTGGCGTGCTTCTTGAGATTTAATGCCGCGGCGATGATGGCATCGCGCGATGAATAATCCACCGCCAGGCGAAGATGCAGCGCGCGGCCGGGCGCGGTAGCCTGCTCGCAGCCCTCCACTACCGGCAGCAACATGCGTGGCAGCCGGTCCCGCCGTCCAATCACCGAGACGCGGACGCCATTGGCGATGCAGCGCGCTTGCTCCCGGCGCAGATACAGGTGAAACATCTTCATCAGCGCGGAAACTTCCGCCGGAGGGCGCCGCCAGTTGTCGGAAGAGAACGCATACACGGTAAGGGTCCCAATGCCGAGATCGGGCGCCGATTCCACCGTGCGGCGCAAGGCCTCGGCGCCGGCGCGATGCCCGGCTACTCGCGGAAGACCGCGCTGGGCGGCCCAGCGTCCGTTGCCATCCATGATGATCGCGGCGTGCAGCGGACTCGAAGTGCTTTGAGACATAAAGTATGGCTCCAAAAAAACTCGCCTACAGCTCGCGCATGGCTTGGATCAACGCTTCCATGTGGCGCAGATATTTCTCGAGCGCCTGCCGTCCGGCTTCGGTCAGGCGATATTCCGTCTTGGGCATGCGGCCCTCGAACGACTTGGTGCAGGCGACATAATCCGCTTCTTCCAGTTTGCGGGCGTGCACGCTTAAGTTTCCATCGGTCGTCTTCAGAAGTTTCTTGAGCTCATTGAAGGTCAGGGACCGATTAGCCGCGAGCGCGCTCACGATGCCCAGCCGCATGCGCTCGTGAATCGAGCGATCCAGCTCCGTCAGTGCCTTTCCACCCGCCGGCACGCGGTTAGCTTGTTTCTCCACCGCCGGCGGCTCTTTTCGAACCGTGTTTTGCTTAGCCACTTCAGTACCTCTTTTATCCGCCATTTCCAGGCGATGATCAATCCAAAAATCAGATGCAGCCCGCCGAATCCCGCCGCCAGGAAGGCCGTGCCCCAGGCGAGCGGGCAAAACAATGCGACCGCGCCGATCAGCATAAAGCACAGCCCCATCACGGGACCACGCGCACCGAGAACGCTCCACCGGTGACTACGCCGGTTCCGTAAAGCAGCAGCCAGGTTCCCGGAATGGCGCCAAACAGCCCAGCGCGATAGAGAATGATGGTCAGGAGCGCTCCCACCATGAAGGGCGGGGCGAAACTGAGCACAAACCTCCGGGCCGGGGCCGAAAGCAGCGGAACCTGCGCCGAGTCGGCTTTACGCTTCATCGCTATGGCGCCCAAGGCGATGGCGAACAGGCCCTCGACCAGCCAGGCGATCAGCCACAGCTCGCGGCTCAAGCGCCAAGCGACGGCGGCGGCCAGCAGCGCGCTCAGGCCGATCGCGAAACCTCCCCAGCCTGGCACGGCCGTGAACGAAACGGCGCGTTCCATGGTTTCCCGGATGAATTGCAGGTTATCCATGGCATGGACCTGGAGAGAAACCGGCTCGCGCCGAACACCACGAATGGGCTGAACGGTAGCCATAGGACGATTATACGGAATCTACTTTGCGTTGTAAAGTAGCTGCTCCCGCCGGCTTCTTGGAGGGCTCGGCGAACAGCTCCAGCTGATCGCTCAGTGGCCACTCCGGCGCTTCCCGCGGTTTCATGCGGTGGCGCTCGCGGATCTTTTGCACTCGCTGCTCAATCATTCCCGGATAGGCTCCTTTGAGGTACGGGTTCTTTTCGAATCGCTCCTTATAGCGGCGCACGAGATGCGGAAAATGCTCCTCCAGAAATGGAAAGAAGACCTGCTGGGCGCAGGGTTTCAAGAACAGCGGTCCGGCACTGAAAGACGAAGCTCCGTTGGCGGCGGCAGCGGCGCAGACTTGATTGAGGCTCTCCTCGCTATCGTTGATCAACGGCATCACTGGATGCGCCAGAACGGAGACCCGCACTCCCGCATCGCTGAGCTTCTTGAGCGCGCGCAACCGCAGGGCCGGGCGAGGGGCGCGCGGTTCGAGCAGCCGTGCCAGCTTTTCATCCAGCGTCGTGATGGTCAGGTGAACTCCCACGCTGTTCCGGCGGGCGATCTCGGCCAGCAAGCCAGCGTCTCGCGCCACCAAGTCGGACTTGGTGGTGATTCCCAAATCGAAGCCTCCCTCCGCCGAAAAACCTTCCAGAATGCCGCGCGTAATCTGAAAACGGCGCTCGGCCGGCTGATAAGGGTCGGTGGCCGTTCCGATCCAGATGGTCTCGCCTGGCTTCAAACGCCGCAACTCGGTCCGAAACGCCTGCCTTTGAAATTGTTTGACGTAGATCTTGCGCTCGAACAAGTCCGGGTCGCGCAGCTCCATGAATTCGTGCGCATAACGGGCATAGCAATACTTGCAGCCAAATTCGCAACCACGGTAGGGATTCAAGGTCCAGATGGAGCGCATGCGTCCCGAACCGCGCCCGATAAAGCGCCTGGTCTCGATCTCAAAGTACTCGACTGCCCGTTTAGTTTCAAGCAGATCGCTCGAAGCAGCCAGACGGGCAATGCCGATGAGGCGCGGGGGAGGGTCGCACTCGAAGAGCATACAACGCGGATATAATTATTCGCCTTTTGTTCGCCTCATGTCAAGGGCTATAATATAGATCACACCCATGGGAGACACAGTAAGATGAGTTGTGCTTATACAACTAGTTATAATTCAGCGGTTTGGCGACCTCCGACACCCGTTGTGGGATCATGGTGCCGAGGGAGGTCGCTAGTGGGTTATTTCTACGGTACTTTGATAAAACCGGACAGTTTAAGGACCGTGGGCAGAAGCATGTTGCGCTTTGTGGATGGGTGTTCGAGGGGACGCCTAAGGGCGGTAACTTTGCTAAAGAGTGGAAGCACGAACTCAGCAAAGTTAAGCAGATTCATCGGCGTGATTGGGGAGTATACGATAACCTTCGGCCTTCAAGAAAGAAGCTTCTTCACAACTTAATTCCGATCATTCATAAACACGCTAAGTACGGGTGCGGCGTGACGGTCGATTGCGCTGCGTATCGGAAGTTTGCAAAGGGGGAATTAAGAGGGCGGTTAGGTGCTGACGCTCTGGTATTTGGGCGTTTTTGTTTGTGTTGCGCCATCTCGCCGAACGAAAGCTCACCAAGAACGATTATTTGGAGCTGACATTCGATTGGAATCATTGGCCGGTTATTGATAACGCCAACCGAATCTTTCGTGATATCATGCGCAAACATCCACGGCTAGCGGAACACATGCCAAAAATCGGGTGGGGAGCAGGCGTGGCGTACCCGGTCTTCAGGCAGCAGACTTTGTTGCTTATGAGACTCTCGAATTAGCAAAAGTCCGTTTAATCCTGAGACACATGGCTGGAGCACAAGGAGAAAATGTATCAGGCTCTACGCGCCGGATCCTGATAGTACAGATTACAAAGCGATGTACTTTGGGGAACGAGCATTTAGTAGTTGGGTCGCAAACATCAAGAACGGTGTAAAATATCCGCTTAACAAATGGCTTTGATATGGCGCTGCCACTGACGACTCGGTTGAAGGAGTAGACTAGCGGGGAGGAGGAAAGGACTTGAAAACCGTAACTAGACGTTTCACGTTTTTGGCTTCTCTAGTAGCACTCAAAGGCTTTGGACAAAAGGCTCCAGGTCCCAACATAACAAATGGACTTGTGAACGGACGAATGTGGGAGCTAATGGATGAGAACAACAAAATGACGTATGTGTTGGGATGTGAAGATGGTCTGTTCTTTGGCTCCTTATTTACAGGTAGCGGTGGTTTATTCGAAGATTCCTGATATGTTGAAAACACCTGTTGGTTTGAATGCTAAAGAAACGGCAAAAGAGATAGATACGTTTTATTTAGAGGGCGTAAACGGCCCTGTACCTATCTTGTATGCTCTTTACTACGTCTCACGAAAGGCAGCGGGTGACACGCCTGACCAGTTGAAAGAAGTGGCCGCAAGAATGCGTCGTCTGACAGTGCCTTTGCCAGAAAAGAAATGAAAGGCAACCAAGTTGACAATGAGGTTCTCGTCTCGATTCATAGTGGACTTTGAGATTTCAGCAAATGGGTATGGAGGAAAGACAATGAGTGAGTGGTTGAGCCGGTTACGAGAAGATCAAGAGCTAAGCAGGCACGAACGTGAATTTGCACTTGAGGAAAAGCACTTAGTTGAGCAATGCGCTAAGAACTGATGCCCAAGGTGCTAGCTCAGATCCAACAGGATATTCAAACACTTCACCGTGAGTTTTCATCCTATCACCCGTTCGAAGGCCCAAGTCATCTTAGTGGAGGTGTTGATGGTTACTATTTGACGACTAAGATGTTTCCACTACAAAAGGTCGTCTACAAAGTTGTAGGCACGTCGAATCTTGTTTGAGACCGAATGTCAGGTACGGCATGATGCTGTTGCTCAAAAGCGGTCCCATACAATTCTTCTTAGGGGTGCGATTGGAAAAGAGTGTTGGTTTGAATGTGAAGGCGAGATCCTTGCCGGGCCAACCAATGTTTCTGAACGAATCCTAAAGGACTTTGTGCAAGCAGTCATTGCTTAAGCCAATGTACGATCAAACCAATGAAAGAACCTCCCACGTCGCCCGAGTTCGACGCTTTCAAGGCGTTGCTGGATCGCAGTCAGGCTGTTGCCAGCACGAAGAGATTTTCAGAACGCGAAGCAGAGTACAAACGTCGCTCCGCACTCAACCCACACCGTCGCGGCCCGAAGCCGAAGCGGAAACGCGCTGGCCGCGTCCCTGCTTGCGTTTTAGTTGCGGGACGCCGTTTCTTCCTCTTTCCCGCTGCGAATGAGGGATTCATAGGTCAGGCGTCGATTAGCAAGTTGGGAAAGTACGAGTTTGAATCGAGTGTAGTCATCAATATCCCTGCGGTTGTTGTAGCGGAATGCTTGTTCATCCAGATAGCGAAACAGGTGGAATGGTTCGACACTGATGTAAGTGCCGTGCAACCCACACTACAGCAACGACCAGAAGTTCTCCATTGTGTTGGTGTCGACGTGTCGCGCACGTATTCGACAGCATGGTTAACAACTTCGTGTTTGAACTCAGGAGCAAGCCCATCGTATGCATCCAACTCATCACTAAAGATAGCCGCGCCCGCTTCCACGTTGTCACGAATGTTTTTCTGAAGGGTAGGTTTACCACGTCCAATAGTGTGGAGAGTGCGCACTTTACCACCGCGCTCGACAATACCGAGGACGTGGTAAACCTACCCTTCAGAAAAACATTCGTGACAAAGTGGAAGCGGGCGCAGTTTGGTTTAGTGATGAGTTGGATGCATACGATGGGCTTGCTCCTGAGTTCAAACACGAAGTTGTTAACCATGCTGTCGAATACGTGCGCGACAATGTCCACACCAACACAATGGAGAACTTTCTGTCATTAATACTAAAGCGCCGGTTGCGCGGCACTTTATAGTCAGTGTCAAACCATTCCACCTGTTTTTTAGGACTATGCTGGATGAACGAGCGTTCCGCTACAACAACCGCAGGGATATTGATGACTACACTGGATTCCAAACTCGTACTTTCCCAACTTGCTAATCGACGCCTGACCTATGAATCCCTCATTCGCAGCGGGAAGGAGGAAGAAACGGCATCCCGCAACTAAACGGCAGGGACGCGGCCAGCGCGTTTCCGCTTCGGCTTCGGGCCGCGACGGTGTGGGTTGAGTGCGGAGCGACTGTTTTTACTCTGCTTCCGCGTTTGACAATCTCTTCGTGTGGCACAGCCGTAACGCGATTGAGCAACGCCTTGAAAGCGTCGAACTCGGGCGACGTGGGAAATTATTTGATTGGTTTGATTGTACATTGGCTTAAGCAATGACTCTTGCACAAAGTCCTTTAGGATTCCGTTCAGAAACATTGGTTGGCCCCGGCAAGGATCTCGCCTTCACATTCAAACCAACACTCTTTATTTACAATCGCACCCCTAAGAAGAATTGTATGGGACCGCTTTTGAGCAACAGCACCATGCCGTACCTGACATTCGGTCTCAAACAAGATTGTAACGTGCCCTACAACTTGTAACGACCTTTTGTAGTGGAAACATACCTTTTAGTCGTCAAATAGTAACCATCAACACCTTCCACTGAGGTCACTTGGGCCCTCGAACGGTGATAGGATGAGAAACCACGGTGAAGTGTTTTTGAATATAGTATTGCCAATCTGACTACGCACCTTGGCATCAGTTCTTGAGCGCATTGCTCAACTAAGTGCTTTTCCTCAAGTGCAAATGTCACGTTTCGCTGCCTGCTTAGCCTTGAATCTTTAGTAACCGGCTCAACCACTCACTCATTGTCTCTCTCATACCCATTTGCTGAAATCTCAAAGTCCACTATGAATCGAGACGAGAACCTCATTGTCAACTTGGTTGCCCTTTCATTTCTTTTCTGCAAAGGCACTGTAGAATAGACACATTCTTGGCCCGCTTCTTTCAACTGGTCAGGCGTGTCACCCGCTGCCTTCGTGAGACGTCAGTAAAGAGATACAAGGTAGCTACCCCGGCCGTTTTGCCCACCCTGTTAAATAAAACATATCTATCTCTTTTGCCGTTTCTTTAGCATTCAAACCAACAGGTGTTTTCAACATATCAGGAATCTTCGAAATAGTCCGCGGTACCTGAATAAGGAGCCAAAAAACAGCATCTTCACATCCCAACATATAGTGTCATTTTGTTTTTCTCATCCATTAGCTCCCGCATTTCGTCCATTTCACAAGTCCATTTGTTATGTTGGGACCTGGAGCCTTTTGTCCAAAGCCTTTGAGTGCTACTAGAGAAGCCAAAAACGTGAAACGTCTAGTTACGGTTTTCAAGTCCTTTCCTCCTCCCCGCTAGTCTACTCCTTCAACCGAGTCGTCAGTGGCAGCGCCATATCAAAGCCATTTGTTAAGCGGATATTTTACACCGTTCTTGATGTTTGCGACCCAACTACTAAATGCTCGTTCCCCAAAGTACATCGCTTTGTAATCTGTACTATCAGGATCGGTGAGAGCCTGATACATTTCTCCTTGTGCTCCGAGTGGATGTGTCTCAGGATTAAACGGACTCTTTGATTCTTGATAAGTCTCATAAGCAAAAAGTCTGCTGCCTGAAGACCGGGGTACGCCACGCTTGCTCCCCACCCGATTTTTGGCATGTGTTCCGCTAGCCGTGGATGTTTGCGCATGATATCACGAAAGATTCGGTTGGCGTTATCAATAACCTGCTGATGATTCCAATCGAATGTCAACTCCAAATAATCGTTCTTGGTGAGCTTTCGTTCGGCGAGATGGCGCAACACAAACAAAAACGCCAAATACCAAGCGTCAGCACCTAACCGCCCTCTTAATTCCCCCTTTGCAAACTTCCGATACGCAGCGCAATCGACCGTCACGCCGCACCCGTACTTAGCGTGTTTATGAATGATCGGAATTAAGTTGTGAAGAAGCTTCTTTCTTGAAGGCCGAAGGTTATCGTATACTCCCCAATCACGCCGATGAATCTGCTTAACTTTGCTGAGTTCGTGCTTCCACTCTTTAGCAAAGTTACCGCCCTCAGGCGTCCCCTCGAACACCCATCCACAAAGCGCAACATGCTTCTGCCCACGGTCCTTAAACTGTCCGCTTTCATCAAAGTAGCCGTAGAAATAACCCACTAGCGACCTCCCTCGGCACCATGATCCCACAACGTGTGTTGGAGGTCGCCAAACCGCTGATTTATAACTAGTTGTATAAGCACAACTCATCTTACTGTGTCTCCCATGGGTGTGTCAACTATATTATAGCCCTTGACAGGAGGCGAACAAAAGGCGAATAATTATATCCGCGTTGTATGCTCTTCGAGTGCGACCCTCCCCCGCGCCTCATCGGCATTGCCCGTCTGGCTGCTTCGAGCGATCTGCTTGAAGCTAAACGGGCAGTCGAGTACTTTGAGATCGAGACCAGGCGCTTTATCGGGCGCGGTTCGGGACGCATGCGCTCCATCTGGACCTTGAATCCCTACCGTGGTTGCGAATTTGGCTGCAAGTATTGCTATGCCCGTTATGCGCACGAATTCATGGAGCTGCGCGACCCGGACTTGTTCGAGCGCAAGATCTACGTCAAACAATTTCAAAGGCAGGCGTTTCGGACCGAGTTGCGGCGTTTGAAGCCAGGCGAGACCATCTGGATCGGAACGGCCACCGACCCTTATCAGCCGGCCGAGCGCCGTTTTCAGATTACGCGCGGCATTCTGGAAGGTTTTTCGGCGGAGGGAGGCTTCGATTTGGGAATCACCACCAAGTCCGACTTGGTGGCGCGAGACGCTGGCTTGCTGGCCGAGATCGCCCGCCGGAACAGCGTGGGAGTTCACCTGACCATCACGACGCTGGATGAAAAGCTGGCGCGGTTGCTCGAACCGCGCGCCCCTCGCCCGGCCCTGCGGTTGGGTGCGCTCAAGAAGCTCAGCGATGCGGGAGTGCGGGTCTCCGTTCTGGCGCATCCGGTGATGCCGTTGATCAACGATAGCGAAGAGAGCCTCAATCAAGTCTGCGCCGCTGCCGCCGCCAACGGAGCTTCGTCTTTCAGTGCCGGACCGCTGTTCTTGAAACCCTGCGCCCAGCAGGTCTTCTTTCCATTTCTGGAGGAGCATTTTCCGCATCTCGTGCGCCGCTATAAGGAGCGATTCGAAAAGAACCCGTACCTCAAAGGAGCCTATCCGGGAATGATTGAGCAGCGAGTGCAAAAGATCCGCGAGCGCCACCGCATGAAACCGCGGGAAGCGCCGGAGTGGCCACTGAGCGATCAGCTGGAGCTGTTCGCCGAGCCCTCCAAGAAGCCGGCGGGAGCAGCTACTTTACAACGCAAAGTAGATTCCGTATAATCGTCCTATGGCTACCGTTCAGCCCATTCGTGGTGTTCGGCGCGAGCCGGTTTCTCTCCAGGTCCATGCCATGGATAACCTGCAATTCATCCGGGAAACCATGGAACGCGCCGTTTCGTTCACCGCCGTGCCAGGCTGGGGAGGTTTCGCGATCGGCCTGAGCGCGCTGCTGGCCGCCGCCGTCGCTTGGCGCTTGAGCCGCGAGCTGTGGCTGATCGCCTGGCTGGTCGAGGGCCTGTTCGCCATCGCCTTGGGCGCCATAGCGATGAAGCGTAAAGCCGACTCGGCGCAGGTTCCGCTGCTTTCGGCCCCGGCCCGGAGGTTTGTGCTCAGTTTCGCCCCGCCCTTCATGGTGGGAGCGCTCCTGACCATCATTCTCTATCGCGCTGGGCTGTTTGGCGCCATTCCGGGAACCTGGCTGCTGCTTTACGGAACCGGCGTAGTCACCGGTGGAGCTTTCTCGGTGCGCGTGGTTCCCGTGATGGGGCTGTGCTTTATGCTGATCGGCGCGGTCGCATTGTTTTGCCCGCTCGCCTGGGGCACGGCCTTCCTGGCGGCGGGATTCGGCGGGCTGCATCTGATTTTTGGATTGATCATCGCCTGGAAATACGGCGGATAAAAAGAGGTACTGAAGTGGCTAAGCAAAACACGGTTCGAAAAGAGCCGCCGGCGGTGAAACAAGCTAACCGCGTGCCGGCGGGTGGAAAGGCACTGACGGAGCTGGATCGCTTGATTCACGAGCGCATGCGGCTGGGCATCGTGAGCGCGCTCGCGGCTAATCGGTCCCTGACCTTCAATGAGCTCAAGAAACTTCTGAAGACGACCGATGGAAACTTAAGCGTGCACGCCCGCAAACTGGAAGAAGCGGATTATGTCGCCTGCACCAAGTCGTTCGAGGGCCGCATGCCCAAGACGGAATATCGCCTGACCGAAGCCGGACGGCAGGCGCTCGAGAAATATCTGCGCCACATGGAAGCGTTGATCCAAGCCATGCGCGAGCTGTAGGCGAGTTTTTTTGGAGCCATACTTTATGTCTCAAAGCACTTCGAGTCCGCTGCACGCCGCGATCATCATGGATGGCAACGGACGCTGGGCCGCCCAGCGCGGTCTTCCGCGAGTCAGCCGGGCATCGCGCCGGCGCCGAGGCCTTGCGCCGCACGGTGGAATCGGCGCCCGATCTCGGCATTGGGACCCTTACCGTGTATGCGTTCTCTTCCGACAACTGGCAGCGCCCTCCGGCGGAAGTTTCCGCGCTGATGAAGATGTTTCACCTGTATCTGCGCCGGGAGCAAGCGCGCTGCATCGCCAATGGCGTCCGCGTCTCGGTGATTGGACGGCGGGACCGGCTGCCACGCATGTTGCTGCCGGTAGTGGAGGGCTGCGAGCAGGCTACCGCGCCCGGCCGCGCGCTGCATCTTCGCCTGGCGGTGGATTATTCATCGCGCGATGCCATCATCGCCGCGGCATTAAATCTCAAGAAGCACGCCACTCGCGAAGATTTCCTCCGCGCGCTCGGCGGGACCGATGTGGACCTGCTGATTCGCACCGGCGGAGAGCAGCGCCTGAGCGATTTTTTGCTGTGGGAGTGCGCCTACGCCGAACTGGTGTTCACGCCGGTGATGTGGCCCGATTTTCAGGCCGCCGATCTGGCCGCCGCGATCTCGGAATTCCAATCGCGCGAGCGGCGCTTCGGCTCGCTGCCAAAAGTCGCGCTGGCCTAACACGGGATTTCAGGCGCGCGCCGCCGGCAAAATTTTTCGACCAGGGCCGAAGGAGGCGTAAGTAGGGCCCGGGGGTCGCCTCTAGCCCATTCCCCGACCCAAGTGCGGCGCCCACTCCCAAGAGCCAACCTTTGTCTTAGATAGCGAGGTCGAAACGCAAATTGCCTCAGCTCCCGGCGAACATTCTTACGAACGCTTCCAAGACGCGCCGCGCCATGAGCTAATATGGCTCTTCCGCTTCAGTGGTTATGCCAGGAGACACTCCCCCCGGTCCGGATATCACGGGACTCTTAAAACGCTGGAAAGAAGGCGACCGGCAGGCCTTGGCTAGTCTGGCATCGGTCGCCTATCAGGATCTCCACTCCATCGCTGCCCGCTATCTGCGGCGCGAAGGCTCGGGCCATACGCTGCAAGCGACCGGCCTGGTGAACGAACTATATCTCCGCCTGGCGCAGATCCGGGAAATTCAGCTGATTGACCGCCGTCATTTTTACGCCTTCGCGGCGCAATTGATGCGCATGATCCTGATCGATCATGCCCGGCAGGCGCACGCCCAGAAGCGGCCCGGTTCCGCGATTCGGGTGCCGCTGCATGAGGAGATGGCTTGGATCGACGCCGCCAGTGAAGAGCTGCTGGCGCTGGATGTGGCGCTGGACGAGCTCGAAATAATCGACCAGCGCAAGGTTCGCGTGCTGGAGCTGCGATTCTTCCTGGGTTGTACCAACGAGGAGGCGGCCGAATTTCTGAACATCTCTCGCGCCACCGTCGACCGCGATCTGGAGTTTTCCAAAGCATGGCTATACCGGCGATTGTCTCCAGCCGGCGGATCGAGGAACGCGTGAGTTCTCAGGATTCGCCGGCCGCCTGGCGCAGCAATGGTTTCAGGTTCAGATTGCGGATCAGTCGGTGCAGGTAGTTGGGATGTAAGCCGAGCCTGCGCGCCGCCTCGGTGTAGTTGCCTCCGGCTTGCTCCACCGCGGCGATGATGACATTCTTCTTGGCCTCGCGCACCGTGTCGTGGAACGCGCTCACGGACGCTGCGGCCGGAGTTGGTCCGCTCTTTTCGATCACGACTTCGGGCAGATCCTCGGGCAGGATCAGGTCGGTGGAACCCAGAACGACGGAGCGCTCGATGGCGTTCTCCAACTCGCGCACGTTCCCCGGCCAATCGTAGTTCAGCAAGAACGCGCGCGCTTGCGGCGAGATTCCCAGCACATTGCGATTGGCCCGCTTGGCATATTTGGCGGCGAAATAACTGGCCAGCAGTGAAATGTCCTCGCGGCGTTCCCGCAGCGGGGGCATGCGGAGGGAGACCACGTTGAGCCGATAAAACAAATCCTCGCGGAAACCCCCTTTCTTCACTTCCTCTTCCAGATCCCGATTGGTGGCGGCGATCAAGCGCACGTCCAGCTTGATGGTTTTGGTGCTTCCCACCCGTTCGAACTCCCGCTCTTGCAGCACGCGCAATAGTTTGGCTTGCAGCGTGGGCGCCAGCTCGCCGATCTCATCCAGAAACACCGTACCGCCCTCGGCGGTTTCGAGCTTGCCTTTCTTCTGCGCGATGGCTCCCGTGAAGGAGCCTTTTTCATGGCCGAACAGTTCGCTTTCCAGCAGGTTCTCCGCTATGGCGGCGCAATTGATGGCCATGTACGGTTTGTTGGCTCGCGTGCTGTTGCGATGGATGGCGCGCGCCACCAGTTCTTTGCCGGTGCCGCTTTCTCCGAAGATCAACACCGTGGAATCCTTGGAGGCCACTCGATTGATGAATTGATACACCTCGCGCATGCGCGGGCTTTCGCCCACCATGTTGTGCTCGACATTCATTTCCGATTGCAGCCGCCGATTCTCTTCCTCCAGCCATTCCATGTGCTGGGCGCTCTCCAGCGCCAGAGCGGCAATGCTTCCCATGGCGGTAAGCAGCTGCAGGTGATCTTCGTCGAAGCTAACGTCCGGACTGCTGGCATCCAGGTAGATCACTCCCAGGACGCGGTCGAACACTTCCAGCGGAACCGCGAGCACGCTGCGGATATGCCGGATCGTGACGCTCTCCGTGGCACTGAATGCATCGGTGGCCGGCAGATCGTTGCACAACACCGCCACGCCTTCGGCGATAACCTGAGATACGATGGTGCGGCTGACCTGGACCGCGTGGTTCGGCCCGGTTTTGCGATCCCAGCCAAAAATGGACGTCGGCTCTTCGATGCCCTGGTCGCAAAGCAGAATCGCGGCGCGGTCGGCCGGCGCTACTTCCAGAATCAGCTCGAGCACCTGCTTTTCCAGAGCCACCAAGCCCCGCACCGAGTTGACCGCTTTGCTGACACGCAGCAGCGCATTGAGATCCCGAACCATCCGCGCGCTGGGTTTGATTTTCTCCAGGTCGCGCAGATAGCGCGCATCCTGCTTGCGCAAGATGATGGTTGAGCCGGCCCCGGTGTCGGTTTGATCGAACTCTACGGAAGAGGCTTTCGGGGTTGGCTCCGTTTGCGGCAGCACGAACACGAACAGCGAACTTCCGATCTTGATTTCGTCGCCCGAGGCAAGAAGCCGCTCGGCCACCGGTACGCCATTGACGAAGGTGCTGTTGCGGCTGTTCAAATCGCGGATTTTGAAGCCGTCGGCTTCCCGCGTAATCAGGCAATGGCGCCGGGAAACGGAAGCGTCCAGCAAGGAGACGCGGTTAGAGGGCTCGCGTCCCAGGGAGACTTCATCCTCTCCCAGGGGGATGCTGTTGCCCTTGAGGGGGCCGGCGATCGCTTCAAGTTCGGCAGTCTCGACCATTCGGCCTTGGTACGAGTATAACGGATGGACAATGAATTTCTAGCTTTTGATAGCATCGTTTCCGAGAGGTTATGTTCTGAATCTTTGCGTAGGAAAGTTCTAAGCACAACGCCCTATCCGGAGTGATAGGGTTTCTATCGGAACGGATAGCTTCCAAGCTGCCGGCATCCTGGCGGCTTACCTCACGCGCTTCCGGGCGCGGGGAATATCATTCTTCGGCTCAATGAGATCCATGTACTTAGAACTTCGACCTTCGAAGTTCCGGTACGTTGGCACCAGGCTTGCAGTTCTAAGTTGCGCAAGTTGATAAAAAGAAGGAAGGAATCAAAATGAGGACCAAGACGAACATTAAAGCTGGCAACTCCGTTTGGGGCAGCTAATCTCCAAGCATCAACGTCCGTGGCTTACGCCCGATCGTTCGAGCCGTGCCGAAGGCAAGCGCAGCTGCGATCCGGTAGAACCTCCGGCGTAAAACTGAGATTTGAAGAACCGCAACTTCGCCTTCCCGGTGAGGCTGCGGTTTTTCATTGGGCTCTCCTGGATCTTGACGAGCCGAGGTTCTAAGCACAATACCCTATCCAGAGGGATAGGGTTTCTATCCGAACAGATAGCGTGCGAGCCCCGAGCCACTTAGAAGCCTTCCCTACACACTGCCAACTCAGAGGGATATGTTCCATAGGATCAATACGATGCGTCCACTTAGGACTTCGACCTTCGGAGTTCCGGTACATTGGCACCAGGCTTGCAGTTCTAAGGTGCGTAAGCTGATAAAAACGAAGGAGGGAATCACAATGAGGACCAAGACGAACATTAAAGCCGGCAATTCTGTTTGGGGCAGCTAATCTCCGACAGGTCTAGTTCTAAGTCTTACGTCTGATCGTTCGAGCCGTGCCAAAGGCGAGCGCAGCTGCGATCCGGCAGAACCAAGTGGCGTAAGACTGAAAGTACAAAAGAGCCGCAGCTTCGCTTTCGGGCGGAACTGCGGTTTTTTATTGTTTTAGCGTATCCCTCCTATCCCGTACAATGTTTGTTTCAGGTACGGATCTAGATGCCGGAATTGCTTCAAGATCTTCGCTACGGCATACGTGTGCTCTCCAAGGCTCCGGCAGCGTCCGCCATTAGCGTTCTCGCGCTGAGCCTGGGGATCGGCGCCAACAGCGCTATCTTCAGTGTCATGAATGCGATCCTGATCCGCCCGCTCCCTTATCAGGACTCAGACCACCTGGTGGCGGTTTTCGAGAACAAGCTGAGCCAAGGCATGCGCAGGCAGCCCATATCGCCGCTCGACTTTAAGAATTTTGTCGAACAGAACGGCGTATTCGATGGGATCGGCGCCATCCGAAGCCAAACGCTAACGCTGACCGGACGCGAGCTACCCGAGCGTCTCGAAGGCGCGGCCATTTCTCCCAGCATCTTCAAAATCCTGGGTATGCACCCGGCGCTGGGACGAGCGTTCGCGCCCGACGAAGATCAGCCTCAGAAAAACTCCGTGGTGGTCGTCAGCGACGGCTTGTGGCGGCGGCGCTTCGGAGGCGATTCGAACATCCTCGGCTCGTCATTGGTGCTGGACGGCAAGAGCTACTCGGTGGTGGGGATCGCACCGCCGGGGTTTCATTTAGTGGACAATCCCGCCGAGCTGTGGATCCCGTACACACCGAATCCCGTGGAGCTGACGCCGTACTGGCAGGGGCTTCGCATCCTGAAAGTTCTGGCGCATCTCAAAGCCGGCGTGACCCCGCGGCAGGCCGAGCTGGGACTGCAGGCCATCGCGCGCGAGCTGTCGAAAATGAATCCCGGCACCAATGCCGGCTATAGCGCCGAAGTGATTCCTCTTCGGGATCAAGTGGTGGGGAACATCGGAGCAACGCTTTGGATCTTGACGGGCGCGGTAGCTTTCGTTCTGCTGATCGCTTGCGCCAACGTGGCCAACCTGCTGCTGGCACGCGCCGGTTCGCGCCAAAGAGAGATCGCGATCCGCAGCTCGCTGGGGGCGAATCCGGCGCGGATCGTACAGCAGATGCTAACCGAAAGCGTGTTGTTGGCCCTGATCGGCGGAGCGTTCGGTCTGGCTTTGGCCTATTGGGGCACTGCGGCGATCGTGAAGTTCGCGCCCGCGAACATCCCGCGATTGGAAGAGATTTCACTGGACTGGCGAGTGCTGCTGTTCACACTGGCAATATCGGTGATCACCGGCGTGGTGTTCGGACTCGCGCCTGCCCTGGCGAGCATCCGGCCGGATTTGAATTCCGTATTGCGCGCCAGCGGCCGTTCCACCACCGGCAACCTGCGCAGCACCCGGATGCGGGACATGCTGGTCGTTTTCGAGATCGCCGGGTGCGTGGTGCTGGTCACTGCCGCCGGACTCTTGATTCGCAGCTTGGCACGTCTCCAGGAGGTGGATCCGGGCTTCCGCACCGATCACGTTCTTACCATGGAATTCGCGCTGCCGAAGGCCTTGTATCCGGGTCTCAAGGTGGCTTCGTTTTACAAACAACTCCTGGATCGTGTGCAACGTTTGCCGGGAGTGCAGTCGGCGGGCATTTGCAGGTATCTGCCCATGAGCGGGCAGGACGTGAGCCTGAACTTTCATATTGAAGGTCAGCCGTTGCTGGCCGTGGCCGATCAGCCTCGAGCCAAGTTCCGGGCGGCCAGCGGAGGCTACTTCACGGCGCTGGGCATTCACCTGATTCGGGGACGCGTCTTCAACGATTCCGACGGAGAACAGACTCCCAAAGTGGTGGTGATCAATGAAGCCACGGCCAAGCGTTACTGGCATGGACAAGATCCAGTGGGCCGGCGCGTTCTTTCCGGCAACGACGACAACGCCTGGTCGACCGTTATCGGCGTGGTGGCCAACGTGAAGCATGCTGGCCTGGATGCCGAAACGAGCCCCGAGACTTACTATGACTATCAGCAAATCCCAGCCGACGCCATCAACTTCGCCGAGTCCATCATGTACCTGGCAATTCGCACCGGCTCGGACCCGGCCGCGATGACATCGGCGGTCCGCAACGAACTTCGCTCGGTGGATCCGGACCAGCCGGTTTTCAACGTCCGCACGCTGGACCAGGTTGTGGAAGCCTCCATCGCGCAGCCCCGCTTCCGCACGTTGCTGCTGGGGATATTCGCCGCACTGGCCCTGGTGCTGGCCGCGATCGGGCTGTATGGCGTTATGTCGTATTCGGTAACCCAGCGGATCAACGAGCTCGGCGTGCGCGTGGCACTGGGCGCGCAGCCCGGCCAAATCTGGAGTCTTGTAGTTGGCCGCGCTCTCCGGATGGCTCTCATCGGCGTTGGCATCGGGGTCGTCGTCGCCAGCCTGACTACCTGGACTCTATCGCGACTGCTCTTCGGAGTGCGCGCGATGGATGCCGTGACCTTCCTGGCCACATGTATCTTGACGATGCTGGTGGCGCTGGTAGCGAGCTCGCTCCCCGCGCTGCGGGCCATTCGAGTGGACCCGGCCGTGGCTTTAAGAACCGAATAACTGGGCCGCGACCGCGCTCCAGCAGCCAACTCTTTCCCCCCAACCAATAAGATTCATAAAGTCTTAGCGCAAAACGTCGATTAACAAGGGTGAGCGGTGTATCTGCGAGTTAACTGAATCGAACTGGGGCCGAAGCGGCGAAAGACCGCCGATTACACGCAGAACGGCGCTGGAAGATGTGGACGGCAGCCGGGACCTCTAAAAATGAGCGGCGCGAGCGAAGAACGAAAGGCGGAAAACGGACAGTCTGATCGACTCAGCGCTGCCGCGAGAGTGTATATCGCGGTGGTCGGCTGCGCGAGCGTCGTAGGCGCATTCCTGACCGTCAGTTCAAACCCTCTCCACTTCTCGACCCGATTTTTGCTCTATCTTTGCCTCGCGCTGGTAAGCGGTGGAATGAAAGTGCCGTACCCGGGCGGGTCCGGCAACCTGTCGGTAGGCTTCGTCCTCACCATGCTGGGGATGTTGGAGCTGGGGCCCACGGGAGCGCTGGCGCTGGCCATCGCGGGTGGCGCCGCCCAAACGGTCTTTCGCAAACAGGACCGGCGCAAAGTTGCTCGCCTGATCTTCAATACCACCTCGCTCGCTCTGGCCGCGCTGGCGTCCGCCTGGCTGTTTGAAGCGCCTTTGTTCCGAGCCCCCGCGGATTGGGAATTTCTGCGGGTCATGCTCTCCGGCGTCACTTACTTCGCGGTGAATCTGAGCTTGCTGGCGATGATCATCTCGCTCGCCGAGAGGCAGCGCTTCATCAAAGTGTGGCGCAGCTTTTCCTATTGGGCGTTCTTTTATTACCTGATCGCAGCCGCGCTGGCTGAGGTAGTTCACATCGCCACACGCTCGCTGGGCTTCTCCTTCACGCTGGCCTTACTTCCGCTGCTTTACGCCGTGTACCGTTCCTTCCGGGTTTATTTCGAAAAGCTGGAGCAGGAGCGAGCGCATGCACAAGACACCGCGGCCCTGCATTTGCGCACCATTGAGGCGCTGGCCATGGCCATCGAGGCCAAGGACGAGTGTACGCATGAGCACTTGCGCCGGGTCCAGGTTTATTCGCTCGAGTTGGCCAAACATTTGGGCCTGCCCGAGGAGGAATTGCACGCTCTCCAGGCCGCTTCCATCTTGCACGACATCGGTAAGCTGGCGGTGCCGGACCATATCATCTCCAAACCGGGCAAGCTCACGCCCGAAGAGTTCGACAAGATGAAGATCCACACCATCGTGGGCGCGGAGATTTTAGAGCAAGTGGCGTTTCCCTACGCGGTGGCGCCCATTGTGCGCTCGCACCATGAGAAGTGGGACGGGAGCGGGTATCCGGATGGTCTGGTGGAGGAGCAGATCCCCATCGGCGCACGAATTCTTTCGGCGGTGGATTGCCTGGACGCACTCGCCAGCGATCGCCAGTACCGGCGCGCTCTTCCGTTAGACGATGCTATGGACTACGTGGCTGGCTTGTCGGGCCGCCATTTCGATCCCAAGGTTATCGAAATTCTCAAGAAACACTATCGGGAATTCGAACGCCTGGCGCAAAACACTCCTTTCGCCATTACCCGTCTCAGAAAAGACATTATCGTGAACCGCGGCGGTGCACCCGACGCAGGCTATGAGAAAAATCAGGTCCCGGCCGAGTTCGAAGTTTCCGCCAAGGCGCAGGCATCCTCGGTAGCTTCCTCGCGCCGGGGAATGCAAGCCATTTTGGAGCTGGCCCAGGATGCCAGCGGTTCGCTGCGTCCCGAGGAGCTGCTCTCGCTGGCCGCGGAACGGTTGAAATTTATTGTTCCCTACGATTGCATAGCGGTGTATGTGCTCCAAGGCGAGGTACTGAAACCGTGTTACGTAAATGGAGAGAACAGCCGCACCTTTGCGTCGCTCGAAATCCCGATCGGTCAAGGGCTTTCAGGATGGGTGGCGGACAACGCCAAGCCCATCGTCAACGGAAATCCTTCCGTCGAGCCAGGCTACCTGAACGACCCCACCCGGTTCAGCGTTTTGAACTCGGCGCTTTCCATACCCTTGCGGGACGGCGGCGAGCGCGTCACCGGGGCGCTCACGTTGTACAGTGCCGACAAGGATGCCTATAGCAACGAACAATTGAGGGTGCTGCTGGCGATCAGCGACAAGATCGGACGCCTGGTGGAGCTGGCCCTGAAACTGGGCCCCCGGCAGGAAGCCAATCACGACGAACTCACCGGCCTTCCCAACGGGGATTCTCTGTACGCCCATTTCCAGAGAGAATTGTCGAGGTGCCAGGTACAGGGTAAGACACTGGCCCTGTTGTCTTGCGATCTGGACGGCTTCAAACAAGTCAATGATCGCTACGGGCATATCAATGGAGACAAATTCCTGAAACGGGTGGCGTCTATCCTGCAGAACAATTGCCGCAGCTCGGACTATGTGGCGCGGGTGGGCGGCGACGAATTCATGGTTGTGTTCGCAGGCGCCGACGCCACTGAATTATCCGGCCGCGTGACGTCGCTCGATTGGAAGGTTCGAGAAGCAGGCCGCGAGATGTTCGGCGATGAAACCATCGGCATCGATGTCGGCCTGGCATGCTTTCCGGAAAATGGCGCCGACGCCGATTCTCTATTGGCCTACGCCGAGCAGGACATGGTACGCTCCAAACGGCTGCGTAAGTCCGGCGAAGGCAACGTATTGCAGCTAGCAGCGATCTCTCAAGTAATTCCTCGCATTGCGCGATCGCCGCGCACGGGCAGGCTTTCAGCGGGCGACCAGGAAATTTTGGCCCCTTCCGTCCTTCTGCTACAGTCGAAAAGAATGCCCGCCGCGGCGAAAATCAAAGTTCAGGCCGGAAACGTAGCGAAAAATGCCGTGCCGGTTATCCGCCAGGCACGCCGAACGCAAGCGAGCCGTTAGGGCGCCAAACGATTCAGATTGCGAAATAGGAGCGAAGGAATGAGTAAGCTGCTTCGAAGTATTCGCGCGCTGGCCGGTATCTCGGCCGTCGCCATGCTGATCGCGCCCCTGAGTGCACAGCAGCACAGCTATAGCCCGGCCGAAATTGCAACCGGAAAGCAGTTGTTCACGGTGCAATGCCAGCCCTGTCACGGGCCCAATGGCGACATGGTGGCCGGCGTCGACATGCACAAAGGCGAGTTCAGGCGCGTCTCCACGGACCAGGAAATTTCGCGAGTCATTCTCAACGGCGTTCCAGGCACGGGTATGCCGCCGTTTAGTCTTCCGGAAGCGTCGCGCGCCGCACTGGTGGCCTACATTCGCTCACTGCACGACTCGGGAGCGCGCGCCACGCCCGCAGGCGACGCCCAGCGCGGGCAGCAGATCTTCGAAGGCCAAGGCGGATGCCTCAATTGCCATCGAGTGGACGGGAAAGGGTCGCGCAAAGGCCCCGACCTGAGCGACATTGGCGCCATCCGCAACGCGGCGGCTCTGAACATTCCATTCTCAACCCCGCCGATGCCATTGCCCCGCAGCAGCGCATGATTCACGCCGTCACGAAAAACGGAACCGCGATCAGTGGCATGCGGCTGAACGAGGACACCCACACAGTGCAGTTGATCGACGAGAACGGGCGCCTGGTCTCGCTCTCCAAGTCCGATCTGCGCGAGTACACTGTTCTCAAGACCACGCCGATGCCTTCTTACCAAGGAAAATTGACGCCGCAGGAAATCGCGGACGTCGTCGGTTATTTAATTTCGTTGAAAGGTTTGCCATGAAATTTCTTACCCTGAGCCTGCTGGCGGCCATGGCCTTGCCCGCGCAGGTCTCAAACGATCGCTTGCTGCATCCGGATCGCGAGCCGCAGAACTGGCTGACGTATTCAGGAAGCTATTCCAGCCAGCGCTATAGTTTGCTCGACCAGATCACGCCGGAGAACGTGAAGAACCTGGAAGTGCAGTGGGTATTCCAGGCGCGCTCGCTCGAAAAATTCGAGACCACGCCGCTGGTGGTGGATGGCGTCATGTACATCGTGCGAGGCGCCCAATCATGTGTTCGCGCTGGACGCCAAAACCGGACGCGCGTTCTGGGATTACGACTATCGCCCTTCGCGCGACGCGCGGCCGTGTTGCGGCTCGGTGAATCGCGGCGTGGCCATCCTGGGCGACACGCTGTTCATGGGAACCATCGACGCGCGCCTGCTGGCGCATCGATGCGAAATCGGGCCGGCCGCTGTGGAAGACCGAGGTCGCCGATCCCAAGCTCGGCTACACCATCACGCATGCGCCGCTGATGGTCAAGGATAAGGTGATCGTCGGCGTGGCGGGCGGCGAGTACGGCATTCGCGGATTCATTGCGGCCTATGACGCGAACACCGGCAAGGAAGCCTGGAAATTCTACACCATTCCCGGTCCCGGCGAAGCTCGGACATGAAAGCTGGGTCGACCGATTCCTGGGCAGCACGGCGGCGCGCCGGTCTGGCTGACCGGTTCCTACGATCCGGAACTCAACCTGATCTACTGGGGCACCGGCAATCCCGGGCCCGATTTCAACGGCGACCTGCGCAGCGGCGACAATCTCTACTCCGATTCGCGCGGTCGCGCTCGACGCCGATACCGGAAAACTGAAATGGCATTTCCAATTCACGCCGCACGATGAATACGATTACGATGCCGTGCAGATTCCGGTGCTGGTGGACGGAACCTGGAAGGGAACGCCGCGCAAAATGATGATGTGGGCCAATCGCAACGGTTACTTTTATGTGCTGGATCGCGACTACCGGCAAATTTCTTTCCGGCACGCCGTTCACCAAACTGAACTGGTCCACTGGACTCGATGAGGCGCGGCCGTCCCATGCGGAACTCAGGCGCCGAACCGAACGGCCAAGGCGTCATGGTCTATCCCGAATCTGTTCGGCGCGCACCAACTGGTATTCGCCGTCCTACAGTCCGCGCACGCATCTGTTCTATATTCCGAGCTGGCAGGATAGCAGCATGACTCTAGGCAAAATCTCAGGCGATTTCTCGCCCGGCCAGCGTTATATGGGCGGCACCATCCGGCCGGGCGGGGCGCAAACCAAACGCGGCGCCGAGAACACGCCGGTCGAGAACAGCAACTATGGCGCGATTCTCGCCATGGATCCCGCTACAGGCCAGATCAAGTGGCAGTTCAAGATGACCGACCTGACGGCCAGCGGCGTCCTGACTACCGCATCCGATTTGTTGTTCGCCGGCGGCCGGGAAGGATATTTTTACGCTTTGGATGCGCGCACCGGCGCCGAGCTTTGGAAAACCCCGCTGGGCGGATCCGAAGAAGCCGCGCCGGTCACCTATCGCGTGGGCGACAAGCAGTACGTTACGATCGCCGCCGGGCACGCGCTGTTCACCTTTGCCCTGCGGCAGTAACAATCAGGCGTGGACCGGCGCCCCGCTGAGCGCCATCAGTTCGCCTGCGATGCGCTGCAGCGGCAGGACGTGATCCGCGGCGCCCAGACGAATGGCTTCGCGCGGCATCCCGAAAACGACGCAACTGGCTTCGTCCTGCGCAATGGTTCTCGCGCCCGCGCGTTTCATCTTGAGCATGCCCTGCGCGCCGTCCGCGCCCATGCCGGTCAGCAGGGCTCCGACGGCCTTAGCTCCCGCCACCGAGGCTACCGAATCGAACAAAACATCCACCGACGGCCGCTGATAGCAAACCCGCGCGCCGTCGCGCACCGACGACCGCGTATTCGCCGCCGCGCTTTTGAAGCGTCATATGAAAATTGCCCGGCGCGATCAGCGCTTGCCCGGCCAGCACGCGGTCGCCATCCACCGCCTCGCGCACATGAATCCGGCACAGATCGTTGAGCCGGTTTGCAAACGCGGTGGAGAAAACGGGCGGAATATGCTGCACCACGACGATGGCGGGACTGTTCTCCGGCATTTCCATCAGCACCTGGCGAATCGCCTCGGTGCCCCCGGTGGAAGCTCCGATGGCGATAGATGCCGGAGCTACCGCTGTGACAGGCCGCCTTCACTAGGGGTCTAACGGGGGCGGCTGTTTCCGGAGCCGTTGGCCTTGAAATCCGCGCCTGCGCGGCAGCGCGAATCTTGTGCGGAAGATCCTGCTTCATCTCGCCCACCGAATACGGGCCGCCCGGCTTGGCCAGCACCTCCACGGCCCCGCATTGCAGAGCCTCGATGGCAGCGCGGCTGGAAGATTGCGCCAGCGAACTGATCACGATCACCGGCATGGGATGGAAGCGCATCAGCTTTTTCAAGAAACGTGAGGCCGTCCATGCGCGGCATCTCAATATCCAGCGTGAGCACGTCGGCATGCAAGCTCAGGATCTTGTCGCGCGCCACGAATGGATCCGGCGCCGTTCCCACCACCTCCATGTCGGGCTCACTGCTGAGAGCCTCGGCCAACAGCTTGCGGACGATCGCCGAATCGTCCACGATCAGTACTCTGATTTTGCGTTCTTGCATGAGACCTTCCTGGCGTATTGGGCTTTCCTCAGGCCAGTTCCTTTACACCCGCTAAGCGGATTGAAATCGCGAGCGCGCCTTCGTCCAGCGCCAGACAACCATGCCAGACGCCCTCGGCTGGGCATTCCCACGGGGCCGACTGGGGAGCGTCTAACAGCAACCTGGATTCCGGCCACAACGAACTGAGCACCGCTCCACACAAAATGTTCGCCAACTCGAGAATCACCTGCGCGCGCTGCTCCTCACCGGTTTCTTCAGGCTCTAATCCCAGGAAAGCCGAAGCAATCGAGGGGATGGCGGCCGGCGTCAACGCGAGCCACATTTCTCCGGAATGCGACCCGTCAAAATCCACCCGCACCGCGACCGCGTCCGCAAGCCAGCCGTGCTCGCACTCTACCGCCAGTGCTTCGGTGAAGAACATCGTCTCCAGTACTTCGGCGGCAACGCGGCCGAGCGTCGCAGCGGCGTCGGCTTCCTGACCGGGCGCTTCCTGACCGGCTACTTCCAGCGGGCCGGCCGCTTCCAAATTTTCAAGCTCGTGAGGCATTGCGCGCTCCTAGTATTCGCTCCAGTTCTTCCCGCAAACTCTCCGGAGAAAAAGGTTTGGTCATGTAACCCTCGGCGCCCAGCGACAACATGCGCAGAATGCGGTTTTTGGTGGCATCGGTGGAGATGACCAGCGCCGGCACGGAGCGCAGCGTTCCCTCCTCTACCAGGCGCCTCAGCAATTCTTCCCCGTTCATTTTCGGCATGTTGATGTCGGTGAGGATGACGTCGACGGCGTGCTCCTTTAGCTGCGCCAGCGCCTCTTCGCCGTTCGACGCTTCCCAGCATTCACCCAGCTCGAACCCCGACAGGCGCATCACGCGCCGGATGAAGCTGCGCATCACCGGCGAATCATCCACGACCAGCACGGAGTACGCCATTTCAGACCTTCCCTTCCATCGTTTTCTGTGGCGTCTTCTGTGGCGTCTTCTGTGGCGCTTTCGCTGACGCACCGCGGCCGGCCAGCTCACAATCGGTTCCGCCGCCTTCCCGGACCCACATTCGCCCGCTGCCCATTTCCAGCCGTGTGGTTCGCGACACCCCACCGCCCACCGCTTCCGACGTGATTAGAATTCCCGCTTTCCACAAGATCTTGCGCGCCGCCAGGTAATTACGTTTGCCAATCTGGAAGGTACCCTGACTGTCCATAACCTGCGCACCGCCGGCTAGGCGCACCACCATCCGGCCGGGCTGCGCGCCGCGGGCCCGCACGGCCTCCAGCAGCCGCGGTATCCCGGTATCGGCGAACATGAACGGATTCTGTTGCGCCTTGTTTGGATCGATGCTCGAATCGGGCAACATGTAGTGCAGCATTCCCCCCACCTTGGCTATCGGATCGTACAGAATGACCGCGATGCACGACCCCAACGCATAGGTGATTATCAATTCTTCGGAATCCCAGCTGATCTTGCAGTCCGAAATCCCGACCACCAGCGATCTCATCGAAACATCCTCAATCCGCCGCCCGGTTTTTCCTTGCGATAGATGGCCGGACATACGTATCCCAGGTCATGCCGCACGCCGGTGAGCGACTCGGAATGGCCCACGAAAATGTACCCGCCCGGTTCCAGGCACCCGCTGAGCCGCTGGACGATATCCTGTTGGGTGGGTTTGTCGAAATACATCATGACGTTGCGGCAGAAGATCACCTGGAATAGCCGGCTCTCGCGGAAGGGCTCGATGAGATTGATGCGCTTGAACTCCACTAGCCGGACCAGCTCCGGCTTGACCTTGAAAAATCCCTCGGACGCTCCCACGCCCTTGAGCAAGTAGGCGCGCCGCCAGGTATCCTGCAATTCGCGAAAACGTTCCGCCGGATAGACGCCTCGCCGCGCGGCTTCCAGCACTCGCGTCGAAATGTCGGTAGCTAAAATATGCAGGCTGCGCGGGCGCGATGCGGCGCGAGTCCAGGCGTCGGAAACGCACATGGCGATGGAATAGGGCTCCTCACCACTGGAGCAAGCCGCGCTCCAGATATTCACCTCGCTCCGGTCGCCGAACTCCTCCACCACCGCGCGCGATAAGAATTCGAAATGCGCCCGCTCGCGCAAGAAGCTGGTGTGATTGGTGGTGAGCGCATCGATCAGTTCCACCAGCGCTTCGCCGGTGCCGTCGGACAGCACATGCTGGTAATAATCGGTGAAGGACCCGAACCCGCGCTGGCGAAGCTTCTTGCCCAGCCGCGATGCCACCAGCGCTTCCTTGCCGGGTTTCAGATCCAGCCCGAAGCGCTCGTGGGCCAGTTGGCTGATCTGGCGGAATTCGCGCTCCTTGAGCACGATTTCGACATCTTGGCCGATCTCAGGCATCCACCACCACCCCGCCCGATCCGCCTTCGTGGCTGGCCCCAAACAGACCTTCCAGATCTAGAATCAATCCCACCCGGCCATCGCCCAAAATCGCGCCGCCCGCGACCCCCGGGATATTGCGCATGGCCTCCCCCAGGCTCTTGATCACTACTTCCTGCTTACCGATCAACTCGTCCACCATCATGCAGAATTGTTTGCCGCCATTCTCGGACACGATCAGCAGGCTGTCCCAGGGATTTTGAAAGCGCGGTTCAATCCCAAAGCGCCGGTGCAACCGGATGAGCGGCAGCAGCGTCCCGCGCACCATGGCCATTTCTTCCCGGCCTCGAATGGTCGAAATCGCGTCCTCGGTGGGTTTGAGCATCTCGCGCACCGCGAACAGGGGAACGATGTAGCGCTGGTTGCCCACTCCCACCACCAGCCCGTCGATGATGGCCAGCGTGAGCGGCAGCTTCATCAGAAAACTGGTGCCCTCGCCCGGCCGCGAATGAACATCCACCCGGCCCCGCAGTTTTTGCAGGTGCTTGCGCACCACATCCATCCCCACGCCGCGGCCGGAAACGTCGGTGATCTTGTCGGCGGTGGAAAATCCGGGCAGAAAAATCAAGTTGAAGATCTCGGCTTCGGAAAGCTGCGCGTTCGGCTCGATAAGACCCTTCTCACGCGCTTTGCGGAGAATTTTTTTGTGGTCCAAGCCTCGGCCGTCGTCCGAAATCTGGATGAGAATGTGACCGGCCTGGTGCGCGGCTTTCAGCAGAACCTTAGCGTTGGGCGATTTTCCCGCTTTCACCCGTTCTTCGGGAGTCTCGATGCCGTGGTCCACCGCGTTGCGAACCATGTGCATCAGCGGATCCGCGAGTTCCTCCACGATATTGCGGTCGAGTTCGGTGTCTTCGCCGCTCAATTCCAAGTCCACTTGCTTGGAACCTTTGCGCGACAGATCCCGCACCAGCCGCGCCGTCTTCTGAAACAACTGGCCGATGGGAATCATGCGCATGGACATGGCGGTGCGCTGGACTTCATCGGTAATGCGAGCCAATTGCGAAAGATTCCGCGCCAGACGGGGCTTCAGCCCGGTGGACAAATCCGGATCGTGCCGCACCATGGATTGGGCGATCACCATTTCGCCCACCATATCCACCAGGTAATCCAGCTTGCCGGTCTCGACTTTGATGGACCGCGCCACCGCGGCCGGCGGCTCGGTTACTTTGGGCGCTTCGGCGGGTTCGGGGGAAGCTACCTCTCGCGCCAAATCCAACAGCTCGCTGGTCATCGGTTCTTCGGCTGCCGCCGGCGGAACCGGAACTTCCACGGCGGCGGGAACCACGGTAGCCGGGACTACTGGTTTCTCCGTTTCCACTCGCACCGGCTCCGGCTCGGGAGCTTCCATGCGCGGCTTGGCCACCGCCCGGATGCTCTCGATCAGGACTTGGTTAGAGTCCATTTCCGGGGTCCGGCCGGTTTGCAGCATGGTTTCCAGTTCGCCCATCCAGCGGCCCAGATAGTCCTTGCTCGCCAGAATCGCATCGATCACCTCGGAGGTGATGGCGAGTTGCGCGTTACGAGCCAGGTCCAGAATGGTTTCGACCTCGTGCGAAACGTCCCGCACGGCATCCAGATCCAGGAAGCCGGCCATGCCCTTGATGGTGTGAAACCCCCGGAAGACGGCGTGGATGGCTTCTTGATTGACGGGATCCTGATCGAGCGTCAGCAACTGCAGCTCGATGGTAGTCAGATGTTCCCTGGCCTCCAGAATGAAGTCGTTCAGGAGCTCCGGATCGCTGGCCAGCGGGTTGCTGGACGGCGCTACGGGTGTCTCTACACCACCGGCGGTTTTTTGTTCTTGATCTTCCGGCATAACGCCACGACCCGCTTAAAAAGCTCCGACGCCACCGACGTCCTGCGAAGACAACACGCGATCGATATCCAGCAGAATTTTCACCTTGCCCTTGATCTTGGCCATGCCCAGCAGATAAGTGGTGGCAACGCCGTCGCCAAAATCGGGCGTATCTTCGATTTCGTTGGCCTGCAGCGTGAGGACCTCCGACACGGCGTCCACGATCACGCCGATCAGCAGTTTTTCGGCGGCGCCTTGAATCTGCACTACGATGATGCAGGTGCGCTGCGTGTACTCTATCTCGGGGAGCCCGAACTTCAAGCGCAGATCCACCACCGGAATCACTTTTCCGCGCAGATTGATCACGCCTTTCACGTAGCCGGCAGTCTGCGGTACGGCCGTGATTTCCTGCACGCCCATGATTTCCCGCACGCGCAGGACTTGAATCGCGAACTCTTCATTGCCAAGCTGGAAAGTAAGATACTTGCCGGCTCTATGTTCGACCTTTTGAGATACGGCGTTAGCCGGTCCCGCCAAGATGGTTTCCATTGTTGTCTCCATGTTTGTTCTAATTCGTCAGTCGCTGTCTACAGGCTCAACACACGCGGAATGGGAAATCCCGGCCGCGCGGTTCGCTCCAACGCGTCCGGATTCGGCGCGATGCATAACTGGATGCACATCCGGCCCTGATCCACGGTGAACGGCACCACCGTCCATTCCTGGTTGCGGACTCCGCGGGTCTGGAAATTGCGCCCGTAGATCACGGTGGGCGTGCTGAGCCACATCGCTCCCAGGCGATTCTCAAGATGGGTTTTTACATTGCCCACCACCATGTTGGTCACTTCCGCTACCGTGTCCAGTACATCTTCGGTTACGGCTGAGTATTCTTCTTGCAGAAAATGCGACGCCATTTTACAGGCGAATTCCGCCGAACAGGACAGGCTCCCCGAGCCTACCCAGGCGCCCGCCAAGCCGATGATGGAGACCACTCCGGAGGTCGGAACGGCTTCCCCTTTTTCGACGAAGACATCGCCGACCGTGGCCTCCAGGCCTAACATGGTCGAAAAGACTTCCTGGGTTGAAACCCGGATGGCTTCGACCAGCTCAAGCTGTGTCAATTCGTCGTTGATCTCTGTTGGGTTGGTCATCGTTGTTCCTGGCGGCTTATATCAAACCGACCAATTTCTCCTTGATTTGGTCTGCGGTGAACGGCTTGCGCACATAACCGGACGCCCCGCGTTCCACCGCTTCAAGTACTTTGGCGTGCGTCCCCTCGGTGCTCACCATTACGACCGGCAGTTTCTGCCAGGCCGGCTCGGCCCGCACATGGGTCAGGAATTCCAGGCCATCCATGTTGGGCATATTGATATCCGACAGAACCAGGCCGACCTTCTGCTTCTTTAAGGTCTCCAATGCCTCGGCGCCATCGCCCGCTTCATAAACTTCTCCCACTGGCAAATCGGTCTGCCGCAGCACTCGTTGTAAAATTTTGCGAATCGCAGCCGAGTCATCCACAATAAGAACATCCAGCACGGTTGGCATTGCCTCCCTGTTTTTCTTATCGGTTCAGGTTGGGGTTCTTTAGCTTCTAACAGAGAGAAACCAGTGAATCAGCCAGATGGGCGGCGCCGTCTAAACTGCGTGATTCGCCTCGATCCGCGCTACGCTGGCGTAGCGCAATTAGCAGTCCCGCCGGGATGCACCTTGCCGCGGGATTGAAAACCTCTCAATGTCCTCGCACCGGGATGCAGAGAGTTTAATGTCTTGACTGCGAACATTTGAACTGGGAAAGTGTTCTATATAGTACGGGGATTAGCAATGCTCTTTTCAACACGCCTTATCTTACTTACCACTGCGTCTGCATTTTTCTTAAGCGCTCAAACCGATCCGCCCGGCCGCGCCGGCCGCGTTAGCTATCTGAGCGGAGCCGTTTCCTACCGGCCGGGCGACCTGGACGACTGGGCGCCCGCGCAGATCAATCGTCCACTGACGACTGGCGATCATATCTGGACCGACCAGGGCGCGCGCGCCGAGTTGCACATCGGCACCGCCGCGCTGCGTCTCAACTCCCGCACCGCTTTCGAATTCCTGAACCTGGACGACTCCACCGTTCAGATTCGCCTGACGGAGGGCTCACTCAATGTCCGCCTCCGTTCGCTGGGCGAAGGGGAAATGTTCGAAGTGGACACGCCCAACCTGGCGTTCTCGCTGCTGCGCGGGGGCGTTTACCGCATCGATGTCAATCCGGACACCACCACCACCGTGGTTACGGTGCGAGGCGGCGAAGGAGAGGTGACCGGCGCGAATCAAGCCTTCCCGGTGCGGCCCGGCGAACAGACTCGCGTCGCGGGTACCGATTCGCCCAGCTTCGATACCTTGGGCGCCCCGGGGCCGGATGAGTGGGACGACTGGTGTGTGGCGCGCGACCGGCGCGAGGATCAATCGCCATCGGCCCGCTATGTGTCGCGCGACATGGTTGGCTATCAGGATCTCGATGCCAACGGCGACTGGCGCACGGTGCCCGAGTATGGCGCGGTTTGGGCGCCTCGCGGCGTGGCGGTGGGATGGGCGCCGTATCACTATGGTCATTGGGTTTGGATCGAGCCCTGGGGCTGGACCTGGGTGGACGACGCGCCCTGGGGATTCGCTCCGTTCCACTATGGACGCTGGGTCTACATGGGCTATTGGGCCTGGGTGCCTGGACCGGTCGCGGTGCGTCCCGTGTATGCTCCCGCGCTGGTGGCCTGGGTGGGTGGTCCCGGCTTCGGCTTGTCGTTCGGCGCCGGTATCGCGGGCGTGGCGTGGTTCCCGCTGGGGCCGCGCGAGGTCTATGTTCCGGCTTATCGCGCCAGCCCGATTTACATGAATCGCGTGAACGTCGCCAATACGACCATCGTGAACAATATCAACATCACGAATATAAACACCGCCAACGTTCGCTACATGAATCGCGAAGTCCCCGGCGCGGTCACCGCGGTGCCGCAGAGCGCGCTCGCCAGTGGCCGGCCCGTGCAACTGGAGGCTGTGGCTGTTCCGGTCAACACAATCCGCTCCGCTCAGGTCATCAGCACGGCTCCCGTAGCGCCCAATCGTCAGAGTGTGCTGGGCGCCGCGGCGCCCGGGACGAGAATTGCCCAGCCGCCGGCCGCGGTTCAGAATCGAGCCGTGGTTGCCAAGCTCGCGCCGCCACCCCCTGCTGTACCTTTTGCCCAGCGGCAGCAGGCGCTGGCCGCGAATCCAGGACGTCCGCTGGACTCGGGCGAAGTACAAAGTCTGCGCGGCAACCAGCCCGCCGCAGCTCACCCGTATGTGCGGCCCGCCCAGGGCTCCTTCAGCGCAGCCGGACGGCCCCAAGTACAGACGCCGGCCGCAACTCCTCAGACTGGAGCAGGCCAGCAGCGTCCGGCTCAGCAGCCGCGGCCGGGCGAGTTTCGGCCCAGCGCGCCAGTCGCTCAACCGGATCGTACACCGCCTGAGCCGCGCTCGGTTCCAGCTCAGCAGCCTCCATCTGGTGAGCGCCGGCTGAACACCTCGCCCCAGCCGCCCAACAATTCCCAGCGCCCGGCCGCCAACCAACCGCCGCCGCGCTCCACCTCGCCGCAATCTGGCCGATCCGCCGAGCCACAGGGCCGGCCCGCTCCGCGCGTTGAAAAAGGCAAAGCTCCGCCGAAGAAAGACGAACGCAAAGAGGAACACGACCGCTAGAAATTCGGCGCGGGCGGGCCGGCTATTGGAGCAGGTTTTTGAGCTGCTGGTACATCAGCATGACGGCTGGACCCAGCGTCACCAGCAGCACAGACGGGAAGATCAGGAAGAACACCGGAAAGATCAGCTTGACGCCCACTTTTCGGGCGCGCTCTTGCGCCTGCTGCCGGAAGCGGGTCCGCAGGTAGCGGGCATGGGACCGCAAAGCCGGTCCGACGCTGGCGCCGAAACGGTCGCTGTCCACCAGCAGATTGGCGAGCTTGCGCAACTCCGGCTCCTTGCTGCGCGAGCCGAAGTTACGGAACGAGTCCGCGCGATTGCCGGTTTTCAATTCCAGAAAAAGCTGCGCCAATTCCGCGCTCAAATCCGGATGGGTGCGTTTGAGACTGCGGCTGGCGTCGGCGATGGATTGATCGAGCGACTGGCCGGCCTCCAGACCCAGGACCATGAGATCCAAAGCCGGCGGCAGCCCGCTTCGCAGCCGCTGCGCCCGCGCCCGCACGCGCGAAGCCAGAATGCGATCCGGCAGCAGGAACCCGATGCCCAGCCCGCACAGCATGGGCAGCGGGGTAAGCGAAGGATCGCCGCGGTACAGAACGGTTACGATTCCTAATATTCCCGCGAAAAAGAACCCGCTCGTGCACTTGATCCCGTAGAAAATAGCCAGCGCGGATGGCCACGCGTAGCCCGCGCTCACCAATCGTTTTCGATACGGATTGCTGTCGTCCCGAGCCCCTGGGAAATTTTCTCCAATGGAGCGGAACAGGTCCAAGAACAGGAACCGTGGCGCTACCATCCGGCCGCCCGATAAAGCCGCTGGAACCTCGGTCTGGCGCCGCTCGGCGATGCGCTGGTAAAGATAACCGGCCGCAAGCACCATCGTCAGCACCAATGTGAAAAACGCCGCGCCCAGCCACAGATCGCTCATAGCTTGATATCCACGATGCGGCGAATCAGGAAGTGCGCCGACACCAGGCACAGCACCGCGCCCACGATCAGGTATTTGCCATAGGGATGATAGATGAGAACCGCCAGGTAAGAGGGGTTCACCGCGGTCATCACCGCCGCAATCGCGACCGGCAGAATGGTTAGAATCGAACCGGTGAGCTTGCCGTGCGCCGCCAGCGCCCGCACCTCGCCTTTCAAGGCGGTGGACTCGCGCATGTTCTCCGCCAGCGACGACAGCACTTCATGCAGCTTGCCGCCGGTGCGATTTTGCAGCTGCACCGCCGAGGCGAAGGTGCTCACTTCGAGCAACGGCATGCGGGCGATGAGATTGTTCAATGCTTCGGTCCAGGACGTACCGAGATTCCCGTCGGCGGCAGTTTGCCGCATTTCAGACGAGACCGGCGCTTCGCTTTCCTCGGCCACAATCTCCATGGCCGCTGCGAACGGATGGCCGGCACGCAGCGAACGGGCCAGCGAATCCAGCGCTTCCGGGAAATTCTCTTCAAAGCGGCGGAAGCGTTTGGCGCGGCGCTTGAGGATATGCAGATAAGGCAGCAGACCCACGCTGATGGCCATCAACGCAGCCCCCCAAAGCGGAACCCACCGCACTCGAATCGCGATGGCCAGCGTGATACTTCCCGCCAGCAACATCAGTAGCGTGACGCGTCCCACCGACCAGCTCAATCCCGCTTGCAGCAGATGCCGCTGCATAATACGGATGAAATCCCAGCGCTCCAGAAGCTTGGCCCATAGCGAAATCGTGCTGAGCGCTTCGTTCTTGAACAGACTCGGAGTCTCGTCCAGCAGATGTTCCGATACATCTTCGGCCAGGGCGTCGGCGCCGATCCGTTGCAGCACGAACCATCCGATCAGGACAGCCAGCGCGACCGCCAAAAACGTCGTGAAGAAAACCAGGATTGAGGAAACTGCCAGCACTAGCGCCTCCGCTCAGTTCGAGCGGCCGATAATTCGTTTTCCTCGCGCGAGCTGAAGACGATCAGAAGCTGGCCGTCACTCCAGGAATGTCCCGGATACAACCGCTCCACCGTCGGGCGGTCACTCGCGGAGTTGAACATTCCGCTTACCAGGAAACTGCCGCTGGCCGGAAACTCAGCATCCACCACGCGGGTTTCCATTTCAGATTTTTCTTGAGAGCTGATCTCAGGCTGAACTCTCAGGTTCAGCTTTCCGTCCGCACCGCGCTCGGTGAAGAACGCGATGCCGAACTTTCCGGATGCGGGGCCGGTGCGAAATCGTGCCGGGCGGCCGACGCCGGCGCTCAGGCTTCGTTGGGAGAGAATCTCCAATTGGCGTTCTGCCACCAGCTTCTCAATCAGCCCGCGAGAATCCGTCTGGTCGGCGAATGGAATGACCGTCATGACGGTGCCGGAGGCCGGACGTGCCAGCTTGGATTCCAACCGGCTCACCGCTTCGGGCGTGGCGCGCAGCACTTGTAAATCGAGTTCGAGCGAACGACGATCTGTTGCAACGGCTGGCAAGGACGCCGAAATGGGTGTGACACCGGTGGCCTGAAATACCGAGCCAAGTGAAAGCGCCCGGTGCGGCTCGGCGCCCAGGTCAAGCGGATTGCGCAGCGCCAAGCGCAGACGAGTGCCGGAATCGGCCAGCGCCACCACGTCGGCGTCTTCGGGCCGCGCCAGCACCGTCACGATCGAAACCGGGCCGCGGTTTCCACCCCCAGGCTGAGTTTGCGCGCTCACCGCTACCACCTCGACGTTCTGCAGGATGGTGCGCAGCTCCAGGCCGCCATTGCGATCCTGGACCGCTTGCAGATCCACCCTGGCCCCTGGCCTGAGCAAGCCAATGAGCCCATCCGATTCCGATACGCGGATCGAAACTGCACGCAGCCCGGTAGGCACAGAACCGCCTGCTGAACCGGACCTCGGGACCTTTGAGACTAAGCGTTCCTCGAGCAACGGCTCGTTCTGCTTGACGGCCGCAATCACCGTTGCGCCGGTGAGTGGCGCGGGACTCGCAAAGGATCCAGCCAGGGTTCCCTTGAACTGCGAGAGCTTTAAGTCGCTGGCTTGGAGCACGGTTCCGCGATCCAGATCCCGTGCCGCAACCACGATAGCTTGCCCGGACGTCTCCGCGGAAGCACTCCGCAGTTTGCCTGCGAACAGGCCATAGAAAACCCCGGTCGATAAGATCGCCACCACTACCGCGATCCCCAATAACGGCACTATGTTTCTTTTCATCGCGAACCCTTTCCTCCAGCCCAATCGCCCTACAAGCGACAATACGGCTCCGAGCGAATAAACGACGGAAAACCATGTCGGGAGGATGGAGTCTTGCCCTAAGGTTCTGGCCTTAATTGCCTTAGCCCAATGTAATGGGTTTGGGTATCTGCCAGCCCTAACCGTCGCTTTCTACCAACTTGTGGGGAGCAACCTAACACCGTTAACCTGCATCGAATTAAGTGGATAAGTTGTGGAAAATTATATGTTTGACAAATGTAAACCACTTGCAAGGCTGCTAGCGGTGGCGGCCATTTTCGCGCTCGGGGCGGTTTCGGTGTTCGCCCAGAGCGGGACGAGCGGAACTAGTGGGGCGAGCGTAATTCCAGGCACGCTCAACTATGTGGAGGGTTCCGTAGCACTGAATGGACAGACGTTGACATCCCAAGCCATTGGAAAGGCGACGGTTGGCGAGAATCAGGTGCTTTCGACCGCCCAGGGTAAAGCCGAGATTCTGCTCACCCCAGGCGTCTTTCTGAGACTGGGCGATAACAGCGCGGTTCGCATGCTCTTGCCGAACCTGACCGACACCCGGGTTGCGCTGCTCAATGGCGAGGCCACTGTGGAGGTGACCGAGCTGTTCAAGGAGAATCATCTTCAGATTGGCGTTGGTAGCACTATGACCACGCTGGTGAAGCAGGGGCTGTACGAATTTAACGCCGATCATCCCCATTTGGCGGTCTACGACGGCGAAGCGAGCGTCCTGATTGGCGATCGGCAGGTCAAAGTCAAAAAAGGCCATGAGGCGCAGCTGACCGGCACAGTAAAGGTAGCCAAGTTTGACCGCCAAACTCAGCAGGATCCGCTTTACGCCTGGAGCAATTTGCGGGCGGAATACGACGCGCAGGCTAGCGCGGAATCGGCCGAGGCGGTCTATGGAGGCTATGGCCCCTACTGGGGCGGAGCGGGTTGGTATTGGAATCCGTATTGGGACATGTACGGCTTTTTGCCGGGTTATGGCGTTCTGTATAGCCCGTTCGGATGGCCGTTCTTTTCACCGGCGTTTGCGTATTACGCGCCAGGATATTTCCATGGCGGAGGGGTCGTTGCTGGCAGGGAGTTTGCCGGTCGAGGTTTTGCAGGCAGAGGCTTTGCAGGCAGAGCGCCATCGAGCGGATTCGCACGTGGTCTCGCGGCCCCGCATATGGGCGGCGGATTTGCCGGCGGCGGCCACTTCGGTGGCGGCGGGTTCGGCGGCGGACACATGGGCGGCGGGTTCGGCGGCGGACACCGCTAAGGAGCTGCTCACCGCTAGCAAACGGCGGGTCGAAATCGTGCTGTGAAATGTCGCAGGAATTGCGGCTGCTCCACGATTTCGAACCCGCCGATTTGCTTTCGCCGCTGGTTTACCTCGAGAATCGCTTCCACCAGATAATCGATATGGCTCTGCGTGTAGACGCGCCGCGGGATGGCCAGCCGCAACAGCTGGTGGCGCGCCTGATCGCCAAACATCACCGAGCCAATTTCCACCGAGCGCACGCCGGCGTGCCGGTACAATTCGACGGCTAGCGCCTGGCCTGGAAAACGCTCGCTGGGAATATGCGGCAGCATGCGTCCGGCGTCAATGTAGATGGCGTGACCGCCGGGAGGCTCCACAATCGGCACGCCATGATCGGCGATGTGCCGCCCCAGATACGCGGTGGATGCAATGCGGTATTCCAGATATTCCACTTGCAACACTTCTTGGAGGCCCACCGCGATGGCTTCGAGGTCTCTGCCGGCCAGACCGCCGTAAGTTGGAAAACCTTCGGTCAAGATGAGCAAGTTCGTTTCCTGCTCGGCCAGCCGGTTGTCGTTGGTGCAAAGGAATCCGCCGATGTTGGCGAAAGCGTCCTTCTTGGCGGAGAAGGTGCATCCGTCGGCGAGGGCGAACATCTCGGACGGCAATCTCGCGCGGGCTCAGGTCGGCGTAGCCGGGCTCGTCTCGTTTGATGAACCAGGCGTTCTCGGCAAAACGGCAGGCATCCAGGTACAGCGGAATCCCGTAGCGGGCGGTGACTTCGCGCGCGGCTTGGATATTGGCCATCGATACGGGCTGCCCGCCGCCGGAATTATTCGTGACCGTGATCATGACCAAAGGGATCTTCGAAGCGCCCTCCACTCGAATCAAATTCTCCAGCGCCTCAATGTCCATGTTTCCCTTGAACGGAAGATGCGCTTGCGTGTCGGCCGAAGCCGGCAGCGGAAGATCCAGCGCTCGCGCTCCGTTGAACTCGATGTTGGCGCGCGTGGTGTCGAAGTGCGTGTTGTTCGGCACAATCTCGCCAGGCCTGCACAGGATCGAGAACAGAATGCGTTCGGCGGCGCGGCCTTGATGGGTGGGGATCACGTGCCGGAATCCGGTCAAGTCGCGCACGGCTCGCTCAAAGCGGTAGAAGCTTTCGCTGCCGGCGTAAGATTCGTCGCCGCGCATCATGGCGGCCCACTGTTCGGTGGACATGGCGCTGGTTCCGGAATCGGTGAGCAGATCGATCAGGATGTCATTGGCGCGGATCTGGAAAAGGTTGTAGCCGGCTTCTTCGAGCAGCCGCTCGCGTTCGAGGGGCGTGGTCCAGCGCAGCGGCTCGACGCTTTTGATCCGAAACGGTTCGATGATGGTGCGCACACCCTAAGCTTAGCTGTAGCGGGCGCGTGCTCTAATAGAGCCGGACGAAGCAGTCCGGCCACTGGCTTTCGATCTGAGCTTTCACCGCCGCCACCGACTCGCGATCGGGGAACGGGCCGATCACCACGCGGACCAAGCCGTCATGCGGACCGGGCGCCACGCTGGCTTGCAGATTGCGGCGGCCAAGGCCGGCCAGGAATTTCTGGGCGGCGTCGGCGCTGATAGCGGCGATCTGCAGATATCGTTCACCATGCCGTGGAGCAATCAGACCGTCGCTGCCCGGGTCAGATGCGCGCACCGGTGCGGTGTCGTCCGCGACTTCCTTGGCCGGCTCCGGGCTCACAGCCTCACTGGATAGCTTTGAGGCGGTGCGTGTAGCAGCCGTCGATTGTGGTGGCGCCTGGCTGGGACGCGGAGTCTCGGCTTCCACGGCAGCCGGTGCAGCGGCAACAACCGTGGCCGGCGATGAAGCGGTGACGCTGGCCACCACCACCGCTGTCGCCTGGTTTCTGGAACTCAGGATGCGATGCCCCACATAACCGGACGCCACCAGCAGCCCTACTGCAAGTGTTATAGGTATCGCAGCCAGCGGCACACGTTTGCGCGAACCTTGGGCCGGCGCGGGGGCCGGGGCCGGATCGCCTTCTGGGGAAGCGGGGGTGGCGCTCGAAGATCCGACGGTAAGCATGCTCTGCCGTTATTCAGATCGGCTGAACCCGCCAAACATAACAGGGCTCGGTGTTTTTCTACTAACAGTTCTAAAGTTCTGCTTAGTACTCGCCGATGGAAAATCGTGAAACGTCAAGACTCTTCAGGTGAGTTCTGCTTGTACCTGTGGCGTTCAAGCGAGTCTCCAGGAGTGCAATACCTGGCCACCTCTTTGGATTCGGCGTGCGCCGTGTTTAGCGAAATGTCGGCCGAGGGATATATTGTGAAGGCGATCGAGATTGGCTCGGGCAAGGAATTTGAACTACAGCGTGGCGCACTGGTTCCGGTGCGTGGCGCCAGGCCTTCAGTTGGTTCAAGACTTCCAGCGATCGCTTAACCCGCGTTACGCAGTGGAATCCCGGCGGCCGCCGTTTTGGCTGCGCCCCGGTTGGATAGTGCTAGAGGGCCGGATCGTGCGGTAGCCTTGCTCAACGCGGTGGAGAGCGCGATGGACGACCCCCGCTTCATGGTCCTGAATTGGTACCAGTCAAAGGCCACACCTATTTTCGCTCCCCCGTGCCGGACCACTTTGCCCGTCATCACTAACTGCAGCGGAGTGGTGCCATTCAGCAGCGTCGGCCACTCGATTGTGATTTTCAATCGCGCGCCTTCATCCAGATCATGCTCGGCGGCGATTAAAGCGCCACTGCTGCTAACGTTCAGGGTTCGCCCTGTGCCGCAGACCGGCTGTGAACTCAGGGTCTGATAGTGGACCGTCAGTTCCAGGGGGTATCTGGCCTTTGTGCGCCGTTCGGTACTCATAAATCTGACCGCGCCTCCTCAAAGCAACTAAGTCTGCTTGAGGATCAACGCACATGCAAGTCTTGGACCATCGGGTGCCGGCTGCCCGCCAAGTCACTTTTCTCTTTCGTTTTCAACAGGTGAACATCTGTCCGGCGCAAGAATCCGTATCATCTCGCCTCACAAGATGGAATCAATTTGTTTCCAGGCTAACTCTTTGGATAGCAGCGCGGCAGGGTCAGATGGCGACGCCCATTCGCCACAACAGGTATCCAATGGCCTGCCGGAAATACTGCCAGCGATCCGGCGGCGCCGACGGGCGGGGCGATCCATAGACTTGCAGGCCGCTCGATTCCAACATTTTCTTTACGCGATAGATATGATATCCGTCGCTCACCACAATGGCGGACTTCAGATTCATACGGCGCATGATCTCGGCCACCGCAGCCACGCTTTGTACCGTACTCCCGGCGTCGCGCTCCACCACGATAGCCTCCGGCGGAACGCCGCGCTCGGCTAAATAGGCGCGCCCGACCGACCCTTCGGTGAACACCGGATCGCCGCCCGCGCCGCCGGTGGTGATGATCCTGGGCGCCAGCTGCTTCAAATAGAGAAACAGCGCATGATTGAGACGCGCCTCCAACACCGGCGATGGTTTGCCGCGGTACTCGGCCGCGCCCAGGACGATGATGGCGTCCGCTGGCTGCGCCTCGTCGATTTGCGATTGCCTGTGAATTTCACCGGCGACAGCGGTCACCTTCGCCAAGACTCCGGCCAGCGCGAGAACTAGCGCCGTGACTGCGATCCATTTCATGATAGATTTGGCAGACTGAAATGGCCTTCTGACTCTACTCTATGCCAACCTTAACCAGCCCGCGAAACCCGCTGCTCAAAGAAGTGCGCCGGGCCATCCTCAAAGGTTCCACCACCGAAGATGGATTAGCAGTGGCCGAAAGTTTCCATCTGCTGGAAGAAGCGCTGCGCAGCGATTGCGAAATCCCGGCGGTGTTCGCGGCCGAATCCGTGCGCACGGCGGTGGAAAGTCATGTGCGCGGCTTAAAGAACCTGCGCGTCACGGTTCTTCCGGACGACGTGTTTCGAAGCATCTCGGCTACCGAGGCCAGCCAGGGCGTCATGGCGCTGGTTCGTCCGCCGCAGTGGACTGTGGAGCAATTGTTTCGCGGGCGCTGTCTCACCGTAATTCTGGACGGCCTTCAGGACCCGGGTAATGCCGGAGCCATCCTGCGAGCCGCCGAGGCATTCGGCGCAACCGGCGTCGCGTTCCTGAAAGGGACCGTGAGCCCGTACAATCCCAAATGTCTTCGAGCATCCGCCGGATCGGTCTTCCGCATACCTTTGGTAGCTGCCATGGACCCGCATCTCATCCTGGCGGCCGCCGAGCAGCGCAAGCTCGATCTGTTTGCCTTGATGCCCAAGGGCCCGCGTGAGCTGGGCGAAGCGAATTTCACGGGTAAGTGCGCCATCATCGTCGGCAGCGAGGGCCGAGGCATCAGCGAGCGGCTGCGTGGCAAGGCGTTAGACGTCCGCATTCCGACTGCGGGCGTCGAGTCGCTGAACGCCGCGCTCGCCGCGGGAATCGTTCTTTATGTGGCAAGAAAGCAACGGATGGCGGCGACATGAGTCTCTTTGAGCCGGATCCCCTGTCGAGCCAAGCTGACGATGCCTCGCGTCCACTGGCCGAGCGCATGCGTCCCACGTCGCTTGACGACTTCGTGGGCCAGCAGCACATCCTGGCCGAAGGCAAACCGCTGCGAGTGCAAATCGAGCGCGACCAGCTCGGCTCCATCATTTTGTGGGGACCGCCGGGCGTCGGCAAGACCACCCTGGCTCGCATCATCGCCCGCATGACGCATTGCGATTTCATTCCGTTCAGCGCGGTGCTCAGCGGCATCAAGGAAATCAAGACGGTGATGGCGGATGCGGAGCGCAACCGCCGTGTGGGGCGCCGGACTTTGATCTTTATCGACGAAATTCATCGCTTCAACAAAGCCCAGCAGGACGCCTTTCTGCCGTACGTCGAGCGTGGCGACATCATCCTGATCGGCGCCACCACGGAGAATCCATCCTTCGAAGTGATCTCGGCCCTGCTCTCGCGCGCCAAAGTCTACATGCTGCAGCCGCTCACGGAGGATGAGATCATGAGCTTGCTCGGGCGCGCGCTGCCCGGCGGTTAAGGTGGAGGCGCCGGAGGAGCTGCTGCGAGCAGATCGCGATCTATGCCAACGGCGACGCCCGCACCGCCTACAACATTCTGGAGCTGTCGCGGCCGCCGCGTCAGAAGACGGCCAGCTGACCGCGCAGGCCGTCGAAGATTCGCTGCAGCGCAAAATGCTCCTTTACGACAAGGCCGGCGAGGAGCACTTCAACCTGATTTCAGCGCTGCATAAATCGGTGCGGTCTACCGACGCCGACGCCACGCTCTATTGGCTGGGCCGATGCTCGAAGCGGGCGAAGACCGGCTCTACATCGCGCGCCGGCTGGTGCGCATGGCGATTGAAGACATCGGCCTGGCCGACCCGCGCGCGCTGAACATCCATCGCCGCCATGCAGGCGGTCCATTTCCTGGGGATTCCGGAAGGCGACCTGGCGCTGGCGCAAGCGGCGATCTACCTGGCGCTCGCGCCCAAATCGGATGCCTCCTACCGGGCGCTGAACCGCGGTAATGGAAGCCGTCGAAGGCCATCGCGCCGAGCCGGTGCCGTTCCACCTGAGAAACGCCCCCACCGGCGCCATGAAGCAATGGGGCTATGGGCCGGCTACCAGCACGCCCACAGTTTCGAGGATGCCTTGACCGAAATGGAGTGCCTGCCCGAGTCGCTGAGCGGCAGCGTGTTCTACGAGCCAACCGGCCGGGGCTTTGAGGAACGCCTGGGGGAGCGTTTGCGCCAAATCCGTAACCGCAAGAAAAATAAGCCCGAGTCTCCCGAGTAATAAGCCGACCATCATCCAAGTACTATCCAAGGAAAGGCGCGGTACCACGCCAAATTAGGAATTCTCTGCTATTGGTGCACTCAAGCCTCTGCCGCAATCTGGTGGTGCAAAAGAAAGAAGCGAGGACCAGATTATGGTGGGGGCAAGCGTGAAACCGGATAAAAACAGAGACGATCGCCGCGGCGCGGATCGGTTCCCGATTGAGCGGGATGTGCGCTTCAAGATTTTGAACCGCAAAACGGCCGACGAAATCGGCAGCGGCAAAACGATTAACATGAGCAGCAATGGCGTCCTGTTTACGACGGACCAGTATCTGCTGCCGGGCCGGCGCCTGGAGATCTCCATTAGTTGGCCGGCTCAACTGAATAGCAAAGTCAACCTGAAACTGGTGGCTCGCGGCCGAGTGGTGCGCTGCGGCGAAGGCAAAGCGGCCATCGAGATTCATCAATACGAATTCCGGACACAATCGGCGCCCGGTCCGCAACCGGTTAACTAATCGGCCGGCGCTTCCCTCAGTTTTCCGCGAGAGTACAATGGTGGCACGGCCTGCTCCAAAGCCACCATGCGGATTCGAAATTTCGTCGCGATTCTCACTCTCAGCCTGGGTGTGAGCGCCGGCGCGGACACCGCCAAGGCGCCTACGCTAGCTGATGCGCGCGCTTTCATGGACCGGGCACAAGCCCGGCTCCTGGACCTAACCATTCAAGAACAGCGCGCCGACTGGGTCAAAGATACCTACATCACCTCGGATACGGAAAGCCTGGCGGCAAAGGCGGAAGAACAACTGATCGCCGCCACCATGGACCTGGCCAAGCAATCCACCCGCTTCAGCCGGCTCAAGATGCCTGACGACCTGGCTCGCGAATTCAAACTGCTGCGTTTGTCGTTGACGCTGGCTGCGCCGTCCGATCCTAAAGAAGCGCTGGAATTGACCAATATCGCCGCGCGGATGGAAGGCATGTACGGTAGCGGCAAGTATTGCGCGCAACCGAATAAGTGCCTGGACCTCGATCAGCTCAGCGATATCCTGCGCACCAGCACCGATCCCAAGACGCTACGGACGCCTGGCGCGGGTGGCACACCATTTCTCCTCCCATGCGGCCGATGTTTGAGCGTTATGTCGCGCTGGGAAACAAAGGCGCGCGGGAGCTCGGCTTCGCGGACATGGGCGCGATGTGGCGCTCTAAATACGACATCGCGCCGGACGCCTTCACCGCCGAAATGGACCGCCTATGGGACCAGGTGCGTCCGCTGTACGTTGCGCTGCATGCTTACGTGCGGACGAAGCTGCGCGAAAAATACGGCGACATCGTTCCGGCCAATGGCCCCATTCCGGCGCAATTGCTCGGCAACATGTGGGCGCAGGAGTGGGAGAACATTTATCCTCTGGTTGCGCCCAAAAACGCCGATCCCGGTTACGATCTGACGGCCATTCTGAAGTCCAGGAACACGCAGCCGCTGGATATGGTGCGCTACGGCGAGCACTTTTTCACCTCGCTGGGATTTGCGCCGCTGCCGAAAACGTTTTGGGAGCGATCGATGTTCGTCAAGCCGCGCGACCGCGATGTGGTGTGTCACGCCAGCGCCTGGGACGTGGACGCGGTGGACGATTTGCGCATCAAGATGTGCATCGAGATCAACGCCGAGGATTTCACCACGATCCATCACGAGCTCGGCCACAATTTCTACCAGCGCGCTTATGACAAGCAGCCGTTCCTGTTCCGCGATAGCGCTAACGACGGTTTCCACGAAGCCATCGGCGACACCATCGCGCTGTCGGTGACGCCGGAGTATCTGAAGAAGATCGGGCTGCTCGCCACGGTGCCGGACAGTTCCAAGGACATCGGCATCCTGCTGAAGACGGCGCTCGAAAGAGTTGCCTTCCTGCCGTTCGGCTTGATGATCGATAAATGGCGCTGGCAAGTTTTTTCGGGAGCAGGTTCCGCCCGAAAAATACAATCAGGCCTGGTGGGATCTGCGGCTGAAGTATCAGGGCATCGCGCCGCCCATGGCGCGCAGTGAAAACGATTTCGATCCGGGCGCCAAATATCACGTCGCCGCGAATTATCCTTATGCGCGGTATTTCCTTGCCGACATTCTGCAATTCCAGTTTCATCGCGCGCTGGCCAAAATCGCCGGCTGCACGGGCCCGCTGAACCGCTGTTCCATCTACGACAACAAAGCGGCCGGCGCAGCGTCTGAACAGCATGCTCGCGATGGGCCAGAGCCGGCCGTGGCCGGAGGCACTGGAAGCGCTCACGGGTCAAAAACAAATGGATGCCACCGCGATTTTGGATTATTTCGCGCCGCTGAAGAAGTGGCTGGACGAGCAAAATCGGGGTAAGCCGGTCGGCTGGTAGAATCGCTCCCATGAACGCAGTTGAAACGTGCGCGATTTGCGGCGGATCGGGCTGGAAGATCATCGAGCGCGAGGGAATTTCGGCCGCCGAACAATGCGAGTGTGCGAGCGCCGGCCGCGAGCAGCGCCTGGAAACACGCGCCAATATTCCGCCGCTGTACCGGAACGCGTCGGTCGATAACTTCATTCTTCCTTCCAGCAATCCCATCTCGCGTACGCAGCTAGCGAGCGTGGTTCTGACCGTGCGTGCGTATATGCGCGAATATCCCAACGTGCCCAAGCCGGGGTTGCTCTTCATCGGACCGCCCGGCACCGGCAAGACGCATCTGGCCGTGGCGGCGCTGCGCGGGTTGATCGGGCGCGGATTCGAAGGCGTATTTTACGACTTCCAGGCGCTGCTGAATCACATCCGCAGCGGCTACGATCAAGCTTCGGGCACCATGGACCGGGACGCCTATCGCTCGGCGCTGGAGTCGGACATCGTGGCGCTCGACGACCTGGGCGCGCATCGCGTGACCGATTGGGTAGAAGACACGGTGACGTCCATCATCACCCAGCGCTGTAACAACAAGCGCGCCACCATCGTCACCACCAATCTGCGCGACCCGGAAGCGGGCGACCAACGCGGCTCCGGCTTGCAGGAGGATCTGCACAGCAAGTATTTTTTGGAGGAGCGCATCGGCATGCGCGCGCGCTCGCGCTTGTTCGAGATGTGCAAGCTGATCAAGATGCCGGATGTCGAGGATTACCGGCTGAAGAAGCGCTGACCGCACCGGCCGCCGCAAACTCTAGCCAGTCAGGTAACTCTCGCGTGACATCGCTCGCGATCGGCAGCCTGCGCTTCTGCTGCCGCATCCTAAAGAGCAGGGAGGGGAGGACTGCGGCGCTTCGCACGAAAGGAGTGCGAAAGATGAACACAATGCGATGGCTGAACACGGGCGCTTTGATCGGCACGCTTATCTTTACGCCGGCTGTTTTGCTGGGAGTGCAGGCATGCCAGCCGGAAACGACCGCGCGGGCGACCAATTCGGAAAATTTCTCTGGCTCGGCCTCTGGCTTACTGAAAGACATCCGCGAGGATGCTCAGCGAGTCCACTACCACGCAAGGGTGATTGAAGACTTTACCAACTCCCAGGAAGCCGATTGGGAGGCTCACGCGCATGAGCTGCGGCGGATTAAGGCCGAGGTGGACGACATGGGCAGGCGGCTGTGCCGGCTGGAGATTAACGCAGGCGCAACCGCTCCTTGGGAGCAGCAGGCCGTCCATCAAGCAACTCCGCTGGTGCAGTTTCTGGCGGACAACACCGACGATGCGATCAATTTTGTCAACGCCCACCAAGGGGATTTCTGGTCGCCTCGCTACAAACAAAACGCTCAAAATCTATCCGCCGAGGCAAGCGCGCTCGCTCAAAGCATCGGTCACGATCAGGCTGTGCAGAAGGCAGAGAATTCGTATCTGAGAAGGAATCGGGGCAGGCTGGCGTTCTTCGGCCAGTGACGGCTCGTATGCGGCCGTGTCTGGGCCGGTTACAAATGACAAGTAGCCAGGCCGCGCTTCTCCAGATATTGTTGGTGGTATTCTTCAGCCCGCCAAAATTCCGCGGCCGGTTCAATGGCCGTCACAATGGGCCGCCGGTGAACGCCGGATTTTTCGAGCTCGTTCTTGGACGCCTTGGCAGCAGCTTCCTGCTCGGGCGTGTGAAAGAAGATCACGGAGCGATATTGCGTTCCCACGTCCGGACCCTGACGGTTCGGCGTGGTCGGATCGTGATTTTCCCAGAACACGCGTAGCAACTCCTGATAGGAAAACTGCGCGGGATCGAATTCCACCTGCACCACTTCCGCGTGGCCGGTGTGGTCCATGCAGACGTCTTGATAGGTGGGCTGCTCGAGCGTTCCTCCCATGTAGCCGACGGCCGTGGAGGCAACACCTTTTATTTGGCGGAAGGCAGCTTCCACACCCCAAAAACATCCGGCTCCAAACGTGGCCTTTTCCATACTTAGAGTCTACCTCCCGCGTGGCATTCCGAGAGCGGCGGTTGTCACCGTTACTTGGGCTTCCGAAGATCGTTCGCAGGCGTCCAATCCACGGAGAAAAGAACCATGTGTGACTATTCGTTGCATCTCTTTCCGAATCGGCTCGGCGCCGATGGCGAAGAATTGATAGTGCACAGATTTGGAGGAGCGTCGCTGGGCTTAGCGTCTCCCTCCGATTTGCCTGTGCCCCGGAGCGCCACCAACTGTGGCGAACCCACTCGCTGGGCTCGAATCAAAAGCTGGTTCCAGCGCCCCCTGTGGGAAGTAGAAAAGCGGGTTTGCGCGGTCTGCATTCCGCCCGGATCCAGGTTGATTCTGCGAGATATTCCCAAGACGCTGCAGCGTGAGCTGGGCGTGGAGGAAACCGAGCACGTGACCTTCACGCAAATCAGCGCCGAGGTGAACACCTATCGCGATGCCATTCGCTTCAGCAACGGCCGCCAGCTTTTACTGCAACGGCTACGTGAAGGACAGCGCATCACGGTGGTTTCTCTTTCGCCGGTTGTGGAAGAAGATGTGCTTGTCGACACGGACGCGCGGTTGGCGAATCTTTAGCGCGTTATCGCAGCTTGGGGCGGCCCGCTAGCTGCCACCGGCAGTCGGCCGGAAGTGCAAATCCACGCTGTACCCGGCGATATCGACGTGCACCACGTAGAGCGCGTCGATTCGCAGCGCGTTGTCAGCGGGTGTCACTTGGACGTCTTGCGGCGCTAACGGTAGTCCCAGTGAGGACGCCCTGGTCAGCACTTTGGCGCGGACTGCATCGGGAGCTTGGCTAGCTGTGGTTGGATCGTCAATTAAGTCGTTGAGGTAGCGCTGCAGCTTAAAGTTCGCTGCGTAGGGAGGAACTAGAACCAACCCGATCCCTGCCAGACCAACCAGCACCAGGATACCCGCGGCCACCCGCAGGAGCCGCGTAAGGCTCACTTCTTACTTTCCTCGAGCGACTCCAGTTCCTTCCAGATGTCTTCGTCGTGAGGTTCCCAATCCGGGCTGTTGGGACCGTTAATCTGCACCTCTGGAACTTTTAGAGTTCCGTGGCCATAAAGGCAGATGTATTCGGTACGCGGCTGGCCAAAGAGAAGCATATTCGGCCAGGAACCGGCTGACACCGGCATGCGCAAGCGTCGCAGACAGGTGCGGCAGCGATAGCGCTGGTCCCAGACGATCAGGTAAAACAATCCCGCGCCGACCAAGAAGAGCAGCATCATGATGGAGGTGTAGCCGAGGTCGTGAGCGAACAGGCTCTGCTCGGATTCTTGCGGGAAACTCCAGCGGATCGCGCGCCACACCACCCACATCGGCAAACAGGCGAGCGCGAGCTTGGCGATCAAGAAACCCCAATATCGCACAACCATTGGACTCCTTTATTAGGCTCCGGGTTCCTGCTCTACTCCATCCTAGCGCTTCGCGGTCAACTTTTCATCAAATTCCGCACCAGAAACAGCACATTGGCAGGGCGTTCGGCCAACCGACGCATGAAATAGGGGTACCAAGCGTCGCCATAGGGCACATACAATCGCAGTCGGTATCCCGCGCCGGTCAAACGGCGCTGCAAGTCCCGCCGGATGCCATATAGCATCTGAAATTCAAAACGATCCGCGCCGAGGTTTTGTTCCTTCACCAGCTGCATGGCGCGATCGACGATCCGCTGGTCGTGCGATGCGATGGCCGGATTCACGCCGTCGCGGAGAAGAGTCTGCATCAGTAGCACGTAGTTGCGATCCACGTCGGGCTTGCGTGGAAATGCAACATCGGAGGGCTCTTTATAAGCGCCCTTGCAGAGACGCACGGGGATCCGCAGCCGGCATAGGTTCTCGACATCTTTTTGGCTGCGGTACAGATAGGCTTGAATCACGGCGCGCACGTGACCGTAACGCGTGTGCAGGCGTTCCACTACAGCCAGAGTGCGGTCGACGTAGGCGCTGGATTCCATGTCGATTTCGACCGCGGTCCCAATTTCAGCCGCGCGGCTCACCAAGCGATCGACATTGTTCTCGCATTCGGCCGGGGAAAAGTCGAGGCCCAGTTGCGTCAGTTTGACGGAGACCGTGGCCTGAAGACCCAGGTCGGCAATGCGGTCCAGCGCGCTGAGGTAGGCGTCGCGCGAGCTTTGGGCTTCCTGAAGCGAAGTTACGCTCTCGCCCAGATGGTCGAGACTGGCTAAGTATCCGTCGCGATTCAGGCGCTGGCAAACGGCGATTTCCCGCTCCAGGGTGTGGCCCGCGATGAAGCGCGAAGTGAGCCGGTCGGCCGCCGGTGAGGTTTCCGTCCAATGCCGTAGCCAGGGCTGGCGTGAAAGGAACAGCAGCAGGCTGCGAAGCACGCTATCAACAGAGTATCAGTCGCGAAGCCTGGGCATAAAGCTGGCAGTCGTGGAAGCCTGGTGGGCACCGACCCGAGGTAAACTGATTTCCGGGCGCGGCTGTCGACGATCGGCGCGCGCCTGGAGGGGGAATTTGGCGTGAAATGGCTTTGGATTGGGCTGTTAACAGTAGCGGCCATTTTGGGTGTCGTCGCCGGCATCGGCGTGCTCTTGCCGCAAAATCATAGTGCAACCCGCTGGGCGCACTTTCACCAGCCGCCGCAAGCTGTCTGGGATGTTCTCACCGGCCCCCCAACCTGGCGGCCGAGCGTCAAGAGCTTTGAGAATCTTCCGCCGCGCGACGGCCATCGGATGTGGAAAGAGATCGATGCGCATGGCAATGCAGTCACCTATGAAGCCATCGAAGAGACTCCGCCGTTCCGGCTGATTACGCTAATCGCCGATCCCAATCTTCCGTATGGCGGATTGTGGGTCCACGAGATTAGTTTGGAGCCCGGTGGTGCGGTGCTCCAGATCACCGAGAATGGCGAAATCTACAACCCCTTCTATCGATTCATGTCGCGTTTTGTATTCGGCTATACTGCCACGATCGATGCTGCCATGCAGGCCTTGCATGCCAAGTTCGGCGAGGCGGGAAAATAATGGGGCGTGAAGCGCAATGCCGGGTGGATTTCGGACCGGAGTCCGGGCGGGGCAAAGCAACCAACAGCGACACCCCAGCCAGTTCTGAATGGCGATTGGACCGGCCGCCAGCAGCTTACAGGACTGGAGCTGGCGGTAATTCTGCGCCACCTGGTTATGCGAGATCGGCTCCACAGCCGCGACTGATGCGACATGCGGTAGCGTGATGGTATCTTCCAGCATAGTTCGCTCCTAAACGTTGATTTTCAAACCAGCCGTGGATCGCAGCGTGCCGATGGCGGTACGCATGATCGTGTTGGCGAGCTGCTGGGCGCCGCCCTGTCCGAGCACCGTAGCGTTCCACCCGGCAGCCAGCCAAGAAACGGGCCGCGGCCCAGTCGCGCTAGTTTAGGCGCCCTTCGGATAGCTCCCCAGTACCCGCAAAAATTGCGCCAGCTCCGCGAGATGCCGCAGGGCGTTTTGCACGCGAGGTTCGTCCTCCCGTCCCAGCAAGTCCACGTAGAACAGGTACTCCCAGGGTTTGCCATGCAAAGGCCTGGATTCGATCTTGGTCAGGCTAATATCGCGCAGAGCTAAGGCGCTCAGGGCGCGGAACAGTGCTCCGGGGATGTTCCGGGTCGTAAAGACAAGCGACGTTTTTGACTGGCGTGCTTTGCGGCTGGGCGCTGGCGCGCTCTGGCCGCGATACAGCAGGAAGAATCTTGTAAAATTGCGGCGGTCGTCCTCGATCGAGCGCCGTAATATCCGGGCTCCGTATATCGTCGCGGCCACGCTCGAGGCGATTGCGGCCGAATCCGTACTCGGTTCCGACATGATCATCTTGACGGCGCCCGCGGTGTCATAGAACGGGGTGCGTTCCATCTTCGGGTGGTTAGCGAAGAACCGCAGGCATTGATTCAGCGCCACCGGATGAGAATAAACTTTGCGGATGTCCTGGAAGCGGACGCCGGGCGGCGCAATCAGGTTGTGGACAATGCGGACACTGGTTTCGGCGGCGATGCGGACGTCGAAGTTCAGCAGGTGGTCGTAGTTCTCATGCACCGATCCGGCCAGGGTGTTCTCGATGGGGATGACCGCGGAGGCGATCTTGCGGTCGACCAGCGCCTGAAAGACCTGTTCAAACCTTTGATAAGGAATCACCTTGGCGCGGCTGCCCAAAAGTTGCCGCGCGGCCTCCTGGCTGAACGCACCCAATTCTCCTTGAATGCCGACGGTTTGTTTATGCATAGTGTTCGTTCGAGATAGCGGGTTAGATCGCACTATCTGTCATGTTACAGTGAAGTTAGCGTCGATTCACCATCTTCTGGGAGAGACCCGAATCCACGGACAGTCCATTTGACCCGAAAAACCCTTCTCGCTTTATCCCTTGTTCGGAAAACCGAACACAACTGAGATTTCGGCATTGCTCTTTGCAGATCATGATCGTATAATTCGTGCTTTGTCAACAGTTACGTTTTACGCAGCCATGCGACGACGATCGCTTGGGGCTGGCCCGCCGGTAGTGACGGGGAAAGAATATTAACATGGACGACCCTGGACAGAGGCTCCGGAGGGCCAGGGAGCGCCTGAATTTGCGCGTTCGCGACGTCGAAGAGGCCAGTCAGAAAATTGCTGACAAGTACCATAATGATGAATTTGCCATTTTAATCAACCGAATCTCGGAGATTGAGAACCGCGGTTTAGTTCCTTCTTTGTTTCGGCTGTATTCTCTTTGTGCGATCTACCGGCTTGATTTTCAAGAAGTTCTCGAATGGTACGGAGTATCGCTGGCGGCCCTGCCGGCAGACTCCAGCTTAGCCCAAGTTCCCCAGACACACCCCATCGGTTTTCGTCCCGGCACGCATGGTGAGGTGCTGCTTCCGCTGTCCCTGGATCCCGGAATCGACCTGCGCCGGACCACTTACATCAGCCGGATGATTCAGCGCTGGGGCAAGCTTCCGCTGCTGTTCCTGGAAACGCTCCGGCTCAAGGAGCACCGCTATGCCTTTATCGGGACCGAAGATTTCTTCATGTATCCGCTGCTGCAGCCCGGCACCTTCGTAATGATCGACGAAACCCAGAGGCGGATCGCTAACTCCGGCTGGAACAGTGAGTTTGAGCGTCCAATTTACTTCTTCGAACATCGCCAGGGATACGCCTGCGCCTGGTGCAATCTCAACGACGATCGGCTGATCCTGCAGCCGCATCCGGCCTCGGAATGCAGCCCGCAGGTGTACGTCTATCCGGACGAAATCGACATCGTTGGTCAGGTCACCGGGGTTGCTATGCGTCTGGATCAGGGCCGGCGCCGGCGCCCCCGCTCCTAAGCACCACCAGCAGGGCCTTTAAGTCGGTGACATAAAGCTTTCTTTCGATGCCGCGGACCGAGCTGGGGATCAAGTTGCGATAGGGCGCCAATTTCACCCAGTTCTCCAGCACGATTTCCCGGTTATCCGGCAATCCCGACAGATACAGGTCCAGGTCTGTTTTCTGTTGCTCCAGATTGAAGGTAAGCCACTCCGCGAAAAGCTGGAGGTGGCTCTTTTTAAGGGCTTTATTGGCATCGTCTTCGCCAAAAACCAGCGCCAAGCCATGGTGTTCGTAGCGTCCGTTGTTGGGATTGCGCAGTGAGGAGACGTACACTAGGCGGCCGAACACGGAAGGTATCCGCGAGAGGGTATTACGCCAAAGATTTGAGACCGCGCCACGGTCCAAGGTAGCTTGATCTTCCGGACGCTTCATCTGGCCCTTTAGAATCATACCCTAACATCTCTGGCAATGGAACCCCTGTCAGGCACTTAAACGTTCTGCTTTCCGAAATACTTTCCTGCTTTTTTCAACTCGGCCAGGTCTGCCTTTACTCTGACTGCGAGCCCCGGCTCACAGCCAAAAAACAAAGGAGATTTCCGACTCATGTTGAAAAAAGCCGTATTGATATTGGCCGCCGCAATGGCCCTCGCCAGCGTGGTTTCGGCCGAGATGCCAATCCCGCCCTGCATCCCCGACGGCTCTTGCAGAGCCGACCTACGCTGACCTCTGACTTTTCGCCGGGGGGAGCCATTGATACACTGTGGAAGGCCGCACCTGGCCTCCATTCATGAATGAGCTCCCCATCGAGCAGCTTCTGGTCGTACTTCAGGCGGTGACGCTGGCCGCCTTGTGTTTACGGATTTGGTGGACGCGGTTATATAGGATTTATAGTTATTTCTTTGTCTATCTGCTTTTGGTGTTGTCTCAGTTGGCCGTCCTTCCGTTTTTCCCAATTCGCAGTGCCTCTTACCTTTACATCTGGATGGCAAGCGAAGCTCTGCTGGTCGCGTTTTACGCTTTGGTGGTCCTTGAAACCTACGCCATCATTTTGCGCGAGCTGGCGGGAATCGCGAGTGCAGCGCGGCGCTACATAAGAGCGGTTATCCTCTGCGCCATAATAGCGTCCTTGCTATTGGTTGGCTTGGAAAAGACACCGGCAACCTTCCCACAGTATTTTTTGGTGTGTGAACGCGCTATTATTTCGAGTCTTTTGGTCTTCGTCCTTTTGTCCATGGTTTTTTTGGCCTATTACCCGGTGCCGCTGAATCGAAATGCCGTGGTTTACTCGGCCGGCTTTGCCGTCTACCTGCTGGTGAAGACGATCGCGCTGTTCGCCGCCAATCTCAGATATTATTTGTGGCGCCAGATCGATGTCGTATTGTTGGCCATTTCGGCCGCCTGCCTGCTATTTTGGCTCTTCGCGCTCAGCCGTGCCGGCGAAGTTAAAACCGTGATAGTGGGACATCGCTGGAACATCCAAGACGAAGAAAGCATCGTTTCCAGACTCAAGGCCATAAATGAGAGTCTATTGCGTACGGTTAAGAAATAAGGAAAAGAAAGCGTCCTTACAATAAAGTGAGAAGGCAATAGCAAAAGGGTTTGCTTTTTATCCTGGAATCCCTTATTCTGACTCCGTAACTGGAGGTGCGAGTGGTCGCAATGCTAGTCGCAGTTGCCATCCTACTGGTAGTGACGTTCATCGGCCTTTTTTTCAGGCTGGCCTCGCGTTTAAACGCCGGCCGAGCTAACCCGTCTTGGCTGGAGGAGTTTTCTCTGGAAAGCTACGCTCCCATGGAGCGGCTGCTGGATGCCAGCGATTTCCGGTTCCTGGCGGCTCAACCGGGTTACCGGCCGGAAATAGGGAAGCGCTTATTGGCCGATCGGCGCAAAATATTCGGCCAGTACCTCGGCCTGCTGATTCGAGACTTCAATCAATTGCATTTCTTGGCGAGATTGATGCTGGTACATTCCGAGCAGGATCGGCCGGAGTTCGCCCGAGAACTGTTCCGGCAGCAGGTCCGCTTCTACTTTGCCGTTTGCCTGGTGCGCTGCAAGGTTGCGCTTTATCCGCTGGGTTGGACTGCGCTCGATGTGCCTAAACTGCTGCACGGCTTGGAGCGGATGCGGAATCAGATCGCGTTGGGTGCGCTTCCTGCCGCCGTCGACGCCCTTTAATCCGGATTATCGGAGCCAGAGCACAGTCGCTTCAGCGCTTCCTTGGCTTGCCGTAAGGAAGCAAATTGCTTTTCCGCCGACTTAAAGTCGCGCGTGTGGACGCACCGGCGCGCGCCGCGGTGTTCTACGGGGAAGCGCAGGTGAAGCATCTCGTGGAATAAAACGTATTCAACGGCCAGGCGGGGAGTCGCGGCGCGATCCAGGATTTTGCTAAGGATGATAGCGTTGTGCGAAGGATCGTAATGGCCCAGCATGACGCGCGAGGGCTTGCGGCTCCAGCCCAGCAGCGGGCGCGCCATGAGACCGTGGAAATAGCGGACGTTCAACTCTTCAAAGATCTGTTCCAGGTTATAGCAAGCGCCTTGCGGGCCCGAGACGAACTTGCGCCCGCGCACTTGTTTAACCAGTTGCAGGCTGCGGCGCATCTCCTTGCGGTTGAGATAACGGCGGTATCGCTCCGCGTGGATTTTGGGAACCGGCCGGCGCACCAGCTTCGAAATCAGAATGTTCGCCAGCGCTTCCAGAATGGGCGCCGGAGCGCCTTCCAAAACATCCGTAATGCGGATCTCGATCCCCGCCTCATCCCATCGGATAAAGCTGTTGGCGTTGGCGAACTTGCAAAATTTAAGCCGGACCGCCGGCGCGGGCGTGCGAGGCTTCCATTCCGAGAAAACGCGCGCGAAAATCTCGTGCGGCGTTTCGAAGAAAAGCGCGCTTTGCAGCTGCACGTACCAGGATACATCGTGCCATGCGTACGGGATAACAAGTTTTATTAGCGCTGGATGCTGGCCGAGCCGCCTTGAGCGAGCGCGCGCACTTGATCCAGCGTCGCCATGGTGGTGTCGCCGGGAAACGTAGCGAGCAGCGCGCCGTGCGCCCAGCCCAGCTTTAGCGCTTCTTCGGGGGGCTCGCCCGCCAGCAAGCCGTAGAACAGACCGGCGGCGAAGCCGTCTCCGCCGCCAACGCGATCGTAGACGTCGATTTCGCGGACGGGTGCGACATGCGCCTGGCCGTCGATCCACGCCACCGCGCTCCAGGTGTGGCGGTTGGCTGAATGAACCTCGCGCAGCGTGGTGGCAATCACTTTGAGGCGCGGAAATCGTTGGACCAAGCGCGGAATGGCGCTGAAGAATGTACCGGGGTCCACCGGCGAAGCGGGCTCTGCCGGCGGGACACTAAATCCGAGGCTCTTTTCGAAATGTTCGTCTAGCCCGACCAGCACATCGACGTTTTCGACAATCCGCTCCAGGACGGACGCGGCCTTGTCGCCAGAGGCGCCGGAAATATTCCACAACTTTTCGCGGAAATTGAGGTCGAACGACACCACTGCTCCCGCGGCCGTGGCGGCGCGCGTGGCTTCCAGGATGAGTTCGGCTGTAGTCGGAGAGAGCGCGGCGAAGATACCTCCGCTGTGGAACCAGCGCACTCCTCGAGAGAAGATGGCCTGCCAGTCGAGGTCTCCTGGTTTGAGATGCGCGGCGGCTTCGTTGGCACGGTTGTAAAACACCACCGGCGGCCGGACGCCAAAGCCTCGATCGCTGTAGACGGTGGCCATGTTCGGTCCGGTGACACCGTCGTGCTGGAAGCGTTTAAAGAACGGTTGCACGCCCATGGCGTGCACGCGTTCCGCGATTAGATCGCCGATCGGGTAGTCGACCATGGCGCTGGCGATGCCGGTCTTGAGGCCAAAGCAGTTCGCCAGGTTGGCTGCCACGTTGAATTCACCGCCACTCACGTGAATGGCGCACTCGGTGGCTTTCCGGAAAGGGACGATGCCGGGGTCGAGGCGGTGAACCAGAGCGCCGAGCGACAGGAAGTCCAGAGCTGCATCGGGCAGAATATTCAAGCCATTTTTCATGCCGGCATGTCCAGGATCGCACGGCCGCCGGAGGACTCGCCGCGGTCTTACTGCCCGGATTGATCCAGGATCAGGATTTCGACCCGGCGATTCTCGGCGCGGCCATCTGCGGTGTCGTTGGAAGTTTTGGGATCGAAAGAACCGTGGCTCGACACGGTCAGGCGAGACTCCGCGATTCCGTACCGGTTGGTCAGCGTGTTCAGCAAGCTCAGCCCGCGGGCCGAGGAAAGTTCCCAGTTGTTCTTAAAGCGCCGGTTGTGAATCGGGACCGAGTCGGCATGTCCGGCCAACTCGACTTTGTTGTCGAGATCGTGCAGTACATCGGCGATTTGGGAAATGATGGGCAACGCGGAAGCGTTGATGCGGTCGTCGCCGGATGCAAAAAGAATGGCCTGGGGCAGGCTGATGATCAGCCCGCGCGCCTCCAGATGCAGGTCCAGCCCGGTTTGTTTCAGACGCTCTTGAGCGCGCACCAAGGCCTGGTGCGATGGACTTGGCGGGACGGTGGGAGCGGGTGGGCTGGCCGGAGGCGCCGTTGGAGCCGCTTGCACCGGGGTGGACGGTGCGGTAACGGTTGTAGCCGAGAGCGCTGCGGTGGTTGGAGCCGGCGGCGCAGGAAGCCTGGGAGCCGAGGCTGGGGGCTTGGTCTCAACCGCGCGGGCTTGCTGTTGCCCGACCGACTGTGCCGCCATGGCAGCGAACAGGATCAACAGCAGCGTGAGAATATCGGTGTAGCTGATCAACCAGCGTTCGCGGCCTCCCCGGTCGGCCTGGAAGTAGGCGGGTTTACGCAGCATGTGACTTAGCGCTTGGACCAGGTGGGCGCACGAATGCATTTAACCGCATGCGAATGATGGACGGATGAACCGTGTCCACAATGGCAAGAATCCCTTCGAGAATTAGTTCCTGCGTCTCGAAGTTCGCAGCCACGCGCGCCCGGATGCGATGGGCGGCGGGGAGCAACACCAGGTTGGCGAGAATCAGACCATAGATCGTAGAGACGAATGCAGTGCCAATGCCATTTCCGACGGCCTGCATATTGGAGAAGTGCCGCAGCACATCCATAAGCCCGACCACGGTGCCGATGATTCCAATGGTGGGAGCGAAGCCGCCGGCCACTTCCAAGGTCTTGGCGTCGGCTTCACCCTGGCGTTCGGCCATGCGCAGATCCGTCTCCAGGATGGTCTTCAGCTCCTCGCGTTCGGTCAGGTCTGCGGTGAGCTGCAGGCCTTTCCGCAGGAACTCGTTCTGAATGCGCGGTATGAGCGGCTCGAGCGCCACCAATCCGCGCCGCCGGGCACGTGCGCATTCCACGACCTGTTCGATCAGAGCCTGTGGGTCTACATCCGTTACGGCGAACAAATCTTTGACTCTGCGGGCGGAGTGCATCAGCGAGTTGGCCGGCGTCGTGATGAGAATCACGCCGAGCGTCCCGCCCAACACGATGATTGCTCCGGTGGGCTGGAAGAAATACGTCAGCGAAACGCCCGTAGAGGCGATACCGATCAGCGTGGCCGCGAAAGCGATGGTGATACCGGCCAGAAATAACCCGTCCAGACGAGGCCGAGTTTGCGCGCGCGACGATTTCGGTTTCGCCGCGTTCGCCGCGTTCGCCGGGTTAGCCGGTTTCGCCGGGTTCGCCGGTTTCGCCGGGCTTGCGAGAGCAACGTGCGGAGTGGCCAATAATAATCTCCCGCAGGCGTAATTGCAGTTCAGAGACCAACATGCAAATGACTGAGGCGACAAGGCAGAGGCGTTCAACAGCAAGGCCAGACGTTTGTTCGCGGGCTACGAAGTGACGAGAATTTGGCGCCAGGCTTCAGAGTTTCGACACCGGAGCGTGGGCCGGCAGCACCACACCGCGGCACTCCCCGAGACCGATGCGCCGGAATCCGGGCGCCCGGCAGAAGGCGCGCAGGATCACTTCATCGCCATCCTCGAGGAAGGATCGCGTTTCGCCGGAAGGCAGCGCGATGGGGTCGGCGCCGCGCGAGGTAATTTCCAATAAGCAACCTCGATTGTCTTTTTCCGGGCCCGAGACGGTGCCGCTGCCGATCAGGTCGCCGGCCCGCAACGGGCAGCCATTCGAGCTATGGTGCGCGATCATCTGTGAAAGCGTCCAGTACATGGAGGAAAAATCGGAATGGCTAATGCGAAATGGCTCCGGCGTCCGGGCGGTTCGTAGCCAGGCTTCCAGAGTGATGCGAAATGCGCCATCGGCGGGCGGAGCGAGATGAGCCAGCGGGCGTGGATCGCCTTCCGCGCGCGGCGGTCCGGCGCAACGGAACGGCTCCAGAGCGTCGAGTGTGACCACCCAAGGCGAGATCGACGTCGCGAAATTCTTGGCCAGGAATGGGCCGAGCGGTTGGCCCTCCCAAGTTTGGATATCGCGCGCGGACCAATCGTTGAGCAGACACACGCCAACCAGGTGATGCTCGGCTTGGGCGATTGGGATCGGGTCGCCCATACGGTTTCCTGGCCCCAAAAACGCGCCTAGCTCCACCTCGTAATCCAGCAAGCGGCAGGGCGAATAGACTGGCGGCCCTTCGGGAGCGGACACGATTTGCCCCCAGGGACGGCGGATCGGTGTGCCACTCACCACCACCGACGACGCGCGGCCATGATAGGCGACCGGGAGCCATTTGTAGTTGGGAAGCAGCGGATTCGAGGGTCGAAAGAGGCGGCCGACGTTGGTGGCGTGATCGAGCGATGCGTAGAAATCGGTGTAATCCGTGATCGGGCAGGGGAGAAGCAGTTCGGTATCGGCGATGGGGATGAGCGAGCGCTCGGCGCCCGGCGTGTATTTCGAAAGAAAGTCGCTGGCGTAGCGGCGCATGGCGGTGCGGTGTTGAGGCGTCATGGAGAAGATGGCGCTGATGGGCGGGAGTCCCAGCGCCTGGCCGGCATCCAACAGCATTTCGCCGATGGCGATGCCGATCCGGATTTGCTCTTCACCTCGCCGCCGGAACGTAGCGTAAGGAAGATTCTGGATCGGGAAATCGGCGTCGGGAAGGTTGGCCGACTCCACCCAGCTTGCTAGGCCCGGATCGTGCGTGGTGTCGATCATGGCAGCCAGCCCAATTCCTTGAGGTCGGCGATGGGTTCTTCAAACGAGCAGGATCCGAAGCTGTGGGCGAAGTTGTGGCGTGCTTCGGCGATTTGGGCGGTGCCGATACCTAGGCCGCGACAGAGCATTTCACCGTCGAGAAAACGGAACGCGGACGGGTCGGTTTCGTTGAGGATGTCCACTAGGATCCGTCGCTCGGCGCGGAGCTTGGCAAACAGAGCCGCCGCGAAGACGTTGACAAAACCATGCATGACGGCTCGCGGGCTATCGGCCGCGTAGGTCAGCGCGCGGTGGGAGCGGATGGGATGATGCAGACCGGCTGTGGCCTTGAATGGCACGCGGCGAGAGGCGGCACCGTGGAGAAATTCGGCGATCTCTTCAGAGCGCGGGATGGCGTCCGGCGTCAATCCGCCGGTTCGGATTTTGGCAAACGCGTCGGTGATTTGATCGAGCGGCGCTTCGCAGTAGGTCGGCAGCGAGAGCTTGCGCGCGGCCTTGGTTTCCAGAGTTTCGATCTGCGGCGCGAGCGGCCCCGGTTCGTCATTCACCAGCAGTGTGACGCGCCAATTGGTTTCTAGTTGCACGTCTTTGAGTTTGGCGGGAAGCACCAGACGATTGAGGATCCAAGCTTCCGGGCAGGCCAGGTAACGGGTGTAGTTGTCGGCCACTTGCGGCCAGCTCAAAGCCGCGGGCGGGAACAGGCCGGCGTAATCGATCAGGTGGGCCAATAGGGCGCGCAGCGAATCAGGAATGTGCTGGCTTGGCACCAGCCATAGCTTACATTAGCCAGACTGGGCCAGGCTGGGCAGCGTCTGACGATCCGGTGGAACGAACTGGGTGCGCGCGGATTCCAAGGCCAGCAGTTCCGGCGAGTAGTAGCGGTGCAATGTGTTCTTGTCCAACAATTCCGGCGATGCGGCGAGCAGGTCCTCGAAGCCGAGCGCGGCGGATCGGGCCGCGGAGTTCGCGACCAGGCGCAGCCAGGCTACGGTCAAGGTTTCGTGATATTTCTCGGGCTTGCCGTGATGGGCGGCATAGCGCCGGATCGATTCCGCAATGCGGGCGGGCGCGTCCCGGGCGCCATAGCGCCGCAGATAAATCCAGGCCAGGCGCAGATGGTCGCGATGGTGGAACCGTTCGTTCGGCAGGCGGCAGGTTTCGAAGGCATCCACGAATTCCTCATCGGTCATTGTTGATTCATTATCGTAATATACGATAACGTATTATATCAAGCCGGCCCGGCACTGGCGCGGCGATGAACGGCAGCAATCAGGCGAATCTCGCCGTAAGTTATCTCCGGCGGGAGGGCGTCCTTAACTGTTTTCATGCGCGCGGTTCCCAGCCGCTCGATGGCCGCTTCGATTTGAGTGCGCCGATCCGCAGCCACCCAACGCTGGTCGAAATCCACGCGGCCCCGCTCGACCAGCTCGGCCACCAAGTCGATGACCGTAGCAACACGGCGCTCGCGGACTTGCGCGATCTCTTCGAAAGACCGGCCCTCGGCCAGGAGACGGATGGTCTCATCGGCGGGTGAGACCTTGGCTTGCTCCCGGAGCGCGGCGCGTGCGCCATTGCGGAAGGCCGCCAGAGCTTCTAGGATCGCATCGCCCAGCGAATCGGCCTTCTTTTCGCCGATGCCTGAAACGCGCAGCAGTTCTTCGCGAGTGCGGGGCTGTTTGCGGCACAAATCTTCCAGTGTGCTGTCGTGCAGAACCAGGAACGCGGGTACGTTATCGCGCAACGATATGTTGCGGCGCCACTCCCGCAAATATTCGAGCAGGTCCGGATCGAGTGTTTGGTCCGGCTGCTTGGCTGCCGCCTCACCTCGCTTTGGTCTTGGACGGCGCTCGACCGGGAGCGTTGCGGCTTCGGCCTGGTCTTGCAGCCACTCGGGCGCCGCGCCGCAAACGTCGCACATCTGGCAGCTCTCCCACTTGGGGGTTTCACCAAAGTGCACGCAAATCTGCCGATGCCGGCAGGCCGAGGAATCGGCGAAGCGACGGATGACGTGGTAGCGCTGCCAGGCGCGCTCCTGCTCGTCGCGGTCGGCGACTTGCTCGATGAAGTGGGCGAGCAAACCCGCGTCCTTCTTCTGCCAGAGCATGGCGCAGTCGGAGGGAAGGCCGTCGCGTCCGGCGCGCCCAGCTTCCTGATAATACTGCTCGAGCGATTTTGGCAGCGAGAGATGCAGCACCGCGCGAACAGCGGCTTTGTTGATCCCCAGGCCAAAGGCGATGGTACCCACCAGGACGCGCACTTCGTCCGACATCCAGCGTTCCTGGTTGCGCTGGCGCGTGCGAGGGTCCATCTTGGCGTGATAGGGGACGGCCGCGATGCCTTTCTCGGCCAGAAAATCCACGGTTTCCTCGACGCGCGCGATAGTAGGCGCGTAGACGATGACGTTGTCTCCGCTGTGAGCCCGGAGCGCTGCGAGTAAGAGATGGCGTTGCGCGCGGTCGTTTTCGCATTGCCGCACCAGATAGCGCAGATTCGAGCGATCGAAACTTTGGATGTACTTGTGAGGATCGCGAAGTTGGAGCTGCGCGAGAATGTCGTGCCGCACGCGGCGCGTCGCGCTGGCGGTGAACGCGGCGATCGGTTTGTCAGGGAAGTTCGTGCGCAGGCTGCTCAGTTGCCGGTATTCGGGACGAAATTCGTGCCCCCATTCGGAAATGCAGTGCGCCTCGTCGATGGCGAAATAGCCGATGGGGACGCGCGAGAGCCATGCCACGGTCTCCGCTTTGGCCAGACGTTCGGGCGAGAGATACAACAATCGGTAAGCGCCTTTGGCCGCCTGCGAGATGACGTTGGATTGCTCAGACCACGAAACGGAGCTGTTCAAAACCGCCGCGGGAATGCCGATCTGGCTCAACTGTGCGGCTTGGTCCTGCATCAAGGCGATCAGCGGGGAAATGACGATCGCGGTTTGTCCCGAGACCAGAGCGGGCAACTGGTAGCACAGCGATTTCCCTCCGCCGGTGGGCATGACGACCGCGGCATCTTGGCCCGCGAGGATACTTCGAATGATGCGTTCTTGCAGAGGCCGGAACTCGCTGTAGCCCCAATAGCGGGCCAGCGGCTCGCGCAGATCGATGGCCGAGGACAAATCTAATTGTGCCGGAAAATACTCAATAGAAGTGTCGGCGCTACACTGAAAATCTCATGCTGGCAGGCGGCTCTCGGACGAGGATGTTGCGATGAACTTAGATTGGGACGCGGTCCGGCGCGAGTTTCCGGCGCTTGAAAACTGGACTTATCTCAACACCGCGACTTTCGGCCAGCTGCCGCGCCGGGGCGTCGAAGCGGTCGCCAGGCACTTCGCGCATCGCGACGAGCTGGCCTGCTGGGATTTTCTGACCTGGTACGACGATGCCGACCGGCTGCGCGCCAAGATCGCACGCTTGATCCGGTGCACTGCCGAAGACATTGCCTTCGTTCCCAATGCCACCACCGCGTTGGGGACTCTTTTGTCTGGAATCGACTGGCAGGCGGGCGACCAGATTCTCACGCTGGAGCATGAGTTTCCTAACAATTTGTACGCGCCGAGCATGCTGCGCCGGTTGGGAGTGGAGATGGTGGAGTGCGCCTGGGAGCGGCTTTGCGCGGCGGTGAACGAGCGGACGCGGCTGGTGGCCATCAGCTCGGCGAATTACAACACTGGCTTCGCGCCGCCGCTAGGCGAATTGGCCGCGCTGCTGAGAGAGCGCGGCGTGCTGCTATATGTCGATGGGACGCAAAGCGTGGGGGCGCTCGAATTCGACACGTCGCGCAGTCAGCCGGACATGCTCGCGGTGCATGCTTATAAATGGATGCTGGCGCCCAACGGCGCGGGCTTTTTCTACATTCGGCCGGAGGTTCGCCAGTGGCTGCCGCCGAATGCGGTGGGCTGGCGCAGCCATCGCGACTGGCGCAATGTCGACAATCTGCATCACGGCGTGCCCGAGTTGACGGCGGCGGCCGAGAAATACGAAGGCGGCGCGGTTTCCTCCGCACTGCTCTATGCGCTGGAAGCGTCGGTCGACCTCATGCTCGAGATCGGGCCGGAGCGGATCGAGCAACGCGTCCTCGGCTTGGCCGAGAAGACGCGCCGGATCTTGCGGGAGCACGGCGCGAAGGTTGAAGATTTCGCCTCGCCCATCGTGGCGGCGCGATTCGAAGGCCACGACGTTTCGCAGTTGGCGCGTGCGCTCAAGGAGCAGCGAGTGCTGGTGGCCGCCCGCCGCGGGCATTTGCGCGTCTCGCCGCACCTTTACAACAACGAGCAGGACCTGGAGATTCTCGACCGCGCTCTGAAGCGCCTACTCTAGCGCGGGCGGGTCAAGCGTTCGATGGCGCGCCGAATTGCGCGAACGTCACGACGTGGCCGGCCGGATCCTGGATGCCGATTTCGGTCGAGCCGTAGAAGGTGGTCCGCTTCGGCACGATGACCGGCGCTCCTTGGATGGCCGCGATGGTGGCGTCCAGATCGTCTACCTCAACAAAAAGGAAGGTGGGCCCTTTGCGCGCCAGCTCGGCCACCGCGGCATCCTTGACGTCCTTCTCCGCGCTGGCGAAGGTTTGGTACATCAGCTCCACGCCGCCTTTTTGCAGCATCGCGAAGGCTAGCCGGTCTCCTTCCGGGACCTCGGCGGTTTTTTCGAAGCCCAACCGGTCGACCCAGAAAGCCACGCACGGTTCGATTTCCTTCGCAAACAGGACCGGGGTCAATTTCTTCACAGTCATAGACGTTCCTTTCTCGGGTACTGCCAGAGTGGATGAACTCATTTGGTTTGCTCCTTGATTTTCGCGCTAGTCTAAATTAGACTAGACTAGAATACGGAACGCGCTCCCGCATGTCAAGGAAAAACATTTCAACTCCGGATCTGCTGCTGTTGAGCTTGCTGGCCGAGCGGCCCATGCATGGCTACCAGGCCAATCTGGAGCTGGAACGCCGCGACATCCGGGATTGGGCGGCCATCTCGCGCCCGCAAGTCTACTATTCGCTGGAAAAACTCGCGGAGCGCGAACTGATCCGCGCGCAGGAAATGGAGAGTCCCTCGGCCGGTCCGGAGCGAAATGTTTACGCCACCACGGCTAAGGGACGCGCCGCGCTGGCCGACGCTTTAGAGCGGCAGGAGTGGACCAGCCAGCGTGAACGGCCGACGTTTCTGTTCTGGCTCGCGCTATCGTGGCAGGCGCGCCCGGGCGTTTTTGCTGAACAGATCCGACGGCGACAGACGTTTCTCGAAAAAGAACTGGTGCGCGAGCAGGCTAAATTGCGCGCAATCTTGAAGGAAGTAGGCCACCGCTACCATGAAGCAGTCTGGATGGTGAGTCTGACCATCGATCAATTACGCGCCGAGTTGCGCTGGCTGCGAAAGCTGGCGCGGGAGGTTCATCGGCGGGGGCCTGCGCGCCATCCGGTTTCCGCGGGGCCCGCCACGTACAATTAGTGACAGCGCAACGCGATCCTCCGCAACTTTTCCGCGCCGCAGTCATCTCATTCTCTGAACCGAGGAGGAAGCTTGCCAAACCAGGTACTCAACGATGAAGCGCTAGACACAATATTTCGAGACGCGCGCACTCACATAAGCTGGCTGGATAAACCGGTCAGCGACCATACGCTGCGCCACGTTTACGACCTGATGAAATGGGGGCCGACCAGCGCCAACTGCTCGCCAGCGCGCATCTTGTTCTTGCGCACTCGCGAGGCGAAAGAACGCCTGCGGCCGTTCCTGAGCCCGAACAACGTCGACAAGACCATGGCCGCGCCCTTGACGGCGATCGTCGGGTACGATCTGAAATTCTACGAGCACCTGCCCAGGCTTTTTCCCAACAATCCCGCGGCGCGCGGCTGGTTCGCCGATTCGCCGGCGTTGGCCGAGACCACGGCCTTCCGCAATGGCAGCCTGCAGGGCGGTTATTTCATCCTGGCCGCGCGAACCGTGGGTCTGGATTGCGGCCCGATGTCGGGATTCGACAACGCCAAAGTGGATGCGGAGTTTTTTCCGCCCACCGAGAAATCCAATTTCTTGTGCAACCTCGGCTACGGCGACCATTCCAAGCTGTTCCCGCGCAACCCAAGGCTCGAATTTGACGAGGCCTGCAAACTGCTCTGATCGACGGTAGCGCTCACTTCCGCCGCCGGCCGGCGCCGGGACCTATCGGAATACGATATATTGACAAACGCGAGCACGCATCTGCGGCGCCGTCGACGACCGGCCTAAGCGGTCTCGGCTCCGGCAGCGCATTGAGAGCAGCTTCGCCTAAAGGAGGACTTGGCATTGGGACCCTCTCAGAAGCGCGATCTGCTGGTTTCGAAAGCCTGGCTGCAGGCCATTGCGGTGGTGATGCTGTTCGGATTTTTCGTA
>CAVXJU010000025.1:0-79382 GCA_963761935.1 Terriglobia bacterium | reverse complement strand
TCAAGAGGTGGAATGCAGACTCTATTGTTATGCGGAGAAAGGGCTTTTGAGCTCCGGGATAGTGTAATGTATTCAATGGATTAGTGCTGTCGTGCAGGGTAATTGCTCCGCATAATAATGACGTTTCTCTTATTCTATCTTCGAAAGGAGGACGTCATGCTGGAACACGTTTTCAGGAGCCATGAGCGAATTCAAGCACTCCGCGAAGGACCGCACAGCTCGTTGCTTGAAGGCTTTGCCGAAGAACTCCACCAGACGGGCTACGCAAAGAAAGCTGCCCGCGCGCGCATCAGAGCGGCGGAGCATCTGCTTCATTGGACGGAGCGGGAAGGCATACCGGTCTCGGATATGACAGAAAGTATTCTTAGGCGTTTCTAGCCGGCATTTGGAGCGCTGCCGGTGCCCCGCTTTTGGTCCTATTCGATCAGACTTGTTCACAGGTGACCGCTTGTTTCTGGACTATCTGCGCAGCACGGGTTCGTTGGCCGCCCCCGTTGAACCGAATTGGATCCTCCTCTGCTTGTCGCCTTCGGGCAGTGGATGAGACAGGTACGCGGAACCTGTGATGGCACTCTTTACAACTACGGTCTCATTATCAAGGCGTTACTCGCGCGCCTTGGAGACGATCCTCGCAGGTTCGATGCACAGAGCCTCAGGCAGTTTGTACTTGAGACATCTCGACACAGGGCAGCAAGAAGGTGCACCACGGCTCTCCGCATGTTCCTTCGCTTTCTCATTGCTGAAGGGCAATGCGCCACGGGCCTTGAAGCAGCCATTCCCGTTGTGCCCCAGTGGCGCCTTTCCTCTCTTCCGCGATACCTTCTCTCGGAAGACGTGGAACGCGTCATCGCTTCGTGTGATCTCGGCACACCCGTGGGCAGGCGAGATCGTGCGATACTCCTCCTCCTCGCACGTATGGGGCTTCGGGCGGGAGATATCGTCCAGCTTCGTCTCGGGGATATCGACTGGAAGGAAGCCGCTGTCAGGGTATGTGGAAAGGGACGTCGCCAGACACAGATGCCGCTGACCCAGGAGGTCGGCGATGCCGTCGTGGATTATTTCAAGGCAGGCCGACCCCATGCCGACACCGGATGTAGTGTTCCTCCGCGCTCGTGCACCTTTTCGCGCCCTAGGGTCCCACACCACGGTGTCGACCATTGTGGCCCAGGCGATGCGCAGAGCACGAGTCGCCTGCCCCAGTCGAGGAGCCGCCCACGTGCTTCGCCATTCCGCGGCAGCCGCCATGCTGCGGCACGGGGCATCGCTTCAGGAGATTTCGAGCGTCCTCAGACACCGCTTTCTCGCAACGACCGAGATCTACGCCAAGGTGGACGTGACTGCTCTGCAACGGATTGCCCAAGCGTGGCCGGAGGTGCAGCCATGCCTAGCCCACGCGGTGGAGTCGTACCTCTCCGTGCGTCGTGCGTGCGGATTCGATCTCAAATCGCCGGGCAGTCTCTTGCGCAGTTTTGCCGCCTTCTCGGAGGCGAAAGGCAAAGAGTATGTGTGCTGTCAAACCGCCATCGAGTGGGCCGGATTGGCGCGATCCGTCCACCAGCGCGCCCGCCGCCTCAACCACGTGATTCGCTTCGCCCGATACGTCCGCGCCGAGGATCAACGCCACGAGGTGCCGCCAACGGTCTTCGGCAGCGGACAGCACACGAGGCCCACCCCCTACATCTTTTCCCCGGACGACATTGTCCGTCTTGTCCGATGCGGCGGCTCAGCTCCAGTCATCCTTTTCGACGCCAGACCTACCGCACGCTCTTCGCCTTGCTCGCATGCACGGGACTGCGCGTGTCGGAGGCCATCCGCCTGCGCCTCGAGGACATCACCCCGGACGGCATGCATCATCCGGCGCTCAAAGTTCCGCAAGAGTCGCCTCGTGCCCTTACACCACACCGCGAGGGCCGGACTCGATCGGTACCTCGAGCATCGTCTCCCTTACGCCCCCTTGGATAACCACGTATTCGTGTCGCTGCGAGGAACGCCGCTGTTCGTTGAGAATGTAGAAAGAGCATTCCGCTTAGCCGTAGACAGAATTGGCTTACAGCGGAAGCCCCGCCCTACGCCACACTCCTTGCGCCACACCTTCGCAGTAAGAGCCCTTGAAGCCTCGCCTGATGGCCGCGACCACATCACGGAGCATATGCTGGCGCTCTCTACTTATCTCGGCCACAGCAAGGTCTCGCATACCTACTGGTATTTGGAAGCAACGCCGGAGCTGATGGAGGGTATCGCCGCATGTTGTGAGTCTTTCGTCACGGGAGGGCGGCCATGACCCCGATCGCGCCGCACATCACGGCCTTCCTCATGGAGCGCTTGCCCCTCGAACGGGCTGCGAGCGACAACACCTGCGCGTCCTATACCTATGCTTTTAAGCTGCTTTTTACTTATGCGAGTGAACGTCTCAAGGTTCCCCCGTCGGCCCTCTGTCTCGAACAGCTTGATGCGCCGCTCGTGGTGGGCTTTCTCCATCATCTGGAAACAGAGCGGGGCAATGGAGCCGGTTCCCGCAATAGCCGGCTGGCTGCCATTAAGTCGTTCATGCACTTTCTGGAATATCGTGTGCCGGCAGCGTTAGAGCAGATCCGGCGTATTCTGGCGATTCCGGCGAAGAAAGCCGATACCCGCCTTGTCCGCCATCTCACCGTCGAGGAGATCAAGGCCATACTCGATGCTCCTGAACCGGCCAGACGTGACGGCATAAGGGACCGCGCCATGCTGTATCTCTGCTTTGCAGGAGGATTGCGCGTCTCCGAACTCGTCGGTCTGTGCATCGACCAACTGACCCTTCACGGGCAGGCGAGCATGCTCATCCACGGCAAGGGGCGCAAGGAACGGTGCCTCCCCTTGTGGAAAGAGACGGCGGCGGCGCTTAAGGCGTGGTTGGCCGTGAGGGGCGCGACACCAGCGCTTGAACTCTTTCTCAATGCCCGCGGCCAACCCATGACCCGTTCCGGCTTCGAATACATTCTGGAAAAACACGCCAAGGCTGCCGCGCAGCGCTGTCCCTCTCTGGCAAAGAAACGGATTTCGCCGCACGTGCTGCGGCACACCTGCGCACTTACGGTGCTACAGGCTACCAATGATCTGAGAAAAGTCTCCCTCTGGCTCGGCCATGCCAGTATGCAAACGACCGAGATCTACACCCGTGCCGACCCTTCAGTCAAGCTGGAGGCCTTAGAGTCCATTGTCGCTCCAAAGTTACGGTCCGGACGCTTCAAGGCAACCGACGAACTGATTGCCTCGTTACAGGCTGGTTCTCTTATGCGGAGTAAAAAGAGGGCGGAATAACGTGTTAGCGGGGCTCGCGAGCAGCGGGCTCCGCATAACAATAGAGTCTGCATTCCACCTCTTCTTCGACTATCTCATCGAAGAGGAGATGATCCCGATGGAGAACCCGGTCGCTCGCATCAGGATACGCCTCCCGAAACCCCTTCCCCGGTACCTGAAAGACGACGAGGTGGAACGGCTCTTCTCGGTGATCACCGATCTCCGGGACAGGGCCATATTCACCCTCATGCTCCGCTCGGGCCTTCGCGTCGAAGAGGTTGCCCACCTCACGTGCGATGCGGTAGAGTACCGGAAAAGGCAGATCTTCGTCGCGAACGGAAAAGGGGCAAAGGATCGGGTCGTCTACCTGAGCGATGATGCCCGCGTCGCCCTTGAGGCCTACATGGCACAACGAACGTCCATGACAAAGGCGCTCTTTCTCGTCCAGAAAGGACCCCTCACCGGGACGCGGATATCGGTCAGGGGCATCCAGAAGAGAATCGAGTACTATAGCCACAAGGCAGGGCTTCCCGCATCGTGCCATCGGCTCCGGCACACCTTCGCGACCCAGCTCCTCAATGCCGACGCGGATCTCGCGAGCATCCAGGATCTTCTGGGCCATGAACATATCACGACGACCCAGCGGTATTGCCGAGTCGCGAATACCAAGGTCCGGCACGATTACCACAAAGCCATGGAACTGGTGCTTCAGAAGACACAGGACAAGGAACGACCGGTGGGGAGAAGAGACATCCATCTTACCGAGGAACATGACGCCACGGAAAGGAGACGCGGATGGCGGGTGGTACAGAAGAACGACGAGGAACTGAACATCCTGGTCGACGAGATCACCGAAGGCGCCCGCGGCGATGATGCACAGCTTCGGGCCTTCGGCCGGGTCTTCCATGACGAGGTCGCCCTGCCTGCGGATGCCTTCGTCGTGGGAGAACCGGTCACGGTGCTTTCGATCGATTACGGCGGAAACGAACGGCAGGGCCTTGTGGCCCGGTGCCGGAAGAACCGCACCGAGTATCTCGTCGGGGCCGGCGAGCTCGCCTTCCCCGAAGGGTCGACTGCACAGCGGTACATCGCCGCCTACCGCACCTGGATCGGCATCGATCCCTATCTCCCGGGGACACGCAAAGCGGCAGACGACGATATCGACATGAGCACGGAGATCGACCTCGTCGTCCTCGCCGTGAAGAGGAATGCGCTCTCCTGCCGCATCCTGGGAAAGGACCGCATCCTCACCTTACGACCCGCGAACTACTGGGAGGGGGTGCCGGGCGAGATCATCACCATATCGCCAAGAAAGAAATGGCGCTACGCGAACCACCCCTACCTCGCCGGCGAAATCACCGCCTCCCGGGTCGACATCCCCGCCCTTGGCCTCACGCCCTTGAAACTCACAGAGTTGGGGATGTGGAACCCCAAGGAACATTACTGGGGAGAGCCCGACGAGCCGATTGAAGCGTGGACAAAGCCGATTATCAAGAAAGGCCCGAGGGCCGAGTACGAAATGGAGCAGGTAATCCCCGGCGAAAACCCGGACGATCCCGACACCGACCCTATACTCGAATCCGTCGATCTGAAAGAGGCAGGCGACTCCCGGGGCGCACGGCGCATCCTCATGAAGCTCCTTTACGCCGATCTTCGCTGCCTCGATGCCCATGCCCACCTCGGGAACCTCGTCTTCGATCACAATCCTGATATGGCCGTCCGATACTACGATATGGGGGTGAAGATCGGCGAGCTCTCCCTCGGGAAGGGCTTCACTGGAGTTCTCCCCTGGGCATGTACCGACAACCGTCCCTTCCTCCGCTGCCTCCATGGCTACGGGCTCTGCCTCTGGCACTTCAACCGGTTCAGGGACGCGGAGAAGGTGTTTACCCGTATGCTCTGGCTCAATCCCACGGATAACCAGGGTGTGCGCGGCGAGCTCGAAGACGTGCAAAAGCGAGAGGTCTGGGATGACGACATCTTTTGACGGATACACAGTGACGGAAGGAGGGAATGCGGCAAAAAAGACGATGATTTGCCTTGACAGGACGCTACAGAAAAAAGGATAATGGGAAATGCTACGTAAATACCTAATATCAAAAGAGAAAGCAGGATTTGTTACGTATATCACCTGCTACTGGTGACCTTCCGTGTCTCAGGATTTTTGTCGAATCCCACGTGTAATGTGGCATCCAAGCCGTTGAGACCGTCCGCGGGTCAAATAGGATGGCCCTTTCGTGATGGCCTTCTTCGTCGGTTCCTACCCCTATTTCTCCCAAAACGAGAACGAGGCTGCCCGTCGGGGCGACCTGCCGTATCTGGTCGATGACCAATCTCATTGCTTCCGGCGATCCCACCATGGCCGCTATTGGCTCGACGATCCCCATCTCTTTCTTGTAGAATACGGCCTCTTCTTCGAGACGTTCTTTCTCCTTCCTTAACTCCTCAAAGGTCCTGATAAAACCTGGCTGCCCTTTGGTGTTTTCCGAATCAGTTGCTCGGCTCCCATGAGAAAAAGGTTGGAAAAGAATCCTCTCTCCTATTCGCCAAAAGTTGCGAAAATAATCTCAATATGTTGCGAAAAAAGAGCTCGCGTTAATCCTGCCTCCTTTGGAACTCGGAGAACGGACGCACACCCATTAAGGGTTTCGTCCGTTCTTTCTCTGCGGGCACACTTGTTGCTTGTCACCCTGAACGTGACCAAGCGAGAGTCGAAATCGCGGGGATGCGTGTCCCGAGTGAGCAGCGCAACACGACTAAGACCAAGGAGAGGTACCCTATGCCCCTAGTCAGCACACACCCGGGATAGTTTCCACCTGTGAGGTGCCCGTACCCCCTCATGGACAAGATTGTCACAAAGGGAAGCGGCCAATTAAGAGAGCGGTGCAAAGCAACAAATATATAACGGGGTGTCTCTATGGCAAGCAGACTCAAAATATTAAAAAGGGAGGATGGAAATGAGGAAACTATTTTTGGTCCTGGCAGTCATGGCTCCTGCCATATTGCTCTTATTTGCGACGGCGCAGGCTGCAGAAAATACCCTTACCATCGGCGGAATCGCAATGCTTACCGGACCGGCCAGCCAGGGTGGCATAGCCTGTAAGCAGGGCTGGGAACTCGTCGTCGACAAGTACAACAAGGCAGGCGGATTGAAGATCGGAAAGGACACCTACAAGATCAATCTAGTCGTAGAAGACGATGGGATGAGTCCTGACGAGGCGGCGACCGCGGCGACGAAGCTGATCAAGAAGGACGGCGCCAAGGTCATCGTCGGGCCGCTCATTGACGCCCTCAAGACTGTCGTCTATCCGCTGGCGTCGAAGAACAACGTTCTCATGGCGATCGTCGACAGCGTGAACGCGTCGGCTGCTCTTCCTTTCGATAACAACGCCGACGTGAGCCCCAACAAGCCCCTACTCCTCAGGACCGCCTACGCCTTCAACGAGGTCACCCCTCTTCTGCTCGACTACCTGAAGGAGAATTATCCGAACGTGGAGAAGATCGCAGTATGCGGCGTCGTGGAGAAATCCCTCGAGATGAATTATGACGATTGCAGAGCGCAATTCAAGAAGAAGGGCTATGAAAGAGTGGGTGCTCTTGAGCAGTTTGCGCCGGATGTTATGGATTTTGGCCCTGTCATGACCAGGGTGCTCTCATCCAAGCCGGACGCCATCTACATGCCTATCTCGACACCGATTACCTTCGGCATGTCGGTGAAGGCAGCCAGGGGCTTAGGCTTCAAGGGGCCCATGTTTTGCGCGACCCACCAGGACATTGCATTCCAGGGGATGCTTGCGGGTAAGGGAAACGACACCGACATATTCGGATTTGGGCTGACCCTCGCCGATAAGGCCGGCCTTCCGCCGATTGTCAAAGAGGTGCAGGCTGAATACTTGAAGAAGTACCCTGAGAAAGACCTCATCACCGACGTCTTCCTGGTCGGATATAACGGTCTGTGGGTCCTCCTTCAGACAATCGAGAAGGCCCAGAGCCTGGATGCCGAAAAGATAGTAAAGACTTACGAAGGTCTGACCAAGAAGGGAGACCTGCAGACAATGTGGGGTCCGGCATACGTCGGAGGAAGGAAGACACTGGGCGTCAACAGGACCCTTTGCTATCCCATCACAATTGACGCCGCCATAAAGGGCATACCCAAGAACGAGAAAACGATGTTCCTCGCTGTGCCGTGAGGTCACCGGTTCTGATACGTGCGAGTCGACAAGGCCGGACAAGACGGGAACTAAAATCCTTAATCAAGGGGACGGCTCGGGGGGTCGTCCCCTTGTCGTGATATGACACGCCGAGGACGATGGGAAGGCGATGAAAGCCACTTTGAATACCTTCGCCTCGCGTCTTCGGACGAGGCCCCTCTGCTGCTTAAGGAATTGCGAGGGACAGTAGCGGTTCTCATACGAGGAACGGACCTCATCGCCCAGACGAAATACGGGCGCACCTGTCCTTCCTCCATGCTCCCATCGTGGAGATATAGTAGGTCAGGCTGAGGCTGTACGTTGGATCGGTCTATTTTCACGGGAGGCAGCCGTGGCCATTCTGAGGCGAATTTGGTTTGGTTACAACACTACGGATGGCAAATCTCAAGAATTGTGAAACCCTTAAACGCGCCACTTGCGGTGTATTCCGTAACCACCTTTGATCATTATTGATACTCGTTTACGCGAAGGTTGCATTGGCCCATTTCAGTGGATCTAACGATCGATTGCCGATTGAAAAAGCGCGACGCGTGCATGACTTGTCGAGCACCATTCTGATCGTCGCTGAATCTCCCTCCTTCGTCAAGGGTTTAGTCTCAAAGGCCCTAATGCCGATGGCCACGGCCTGGTCGGTCACACGATGAAGGGCTCTCATGGTAAGGACCCCAGCAGCAAGGTCAATACCCGTCATCTCCGGCATCGTCTGGCGCGTCGGCCCCAACCAGTCTGGCTTTGTTTAGTCCAGTGCCGTCCGTCTCTTGTCGGGCTTCTTGATGCCCAGCTTTGCCATGCGAAACCGAAGGGTGGAAGCCTTGAGCTGAAGAATGGCGGCCGCGCCTCCCTTCCCGCTGACCCTCCACCCCGTTGCCGCGAGAATACGAAGTATATGGTCCCTCTCTATGGTTGCCAGGGAGTTGGCATAGCCACCGTTTTGGACAACCGCCGCATTGCCCCCGTCCCCCGCCCTTTCCGGCGGCTGTTCCAGGCCCGAGAACATGATTGCCCCGCCTCCTGAGAGTATGACCGCCCTTTCGATGAAGTGCTCCAGCTCCCGTATGTTGCCCGGCCACCCATAATCGAGGAGCTTACCCATTTCCTTCTGTGATATGATCGGCGGCTTCCTGCCAAGGGATTTAGCGAAACGGTCGGCGAAATGGCGGGTCAACGGCGGAATGTCCTTCTTCCTCTCCCGAAGGGGCGGGACGTTGAGAGGGAACACGTTGAGGCGATAATAAAGATCCTGTCGGAAGGTTCCCTGTTCCACTTCGGTGCGGAGATCCTTATTAGTGGCTGCGATCACCCTGAAGTCAGACCGGATCGACTTCGTGCCTCCCACGCGCTCGAAGATGCCTTCCTGCAAAACCCTCAGGAGTTTGACCTGCACCTGTGGCGCTAGATCTCCGATCTCGTCGAGAAAGATGGTCCCGCCGTCGGCGAGCTCAAATCTCCCCTTTTTGTTTTCGTGAGCACCCGTGAAAGCCCCCTTGTCGTGGCCGAAGAGTTCGCTCGCAGTCAATTCTTGAGGGAGGGCCGCGAGATTGACAGGTATGAAGGGGCCGTCCATTCTCTTGCTCAGGCCATGAATGGCCTTCGCCACCAATTCCTTTCCAACCCCTGTCTCCCCCAGTATCAGAACGGAGCTGTCCGTGGCGGCCACCTGTCGTATCTGATCTATGAGGGCCTTCATCGCGTCCGATGATCCAACAATGGCTGCTATGGGCTCCGCTATCCCCATCTCCTTCTTGTAAAACACTGCTTCTTCTTCGAGGCGATCCTTCTGTTTCCTTAACTCCTCGTATGTCCTGATGTTGGCCAAGCCGACCGCTATCTGGCTGGCGAGCATCCTGACAAAATGGACGAGGCCTTCGGGAAAGGGCTCGCTGCCAAGCCGGCCGTCAAGAACAAGATGGCCTATCACTTCTCCGCCCAGCCTCGCCGGCATACAGATCAGAGGGTCATCGGTCGTAACCGGACCGGCGCGACCGGCAGACGGCGGAATTATGAGTTCGGCGCCCTTGTCGATCGCGTCTGTCGTTAGATCTACCACGCGCCTGAACCTCTCCGTGTTGTAGAGGGACCGGTCGAGGTTCCGACTCGCTATCATCCTGGGCCCATCGGGCTCCGGGACCACGAAGGCACCGCGCATGGCCATGGTCAAATCGAGCGCCACGTCGATCACCTTTTCCAGAAAGGATGGCATGTCCTGAAGGGTCCCCAGGGATTCGTTGATTCTGGTCATCCTCTCCACCATGAGCTTGACCCTCTGTTCCTGGGGCATGAGGTAGAGCAAATCGTGGGGAAAGAGAGTGCTGTCGATGGTGGAAAAGAACTCCCAGGCGCGAGAGAGATGCTGCCGGGCTGTCTTCGTCTCCCCCATGGACAGGTGATATTTCCCAAGAGCTATCCATGTGCGCGCCAGTTCGATCCGGGCCCCGGAGCGTCTAAGCAATCTCTCGCTCTCATGTAGATCGGACAATGCCTGCCTGTCCGGATGCCCCGCTTCCATGCGACGCAGCCCCTTATGCCTGAGGGCCAGCCCTTTCGTGAATATGTCGTCCCAGTTGAGCACATCGTTCAGGAGCGAATCCATGTTTACGTCCTCATCCACGAAACCCTTCGATTCGAGAACACTCAGAGTTTCGAAAGTCGAGGGGAAAGGGCTGTGCGAACGGCCCATGGAACGCGACAAGAGGGCCTTTTTCTTCAGGCTTTTAAACGCCCCGTCAAAATCCTGTTTCGAGCAAAGGATGAACGCCCGGTGATCGCATACGGTCCATGCCAAAAAGGGGCCGAGGGTCTCGTCAGAAAAAGACGACAGCCTATTCAAATAGAACTCGGCTTCCGGTATCTTCCGCAACTGGATCAGGATCGCGGCGCTCGTCTGATCGCAGTAGTTGACCACCTCCGGGAGGTTCAGCGCCTCTGCCTTCGTGCGCACCGCGTCGACCATGCCCAGGCCTCTGGAGACCCGGCCGCACACGGCATAGCTTAGACCCACGATTTGGCTCGACATGAGCGCCATCTCGTCATCGCCAAACTCTTCAAGGTCACCGACCATCTGCTCGTACCTGCGCGTTGCTTCGGAGAACCGGCCGCTCCACGTGAAGTATTCGCTCACCCAGTGGGAGGTGCTCTTGAGTATCGCGGCGTCTTCGATGCGTTCCGAGAGGCGAAGGAAATCATTGATGTAGCGGGCGGCCAGCTTGTGCTGTCCCGTGTCTTGCAAGGCTCGGCCCAGCCAGAGTTTTATTCTGGGCATGCGATCCCACAGGCTATGCTCCTCGGCGACTTCCTCCGCCCTCGTCAAGACGGGGATCTGCTCAGGAACAGGAGTCCGGTGGGTCATTATGGAGGTCTTTCCGATAACGGCGTCGACAAAGAGTACGGCTTCACCGGGTGTGAGGCTGCCGTTTGAGAGACGGCGCAGCACGCGGTCATAATAGGCAGCCGCTTTCGCCTTTTGTCCGGAGCGCCTCATTATGTCTGCCCCGCTTTTCGTAATCTCCAGCCCCTCCCGCGAATCCGTCAGATTCTGATAGAGCTCTGCCAGAACAAGGGTCGTTTCGTCCCCTTGAATTGAAGACGACCTGATGTGGCCGATCACTCTCCGTATAATGCTATTCATCCGATCGTCCGCCACGTGTGACCGGACAAACTCAGCAAGCCCGTTGTCGCGCATGAAATAGAGGCCCCTCGCCATTCCCTTCTTTTCGAAGGCCCCGTCTATCCGTTTTAGCTTCTCCATAAGGTTGAGGACTGCTATTGCCGATGCACCCGAGAGAGAGGTCAAGACGTCGATCGAAACCGGCGGGGGTATGCAGATGAAATGCGATAGGATATCCCGTTCAGCCTCATCGAGACGACGCCAGAGCATCTCGACTGCTTTGCCTGAATCCTGTTCTCGACTGTTTCTGGTCATATAGGCCCACCTCGAATTGGAGAACAGACAGACTATACGACGAGTCATCCGCCGTTTTCAATCTATAGTTGCCACATGTTGCCAAGTTGAGCGCAACAGATCGCGAGTTACCAGCCTGTGGATAAGGCATTTTGTTGGAATGCGCGCATGATTTCGAAAAACGCGAATAGTGGGTTCAAGATCTGCGTAAGATGGTCTGAACGGCTTCTGTGACCTCACGTAACACGAATAGAGCGACCCACAAGGGGGGAGGTAATCTATGTTGCTCACCATCAAGCCGGGAACGATAAGAGAAGCGATCTCAACAGGCTACTTCGGTATCTATGGAACTATGGCGGGAGCCGAATAGGCTCTTCGATAAGCGCCGTTCCCTCTCAGTCTTGGCCTTAGTACTCCTGGAAAAGCTTGCGATCCCTGTCGGGCAGGCCGGCTTTACCGGGAAAGGCATCCGCGACTCCCTCGCCCCGAACTATATCCTCCGGCTGATCTCCCATCCGTCCTTGATCGCGTCTACTATCATTCGCGGCTCTTTGCAGTCGCCGACGGCATAGACTTCGGAAACCCTGCCCTTGAGTCTTTCGAACAGCTTTCGTATCCGGCGTGAGAGGTGAAGTAGGCACCACCGTGTCAGCAGCAAGGGTTTCCTTCCTTCCCTCTTTCGTGATCACCACTCCTTCGTTTGTTATCTCTACGGACTTGACACCCGTTACGAGAGTCACACCTTTCCGGGCGAACCAATCAAGGAGAAGGCCCAGGCGCAGGTCGAGGACGCCTCTTCCGAGAACCTCATCCTCCCTTACGACCAGGCTGACCCGCCTCCCCCGTTTGATGAGAAACTCAGCCACTTCGAAACCGTGAAGCTCTCCCCCGATTACCACCACATTCTTCCCCATGGGCAGCCATATTTTGGTAAGCCACTCGATGGTCGTAGGTTGGAGAAATTTCAGAAACGGCTTTACCCTGGCGTGCAGGGCGGGCGTGGTCACAACTTTTCGTTTGTCCACACCGGATATCTCGGGCATCGTGAGGATGCCGCCGGTGGCTACCACGACCACATCAGGTTTCACTCCTTCGATCATTGCCGCATCGGCGACCTTGCCTAACTCAATTCTTACTCCTAATCTCCTCAGGCGGGACGTGAAGTAGCTGATCATGGGTGGCAGCTCTTCGGGCTCGTGCCCTTTGATGAGGGCGGCCAAAGGCAAGAGACCGCCGAGCTTCGAGGATTTCTCGTAGAGGGTAACGTCATGTCCCCGCTCCGCGGCCACCCGCGCGGCCTCCATCCCACCAGGTCCCCCTCCTACGACGACAACCTTCTTCCGTTTTGAAGCCTTTTTCAACACGTAATCTTCGTCGCTGCCCATAGCCGCGTTTACCCGGCAGCGCCTCGCCATGCCGACGCTCTGGTCCAGACAGGTGGCGCAGGCGGTACAGGGCGCAATGTCCTGAACCCTCCCTTCGGCCAGCTTTCGTGGCAGGTCGGGATCGGCCTGCAACGGCCTCGTCATGCCGATGAAGTCCGCCTTCCCCTGTCGAAGCAACTGCTCCCCAAGCTCGGGGCTTATCTTGCCCACGATCGTTACCGGTATGGAAATAACCTTTTTCATCGCCTCGGTGAGGAACTTGTTCGCGCCCGCTCCGTGCTGCTTCCAGTAGTATTCCTCGGGAAAGGAGTCAAAAGGCACCGGCGGTTCGGGATAACAGAGGTAGTCGGTAAAGAAGCCACCCACATGATAGCCGAGCCAGTGGTTGCGCACCATGACTGCATCGGCGCCCGCCTCTTCGAGCAATCTGCCTATCCTCCTTGCCTCGTCAGGGGTCAGGCAGTCCTCGTCCTTGATCCCGATGGCGCGACCCAGCTCCATGCCATTAATGATTACAGAGACGGGGTAGTCTTTTCCGGCCTCCTTCTTGATCTTCCTGATCGTTTGGACGAGGAGGCGCGCCCGGTTCTCCGTGCTCCCCCCGTAGATATCGTTACGCCTGTTCCAGAAGGGGGAGAGAAAGTTGTGAAAGAGGTGGCTGCTCGCCGCATTGATATCTATCCCGTCGTAGCCTGCCTTTCGGGCGCGAAGGGCGGCTGCGGCGAACTTGTCTTCGAGCTCCTCGATCTCCGGGATAGTCAACTCCCTTGGAATATCACGGTGAAAATCGCCGAGCCGAGGGACGTTTACGGGAGAAGCCCCGATAGGCGGCCCTTCGTAGGTCGGAGGAGGCGCAAAAAGAGGATTCTGCCAGGGTCCGTCATGCCACATTTGCATGAACGTCGGGCAGCCGTGTCTATGAATCACCTCCACGAGCTCGCTCATGCCTTTGATGAACTTGTCGTCGTCCATCCGGTACCGTTCTCTCCAGCGGGCGCCCCTCGGATAATCTATGTCGGGAGACTCGACAACCAAGAGGCCGACACCGCCTCGAGCCAGCGCCTCGTAGAAAGCCTTGGCCTTCTCGCTCATATGAACGTCGCTTTCATGCCAGTAGCACATAGACGCGCCGGTCTTTATGATCCTGTTTCTGGTTTTCACGTTGCCGATGTGATGGGGAGAAAGCAGCTTGTCGTATGTGCCGGAATTCATCGGATCATCTCCTTTCCGAAACCTTTCCGGGCAGGAATGACCTGCTTCCGGAAGTATTGGGCGTCGAGGGAGACATTTAGGACGCTTCGGCTACCTTCAGCAGCAATAAGCATGCCTATCGTTAGCGTTAGACGGAATCGTGTAAGAGCCAAAGGCAGAATCTCTATTTTCGCAATATGTTGCATGTATTCCGCCATATATTGCCAAAATTGGAGTTGATGACGTTGCCCCCGCGGCGGGCACTGGCGGCAAATAGACGGAGCGACCGGATCTTCTGATCATCGATGGCTGGGCACGGTCTTTGCTGTGGGAAAGGAGCTAAACCGACAAAATGCTTCCCCGTTGGGGCACGGTGCTCGCTGAAAGTATCGGCACCCGCAAAATACAAAACAGAGAGGTACTACCATGAGTCTCACTAGTTTCGTGAAATGGCCGAAGTTCGAAGAATACAAGGAGATGTTCAAGGAGCATTTCATCATGGAGAAGCGCGATGATGGCGTGCTCCTGGTGCGAATGCACACCAAAGGCGGGCCCCAACTCTGGAGCATGGAGCTTCACAGGGCCATCTGGCAGATGTGGCGGACAGTCGGCAGCGACTCCGACATCGAGCTGGTGATCTTCATGGGGACAGGAGACCAATGGATCTGTCGATTTCGAGCCGGAAAGCTGGGAGCCGGAGAAGACGGAGCCGGAATACACGAGGTACGAACACATGTTCATCGACGGCCGCCGGATGCTCATCTCCATGATTCAGGACGTGGAGGTGCCGACTATCGGTATATTGAGCGGCTCCGGCGGGCATACGGAGATCGCGCTGATGTGCGACATCTGCATCATGGCGGACGACGCGAAGATCTCCGACCCCCACTTCCTCTACGATATCGTCCCGGGCGATGGCATCCACAGTTGTTTGATCGAGCTTTTGGGAGTGAGAAGGGCCGCGTATGCCATGTACATGAGTGAGATGTTCACCGCGCAGCAATGCCTCGATATGGGGCTCGTCAACGAGATAGTGCCCCGGGATAGGATGGTTGCCAGGGCATATGAAATTGCCGACTTCATCATGAAACGCCACCGTACCGTGAGACGCCTCACGGCCCAGGTGGTGAAGAGACCCTGGAAGCAGCGGATCGTCGATGACCTCGACATGACCTTCGGCACCGAGATGTTCGGTGACTTCTGCAAGAACGTGGAACACTCGAATCTCGCTCGAAAGACCTCTATTTCGGCACGGGAGGAAAGCTCTTCCACGACAAGGCACGAGCGGCACAACTCGATGAGGAGGGCAAAAAGACGGAGAAGAGCAAGTCTGACAAGTGAAAAAAGTAAGGGGGAACAGCCGGCATGTCTCAGTCTTGGCTAAACGGCTTCGTCCAGCGCGAATCTATACTCCTAAGGCTGTTTGATGAGACCCCCCGAGTGAAGAAATCTTGATCTCCAAGAAAGAGGCCGGGGACGTCACTCGAAGAAAGGCTGAGAATCTATGAAGCCCTGGACGGAATGGGCATCTACAGCACGGAGGTTTTCCCCTTGTATCAGATGATGACCGCGAGGTGGCCAGGGAACTGGTACGGATGCGCAAAAGCCATAGAACCAAGACCAAGGTCTTGGTTCTATGGCGCTGGCACAAAGAAGAGAGAGGCACCTCGGTGCCCTGGTTCGCCAAGATCACCATTAACGGAACAACGGAAGACGAGATGTTCATGATGTACGTGGAGACAGCGGCCCACGGGGAGAAGAACGTGGATCACGCTGTGTAGCCCGGGAGACGGGATGTTGAAGTCATTTTGCAGCTGGTGGTGCGTCTTCTCCTTAGAGTTCAAGCGCGCCTATCTTCTTAACTCATCTGCGAGAGCGGAATGGACCTGCGATTGACAATCGAAGCTCGCACGATCGGCCGCCCTCTCCATAAACCGTTGAATTAACGTCCACAAAAGGGAGGAACTGCAATGAAAAACAGAAAGAAGTTGTTTCAACTGGCTGTGGCTGCTTGTTTTGTGCTGACTTTCGCCCTTGCATGGAGTCTGCCTAATGTCTCTCGTGCTGCTGACCCCAAGGAGATCGTCGTCGGCACACCGGTGTCGAGGACCGGTCCGGGCGCGCCTTTCGGACTCTACATGGAATGGGGCTACAAGGTGGCGGTGGACGACGTAAACAAGAAGGGCGGCATCTTTATCAAGAAGTACAACGAGAAGCTGCCGGTCAAACTGATACTCTACGATGATGAGAGCACCCCTGAAAAGGCGACCCAGGCGGTGCAGCGTCTCATTCTCAAAGACAAGGTCAATGCCCTTTTCAGTACGGGAAATCCGATGAACGTGATCCCCTGCGGCATGATCGCCGAGAAGGAAGGGATACCCATGAGCGCCGCGGGGGTTCCCGTCCAGGCATTTCTGGCGGGTAAGCCTAAAGCGGGCTGGAAGTGGGTGTATGATATCTTTTTCGACGAACTGGAGATGACGAAACTCCAATTCCTCACCATGAATACCGTACAGTCGAACAAGAAGGTCGCCCTCTTTACCGACAACACCCCGGACGGGACGATCATGGGAGGGCTCTGGAAAAAGACTGCCCCGACCATGGGCTATTCTATCGTGGTGGAAGGAACCTTCCCAGTCGGGACAAACGAGTTCGGGGATATGATCCGCAAAGCAAAGGAGGCCGATGCGGATATCGTCATTGCCCAGATGCTCCCGCCGGACACGATAGCCATGTGGAAGCAGATGAGGTCCCTTGGTTACAAACCGAAGGCTGCCTTCTTCGAGAAGGGCGGTGAGCCGGTCGAGTGGTGGGAGGCAAACGGCCAGGCGGCTCAGGGTACCATGACGGCCGGCTTCTGGCATCCGGCTCTTCCCTATCCGGGTGCCAAGGAGCATAAAGAGAGATTCGAGAAAGATAAGGGTATGGCCTATAGCCAGCACATAGCCGACTGGTACACCGCAGGCCGGGTGATGCTCGACGCCATAGAAAGGGCCGCGAGCCTCGATCCGAAAGCCATCAACGTGGAAATGGCAAAGACGAACAAGACTTACGAAGCAGGTCCGATTAAGTACGACAAGGACCATGTATTCAGAATGCCGTGCTATATGCTCCAGTGGCAGAACGGGAAGGTTGAGATCGTTTATCCGCCGAAGCTGGCAACGGCGAAGTTGATCTACCCGCTGCCGTAGCAAAGACAGGAAGTCTGGAGGAGTGGAGGACGAAAGTCTTCCATTCTTCCAGCTCGGGAGTTGACGATGTCATTCTTCACATTCACTGGCGGCGTGCTGAACGGCCTACTCCTCGGCGGTTTGTACGCGATTACCGCGCTGGGTTTCTCCATGATCTTCGGGGTCATGGGCCTCATGAACGTCGTGCACGGGGAACTCCTGGTTCTGGGGGCGTACCTTTGCTTCTTCATCTCGAGAGCCTTGGGCATCGACCCGTTCCTCGCGACGCTCATTGTCGCAGTAGTGCTATTTGCCCTGGGTTATCTACTTCAGCGGTCGGTCTTCAATCCGGTCATGGACCGAGGCGTCGAACCTGCCCTTCTCAGCGCATTCGGTCTGTCGATCATCGCTCAGAGCCTCTTTCTCTTCTTCTGGACGACCAACAGCCGATCAATAAACACTAGCTATTCCCAGACGGGTGTCCAGTTGTTCGGCATCCACCTTCAGGTCATGTACCTGATCTCTTTCGGCCTTTCGTTGGTGCTGATCGCCGCGGTTCATCTCTTCATGACCCGTACCTACCTCGGCAAGTCGATACGGGCGGCCACGCAGGATCCGGACACGGCCCAGGTAATGGGTATCAACGTGAAACGCGTCTACTCCTTTACCTATGGTCTTGCTGCGGCAACCGCCGCGCTCGGGGGGACGCTCATCGGCTTGACCTTCTCTTTTGTGCCGAGCAGTGGTCTTTCATGGCTGCTGAAGGGGTTCGTCATCGTGGTACTCGGTGGAATGGGGAGCATTGTCGGAACTCTCGTCGGTGCCGTGCTCCTCGGGGTAGTGGAAGGTGTGGGAGGTGCCGTGATGGGAACCGGCTATCGCGATCTCATAGGGCTTGTGATTATCCTTTTGGTTCTGGTTGCGCGGCCGACAGGTTTGTTCGGCAGAGCGAGATAGGAAAGGTATGCTTATGTTGCGCCGGACCATAAAATGGATATTGCTGGGTGCGCTTATCGCTGCACTCATCGCCGTGCCGCACGTTCTCGATCGCTACACGGTTTTTCTTCTCTATTTGCTGTTCCTTTACGTTGGGCTTGCGCAGGGTTGGAATCTGCTCGCCGGCTACGCAGGGCTCATCTCGTTGGGTGTTGCCGCCTTCTTTGGCATTGGGGCCTATACCGCTGCAATGACGATAATTCATCTGAATCTTCATTTCTTGTTGGGCTCGCTCCTCGGGGGTCTTGTTGCAATGATGTTTGCAGCCATAATAGCCGTGCCCATTTTTCGGTTCCGCGGCATCTATTTCACCATCGGTACCCTGGTGATATCTGAGGCGCTGAGGATCTTCATGATCAGTTGGAAGTTTACCGGAAGCGCCGACGGCCTCAATCTTCCGATCGAGAAGAGCCCGAGCTTGATGTGGTTCTACTACCTCATGCTCGGCGTTGCCGCAGCCGCAACGCTTCTTGTGGTCCTCATACTTCGGACCAAACTGGGCATGGGGCTGAGGGCGATCGGGAACAACGAGAAGTCGGCCCAGAACATGGGGGTCAATGCGTTCCGGACCAAACTCTCCATCTTCCTCATCAGTGCGTTTATTACAGGCATTGTGGGCGGTGTCCATGCGACGCAGATGGGCAGCATTGAACCATATTCAATCTTTAACGCGATGTGGACCCTCTCTACGGCCAATACCGTCATTATCGGCGGCATAGGTACGGTGCTCGGGCCGGTCCTCGGATCGATCTTCATCATCGCTCTCGGTGAGCTGCTCGCTGACTACCACACCTTTCATCTGGCCATCACAGGGGTGTTGCTCATTGTCATTATTCGGTTCATCCCTGCTGGCATTTGGGGGACGTTGAGGGCAACCAGAGGGGCGCGTTTGGTATTGGGCAAGATGAGATGAATGGGACTTGCGATGATTCTTGAACTAAAGAACGTGACCAAACGTTTCGGGGCCGTCACCGCAGTAGATAGCGTCTCAGTCTCGATATCTGAGGGAGAAACGCTCGGGGTGATGGGACCGAACGGCTCCGGGAAGACCACCCTTCTGAACCTCATTATGGGCGTCTATCAACTGGACAACGGGGAGATACGTCTTGCTGGGAAGAAGATAAACGGCCTACAGACCGATGCTATATCCCGACAGAGGTATTGGCCGCACCTATCAGATTCCTCAACCGTTTCTTCGGATGACTGTTTTGGAGAACCTCGTGGTCGGTGATCTTTACGGTGGGGCTCATCGTTCTGTTCGGACGGCACGGATGAACGGCTTGGCCGTCCTTGACCGCGTAGGTTTGAGCGCGAAGGCCGAACTGGAGGCACGGCAACTTGGTTTGCTGGACCTCAAACGCCTGGAACTCGCCCGGGCCCTCTCTCTGAAGCCCCGTTTGCTCTTGCTTGACGAGATCGCAGCCGGCCTTGTCGAAGCCGAGGTGGCTGAACTTCAGAAGCTGATCCTTGAGTTGAAGAAGACAGGGCTGACCATACTCATTATCGAGCACATACTCAGTGTGATCTTCGGCCTGTCCGACCGGATCATGGTGCTCGATTTCGGTCAGAAGGTAGCGGAGGGCACGCCCAGGGAGATCGAGGAAGACCCTACCGTTCAGGAGATCTACCTGGGCACAAAGAGCGACAAAAGGGTCGTTGAGGCAAAGATGGATCAGTCAACCGCACCGGAACATCGAAGAGTTTGCTGAGCGTGAGGAACCTGGATTCAGGCTACGGCAATTTTCAGGTCCTCTTCGATGTCTCCCTAGAAGTGCCTGCAAGGCGAGATCGTCGGTCTCATCGGTGTCAATGGCGCAGGCAAATCGACGCTGATCAAGACCATTACCAGGCAACTGCCGCTGAAGGCCGGCAGAATAGTCTTTGACGGAAAGGACATCAGCGGCACGAAACCCTTCGATGTCGTCGGGCTCGGCATTGCCCACTGTATCGAGGGGCGCAAGCTATTCCCCGACTTTACAGTCGAGGAGAACCTGGAGATAGCCGCCTACTGCCGGCGGGCCCGGTCCCGCCGGCAGACGACCCTGAAAGAGGTCTATGAGCTTTTCCCGAGGCTGGCGGAACGGCGAAGACAGGTGGCAAGCACGCTCTCCGGCGGTGAGCAGCAGATGGTTGCCATCGGCAGGGCCCTCATGGCCCGGCCGGAGCTCATCATCTTCGACGAGCTTTCCCTTGGTCTCGCTCCTATCGTCATCGACCTTCTCTATGAGGCGATTATCAAGATCAACGGGCTGGGAACGACGATCGTGCTGGTCGAGCAGAACGTCCACCGGAGCCTGGAGGTGGTGGACAGGGCCTACATCATAGAGCGGGGCAGGATAGCTCTCTCAGGGACGGCGGAGGAACTCTCCCGGGATGAGCATGTGAAGGACCACGCCGACGCCCACTACCAGCAGCGCTACGGTGGTGGTCACCATGGTGGTGATCACCAGCTTCTGCTTGATCGGCCTGTCGCGAAAAGGACGCATGTTCAGCCGGATACCACCCGATTCTATTTTTCTACAGATCTAGCCACACTTAGCAACTGGGAACTCAACTTCAGCCCGGCGGCCTCCGCGGCGGATTGATTGATATCAAAACGCACCCGGCGGTTTTCAAGGACGAATGCGACCATGCCGCCGTCGTGAATAAAACCTTCGTCGTCGCCGACCGTGAGAACTCCGCGGCCCAGGCCGCCTAGAATTCTGCGAATCTCCTTTTCTCCGTTGCCGACGAAGAGCACCTGGCAGGTTTGCGGCTCCGGAGCCTGGCTGATTCTGTGGACGGCCAGTTTGTGGCCGCCAACCTGTTCGCCTTGCAGCGCGTCATCCAGAGCGCGGCCGAACGGGTCCCGGCCCAAGATGCAGATGGTCAGAGGCGAATCGGGATTGGCGAAAGCGGCGGCGGGCCATTCAATGAATTTCGTGAAGTTCAACAGAAAGGCTGCTTTGACTTCGTATTCGAGCACCGCTTCGGCCGCGGCTCGTGGGGCCTCGAAACCGGTGCACACCGCCACAGCTAGCAGCAGGCCTGGAAGCCCGGTGCAACGCCGTCTGTTTGGCTTAGCAGGCATGTATTACTTGGTGCGCCAGGCTAGAGTGGCATATACGTCGCGAATGATGGCAACCGGACCGCCGGGATCGGCGGCGTATTCGACATGGTAGGGCTGGAAAAGATTCTGGCCCGTCACGGAAAACTCGAGCTGCCGGGTAAAGCGCCAGGCGATACGCGCGTCGCCGGTGGAATAGGCGGGTGCGCTCTCGGCGGACAAGGCGCTGACGTAGCGGTAGATCAGATCCAGTTGAAGCTTGCTGGTGATGTCGAATGAGGAGTCGATGCTCACTTCGTGCTGCGGGCTCGATCCTAAATCTCCCGAGGTGCCTAACCCGATGGCACCCTGCGCATTTTGCTCCAGGTTCATATGCAGGAACGAGTACGATCCCCGCAGCCGCCAGAAATTCGCCGGGCGCCACTCGGGCGCGATCTCGAAACCCTTGGTGTAGCCTAAGATGTCGTTGCGGAACTGGGCCGGAAGCAGGAGATGCAGCGGCGGCGGCACTGGAACCGGGAAGGGCAGCGTGCTTTCGACAAATGGCGCTCCGATGACATCCTCGCTGAATAAATCGTGATAGTGATTGTAGAATGCCGCAACGTCGATGTAGACAGTCTTGCCCAGCAATTGCCGGTAGCCGGCCTCGTAGCCGTTCAATTTCTCCGGAGCAAAATCTGGATTGGCATTGAAGCGCGCAAAATAGGGCAGCCCGTTGGGCGCGGTGCCAATCAAACTGGACAAGTAGAAATCCTCTTCGGCATCCGAAGGAGTACGCAGCGCGTGCGTGTAAGAGGCCCAGTAGGACTGCCGGGCAGTGGGCGTCCACAGCAGCCGCACGCTGGGCTGAAATCCGACGCCGGTGTAGTTGGTACTCAATACCTTGCTGCCGGCCGTCAGCAGCAGCTTGTTGTTTATCAATGTAACGTCATCTTCGAGGAACGCGGATAACAGATAGTCGTCGCGGTTGAACGGGCTGAAAACCAATCCGGACACAACCTCGGTGAAATGGCCGTCGCTCGATCTTCCTCCCGCGCCCCACAGCAGTTCCTGGCGATCCGAGAGCTTGGTTCGCGCCTGAAAATCCGCGTCGAACGTGTCGCGAGTCTCCGCCAAATTCGGTTCATTGCGATTGGTGCGGTCGTAATAAGCCTGAAGCTGGAAATCGCTGCCGTCTCCCAAAGTTCGCGTCCAGCGGAACAGAACGTTGGCGCCCGAAAGTTCCGCATTGCCATCCACGTTGCTGGTAAACGGGGGCGTATAAGTGGCGACGGAAACCCGTTCGCCGTCTTCCTGCTTATAGGCGTCGCCCTGAACGGTGAACTGATCTTGCGTGCCGGCGCTCCAGTCCATTCGAAATCCACCCTGCGCGCCGCGCCAGTCGTCGAAATTATCGTGATCGGAGTGGTGTTCCGGGCCGCGCGTGAATCCTTTGCCGTAGACGCGATAGGTGAGGCCATTTCCGTCGTCGCCGCCGTAGCGGAAATTGGCGAAACCCTGCTCCAGGTTTCCACCTCCAGCGGATGCGAACGCGCCCTGGGTGTCCTTCGTATTCTTGGTGATGATATTGATGACCCCATTGACCGCGTTCGGTCCCCAGACCGTACCACCGGGCCCGCGAATCACTTCGATCCGGTCGATGTCCTCCAGCAGCGTATCCTGTACCTCCCAATAGGTCCCGGCGAAGAGTGGCGTGTAAACGGTGCGCCCATCGATCAAGACCAACACGTCGCGCGAAAGGCGCGTTCCGAAGCCGCGAATCCCGATCGACCATTTGCTGCCGTCAATGCGCGCTACTTCGACGCCAGGCGCCAGCCGCAAGGCGTCCGGAATGGTGGTGACGCCCGAACGGCGGATGTCGTCGCCGGTGATGACGTAAATCGCCACTGGAGATTTGAAGGCCGGCGTCGGTTCCTTGGAAGGCGAGGTGACCTCGATTTCTGAAAGCTGTTGGAGAGTCAGGTTTTTCAGCGGCGATGGCTGGCCTTGACCGGCTGCGCTGGGTTGGGGATCGTCGGGCCTGGCCGCGGAAGTGAACAGCGTCAGGACAAATAGCAGCCCTAACCACTGTGGCTGGGAGAACTGGGAACGGCAAACGTGAGTGGGCATGCAGGCCCTTCGATTTTAATGCATGCGATTCGCCGGCCGGTTGGGATTACAAGCAGCCTCAGCCTGGGATGGGGGCGTGAGGCTCGGGGGCGCCCGCGAAAGCGTATAGGATGGCCTCCAGCCGGCGCTCTTCCACCTGGACGTGCTGCAGGCGCGCTCGGGCGGCTAGCTTGTTGAAGTCGATGCCGCGAATGCGATCGTCCACCTGAGCGATCTTTGCCATGGCCTCCCAGATCTTCAGCTTTCCCAGAATCCCCAGCGCCAGCAGCTCAAGCGCTTCGAAGGTTCCGAAGGCGCCGGGTTTGAGTTTGAACTCAGCGGCCTTCTCGGCAACCCAGGAAGCCGCCTCGCGCACCAAGGGCTTGCCATCGTCGATCCGGGCCAGCGCGTCTTCCAGCACGTGCTTATCCTCTTCGACTTCCGCGAGCATTCCGGCGGCGAACTCGCCGAGCGGGTCTTCGGGATGCTGATCGCGCAACCATTCCAGAAGCTCGACAGCAAAGCGCGATCCAGAAAGATGGTCGCGGATGTAGGTCGCCACGCGATCCGTCATAGGGGCCTCAGTCTGTTGGAGGTTTTTATAGAAAATTTGTGTCACTTGCGTTTACTTTGTTTCGCGAGGTTAGTGCTGGCAATTCAATTGCTGCGATTTGGCGGAGGGTCCGTGAAATCAAAATTGTTAGTCGACTCGCCGTCCGAGCATACCTGGGCGGTCATTTTCGAGACCGGCGAAGAAGCCATGGCCGGCTTGCTGGCGTTCGCCGTCCAGGAATCCATTGGAGCGGCGCATTTCACCGCCATCGGCGCGTTTTCAAAAGCTGTGCTGGGATATTTCGATTGGGAAACGAAAGAATATCGCCGGATTCCGGTGGACGAGCAGGTGGAGGTGGTCACGCTGATCGGCGACATCGCGCTCGAGAAAGGCAAACCCAAAGTGCACGCGCACGCGGTTTTGGCGAAACGCGGGGGCGTCACGGTGGGAGGTCATCTGCTGGAAGGCCACGTGCGGCCGACGCTGGAGGTTGTGCTCACGAAGTCGCCTAAAAGCTTGGAGCGCAGTTTCGATCCGGAAAGTGGGATCGCGCTGATCAAGATCTAGCGTCGCTACTTCGAGCAATCAACCAGGGACGTTTCCGGGGTCACGGAAGCGAAAGCGGAGTTCCGCAGCAACTGGTCGCGCTCGGGCGGGAGAAAGCCTGAGTTCGGGAAATAATATCCGCCTAGATAACTGGTCGATTCGCATTCGGGCGCGGAGTCGGGCATTTCGTGCGAATCGCACTTAGGTGGATGCATCAACCCGAACGCGTGGCCCAGCTCATGCGCGATAGTGCCGACAGTTTTGCAGGAAGGCTGCACTCCAACCAGGTTGGAAATCTCTTCGCGCAGCAGCAGCGCGACGCCGCTAGTTGCCTGGGCGGGAATCCGGGGCAAATCGGCGTCCAGAAAATAGAGCCAGATGTGGTTGGGATCGTCGTAGGAGCCACCCGTCAGACGAAAGGCTTCATGTATCGCCGCCGTCCACAGCGCTTCGCGGTCGTCGCGTTTGCCGGCGGACGCGCTGTACCAGCTTTCCGGATGCCCAGTCCGTACCGTCTCAATCAGCGGATCGGCCAGTGGAAACGTTTTGCGGTCGGCGAGCCGGTCGAAATACCAGCGCTGCACGGATGCCACTGCGCGGCGAGCGCCCTCTGGAAACTCCTCCTGCGGGCTGCGGTCCGACGGAACCAGATACACAACCTTCAACGTGGGATGAACTGGAGTGCGTACCCAATTCCAAGATATCAGGCAGACCACGGAGCCAAGAATCCAGCCGAGCCAATTGGTCTGCATGCCCACTTATCGGCGGGCGTGGCAGATGTCTTCAATGCTGTCAATGCTGCTCGGCTATTGCCCGCCGGCTGTGGCTACCGGCGTGGCCTTTCCGTCGGTCGAGCGCGTGAATTTCTTGAACCAGCTCATCATGTAGAGCTGCGTGCGAATGAAGTTGGACGGCTTCGATCCGGTGCCGTGGTATTCGCCGGCGAATTGCAACAGTGTGACCGGAACTCCGCGCTTCTTCAGCGCCGCGTAATATTCTTCGGTTTGCGGCATGGGCGTGCGGCGATCCAGAACTCCGGTCATGAGCAGCGTGGGCGTGGTGACATTGCCCACGTACATGAGCGAGGAGTGCGACAACCAGTCGCTCGGATCCTCCCAGAAGGGCTTCTTGAAAAAGCTGTAGGTGAACAGCGGGATGTCGGTGTGGCCCGCCATGCTGAGCCAATCGATCACCGGGCAACGCACTGCCGCGGCCGCGAATCGATTGGTGTGGCCGATGACCCAGCTCGAAAGCACGCCGCCGCCGCTGCATCCGGAGACGTACATATGCGAGGTGTCGACGAATCCTTTGGAGACCACCGCGTCCACGCCCGCCATCAGATCGTCGTAATCAGGACCGGGGTAGTTGTGGTCGATCGCGCCGGAGAACGCGGTGCCATAGCCTGTGGAGCCGCGAGGATTCACGTACACCACGACGAAATCGTTAGCGGCGAAGTTCTGCCACATGTAATTGAAGCCGACGTTGTAATTGCCATACGGGCCGCCGTGGATTTCCAAGATAAGCGGGTACTTCTTGGCAGTGTCGAAATCGGGCGGCTTCACCATCCAGCCTTGCACCTGGGTGTTGCCGCTGGAAGAGAAATCGATCTCTTCGGTCTTGGCGAGCTTCTTGCCTGCCAGCAAACCCGCGTTGACGTTACTGAGCTGCGACATATCGGCGGGGCGCGTCAGGCTGTAGCGCACCACTTCGGCCGGATGATCGGAGTCCGTAACGGTGCCCGCCGCGACCATGTCTTTAGAAGCCGAGTCCATGGTCAGCATGTGTTTGCCGGTGGTGACGGGGCGCACACCACCGTCGATCGAAGCCAGCTCCACGTTGCGCGCGCCGTGATCGTCAGCGTCGAAATAGATACCGGAGCCGTCGGCGGTCCAACGCAGATTGATGGGATCGCGATCGTAATTGCCGCTGATCTTGCGCGGCTCGCCGCCCGCGAAGGGGACGACGTAGAGATCGGAAACCGTGTGCGTGTGGTTCGATGCGGGATAGCCGGTGAACGCCACCAGCTTGCCGTCGGGCGATACGGCGGGACGGCTCCAGGAACCGGGCTTATTCACCAGGTCGCGAAGCGATCCCGTGGCTACATCCAGGATCACCAGTTCCGAGCGCTCATATTCGAGATCTGAATTGGGGTCGCGGTTGGCCTCGAACACAATGGCCTTGCTGTCGGGCGTCCAATCCATCGCAATCGCGCCGCGCAGCTCGCCCGCGCCCGCGCTCCATTTGCCGCTGGTGAGCTGGCGTGGGGCTCCGCCGTCGGCCGCCACCAGGAAGATGTGCGTGTGCCCGTCCTCCAAAAATCCGACCTGATCTTGCCGGTAGTGCAGCGTCTCGACAATGCGCGGCGCGGGCGTCCACTTGGCGCCTTCCGGCTCAGTGGGCATGCTGATGTTCCACTTGTCCTTGTCGGGAACGAACATGGAGAACGCGATCGTCTTTCCGTCCGGCGACCAATGCGCGTCGCCGACTTTGTCCGTAGCGTGCGTCACCTGCGTGGCGGGCCCTTCAGCGTCGATCCAACGCACGAAGATCTGCGTGCCACGCGGCTCGCCGTCGGCGAGATACAGGACGCGCTTGCTATCGGAGGCCCAGCGTGGATTGCCGCCCTTGGCGAGGAAGCGGTGCTGCGATCCATCCGCGTTCATGATCCACACCGAGGATTCCCACTTGTCCTCCAGCCGGTTGACCTCCTGCCGCACGTAAGCGATGTGCGCGCCGTCGGGCGAGATCTGTGCATTGCTGACGCGTGTGAGTTCGAAATAATGCTCGGTGGTGAACCGGTTGGACGAAGGCGTTTCCTGACCGGCCAGCGGCCACATTCCCAGGGCCAGCAGAGCCGCAACAGAAGTAAATCGTGACACTCTCATGGTTACCTCCAATTCTCGACAGTACCGCAATTGCGCTAGAACGCGCTGTAGACGGCGCGCTCGAAGTCGCCCAGCAGGCCGACCGCTTCCTTGTCCACAAACGGGAGGAACTGCATCATGAGGACGGCGCATATGCGACGCTTCAGGTCGATCCAATAAAAGGTATTGTGAAAATCCAGCCCAGGCCAGGCTTCCGGCCGATCGGCCGCCTGGGTACGGAGTGGTGTTGATCAGGAACCCGAGGCCCCACTTTTCGGTGGAGCCGGGCTGGATGTCCACGTCGGCTGGACATATTGGGCCGCACTGTTTTCATTTTTCCAGCCGTGAGCGCGCCGATCTGGTTCACTTCCATGCTCGCCACGGTCTTGGTTGCAGGATGCGCGCTCCGTTCAAGCCGCGGCCTTTGCCGAGAATCATCTGCATGAAACGCGTGTAGTCGCCGGTAGTGGAGAGGAGCCCACCGCCTCCGTTGAATTCCTTGGGAGCGGGAGGTGGGACGCGCGGGTCTTGCTTGAGCGTGCCATCCGGCTGCCTCGCATAGCCGGTGACCAGGCGGTCGAACTTTGAGGCGGGCAGAAGGTAGCTGGTGTCGTGCATTTCGAGCGGGCGGCAAATGTGGGCTTGAAAATAATCCTCCAGGCTCTGGCCGCTGATGGTTTCCACCAGCCGTCCGGCCCAGTCGACGCTCATGCCATATTGCCAACGCGTGCCGGGCTCGAACATCAGCGGCGGCACCAGGGGCGGCGGTCCGCCGAGTTGCGACGTGTAGCGAAACATGTCTGCGTCCCAAGTGTCGTAACAGATTCCCGAGGTGTGGGTAAGCAAATGTTTGAGCGTCACGGGAGTGTTGGCTGGACGGAGCCGGGGTTTGCCGGCTGCATCGAATCCATCCAGCACTTGCAAGTTGGCGAGCTTCGGAAGATATTTCGAAACAGGTTCGTCGAGCTTCAGTTTGCCTTGTTCCACCAATTGCAGCGCGGCCGTGGTGGTGATGGCTTTGGTCATGGAGGCGATGCTGAAGATCGAGTCGGCTGTGACTGGGACGCCCGAGGAATCGCGAGTGCCGAACGCACCCGAATACAGGATTTTGTTAGCGCTCGCGGCCATCCCCACGGCTGCTGGGATTTTTCGTTGTGCGATTCCGGTGCGCAGTGTGTTGTCGATTGGTCCTGAGCCGGCGGTGGCGCCGTGCATTTGTCGGGTCAGCGCGGCCATGGCCGCCAGGCGGCCGCCGAAGTCTCTACGGCTGATTGAGCGATGGTGCATAGAGCAATGATACTCGCGATTTGTCGAGAATCGGCGAAGCTTCGGCTGAGGTGTCGCATCTAACGCAGTATGGACTTACAGCTGCAAGGAAAACGGGCGCTGGTAACCGGATCGACGGCAGGGATCGGGTTTGCGATCGCGGAGGCGCTGGCGAAGGAAGGCGCGCAAGTGATCGTGAATGGACGGACTGCCAAGCGCGTCGAAGAGGCGATGGCGAAGCTCGCTGGGCTGCGCGTGCAAGGCCTGCCTGCGGATCTGGGGACTGCGGCGGGCGCGGAGGAAGCGATCCGGCGTTTTCCCGATGTTGACATTTTAGTGAACAACCTCGGCATCTATGAGGTGAAGCCGTTCGAGCAGATTTCCGATGCTGACTGGCTGCGCTTCTTCGAAGTGAATGTGTTGAGCGGCGTGCGGTTGAGCCGGCATTACTTGCCGCGCATGAAAGAGCGGAACTGGGGGCGGATTGTTTTCATATCGAGCGAATCCGCCGTTCAAATTCCTGCCGAGATGGTGCATTACGGGATGACCAAGACGGCGCAGTTGGCGGTATCGCGCGGGCTCGCGGAGACCACTGTCGGGACGGGCGTCACGGTGAATGCGGTATTGCCGGGGCCGACGGAATCGGAAGCTGTGGCCGGGTTTGTCGAGTCCCTGGCGGCGCAGCGGAAAATGGATCGGGCGGGGATCGAGCAGGAGTTCTTCCGTAGCGTGCGTCCCAGTTCGCTGTTGAAGCGCTTTGCGCGTGCCGACGAAGTAGCGCCGCTGGTGGCATTCGTGTGTAGCCCGCTGGCTTCGGCGACTAATGGCGCGGCGCTGCGCGTCGACGGGGGTGTGGTGCGGTCGATTCTATGAAGGCTCAGACCAGATCGTAATATTCGCGGTAATCAATGGGGACGTCGATGAGCAAAGGTGTTCGTGCCGTGAGTGCGCGCTCGACTGCGTCGCGTGCGTCGGCTATGTCGTGCGCTTTGCGGCTCGCGATGCCGAAGGCTTCGGCGATTTTTGCGAAATCGGGCGGAGTGAAATCCACTCCGTAGGGCTTAATGCCGCGGCGTTCCTCGCTAACGCGGATTAAACTCAAACTCCGGTCCGAGAGTACGACGATGATGATCGGCAGAGCGAGTTCGCGAATTAGGGCCAGGTCGTGGAGCATCATGAGCATTCCGCCGTCGCCGACGACGGCCAGAACCGGCTTCTCGGGGTGAACGAGCTGGGCGGCGATTGCGGCAGGAACGCCAAAGCCCATGCCCGATAGACCATTCGACATGAAAAATGTTCCAGGTTCATAGGCGCGCCAGAATTGGCCCATGACGAGTTTGTGCGAACCCACGTCGCAAGTTGCGATGCCGTCGCGCGGGAACACCGAGCGCAGCTCTTCGATCAGGCGCAATGGCGAAAGGCCGGACGCTGGCTGGCGGCAGGTGGCTTGGCGGCGTTGTTCCAGCAGATCGTGCGGCCACGGTTTTGGCTCGGGCGACAGGCTGCTCACGAGCTGTGCGATATCGCCGATCGCTTCGAGCGGCCGGTAGCGGCCTTCAGTCATGGATACGGAATCGATTGAAACAATTTCGATGTCTGCGAACCAGGACTTGTCGCACTCCACGGGATCGAATCCGATGGCGAGGATCAGGTCGGCTGCGCGAATGGTCTCCAGGATATCGCGATCGATGGCCATTCCTGAAGCGACGCCGGCGAACAGAGGATGATCTTCCGCGACGATACCCTTGACTTTGGGCGTGACAAGAAACGGCGCTTGCAGTTGGTCGATGAGAGAGCGGATGGCGGGCGCATGGGCGGGGGTTGCACCCAGGCCGATCACAATGAGCGGGCGTTTCGAGACATTCAGACGCTTGGACACAGCCGCAAGCTGGCCGGATTTCGTTTGGGCCGACGCAGAGGCTCTGTTCGCGCTAAACGTTTCTTGGATCGCAACGTCGCTCGCGAGCGCGATGTGTACCGGCCCGGGCCGCGGCGAGGCGGCAAGTGTCATCGCTCCATCGATCAGACCGGCAGAGTTCGCGCCGACGGAGAGCGACGCTTTCGTAATCGGCCCGAACAGGTCGCCAAGCGGCAGGCGCTGATGGGTCATGGTGTCGATTGCCGACGCTGGGATCTGCGCCGTGATCGCGAGCATCGGCGCGCGGTCGAGATACGCGTTGGCGACGGCAGTTACCAGATTGGTGGCGCCGGGACCGAGCGTCGTCGCGCAGACGCCCGGTACTCCGGTGATCTGTCCCACCACCTGCGCCATCCAGGCCGCGCTGGCCTCGTGACCAGTCAGCAAAAATCGCATTCCGGCGCGGCGGCAGGCATCGATGAACGCGACGATCTCGCCACCCGGCAGTCCGAAGACATATTGGACTCCGCGTGCGGCCAGTTCAGTGGCCATTACTTCGGCGTGAGTCGGCATTATTCCGCGGTCGCCGAGGAAGAGGATTTGGGGACGTCGTTGTAGTGCAGGATCGCGTTGGCCAGCATGTTGAATTCGCCCAGGTTTTGCCAGCGGTAGCAGGGGTTGGTAGAGAACATCAGAACGCGGCCCCGGCCGGACGGGACGTCGACGATGGCGGGACGATCGCGGATTTCGGCCACGCCGCGCATCAAACCGCTCAGCACGGATTTCTCGGTGCCGGGGAAGCGCATCAGCACTTCTTTTTTGCGGTCGTCCTGCGGAACGCGCAGCAGCGGACCGTTGGCGTAGCGCACCGCTACGGTTTTTTGCGTATAGCCGTAGAAAATCGGATTCGTGGGCTGCGTGATCTCCGCTTCGACGATGGGGCCGGGTGCGTAGAATTGCGGCGTGGTGCGCTGCGCGTCGATCGTGGTTGTGAGACCGAATTCCGCAGGCAGGAAGCTCGACACGCCTAGCGTGATCAGGACGCCGCCGCTCTTGACGAATTTGTCGAGCTCAACGACGCCTTCCAGGCCCATGCCGCCGGTGATGTCGCTTGATTCGCCGTATGCGCCGAGGGTCGGAAATTCAGCCGACTTGGCGTAGTCGATGGGCTTGCCCTTGGACTGTATGTCGAAGACTATCGACTTGGCGCTGCCGCGGCCCTGGTTGGGAATCACGATAACATCGTAGGCGTCCCGCAGATTGCCTTGGCGGATGCGCTCTTTGTAAATCAAGTCGTACTTGACTTCGAAGTGGTCGAAGGCGTAGCGCACCCAGCCGACATCCTGCGTGCTGCCCCAGGTACTGAACATCGCAAGGCGGGGAAGATCAACGTCGTGACGAGGCACGCTGGGAGGGGTCGGCAGCGCAACTGCCTTGAGTCCCAGGTTCTCGGTTTCGCTGCGCGCGCGTGGGGTGGATTGGATCAGGAATGAGCCGGCGGGAATATTGGTGTCGCCGGATTTGAAGATTGCTCGACGGCTTCGAACTTCACGTCCTTGAGGCGGTAGCGCAAAGTGATCAGTGAATTCGAGCCGTTGTGGATCACGGCCAGCCATGAGCCAGTGCCTTGCACCGAGCCGGGGATGGTCAGAGTGTCGACCGGTTGCACGGGCGCGTCGAGAATGGCTTTGTCCGCAGATCTCCTGCACGTCGGCATGGCTCATCAAGCCCATGGTCCAGGCGGCATCGTCGTAGGTGCGCAGATTCGGGATCGGGATAAACCTGCTTTTCGAGCAGAATTTTCGCCAGGCGTCCGTAGGGCTGATTGCGTTTAACAATCAACGATCCGGCCGGAAAGGTGCCTTCCTTGAGTTTCACTTCGGCCGTCGCACGGCCCACTTCGATGCCCTGCAAGCGCAGGATGTTCACGATGAACTGCGACGCGGGTCATGTCGGGCTGGCCGGCGGGAAGCATGTATCCGAATGGCGCGTCGGTTGAGCCGGATTCGAATGGAATTGCGGCTCTTCTCGTAGAAATTCTCGAGCAGAGTTTTGGCGAAGCCGGAAGTCGATTTCGAGCGCCGACAAGCACGCCGGTCTCCATGTAGTTGGTGTTGTTGCGCATCGACCAGACCACCTCTTGATAAGGAGGCAGCGGGCGGTACCATTCGCGCGTGGTCTGATCCGCGCCGGCGCGGCACCGCCTGCCTGGCTCGGGCGCGCCACGGTGCGCTTCATGGTGTTCGCGCCGCCGTTGCCGAAGGTCTCGTACATGCGCAGCATGCCGTTGTGATTCGACGACATGAATCCGAGATAGCCCGGCGACCACATGTCCACGTAACGCGTGCGTCCACACGCCCGGCATGCCGTAGCCGAACATCTTGGTCATCTCGAAATTCGAGAACCAGGGCAGCTCGGCGTAGAGGATCGGATCGAGCGTGGGATTCTGCGGGGCCTGGCCGCTGAAGGTGTACATGAAGGGCTCCGATTCGTGCAGGTCGTGCATGATGGGCGGATGCCATTCCAGATAAAACTTCAGCCAATTGCGCATGGTGATCTGCGAATAATTGATGTCGCGATTGTTGTCGTGGTAGATGTACTTGCCCCAGTAGGGCGGGCCGGCCGATGCTGTCGGCCTCGGTCTCTTCGGTGATCTTGTAGTGGTAATACCAGTCGACGTAGCGGTCGCGGCCATCGGGCTCGAGCCGCGGCGTCAATCATGACGATCATGTTGCGGCGGATCTGGTCGATAGAGCGGCGACTCTTCAACCGCCAGCCGGTAGGCCAGCTCCATCAGCATTTCCGGCGGACCGGTTTCGGCGCTGTGCAGGCCGCCCGGTGAACATGATAGATCGGCTTGGCTTGTGCGATGATGTTGCTTGCGCCTGCGCGCTCGCTGAGGCCGCGCGGATCGGCCAGCTTGGCCAGGTATCCTTTATAGGTGTCGAGATTGCGGATGGTGTCTTCGTCCGCGATGGCGACCACCACTTGCTCGCGGCCTTCGTCGGTGCGGCCGGCGGGCAGAATTTTAACGCGCTTCGATGCGGCCGCCAGGGCGCGGTAATAGCGGATCAGGTCAGCGACGTGAGTTAGTTTTTTTGGGGCGCCGACGTAGTAGCCGAGAACGTCCTTGGGGCTAGGGACGCCGTCGGCTTTCGGCAGATGATCCACCAGCGGGCTCATGAACTCGGGCCGCGTGGTCCATTCCTTGACTAGGCGGGCGAAGTCGGGATCTTGAGTCTGCTGCGCGAGCGCTGCGCCGGCGAAGGCAGTGGCAAGTACAAAGAGGAGGGGCTTTTTCATGGGGACTACGGTGCGTCAGGCGGTTTCGCGTTGGCGTTGCCGTTCAGGAAGCGGTCGAACCAGTAGCATCTGCCAGTTCAAGCTTTCCACCAGATGTTTGGGCTCGCCGGTGCGCGTCAGGTTGTGATTCTCGCGCGGGAAGACGACGAATTCCGCATGTCACGCCATAGTGCTGGAGTGCGCGGAACCACTGCTCGCCCTGCTCGATCGGGACGCGGTAGTCGTTGTCGGAGTGCAGAACCAGCGTCGGAGTCTTGACGTTTTTCGCGTATTTCAATGGCGAAGCGTTCCAGTATTGTTCGAAATCGTCGAATAGAAACCCGTCGAAATCGTCCTGGTGGCCATAGGCGCCGTCGCGAGTGCCGTCGTCGCTGATGAAATTCGAGATGCTGCGCAGCGTGACGGCGGCTTTGAAGCGCGTGGTGTGGCCGAGGATCCAGTTGGTCATGAATCCGCCGTAACTGCCGCCGGTGACGCCCAAGCGATCGCGATCGATCCAGGGATTTTGCTTGAGCGCCGCGTCCAGGCCGGCCATGATGTCCTGGTAATCCATGCCGCCCCAGTTGTTCATGATGCCGCGCTCGAATTTCTGGCCGTAGCCGGTGGAACCGCGCGGATTGCAGAAAAACACGGCATAGCCTTTGGCGGCGTAGACCTGAAACTCGTGATACCAGTCGACGCCATATTGTCCGGCCGGACCGCCATGGATGCTGAGAATCAGAGGATATTTCTTGCCCGGCTCCCAGTTGACGGGCTTGACCAGGAAGCCGTCGATGGCCCAGCCGTCGGTGCTCTTATAAGGAAGGCGCTCCACTTTGGCGAGCGTTAGTTCGGACCACAGCTTGTCGTTCGGATGCGTGAGCTGGCGCTCGCCGGAGCCGTCGAGCGCGCTGACGTAGACGTCGTCCAGGTGCTCGAAGTCGTTGGCGAAGTACGCCATCACGCCGGCCTTTTGGTTGACATCGAAGCCGTGGTAAGAGCGCTCGCCGCTGGTGACGGCGGACGTTTTATGCGCGCTCAAATCAACGCGGAAAATCTGCTCGGTGCCTTTGAAGCCGGTTTGGAATCGGATTTCCTGCGGGCCGGGGCCCCAGTGCAGCTCGGTGGGAATCAGGTCGAGATCATCGGTAATCAGGCGCGAGGCCACACCGCCGGACGCGGACGCGACGTAGAGCTTCGGGAACTGGCGGCGCACGGTTTGGCCGGCGAACAGGATCTGCTTGCCGTCGGGAGACCAGCGCGGCATGTCGTCGTTGAAGGCGTGGTCGGAGATCTTGGTCAGCGGTCCACCGTCTGCGGCGATTACCCAGACATCGCGATTGTGGCTGTCGTCGTATTCGTGGCCGGTGCGGTCGGAGACGAACGCGATGCGCGCGCCATCGGGCGACCATTGCGGATCCAGATCGTTCCAGTCGTCGCCGCTGGTGAGCTGCCGATCCTGGCCGTTGCTGGCGTCGACGATCCAGAGATGGCTGCGCCGGTCGTCGAACCAGCCGGTGTCGTTGAACTTGTAGGAGATGTGTTTGTAGTGCCGGACGTCGCTTTTGCGCGCGTTGGGGGCGATGTCGTCGCTGGAGCCGGTGCGGGAAAGCGCGACGAAGCGGGTGCCGTCGGGCGACCACTGGAACGAGGTCACGCCATTTTTCAAATGGCTCACCACCTGGGCTTCGCCGCCGGACATCGCGAGCATGAAAATTTGCGGGCGCGCGCCCTCGGTTTCAACGCGGGCCGCGGGAGTCGCCGGATTGGTGGCGGCCGGGGAGGGGGGCGCCGGGGCGCTGGTGCGATTCGATAAAAATGCAAGAACGAACCCATCCGGGCTCCAGCGCGGCGAGGTGGAATTGAAGTTCTCGCTAGTGAGCCGCCGCGGGGAGGAACGGCCATCGGTGGCGACCATCCAGATGGAAGAGTTGCGGCGATTGCGCTGCTGGTCGACCACGGTCATCACGTAGGCCACCTGCTTGCCGTCGGGCGAGAGGTGGGCGTCGCTGAGGAAGTGGAAAGCGAAGTAATCTTCCGGAGTAACTCCGCGGCCCGCGAACGCGGTTGCGGACGCGATCAGAGCGCAAACAGACGCCAAAAAAAGCCGATTTTGAGCCGCGCGCATAACTGCGTTTCAGTGTAGCGCAATGGGTGCGAGGGTCATCAAGGAGCGGACGGGACTACCGCGAAGAGCGGTGTTCGGCGGCGATTTAACGCATTCCGCGGTTTTGCGCGCACGACGGTCCTGTGTGTTATGTTCGGAGCATGGCGACCATCCAGGAAGCAGTTCAAAACGCCATGAATTTTGCTCGAGAGACTCTCGGGCCGGGACGAACGGATGGCCTCCAGCTCGAGGAGGTAGAGTCGGCGAGCGTTGGCGGCGAGGATGCGTGGCTAATCACACTGAGCCTGCCGGCCACAGGTCTTGCTGCGTTCGGCCTAAGGCGAGACTACAAGATTTTCTCAGTCCTTAAGAGAACCGGTGAGGTAACCTCCATGAAAATTCGGGAACTGGCCGTGACTTAATGCTCGATGCCGGCGCGCTCATCGAGAAGCATCGATCGAAGGGCGTTTTGGTCGATTCAAACTTACTGGTGCTGCTTTTAGTAGGTTTGGCAAATAAGCGAAGGATTCCTGAGTTCAAGCGCACTCAGAATTTTACAATCGGTGATTTCGACACGCTGTCGGCGCTGATCGGATGGTTCGGTAAGCTCGCAACTACACCCCACGTTCTCAGCCAGGTAAGCGATCTGACGGATCTGGGGGGCAAGGAGCTGGCGACCGTGCGCAGGCACTTCGTCTTACTCGTTGAGAAAGTTGAAGAATACTACGATACGAGCACGGCGCTGGTCACGGATCCGCTATTCGCGCGATTGGGATTGACAGATGCCGCGATTGCGAAGGTCTCTTCCAGGGGAATTCTTGTTCTCACGTCGGACTTGGATCTACACCTAGCCCTACAGCGGCGCGGGTTCGACGCGCTCAATTTCAACCACGTACGCGCAATGGGATAAACAGCGCTCGTTTCGAACGACGAATCGCGCTCCTCTGTCTCCGCCACAGAAGTAATTCGGATCTGCCGTTCTCGACGCCGCGCGGCTAATCTAAGTATGTGCTGAGACAAACATTTCTCTTAGTTATGGCCGCCGGCATGGGATTCGCGGAAGTGCATTCGCTCACGCTCAAGCAGGCCGTGGAAGTCGCGCTCAAGGAAAATCCGGATGTGGCGCTGGCGCGGCTGGACGAACAGAAAGCCAAGGAGGGCATTGGGGTCGCGCAGGACCCCTTCCGGCCGAAATTGTTCGCCGGAAGCGGGGCGGCCAAAGTATGGGGCTATCCGAGCAGTATCGAGGGCGCCGCGCCCTCCATCGTTCAGGCTCGAACCGATATGGCGCTGTTCAACCGGCCCAAGAGCTATGAGCTGGCGCGGGTGCGGGAGGTGGCGCGCGGGGCTGCCATTTCGACGCAGTCCAAGAGCGATGAAGTTGTATACCAGGTGGCCTCGCAGTATCTGGATGTGCAGCAAATGGCGCGCAGCGCGGCCTCGTTGCAGTTGGAGACACAGAGCCTGGAGCAGGCCAGCGCCGCGATTCAGCTGCGGGTCCAGGAGGGTCGCGAGCTTCCGCTGGAGAGCAAGCGCATAGCGGTGGATCTGGCGCGCGCCAGCCAGCGCTACCAGGCACTGGAGGACGATTTGGATTACGCGCGCGCCGCGCTCGCGGTGGTGCTCGGATATCCGGCGGGCGATCGAGTGGAGACCGCGGACCAGGAGCAAGCCGCGCTGGAAGTGCCGGCCAGCGAGGGGGCGGCCGAGCAGCTGGCGCTCGAAAATAATAAGGACCTGCGCAAGCTCGAGTCGCAGCTGCAGGCCAAGGGCCTGGAGGTGAAAGAATACAGCGCGGGCCGGTTGCCGACGGTGGATCTGGTGGCGCAGTACGCGCTGTTCGCAACCAGCCAGTACCAGGCTTTTTTCAATCGCGTCCAACGCAACAACAGCGAAGTGGGCGCGGCCATCACGATCCCGGTGATCCCGGGTACGGCCGGAAAGGCGCTGCGAGCGCAGGCCCTGACCGACATTGAGGAACTGCGCACGCAGATGAACCAGACGCGCAATCGAATCCAGCTGGATACGCAACGCAGCTACCAGGAGATGCAGAAGGCGTCGCGCGCGCGGGAGGTGGCGAGGCTCGATCTGGACTATGCGCGCGAGCAGGTGTCGGTGTTGCTGGCTCAGCTAGGAGAAGGACGGACAACCCAGCAGCGGATTGACAACGCGCGGCTGAACGAGCAGGAGAAGTGGATCGCCTATTATGATGCGCAGCGGGCGATCGAGAAAGCCCGGCTGGATGTATTGCGCCAGACTGGGACGCTCGCGGCGGCTTTGCGGTAAGGGGCGCGACTGGCGGGATTTTTCTCTTGAGAATTGAAGCCGGGCCTGCGGACTACAATGCGTGCCGTCTTATAAGGTCTGGCTCCTGTTGCCCATTCTGGCTTCGCTGGCCGCGTGCGACAGCGATCCGCGGGTGGCTTCCAGGAAGTATCTCGAAAACGGGAACCGCTACTTCAGCAAGGCCAAGTACAAGGAAGCGTCGCTATTGTACCGGCGGGCGCTTAAGAAGGATGCCAAGTACGCCGAAGCCTGGTATCGGCTTGGACTAACCAACAATCAGCTCGGGATTTATGCGGATGCGCGCAAGGATTTCGCTCGCGCCATGGATCTCGATCCCGCTAATACCGACGCGATGGTCCGGATCGGCGACCTGGATCTGCTGTTCTATGCGGCGGATCAAAAAGGAAACAAGGAACTGCTGGCGGATCTGCAAGATCTGGCGCGGCGGCTGCTCAGGAAGGACAAACAATCCTACGACGGGCTGCGTTTCTCGGGAGAACTCGCGCTGATTGCCAAGGATCTGAAAACAGCTATCCAGAGCTTCGAGCAAGCTAATCAAGCGCGGCCGTATCAAAGGGAGCTGGTGCTGGCGCTGGCCGAGGCGCTCCAAGCCGACGGTCAGGAGCAAACGGCCGAGCAGCTGGCCGCGGAAACCATCGCGCATGACAAAGCCGCCGGCGCGATTTACGACCTGCTCTACACCACTTATTTGCGAACGCACCGGCTGGAGTTGGCGGAGGAAATTCTTCAGAAAAAGATCGCCAATAATCCGCGGGAAGGCGCGTACGCGATGCAACTGGCGTTTCATTACTATATGACGGACCGGCGTCCGGAGATGCAGGCGACACTCCAAAAGCTAACGGCGATACCGGGCGTTTTTCCCGACGCCCGCCTGCAGGTCGGCGATTTCTACGCGCGCATTCGCGAATTCGATCGCGCGCTGGCCGAGTTCGAGCTGGGCGAAAAGGAAAATCCAGGCAGCCTGCTTGTTTACCGGAAGAAGAGAGTGGAAGTGCTGGCCAGCCAGGGCCGGAGCGAATCTGCCGCCAGCTTGCTGAAGGAGATTTTGCGAGACGACCCGAAAGATAGCGAAGCGATCGCGCTACAGGCGACGTTGGGCATCGCGCATGGAAACCCCCAGGAGCTGAAGCAAGCCATCTCCGAGCTGGAGCCACTGGCGCGAAAGATGGCGGCGAATCCGCTGCTGCATTACAATCTGGGCCGCGCCTACCTGGCCAGCGGACCGGCCGGCTTGGAACCGGCTCGCGCGCAGTTTGCCGAGGCGTTGCGGATCGACCCCAGGCACATTGCCGCGCTGCTCGGCCTGGCTGAAGTGGAATTGGCGCGGGGCGAGACCGCTCAGGCCGTGGCGCAGGCTGAACAGGTTCTCAACCGTGACCCGGCCAATCTACCCGCGCTGCTCTTGCGAGCCCAGGCATGGACCGGGATGGCTGAATACACCAAGGCTCGCACGGACCTCTCGAGTGTGCTGGCGATGAATCCGAAATCGAACGATGCGCGCTTTGAGCTGGGCCAGCTGGACATGAAAGAAGGACGTTTTGAAGAGGCCGAGGACGAGTTTCAAGCGCTGATGGATGCCGGCGATGCGCGTGGTTTGGATGGTGCGATCGATGGCCTGGTGCGGCAGCAGCGCTGGGGGCAAGCTGTTCAGATCGTCCAAGAGCAGCTCCGCAAGCAGCCGGACTCGGAGCGTTATCGCTCGACGCTGGCAGATCTGCTGCTACGCTCCGGTAATTATGGCGAAGCCGTGACGCAATTCCAGATACTGCTCAACCGGAATCCAAAATCCGAGCAGCTTTATCTGGGACTAGGCGACGCACAGGCGCAGCTCGGCGATGCGAAAGACGCCGTGGCTGCATTCCAGAGCGCGCGCGGCCTTGCGCCCGCCGATGCCCGGCCGGATCTGGCTCTCGGGATTTTGTACGATCACTTGAAACGCTTCGGTGAAGCTCGCCAAGCCTACCAGTCGGCGCTCGCCAAGCAACCCGATAATCCCCGGGCCCTGAACAACCTCGCGTATCTGGAGGCTGAGCAAGGCGTGGATCTGGACCAGGCGCTGGCCTACGCGCAGCACGCCCGCGCCAACCTGCCCGACGACGTCAACGTGCTCGATACGCTGGGTTTGATCTATATCAAGAAAAATCTCACCGAGGACGGTTTGAGAATGCTGCGCGAGGCCGTGAAGCGCCAGCCCGGCAACGCCGCGTTCCGACTGCACCTGGCGTTGGCCTGGTATCAGAAAGGGGACCGTCTCATGGCACGCAGGGAATTGGAAGCGGCCCGGCGCGACAAGCCCAGCGACTGGGAACTGACCGAGATTCAGGAATTGCTGGCCAAGGTAGGGTAGGCTGTTTTGTAGGAACCTTTTTGCCGAACGCTACTCTCGATCGTTGGCGCAGCCTGCCTTATGTAGTTCCCTTTGCCAGCTTCATGGCGCTTCTGGCGCTGCAGAAGTTCGCCGCGCTAAATCCGGCCGTGGAGTATCCGGCGCGCGCGGTGCTGTTATGCGCCATTCTGTGGATCTTCTCGCGCGACGTCATCGATCTGAGGGCCAAGCACAAAGTTGAGACCGCCGTACTGGGCGTGGCTGTGTTCGTAATTTGGGTGGGGCCCGATATGCTGTTTCCCGCTTACCGGCAGCACTGGCTTTTTCAGAACGCGATTATGGGGCAACTCAGTGCGCCGGCGCCGGAGAATGTTCTACGATCGCCCATCGTGCTGTGGTCGAAGATTTTTCGAACCGTGGTGCTGGTGCCCATTATTGAAGAGCTCTTCTGGCGCGCGTGGCTGATGCGGTGGCTGATTTCGCCGCGCTTCGAGAAAGTTCCGCTGGGCACATATCAATTCGGCGCGTTTGCCATCACGGCGGTGCTGTTCGCCGCCGAGCATGGACCGTATTGGGACGTCGGGCTGGTGACGGGCGTGATCTATAACTGGTGGATGGTGCGAACGCGCAGCCTGGGCGATTGCATCCTGGTGCACGCCATCACCAATGCTTGCCTGTGCGGTTACGTGGTGGCGACTGGACACTGGGAGTACTGGTCCTAGTCCCGCTCGCGCTCGCAGGCCTCAGCGCTGGATCAGACCATGAATTTCCCGCAGTATGCTGCCCGGTTCGAATGGCTTGCGGAAGACCGCGCTGGCTCCCAGCTTCCTGGCAAGCTCCAGTAAGCGCCCCCGAAGGCGCCCGAGATTGCTATCACCGGCAAGTTAGGTGACTGCTTACGCAGCGTATGAATGGTTTCCAGGCCTTCTTGTTCCGGCATCACCAAGTCCATGATTACCAGATCGAAGACCGTTTCCTGGCAGCGCGCCTGGGCTTGTTTACCATCGGGAGCTTGGATTACCGAGTAGCCGTCCGTCTCGAGGCAAGGTAGCCAAAAAAGATCGGACTTGGGAATCGTCATCCACCACCAGAACGTTGCCACGACGCTCCACCCTGGCCAGAACTTCGGCGGTTTTGATGAGCAGGTCGTCGGGGCGAAATGGTTTGGCCAGGAAATTCAGGCCAGGATCGAGAACGCCCTGCTGCGTGACCGCGTTTTCGGTGTAACCGGACATGTACAGAACGCGAACCTGGGGATGCGCCGCCACCAATTTTTCCGCCAGCTGGCGGCCATTCATTCCGCCCAGCACGATGTCGGTCAGCAGCAGATCCACCGAGGACAAAGCCTCGCCCTGCGCTAGCGCGGCTTCCGCACTAGCAGCTTCGAGGACCGTGTAGCCGTGCTCGCGCAATACCGAAGCGGCCAAGATGCGGATGCGCTGGTCGTCTTCTACCAGCAGGATGGTTTCACCCCGCGCTAAGGCGGCCGGCGGCCTGGCCGGCTCGGGAACACTCACTGGGCCGTTAACCAGCGGAAGGTAGATTTTGAAAACGGTCCCGACATCGATCTCGCTGTAGACCGATATCGCGCCGCCGCTTTGGTTCACAATCCCCAGCACCGTGGAAAGTCCCAGACCGGTGCCGATACCAGGGTCTTTGGTGGTAAAGAACGGCTCGAAGATTTTGGTCTTGGTTTGTTCATCCATGCCGGAGCCGGTATCGGTGACGCTGAGAACGACGTAGGGCCCAGCCTGAACGCCGTGCGCTTGAGCGGCATTCCGATCCAGTTCCTGACGCTCGGTTTCAATCAGGAGCTGGCCTCCCTTTGGCATGGCGTCGCGCGAATTAATGGCCAAGTTCATCAGCACCTGTTCCATTTGCCCGGTGTCGGCTTGGATATTGCCGGCCGCCGCATCAAGATCGGTGACCAGCCGTATTTGTTCGCCCAGCAGCCTTTGCAGCATGCCTTCGGTGTCGCCGATGAGATGATTCACCGAGAAGATACGCGGGCTCTGCACCTGCTTGCGGCTGAAGGTCAGCAGCTTTTGAGTGAGCGCGGCGGCGCGTTCCCCCGCCTTGCGGATTTCCACCACGTTGTTAGTCAGGGGATCCTGCGCAGCCAGCTTCCGCTCCAGAATGCTGCCGTACCCAAGAATCACCGTGAGCAGATTATTGAAGTCGTGCGCTATACCACCCGCCAGGCGGCCGATCGCTTCCATTTTCTGGGACTGCAACAGCTGCCCTTCCAGCTTTTTCCGTTCCGTCATGTCGGCGAACATGCAAAGCGAGCCGCTAAAATTGCCCCGATCGTCCTGGAGCGGGCTGGCGGATGTGCTGACCCACACCGGGGAACCGTCGCGGCGGCGGAGGCGGGTCTCGAAGTATTCGCTGGCGCCTTCTTTCCTGCGTTCGAAGCGCCCGGCGGCACTTTCCCTATCGCACTCTAAATGAATCTGTGAGCATTCCAGGCAAGCACCCTCGGGATAGCCCAGCATGGTGCACAGGCGCGCATTCGAATAGGTTACCTGGCGCTCGGCATCGCACATGCAAATGCCCTCGTGGGTGTTCTCCACGATGCTGCGATAGCGTTGGTCGCTCAGCCGCAATTCGCTTTCGGCGCGCAGTTTCTCGGTGACGTCCTCGATAAGACAAACCACGTGCGTGGGGCGCCCGGAGGCGTCCTTGGCCACCGAGACGCTAATGGTAGCCCACAACAGTTCCCCATCTTTTCGAACGAAACGCTCCTGGCCGACGAACCCGGGAATCTCCTGGCGGAGCAAACGTCCCAGCACTTGGCGATCGCGTTCGAGATCGTCCGCATGGGCCACTTTCTGGTAGGGAGTGCCCACCAGCTCGGCTTCGTCGCGCCCCAGCATCAGGCAGAAGGCGCGGTTGACCTCCAGAAAAACTCCTTCCAGGTCGGTGATGAAGACGCCGGCGGCGGCGTGAGCAAAGGCGCTGTGAAATCTTTCCTCGCTGGCGCGCAGCCGGGCCTCGGCTTGCTTGCGCTCGCTGATGTCCTTGATGGATACGACGCTTCCTTCGATTCGTCCCTCCACGACAATCGGATACGAGGAATACTCCACCGGGACGGCGCTGCCATCCTTTCGCCACAGGACTTCAGTGTCAACGCATACACCGGTCCCGGTGCGGAACGCACTGAAGATCGGACATTCTTGGTCCGGGTACGGCGATCCATCAGCGCGGCGCGAGTGTATCAGCTCGTGCATGTTGCGCCCCAGGCACTCCTCTTGAGCGTAGCCCAGGATGCCGCTTCCAGCCCGATTGATGAAGGTGCATCTTCCCGACGTGTCCAGCCCAAAAATGCCGTCGCCGACTGAATCGAGCATGGCGATTCGTTCAACCATCAAACGATCCCGCTCCGCCTGAGCGTGCTTGCGCAGCGTCAAGTCGACCACAAAGGCGATGGTATGTGGCTCTGGATTCCGCGCAGCGGCGACGCCAATCAGCACCGGCACTCGTGTGCCATCTTTTCGCAGGTATTCTTTCTCAAATACCGGCGCCTTTCCGGTGACCTCGACTTCTACGACCGCCTCCTGGCTTGTTTCCAACCATTCCGGCGGGGTGAGCTTTTTCCAATTCAGCCGGCCGGCCAGGAGATCCTCGCGAGAGTAGCCGACGATCCGCAGGAATTCATCATTGGCGTCTACAACCCGGCCTGAAGAATCGGAAAAAACGCTGCCGATTATATTGGAATTTGCCAGCGACGCGACGGCGCGGGCAACATCCTTCACTTGGCCGGTCTCTTCAAGATCCATTGATCGGAACTCCTCGTGACGCTGGGCTGGGTGATCTTCGTGTCGCTTCCATGGCTAGCCGGGCATGGAGAAATTGCAGTAGCTGCAGCGCCAAAACCGCTACGTTGCTCTTATCGGACAGACCTCGGAACTTATCACTTAGGACTTGCCTGTCGTCCCGTTGGTATAGCCTAGGGGGAAGGCCTCAGCTGGTTGCAGTCCACAAGTCCCGATGCAAAATGTCATCCTGGTGCGCGGCGCGCGCCAACTACTCACGCTGCGGGGACCGAGCGGCCCTCGCCGCGGAGCCGACCTCAGGAATCTGGGACTCATCCAGGATGGCGCGGTGCTGGTAGCCGGCGGCGAGATTCGCGAAGTTGGCCCCAGCCGCCGTATCGAGAACCTGGCGCTGGCGCGCGACGCCGAGGAGATCGATGCCAGCGGCTGCGTCGTAATGCCGGGATTGGTCGATTGCCATACTTATCTGGCGGCGGGTCCGGCGCGGCTGATGGACTATGAAATGCAGCTGGCGGGAGCGAGTTCGCCTGAAATTCAGCAAGCTGGCGGTGGCCCACTGGCTTTGGCGCGCTCGATCCAGGAGCTTTCCTTGCGCGCCGTGGAGGCATTTGCCGTGCGCGCCGCCGAGGATGCCGTGCGGCATGGCAGCACCGCGCTCGAAGCCAGGTCGGGCTTCGGTCTCACCGAGGCGGGTGAAATGAAGACGCTACGCGTCCAGGCCGCTTTACAAAAACGCTGCGTGCCGGTGATCTCCACGTTGTTCTGCGCCCGCCCGGCGCCCGGTTTCGAGGATCGCGTGGATGACTATCTCGAGTGGATGCGGTCGCACCTGCTGCCGCTGGTGAAGCGACGTAAATTGGCCGCGTTCGCCGCCATTCGCTGCGGAGGCGATGGCTTCAGTGCCGAGCAAGCGCAGGCGTACCTCCGCACCGCCCGCCAGATGGGATTCGGCGTGCGAGTGGAAGCGAATCCTGCTTCGGTCAGCGAAGCCATCAATGTAGCGACCGAACTGAATGCCTCGAGCGTCGATAATGTCTCCGATCCCAGCGAGCAAGATCTGGCGCGCCTGGGGCAATCGTCCGTCATGGCCACTCTTTTGCCGGGAGCCGAGTTTCATTTGGGAACGCGACGCTATGCTTCAGCCCGGCGCTTGATCGATGAGGGAGTCGCGGTGGCTCTGGCCTCCGGCTACCATCCCCTGACTTGCCCTTCGGTCAACATGCAGATGATGATGGCGCTGGCCTGCGCGGAGATGAACATGACTCCAGCCGAGGCCATCTCGGCCGGCACCATCAATGCCGCGCACGCCCTGCGGCTGGCTGAGCGCATCGGTTCGCTCGAATCGGGCAAAAGCGCCGACCTGCTGATCTTGAGCGTGTCGGATTATCGCGAGATACCTTATCGTTTTGGCGTGAATCTAGTGGATTTGGCGATGATAAAAGGCCAGATTGTAGTGCAGGGATCCGAGGTGCGGTGGCCGGCCAACTGATCGAGTGCGTGCCGAATTTTTCAGAAGGTCGCGATGCGGCCGTAGTCGCGGCCATCGGAGCGGCCATCGCGTCGCCGCCGGGCGCGCGCGTGCTGCGGTCCGAGATGGATGCGGATCACAATCGTTCGGTTATTACTTTCGCCGCTCCGAAAGAAAGCGCCGGGGACGCGGCATTCGCGGCGATCAAGATCGCGCTAGAGCGAATCGACTTGCGCCGCCACAGCGGAGTGCATCCCCGCATGGGAGCGGCCGACGTGACGCCCTTTGTTCCGCTGGCCGGCGCGACACTGGCGGAGTGCGTCGAGATTGCCCGCCGCACCGGCGAGCGAGTATGGAAAGAACTGGGCGTGCCGGTGTACTTCTATGAGGCGGCCGCGCTGAGCGAGGAACGCGCGCCGCTCGAAAATGTACGCCGCGGCGGATTCGAGCATCCCGCGCTCGATCCGGATCTAGGTGGGCCGGCGCTCCATCCAACGGCCGGGGCATGCATCATCGGCGCCCGCAAACTGCTGATCGCCTTCAACGTCAATCTAAGCACTGGCGACCTCGGAATTGCCCGGGCCATTGCACGGAAGATTCGCGCTTCCTCGGGCGGTTTGGCGTCGCTGAAAGCCATCGGGGTGGCGCTCGCGAGCCGCGGCTTGGTGCAAGTCTCGATGAACCTCACCGACTTCGAGCGCACGCCGCTGGACTTAGTTCTCCGTGCCGTGCGCATGGAGGCGGCCGCACACCAAACCGAGATCGCCGGCGTTCAATACGTTGGCCTGGTGCCTCGCAAGGCCATCGAAGATGCCGCCTCGCGCGATCCGGAATGGTTGCGGTTCGATGCATCGCTCATCTTAGAAAACCGGCTGGCGAGCGCGAATCTTTGATGCCGCGACCGGTCGTAACGCCGGTGCATCGTGTCTATTTCGTGCCGCTCACCAGCTGATTCGGATTCTGGCGTTTCCAAATTCCCGACGCAACTTCCCGGGCGGTGTAAGCGTGCATGACGATCACCTGGTCCTTGACCCGCTCGAACTCCGGGCTGGTGGTGATGGAATCCGAGCGCGGCGGGAAGCTCGCGATTTCTTTCTCCACATACTCCGTGCGGTTGCCTGGATTCGGGTGGTCGCTCATGAATTGCGAGCCGCCGGCGCCGTACTTGGCGTCGATGGTCTGGAAAAACTGCGGGAGGCCGCGCGGATCGAAGCCGGCGTTGTAGGCGATCTTGGCGCCCTCCAGGTCGGCTTGGCGTTCGGCGGCGCGTGACATTTTCAGGAAGCCGAGACCCGCTGTGAGCCCGATGCCTCGCGCCGCGATATCTCCGGCCGCTCCTCCCAGGATCACGCCGGCCGCGATTTGTCCCAGGCCCGCCAGTAATCCGACCCGCTGCTGCTTTTCGGCATTGCAGACCGAGTGCTGCAGCACCACGTGCGAAATCTCGTGCGCCATGACGCCGGCGAGCTGCGCTTCCGATTCAGCGGCCTGGATGGTTCCCAGGTTCACGAACACGGTGCCGCCCGGCAGCGCGAACGCATTGACCTCGGCAACGTTGGCGACGTGAAAATTGTACGGCCACTTGTAGCCCGGCGCCACGGCGGTCAGCCGCTCGCCGAGTTGGCGCACATATTGCGTGATGGGACTGGAATCCGGCAGCACCGGCATCTGTTTATATACCTGCTGCGCAGCCTTCGCGCCGAGCTGGATTTGCTGCTCGGTGGAAAAATTGTTCTTGCAAGGCGTGAACTCCACCGCCGCGTGGAGAGCGGGTGCTGGTATTGCAATCAGGGACAGCGTTGCTAGCCAGTTGAGCCGGCACATATCTCTATTCTAGCGACGCGGGGCGCTATACTCATTTCCATGTTCGGCACGATGCAAGATTACCCGCTGACCTTGACCATGTTGTTCAAGCACGGCGCGCGAATCCATGCCGGGAGCGAAGTGGTCAGCTTTCTCGGCGATCGCTCCGCCCGCGCGAGTTTCGCGCAAGTGGCGGCGCGCACCGGGCGGCTTGCGTCCGCGCTCCAGCGGCTCGGCATACGGCCAGGCGACCGCGTCGGCACGCTGTGCTGGAATCATCAGCAGAATCTGGAAACCTATTTCGCGATCCCCTGCATGGGAGCGGTGAATCACACGCTGAATATCCGGCTGTTTCCCGAACAACTCGCTTACATCGTCAATCACGCGCGGGATCGCATCATCATTGTCGACGAGTCGCTGATCCCGGTGCTGGCCAAAGTGATCCCTGAGTTGAAGACGGTGGAGCGGTACATTGTCATCGGAAATGACAACGGTTCGCTGCAGGATAGTCTGAGATACGAGGACCTGCTTGAAACCGGCGATCCCGATTTTGAGTGGCCGGAACTGGAAGAGCGGTCCGCGGCGTCCATGTGCTACACCAGCGGAACCACGGGCCATCCAAAGGGCGTCGCTTATACGCACCGCTCGAATTTCCTGCACTCGATGGCGGTGTGCCAAGCCTCCACGCTGGCGGTTTGTGAGCAGGACCGGCTGCTCATGATTCCGCCCATGTTTCACGCCAATGCCTGGGGATTGCCCTTCGCGGCGTGGATGTCGGGCTCGGACATGATCATGCCGGGCCGCTTCCTGCAAGCTGAGCCGTTGTGCCGCTTGATTACCGAAGAACGTCCCACGCTGGCGGGCGCAGTGCCGACGGTTCTCAACGACATTCTGCGTTATACCGAAACTCATCCAGTGGATTTCTCCTCCTTGCGCCAGATCATGTGCGGCGGTTCGGCCGTGCCGCGCGCGCTGATCGAAGCCTTCGAGCGGCGCTTGGGCGTCAAGGTGATCCAAGCCTGGGGAATGACGGAGACCAGTCCTCTGGCCGCTTTGGCGATGCCTCCCAAGGGCTCGCCGCCAGAAGACGAACTGGACTACCGCGCCAAGACCGGCCGCTTGGTGGCGGGCGTCGAGATGCGCCTGGCCATCGGCGAGCGGATCCTGCCGTGGGACGGAAAATCGGTGGGCGAGATCGAAGTTCGCGGTCCTTGGATCACCGGGTCGTATTTCGGCGACGACTCGCGCGACCGCTTCCACGATGGCTGGCTGCGGACCGGTGACGTCGGCAGTATCGATCCGCTGGGCTACGTGCAAATCACGGACCGCGCCAAGGATGTAATCAAATCCGGCGGCGAATGGATTTCGTCCGTGGACCTGGAAGGCCAGCTCATGGCGCACCCCGACGTCATCGAAGCCGCGGTAATTGGCGTCGCCGACGAGCGCTGGGACGAGCGTCCACTGGCCTGCGTGGTGCTGCGCCATGGATCTCGCGTCGACGTCGACGAGCTGCGCGCGTTTCTGGGGGATCGCGTCGCCAAATGGTGGTTGCCCGAACGCTGGGTGTTTCTGGAAGAGATTCCCAAGACCAGCGTCGGCAAGTTCGACAAGAAAGTGCTGCGCGCGCGTTATAAAGAAGGGGCCCTCGGCGTCAAGCAGTCCAGCGCCGCTAGCTGAGGCTGGACGCTTTTATCTCCTGCTTCGGCCGGTCATTCGGGATGATTACTCGCATTGAGCACCGCGCCTGGCGCCGCTCGGACGCAATCCGGCCTCAGTAAGGATTGCCGTAACAGCCGGGCGAAGGCTGGTATTGGCCGTTTTGGTCGTAATATCCAGGGGCGTTGCATGAGTTCTGGGGTGGTGCATTCGGCGGCGGCCCATTGTACGAATTGTTGGGGTCACCGTAAGGCGCAGGAGCCCCGTAAGGCGCTTGGCCGGCGTAGGGCGCTGGAGCCCCGTAAGGCGCCGGAGCGGCATAATAGCCAGGATCATCGTAGTAAGGATCGCTGTAGCCGTATGCGTATGGGCCGGCATAGAAACCGGGGCCACCACCATAGAAGCCAAACGACGGTCCACCACCAGCCCAGCCGCGCCCGCCGTAAGCGCCGCCGCCTCCGTAGTAGCCGCGCCCGCCGCGAGCAAAACCACCACCATTGAAACTGCGCCCGCCATTGAAGGCATGCCCACCACCGCCAAAGCTGTGTCCGCCACCGCCAAAGCTGTGTCCACCGCCGCCGTGACCGCCCCCGCCGCCGTGACCTCGGGCCAAAGCTGCGACAGGAGTCAAAAGAACGGCTGCCAAAACCATTCCGGAGACGGCGACCTTTTTAAGCATGATGGAGATCCTTCACTGCTTTGGATGCGAGGGATCGCAGGTCCGTTATCAAAATTACGTTCCGTTAAGATAGCAGGTCATTTCGCCGTCGCGGCCCTTGGCTGGCGGTTCTGGATCAAGCCCCGCATGCCCCAATCCGCCAACTTGGTAACCCGGCCCTTGCCATAGGGCGGCCCGACTTCCCGGATCTCGAACGTGATATTTCTTCCCTCCACTTTGACAAGTGCGTGTGCGAAGAACCAGCCGTCGTCGTATGCTTCGGATGCGCGCAGATGGCCGCCGGAACTTGCCATCGAGACGTAGGTCACCCCTCCCAGTTCGAGGTGCATCATCTGGTGAACGTGACCGGCGATCACGTACTGAATGCCATACCGTTCGGCAAGCTGCTGCAAGGTGAAATTCGGATTCTGTAGCGCGACGTGGAACAACCAGGACGGCCGATGCGAAACGACAAATTTCAAGGGCTGCGCCGCGTGCGCTTTTAAATCCGATTCGAGGAAAGCTAGTTCCTCGTTTGAGAGTTCTTCGGTCCGGCTGTTATCCAGAATGGTGAAATGCGCCTGGCCGTAGTCGAAGCTGTAGTGCAGCCCACGCGCGTGTTGCCGGAACAGCCGTTCCGATTTAGCGGACCAGATATCGTGATTTCCAGGAGCGAGGTAAAGTGCATAGTGCCGGTAGGGCATCAGAAACCGATCGATCTGGCGCCACTGCGCATCCGCGGTTTCGTCCTGAGTGCCTTGTATCGTGTCACCCACGCTGACTACGAAGGCCGGGTCTTCGGCCGCGATCTCTTTCCACACCTGCTGGTAGACGCCCGCCCGCGGTTCTCCGGTCCGGTCGCCCAGAATGGCGAAGTGAAACGAATCGTTCTGGGCGGCTCGCTGGCCCCACAACAGAATCGACAGGAGCAAGGCTCCGCAGCCGGCGAGACGTCCGTATCGAGCACTGATCCGCAAGTGCGCTCCTTTTAGAATTGTCTCAAGCTCGCGGCCATGTTCTCCTTTTCTTCGCCTATACTAGGAACTGTGCCCGCCCGTTCTTGTCTGGTTTCATTCACCGATCCGGAGGGCTTAGAGCATACAGTTCGGGTCCCGGCCGAGAGTCTGTACGAGGCGGCCGTTGAAGCGATGGCCGCATTCCGGCGGGGCGATTTTGCGGAAGTGCCCTTTGGACCAGCCACGCGATTGACCATTCGCGTCAAAGCGCCGGAGGAAGAGCACACCGTCACGGTGGGCAAGGTGCTCTCCTGGCTAGACGGCGGCGCAAGCAGCCCCAGAGAACAGGTGAAGAAGAATCGATTGCGGGAACGGCTGCGGACGTGAGCTGTGGCTCAGCTGCGATCAATTAGACGGATCGCGGCGTCGCGTTGCGGTGACGCCTGTCAAAATGCCTAAGCCGATCAGGACGACCACCCCCACTCCGATCCATTGCGGTGGCACATGCATAAGAAATGCACCCATCGACAGCCCAATGGTCAGGACGATGAAACCGACAATGTAGATGCCGAATGACATATCTTCCCCCCCGTAGCGGCTTCGAGCATTTCGAATTCCAGGACAATGGGCCGGTTGTTACCTTAAGTGACGAACATCCCGATCGCCGCCGCAGCCATCGCGACGAACGTGATCCAACCCAGGCACCGAACGAGCGGAGGCGCCACGGCCTGGCCCATAACGCGGCGATCGCTGGTCATCAGCACCACCAGCAGAATGAGTGGAGGCGCCAACACACCATTCACTACCGCCGACCAGAACAACATTCTCACAGCATTGAGGTGAGCGAAGTTTAGAATTAATCCGACCGCCATCGCCGCGCCAATCACCGCGTAGAATCCACCCGCCCGCCGCGGCGTCGCGTCCAGGGTTCCACGCCACGCGGCCGCTTCCGCGATGGCATACGCGCACGACCCCGCGAGCACCGGAACGGCCAGCATTCCCGTTCCGATGACGCCCAAGCTGAATAGCCAGTACGCGGCATTTCCAGCCAAAGGCAGCAACGCCTGGGCGGCTTCTTTCGCGGTCTCGATATGGTCTTTTCCATGCGCGTGTAAAGTTGCGGCCGTCGTCAAAATGATGAAGTACATGATGACGTTTGAAAACAACATTCCAGTGACCACGTCGGTACGAAGAGTGCGAAGCTCTCGGGCGCCCGGCACTTTCAGTTTTCCGCGGGGCGCAAGACCGTTGGCACGCTGATCCTCGACCTCGTGGGCCGCATGCCAAAAGAAGAGATAAGGCGAGATGGTGGTTCCCAGGATCGCCACCAGAACGGAAAGGAATTCGCGGTTCCAAGTGATATGAGGAATGAAACTGGACATCAGCACCGCGTGCCAATCCGGCCTGGCTACGAACGCGGACACTACATAAGCGAAGAGGACCAGAGTAAGCCATTTGAAGATTCGCACAATGTGCCGGTAGGACGACCAGAACAGCAAAGCAACGATCAGCGCTGCGTACCCCACGGTCAGAGGAAGAGGACTGACGCCGAACACCATTCCAGTGACCTCGGCCATACCGCCGAGATCGGCGCCCAGATTGGTTATATTCGCGACCGCCAAGAGTGCGCAGGCGCCCCACAGCACCCAGCGCGAATAGCGCAGCCGGATACCGTGCGCCAGGCCGCGCCCGGTGACGAGTCCCAATCGAGCGCACATCATTTGAACGGCGGTCATCAGGGGAAAGGTGATCAGAGCCGTCCAGAGAGTGATGTAGCCGAACGTGGCGCCTGCCACTGAGTAGGTGGAAATGCCGGACGGGTCGTCGTCGGCCGCGCCGGTTATGAGGCCCGGGCCCAGAGACTCGAAGAAATTTTGCGGCTTACGGCGCTTCGGGGCGCGAATCGTGGTGGCGCTCACGGGCAAGTTAAAGCAGGTTGGTCACCAAATGTTTTTAACTGGCCAGCGCCCGAACCCTGCCATCGCGTTAGAAAACGCCGGTCACGCCTAGGCCGCGGCCAATTGACCGTTTCTTACGCGTTAACCAACCGTCCCAGGTGAACATTTTTCACTTGTTAAAGGCTCGCCTTGCTGAAGTTGCACAGTAAGTGGCTCATAACTGGCGCACGCTGGCGCCTGGCAGATGAATTGCTTTTGTGAGGGCGTGGCTCGCTGGAGTCCACAGGAGAAAATGATGCGGCACATACGAACTCATAGATCCGAAGACTTTGATGCCATCCTCGTCGAAGAACTAAAACTTTTGAAAAACGGCGAACGGCACTTACAGCAGCTCTTCCCGAAATTGCGCTCGCAGCCGCAGCTTCGAGACTATTTTTTACTCGAACTGACAGCAGTCCGGCAGCGGGCGGATCGTTTGAATGCGGTATTGAACCCGGTGTGCGTTGGGGAATCGCCGGCTTGGAGCGATACCCCCAGCTTGAGTCCTGCAGCTTAAAGGAGAAAAAAATGGGCCTGATCCTGCTAGTCATTTTGATTCTGCTCGTGATTGGAAGTTTACCCACGTGGCCGTACAGCACGGGCTGGGGCTACTATCCTACCGGCGGTCTCGGTATGGTGCTTCTGATTGTTCTGATCCTGGTGTTGATGGGCCGGTTCTAACCGGATCTGCAGCACGCCTCCGCTTCTCCACGCATAAACACACGGGCTCGCTGGTGGAGTCTTCAGGCCAGCAGTTCGCTGCGCGCGTCGCTAGAGGCGGGCTTCCCGGCGTGGCCGTAGAATCGGAGGATGTCGGCGCGAAGCTCCGGAGAAACCGGATTAGGAGTTTCACGGAGCTGCGCGAGCAGTTTGTCATAGGTTTCGTCGGCGAGGCGATAAATGCCGCGGCGCGTCGGCTGGCCGATATCGAAATTCTCATTCTGGATACTTATCCGATCCTGGCCAACCTGGACAAGCAGGCTTTGATAGCGCCCCCGCGCGTCATCAAAGCTGGCCAGGAACAGCTTCTCGGCATCCGGCGTCGGCACCTTGAAAGCCAGGGTTCTCAGCGGTCCGATTTTGGGGAGAATGCGGAACACCCAAGCCAGGAATCGCGCTCCCAGGCCGGGCCGGTCGTAATTACCCATCCCACTTCTTCTGATAGCCGGCTCGCGAATAGCTGTAGACAAAGTCGCGGCGGCTCATTCTAGCGCGAAGCTTTCGAATCTGATGGCGCTTGGGCGCCCGGCCGTCCTGGTCATCTCCGGAATTAGCGTGCCGACGGTGAAGCGGTAGGTTCCGAGCGCGCGGATACCTTCGGGCCAACTGGCATCGATAATTGCCTCGTGGCTGAGAACCGAGTAGCCCTCTAGCGGCGGGGCTGCGAACGCGCCTATGATCGTTGCCAGGAAGAGGTATTTAACGCGCCGCATGTCAGCTCGGCAAGATCGTTTCCGACTGCCGATAATTAGACACGGTCAGGACTGGACTGATTACGCCCGAAACGCTGAGACCGGGGCTCAGCGTTTCGGCTAGACGGCTCGGCGTTCGCCGACCGAAGTGACGGCGGCGGTGTAGTACAACTGGGCGGCCGGCACCCTGACCGGTTCGGGTTCCGGTGCGGCAGGTCGTTTGACCGGTTCCGGTTCCTGGGCGGTCAGCCAGGCGTTCAGGCCGCGCTCTACGGCAGCCACGAACTGGTTCAAGATGAGTGGATCCATCTCGACAGTGAAATCGCAGAAGAAGTTGATGTATTGGCCGTCGGCTACGGGGATACGCAATTGCCACAGCGGGTGGGAGTGGTTTACGATGACGTCTTCGAAAACGTTGCCGTGAATGCTCATTCGAGCGCCCTGGAAGCCGAACTCACGGCTGCCTAGGCAAACTTGATGCCAGCATTCATCCAGATCGGCGGCTTTCGCCAGGGAGGATTCGAAAGTAACCAAGCGCGTCTCGGCATCGATGATGCGCCGGAATTTGCCGCCCAGAAACATGCGCCCGGCACTGGCAAATTCTTTGTAGTCCAGATGCCTGATGCCGAACCAGGCAGCTCCGCAGAACAGCAGTACGATGAGACCGCTGTAGCGATTATGCACGGCACTGGTTAGCAAGGACAACACGGCCACCAGCGCGCAAAACGCATAGATTGTAAAGACGGCTTTTTTAGTGGTGAAACCGCGATCCAGCAGTTTGTGATGGATATGGCCGCGGTCCGGCTCGAAGATCGGCTTGTTGCGCAGGAAGCGGCGGAGAACCGACAGGACCACATCCAACAGCGGGATGGAAACCGCCAGTAGCGGCGCGGTGAGCGCCAACAAGGTGACGGATTTCTCGCTCCACAGCGCACCGTAGCAGCCCAGCAAGAATCCGATCAGCAGGCTTCCGCTATCTCCTAGGAAAACCGAAGCGGGATTGAAATTGTAGCGCAGGAATCCCAACAGGCAGCCGGCCAGCGGTAGAGTTGCCAGCACCAGCGGCAGATTGCTCTGAGTGAGCGCGGCCAGCAGGATGGTGATGGTAGATACCAGCCCCACGCCCGCGGCCAGACCGTCCATGCCGTCGATCAGATTAAACGCATTGGCGCAACCCACCAGCCAAAGGACGGTGACTACGAATCCCAGCCAGGGCCAATTCGGAAGGCCGTTGAATAAGTGGATGGGTACCCGGATGCCCACCGCGTAGGCCAGCACCGCAGCTCCGCCGATTCCAATCAGCTTCTGCCGTGCACTCAACCCGATCATGTCGTCCAGGACGCCGGTCAAAAAAACGACGCCGGCTACCAGGCTGAGCTCAAGAATGTTGGGAAGCGCGCGGTACAGCACCGATGTGTAGCTAAACGGCAGCGCCAGAGCGACAGCAAAAGTCGAGACGTAAGCCAGCACAATCGCTATGCCGCCGACGCGAGGAACCGCCTTCACATGCTTCTTGCGGACCCCATCCGGCTTATCGAGAAAGCCGATTTTTCCGATGGAGTCGCGCACCAGCGGCGTTGCGAGCAGACTTAAGACGACCGATAAGATCCCCAGTGTTAGGATTAAGAACAAGCGCTTGCTCCTTCAACAGTCCTTGCAGCCCAGGATCGCAAACATCTGGTCGGCGGCCCCGCTGCTCAGTTATATTAGCTAGGGCCCGAGCCTTAGCTTACTCTATTTGACCCGGAATTAGCGCATATGACCATGTAAAACTAGTCCTGAATCGTACTAGTACTAAGGCACGGGCCGGTTCCGGGGTACGGTTTCGCTCGTGTCTCTAGCGCTAAGTCAACGATTAACTAAAGTTTCGCTCTAGAGTAAGTCAAATTACACTGTAATGCCCTGTCGGAAGAACGGTCGCGCCAACGGTCAGAGAACCGGATTCTGCGGTCCATTATACTTGTGGCACGGGCTTTGCTGCCTGTGGTTTCCATACAGGAGAGATGACGATTGGCTCTTGAAGACGATTTGTACCAGCAGCGCCTCCGCCGGATTGAGGAAATCGAAGCGCTTGGGTTTCGAGCGTACGGGCAGCGGTTCGATTTTACGCACACCATCCCACAGATCCTGGAGCAGTACGGCTCGAAGACCGCCGAGCAACTGGAGCCGCGGGTTGAGGTGCGGGTGGCAGGACGAATCGCCACCATCCGGCACATGGGCAAGGCGGGTTTTGCTCATCTGACGCAGAACGGCGAGCGGTTGCAGATCTACGTTCGCAAGGATGCGGTGGGCGAAAAGGATTTTGCGCTCTACGAGCGGCTGGATATCGGCGACATAGTGGGCGCGGAGGGGTACTTGTTTCGTACCAGGACGGGCGAGCTGAGCATCCACGTCGAGCATCTGCATTTCCTGGCTAAGACGCTGCTGTCGATGCCCGAGAAATGGCATGGCCTCGAAGACGTGGAAACCCGGTACCGCCAGCGCTATCTGGATTTGATTGCCAACCCGGAGGTGCGGCGGGTTTTCGAGACCAGGGCCAAGATTGTCGCTTCGCTGCGGCGGCAATTGGAGTCGCGCGGCTTTTTGGAAGTGGAAACGCCCATGCTTCAGTCCCTGTACGGTGGGGCGGCGGCGCGCCCGTTCATCACGCACCACAATACTTTGGATCTTGATTTGTATCTTCGCATCGCGCCGGAATTGTATTTGAAGCGCCTGGTGGTGGGGGGGCTAGAGCGGGTTTACGAAATCAATCGCAATTTCCGAAACGAGGGAATTTCTACGCAGCACAATCCCGAGTTCACCATGCTGGAGTTCTATCAGGCCTATACGGACTACCACGGCATGATGGATCTGTCCGAAGAGCTGCTCCGGCAGGCCGCCATCGACGCTACCGGGTCGGCGGTGGTGCAGTATCAGGGCCAGGAGATCGATTTCGGAAATTTCCGCCGCGTGTCGATGCGCGAGGCGGTGGGAAACCCGCAACTCAAGGGGCATGCGTTGGTGGAGGTTTTCGAGCGCGAGGTCGAAGCTACGCTGGTGCAGCCGACCATGGTCTACGATTACCCGGTAGAGGTCTCGCCGCTCTCCAAGAACAAGCCGGATGACCCCGATTTTGTAGAACGCTTCGAGATCTTTGTCGCGGCCATGGAGATCGGCAATGCGTTCACCGAGCTGAACGACCCGCGCGAGCAGCGGCACCGCTTCGAGATGCAGCTGGCCATGCGGGAACGCGGCGATCAAGAGGCGCATCAGATGGATGAAGACTATATTCGAGCGCTGTCCTATGGCATGCCGCCGGCCGGAGGCGAAGGAATCGGGATCGACCGGCTGACCATGATCCTCACCGATTCGCGCTCCATCCGGGATGTGATTTTGTTCCCGCTGCTGCGTCCACTATAACGAGCCCCATGAGCGCCGGAACGTTTGAATTGTTCGTCGCCGACCGCTACCTGCGCGCCAAGCGCAAACAGGCGGTCATTTCGGTGATCACCGTGATCTCGATAGCCGGGGTGGCGGCGGGCGTGATGGCGCTGGTGATCGCGATCGCCATCAATAACGGATTCCGCGGCACGCTGCAGACCAGCCTGCTCGGCACCACGGCGCATGTCATGATTCTAGAAAAAACGCCGGGCAACGGGATCGAAAATTGGAAACAGCTCGAGCCTCAGTTGCGAAAGCTGCCGCATGTGGTCAGCGTCGCGGCCGGTTTGTATGGAACGGTTCTACTGACCGGGCCGCTGGGCGGGCAGGCCGCCGGCGCGGAGGTGAAAGGCGTACCGCTGGATACGCCGCCGGACATGCTCCTGCATTTGAAGCAGGGATCGTTTGCTGCGTTGAAGGATACCAGCGGACCTCCCGGGATCATTCTCGGCTCGCGGCTGGCGCAGAGCACTGGAATGATGCTGGGCGCCGTCGCCAACGTAATCAGCCCGCAAGGCGAGTTGACTCCTTTCGGGATGAATCCCAATCGCGTTCGCTTTCGCGTGGTGGGGATTTTCGAGTCGGGCTTTTACGAGATTGATTCCTTTTACGCCTTCACGTCGCTTGCAGTCGGCCGAGCAGCTGTTCGACGTGCAGAACGTCAACAGCATCGAGCTGAAGCTGGACGACATCTACAAAGCGCCCGAGGTGGCCGAGGCGGCGCAGAAGATCATCGGTCCGGACCTGGTGGCCAACACCTGGATGGAACAATACAAGCAGATCCTGAGCGCGCTGAGTTCGGAGAAAGTGGTGACGGCCGTGACGATCGGGTTGATCGTGCTGGTGGCCGCGCTGAATATTCTGATCACGCTGATGATGATGGTGATGGAGAAGAATCGCGACATCGCGGTACTGATGTCGATGGGCGCCAAGCGGCAGCAGATCCGCAAGATTTTCGTGCTGCAAGGCGTGCTGATCGGCGTGGTCGGTACGTTCGATCGGGCTGGTGCTCGGCTACTCGCTTTCGATCCTGGCGGATCATTACCACTGGATCAGTCTGAACCAAGAGGTCTATTCGTTCAGCTACGTTCCTTTCAATCCGCACTGGCAGGACGGCATCTGGATCGCGGCGGTGGCCATCACGGTGAGCTTCATCGCGACGCTCTACCCGGCCCGGAGCGCCACGCGCATCGCGCCGGTGGAGGCGCTGCGGTATGAATAGCAAGGATAATGTACACATGAGGCGCATAAGTCTTCTGCTGGATAAGCGGCTCCTGGCGCAAGCCATGCAAGCTTTGGGAGTTAAAACCTACTCTGAGGCTGTGAATCTCGCCTTGGCCGAGGTGTTGCGGGTCAAGAGAGTCCTTGAACTCCGGCATGCTTTTGGGCAAAACCTCTGGGTAGGGCGTCTCTCCGGGATGCGCGAAGATCGCAGCTTTCTAGCCCCTGTCCGTACCGACGCCGCAGGCGCGTCCGGAGGATCTCGGCAGGGGGCGCGTTGACGACTCCGCTTCCGCCGAGCTGGCGACCAGGCCCGCCAGCAACGTCGTCGACCGGGCGTACAATCGAATAAATCCCATGTTTCAAATCGCTCCACGTTCTCCCGTCTACGACGTGGTGGTCATTGGCTCGGGCGCCGGCGGCGGCACAGTGACCAAAGTCCTGGCCGACCTCGGCATCAACGTCGCGCTGCTCGAAGCCGGCCCGATGCTCGATCCGCAAAAAGATTTCAAGGAGCACATGTGGCCCTATCAGGTGCCGCACCGCGGGCTCGGCGAAGGCGGCGCGGGCTATTTTGGACCGACTCCGTGGGCGTTCGGCTACTTCACCGCAACCTCCGGCGGATGGGAACTGGCCGGCGAACCTTACACCGTCGCGCCGGGCAGCAAGTTCCAATGGTTTCGCTCGCGCATGATCGGCGGGCGGACCAATCATTTCGGCCGGATCTCGCTGCGCTTCGCCGATTACGACTTCACGCCCCTACAGCCGCGACGGCCTGGGCACGGACTGGCCCATCACTTACGACGACATCGCGCCCTACTACGACAAGGCCGAGAGCTTCATCGGCGTCACCGGGAGCAAGGAAGGCATCCGCAGCGCGCCCGACGGCATTTTCCAGCCCTGCCCGCCGCCGCGAGTGCACGAGATCCTGGTGCAGCGCGCGGCCAAGAAACTTGGCATCCCTTGCATTCCGTCGCGCCTGGCCATGATCACCAAGCCCACCAATGGCCGCCCGCCTTGCCACTATTGCGGCGCAGTGCGGGCGCGGCTGCGTGACCGCGTCGAACTATTCTTCGAGCCAGGTGCAGATATTTCCCGCCATGAAGACCGGCCGCGTGAAGGTGTTCACCAACGCCATGGCGCGCGAGCTGGTGACCGACGGCGCCGGCAAGTCGCGCCGTCTCCTATATCGACAAGACCACGCGCAGCGAAAAGCAGATCCGCTGCCGCACCGTGGTGCTGGCCTGCGGGCGCCTGCGAATCCGCGCGGCTGCTGCTCAATTCGAAGTCCGCGACATTTTCCCAACGGTCTCGCCAACGGCTCCGGCGCACGTGGGCCGCAACCTGACCGACAGCGTCGGCTATCCCCTCGGCGCGCACATCCCCGCGCTGGACGACCTGCCGCGGCATAATTCCGACGGCATGGGCGGCATGCACCTCTACATTCCCTGGTGGCTTTGGGATGCCAAGAACAAGGAATTTCCGCGCGGCTATCACGTCGAGATCGGCGGCGGCTTCCATATGCCCGGCATCGGCTCGTTCCACGGCGATTGCCGTGCGCACGAAGGCTATGGCAAGGATCTGAAGGACACCGTCTACAAACATTTCGGCGCTTCGGTCAGCTTCGCGGGACGCGGCGAGCAGATCCCCAACGAGAATACGTATTGCGAAATCGATCCGGACGTAGTGGATCAATACGGAATCCCGGTGCTGCGTTTCCATTTCCAGTGGACCGACAATGAGTTGAAGCAGGCCCGGCACATGCACGACACCTTCCAGGCGCTGCTTGAAACCATGGGCGGTACGGTGACTAAGCCCAAGCCGAATTTCCTGGCTGGCGATGGCATCTCGACCGGTGGCGAGATCATTCACGAGCTGGGCACCGTCCGCATGGGCAACGATCCGTCGGCCTCGGTGTTGAACAAATACTGCCAGGCGCACGAGGTGAAGAATCTGTTCGTGGCGGATGCGGCGCCATTCGTCAGCAATCCGGATAAAAACCCCACCCTGACCATCATCGCGCTGGCGTGGCGCACGGCTGAATATTTGGCCGAAGAAATGAGGAAGGGCGATGTCTGAGACTTCGCCGGCGCGAATTACTGAAGGCCATCGCGGCGGCGGCCATGGCCGGTCCGTTGACACTCGCAAGCGGCGCAGCACGTGCATGGGATCGCGGCGGACGAAAAAGCGGCCGGCGCTTATAAGCCCAAGGCGCTCACACCGCACGAATACAGGACGCTGCAAGTTCTGGCCGATTTGATCATCCCCGCCGATGAGCGAGGGCCCGGTGCGGCGGCCGCCGGCGCGTGCGAGTTTATCGATCTGCTGGCCAGTCAGAATCCGCAACTGCTCGCGATTTACACCGGTGGAATCGCGTGGCTGGATCGCGCCAGCGAGCGCCTGTACTCCAAGGAATTTGCGAGCGCGCCCGCGGCGCAGCAGACCGCGCTGCTGGATTTGATCGCCTACCGCAAAAACGAATCGCCCATGCTCGGGCCCGGCATCCAGTTCTTCGACTGGGCGCGGCGCATGGTAGTGGACGCCTATTTCACCAGCCCCGCCGGAATCAAAGCCATCGGCTACCTGGGCAACACCGCCGTGGCGAAATTCGAAATTCCGCAAGAGGCCATCGATTACGCGCTGAAACGCAGCCCGGTGTAAGACGCGCTACATGAATTTCCGGCGGCGGAAGGCCGCGACGTCTTTTTGACTAAGGTCAAACCAACGCCTGCGTTTCTGGACGCGGTTCGCCTGATTTCTCCTAGGATAAATTCCTTGTCCACCGGTTCTTTTTAAGTCGACCATTTTATCACCTGGAGGCGCGCTTGAGGCTTATTTCGGGTGTGTAATCACATCGTGAATGACGTAAGTGTCCTGCTCAATGGTGAAGTAGAATCGCCAGTCGTCATTGAGGCGCGCCTGCCACAGATCCTTGGACTCGTCGTACTTCTTCGCGCGTAAAGTAAGGATGCTGCAGATTGCGAACCAGGAAATTGATTTGCTTGATAAACGCTCTCTGCACCAGAGGCGTAGCAGCAGCAAGCGAGGCGATTGCGCGCTCTTTCAGCGCAATTTTCATCCGGTCTTGCTTGGTTTCTTAGTGCGAGCCTTAATCTCGTTCCTCAAAAAGCGCACCGCTTGTGCCGCCGTAAAAGGCCCATGTGTGACGCCCTTCTTAGCGTCAGCCAAACGAGCGTCGATGAGTCGGCGTTGCTCCTGAGTGTATTCGGACGCAGCCGAGGGTGGCTTGGCGGTAATCGTGATAACTCCACCACGCGCCCGAAACTCTAGCCGTTCGGCGCGGCTGAGACCCGCCTGCCGCTGAACGGCACGCGGCACGACGATTGGTTCCTTGTTCTTGAGCGTCACCGGCATGAATCCGCAGATACAGCTCTCACCCCACTTTATCACTTGTGCGATGATTACTCCTCCGGTGATCCTGGCTTACCGAAGCAGAGCTCAAGCACACCCCGGTGTGACACCACCGATCGAGTGTTCCCGGAGCGCGGCATTCTCATGAAGAAGCCCTCGAAAGCCGGACGGTCGGCCTACGGCGCCGCTGCTACCCGGGCTATGGAGATGTTCGAGCCGCCCAGCCTGCGGCTTTTCGAAGACAACCTGGTCACAAATCTGCTTCCACCGCTGGCGCGATTCATGTTGCATCGAGCCTGGATTCGCGCATGGTTCCAAAACTGGTTCGAGCGCCAGGCGCCAGGCATCCGGGGCGCGCTGCTGTGCCGTACACGCTTGATCGACGACCTGCTGAAGGCGGGCCTTGCTCGCGGCCTGCGCTCCGTCGTCATCCTCGGCGCCGGTCTTGATACGCGGGCCTATCGGCTTCCTGAACTCGCTAACGCTCGTGTCTTTGAACTTGATTTGCCGCACGTGCAGGCCTCCAAACGGGCGCGCTTAGTGCGATCTCTTGCTGCGTCGAAGAGCCATGTGCGGTTCGTGCCCATCGATTTCAACGTCGAACCTTTCGACACGGCACTGGCCGCCAGCGGCTTCGATGCGTCCCAGCCCGCGCTGTTGATTTGGGAAGGCGTCAGCCAATATCTGCAACCCGCTGTCGTCGATGCGGTGCTGCGAACCATCGCGTCCATGGCTCCTGGGTCGGAACTGGTTTTCACCTACGTGCTGGAAGAGGCGGTGACCGGCCGCTTCCGCGCGGACCGCCGTGAGGATTTTCGAAAAGTCACCAGCCGCCTTCCGGAGCCCTGGCTGTTCGGCATTGATCCTGCGAACTTGCAAGCTTTCCTCGCTGACCGTGGACTGGTGCTGTGCGAAGACCTGGGCGCCGAAGAGCACATCGCGCGTTACCTGCAGCCGATCCATCGCGACTTGCCCGTCTCCCAGATCGAACGCATTGCGCGGGCTTCGGTGGCTCCGCGTCCGGCTCCGCTTGTGCGATGATTGCTGTTCGACCGTGATTTTCGCGTACGCCGGCACCATCTTCCTGAGCGCCTTCCTGCTGTTTGCCGTGCAGCCGATGATCGGCAAGATGATCCTGCCGTGGTTCGGCGGCTCGGCCGCGGTATGGAACACCTGCCTGCTTTTCTTTCAGGCCGCGCTGCTGGCAGGCTACCTCTACGCGCACCTTTCCACGCGCTATCTGAAACCCAAACAGCGCGCCATCCTGCACGCGGTTCTAATTCTAGTGAGCCTGTCGCTGCTTCCGGTGGTGCCCGCGTCGCACTGGAAGCCCTTGCATCCCGGCGACCCCTCCGTGCGCATTCTCCTGCTGCTCACGATTACCATCGGGCTTCCGTATACGCTACTCGCGGCCACGAGTCCGCTGCTGCAGGCCTGGTATGTGTCCATGAAGCCTGGCGCGGTTCCGTATCGATTGTTCGCGCTTTCGAATTTCGGCTCGTTTCTGGCCTTGTTCAGCTTTCCCGTTTTAGCCGAGCCGCTGCTGACAACGCATACGCAGGCCTACAGCTGGTCGGCCATGTATGCGGTTTTCGTACTGCTCTGCTCGGGCGCGGCTTGGATCGCTTTCCGCACCGGGAAGGCTCCCGTCGAGCGGCAGTCGAGCGCGGACGAGCCGGATGACGGGCCCACGCCTTGGCAAATCCGCCTGCTGTGGATCGTGTTGCCCGCCTGCGCCTCAGGTCTGTTGCTGGCGATAACGAATCACCTTACGCAGAACGTCGCGCCGATTCCGTTGCTGTGGGTGATTCCGCTCGGAATCTACTTGCTCAGCTTCATCCTGTGCTTCGAGCGGGAGCGCCTGTACAGCCGAGCGCTATTTCTGCCGCTGCTGGCCGCCAGCTCGGGAATTTCCGCGTTCGCGATTTATTACGATCAAGGCAATCCCGATATTCGCTGGGCAATTCCGGCTTTCATCGCGACGCTATTCGTATGTTGCATGGTCTGTCACGGCGAGCTGGTCCGGCTCAAGCCGCATCCCCGGCATCTCACTAATTTTTATCTGATGATTTCGCTCGGGGGTGCGCTGGGAGGATTGTTCGTGGCCGTGGGCGCGCCGCATTGGTTTGAGAGCTACTTCGAGCTGGATCTATTGCTGGTGGTCTGCGGCATCTTGGCAAGCTTGGTCCTCTGGATAGCGCCTGGTGCGCTGCCGGATGCGGTGCGTGGGAACGTTCCCCGCATCGCCAGCGTGGTGCTCTGGCTCGGTGCGGCCGGTTATCTGGGCTATTTAGCGCGTCACCAGAAATGGGAGTTGTCGCTGGTGATATTCGCCGCTCTGACCAGCTCGGCGATTTTGCTCGCGCCGTTTTGGCCGGGCGTCGTCCAATTGCGCATCACACGCATCGCGCTACCGGTGTTTGTCGTCGCGCTGGCTGCTTATTTGACTTACGCCAAGCTGGAGGACGACCGGCGCTACGTGGTGGCGGCCCGCAATTACTACGGCGTCTTGCGGGTAATCGATGTGAAAGAGTCGCCGGGAACGTTTGGAACGCGCACGCTGGTGCACGGCAACATCGAGCACGGCGTTCAGCTCACCAGGCAATCGCTGCGCCGCGCCCCCACCAGTTACTACGGACCCGATTCCGGCGTGGGCCGGTCGATCCGTTATTTTGAGCAGCACTCCCCGGTCCGCGTGGGCGTGGTGGGCTTAGGCGCGGGCGTTACGGCGGCCTATTGCCGCGCCGGCGATTTCTTCCGCTTTTACGACATCAACCCGCTAGTCTTGAATATCGCGACTTCCTGGTTCACTTTTCTCAACGACTGTCCCGGCGATCATCAGGTGCTGCTTGGCGATGCGCGCCTTACCATGGAGCAGCAGCCCAGCCAGCAATACGACGTGCTGGCCATCGATGCCTTCACCGGCGACGCGATCCCGGTTCATCTGCTCACGCGCGAAGCGATCGCCCTCTACTTGCGGCATCTCAAGCCGGGCGGCATCCTGGCGGTACACGTGTCCAACCGCTATCTCAACCTGGTCCCGGTTGTAGCCAGACACGCTGTGGATTTCGGCAAAATCGCAATGCAGGTGAGCGACGATGGCGAGAGCGAAGATTACTTTTCTTCGAGCGATTGGGTGCTCGTGTCCTCAGACCGCTCCATTTTCAAGGACCCGCTGTTTAAGACCTCCAGCGTGGCTAAGACACAGCCCGGGTTGCGCCCGTGGACCGACGATTACAGTAATTTGATCCAGATCCTGATCTGGCCGAAGTAGCAGCCCAGCTCGGTAGCAACCTTTTCGCTACCCCTTGCACTTCGACAGGACACCTGGTATGCTCATGTAGAAGGAAAAGGGGAGCGTTGCTCCTGCCATGAAAGAAAACATCGACCTGCCGCAAGGCACCCTGGACCTGCTGATCCTCCGGACCCTGGCGCTGGGCCCTCAGCACGGCTGGGGAATTTCGGAGCGCGTTCAACAGATTTCGAGCGACGTCCTAAAAATTCAGCAAGGCTCGCTTTACCCCGCTCTGCACCGGCTGGAGCGCCGTGGTTGGATCAAACCGCGCTGGGGAACGTCTCAGAATAATCGCCGTGCCAAATATTACGAACTGACCAAAAAGGGCCACAAGCACCTGGAAGCGGAACAGGACATCTGGAAAAAACTCACCGCTGCAGTCGCCCAGGTGCTCGGTACCGCTTAGGTTCGGCTGCCATGCTCAACGATCTGCTTTTTCGGCTCCGCGCTTTCTTCCGCGCCAAAGCAGTCGACGGAGAATTGGACCAGGAACTGCGCTTCCACCTGGAACACCAGGTTCAGAAATACCTGGACTTGGGCCTCTCGCGCGACCAAGCCGAACGGCGCGCACGCATGGAGTTTGGGGGAATGGCTCAGGTGAAAGAGGAGTGCCGCGACGCGCGGGGAATCAACCTGATCGAGACTCTTTTCCGCGACCTGCGCTACGGGCTCCGAACTCTGCGCCAGTCTCCGGGCTTCACTTCCGTCGCGACGATCACCCTAGCGCTGGGCATCGGCGCCACCACGGCGATCTTTTCCGTCGTCTACGCTTTCTTGCTGCGTCCTCTGCCGTACCAAGATCCGGCGGCGCTCGTGGTCCTCAATGAGACCACGCCTAAGGTCGGGCTGGTCAGCGTTTCCTATCCGGATTTCTTGGACTGGCGGGCGCAGAGCCGCGCCTTTTCCCAGATGGCGGTGGTGCATAACGAGGAGTTCAATCTGTCGGGCATCGATCAGCCGGAAGATGTCAGCGGCGCCGCGGTCTCGCCCAACTTCCTTGCGATGCTGGGCGTGCTTCCGCTGCTGGGCCGGGATTTCGATGCGTCCGAGGAAAAGCCCGGCGCACGGCCGGTTGTTTTATTGAGCTATCAACTTTGGCAATCCCACTTCGGAGGCGATCCGAGCGCGATCGGGCGCAGCATCACTCTAAATGGCCGCGCCTTTACGATCATGGGCGTCCTGCCGGCGGATTATGTCTCCATCGAGAAAACCGATGTAATCGAGCCGATCGGCGTGTGGGCCACTAACAACGCAGAAGCGGCGGACCGCGGCGAGCGCGGCGATTCCGTGGTGATCGGCCGTCTGGCTGCAGGCGCCGGCATCACCCAGGCCCGCGCGGAAATGCAATCGATAGCGGCTCGCCTGGCGCAGACATATCCAGCCTCCAACGACCAGTTTGGCATCGCCCTGCAACCCATTCGCGATGTATTCGTGGGCAGCGTCCGCCCGGCCATTCTGGTCCTTTTTGCCGCCGTGGTGTTTGTGTTGCTGATCGCTTGCGGCAATGTTGCGAATCTGTTTCTTATGCGCGCTACCAGCCGCGCCAAGGAGCTGGCAGTGCGCATGGCCCTGGGCGCCGGCCGCGGACGGATCGTCGGCCAGATGCTGGTAGAGAGTTTCCTGCTGGCTTTTTTCGGCGGCTTGCTTGGTTTGGCGCTCGCAGCCGGCGGAATGCGGGGAATCGTGCGTCTGATTCCCTCGGACACCCCGGCACCTTCGCAGGTAAGTTTGAACGGCGCGGCGCTGCTCTTTGCTGCCGGTCTGGTGATCCTATCGGCCTTTATTTTTGGATTGGGTCCGGCTCTCCACTCGGCCCGCGCGGATGTCCAGCCCGAGCTGAAAGAAAGCGGGAGAAACGCAACCGAGACCCGGCGTCAGAACCGCTGGCGCGGCATGCTCGTGACAGCCCAGATTTCCTTGGCGCTGATTCTCCTGGTTGGGGCCGGCTTGATGCTGAAGAGCTTGTATCGATTGGTGGCCGTGAATCCTGGATTTCAGCCCGATCATGTGCTCACGATGGAATTAGGCCTACGCACGGCCGAGTATGAGAAACCCGCCGCCATTCTGAATTTCTGGCGGCAGGTCCTGGAGCGAGTTCGCCCGCTTCCCGGCGTCGAGTCAGCCGCGCTAGGCACGGCGGTTCCGCTGGCGGATGAACATAACCGGTCCGACATCACCATCGAGGGCATGGCGCTTCCCAAGCCAGGCAGCTTTCCGCATCCGGATATTCACATCGTCAGTCCCGGGTATGTCAGAACCCTGGGCGTTCCCCTGCGACGCGGCCGAGCCTTCACGGATGCCGATAACGAGGCCGCTCCCCTGGTGACGATCGTCAACGCCATGCTGGCCGAGCGCTATTTCCATGGCCAGAATCCCATCGGTAAACGCATCCTGTTGGGCCGAATTTCGGCTAACGTCGCGCCCAAATGGATGACCATCGTCGGGGTCGCCGCGGACACGAAAATGTACGGTCTTTCGAATCCCGCGCGTATCGAGGTCTACGTGCCCCTAGGGCAATCCATCCCGAGCGACATGCACTTGCTGGTGAAGTCCCGAAACGATCCAGTGGCACTGACCTCCGCGATTCGCATCGCGATCGCCTCCATCGACAGGGATCAGCCAATCTCCGGCATTACCACCATGAGCCAACTGGTTCGCGATTCCGTTTCTACACGACGCACCACCCTGATCCTGCTGGTGCTGTTCAGCGCTGTGGCGCTCCTGCTAGCGGCCATTGGAGTTTATGGCGTGATTTCCTACGCTGTTGCGCAGCGTACGCACGAGATCGGGATTCGCATGGCACTGGGCGCCGGCGCGCGGGAAGTCGTTCGCATGGTGATTGCTCAGGGAGCGCGGATCGCTGCCGCCGGCATACTCATTGGCATCGTCGCTTCCTTGGGGCTGATGCGACTGCTGGCCAATCTGCTTTTTTCCGTGAGCGCTACCGACCCGCCTACGTTCGCCGTGGTTGCCGCTGTACTCGCTTTCACGGCACTGCTGGCCTGCTACATTCCCGCTCGCCGCACTGTTCGCGTAGATCCAATGATCGCGCTGCGGCACGAGTAGGTTAACGCCCTCGTTTCCAGCGCGCCTACTGGATGAACGTGAGACCCAAGGGATGCTGCAGTTCCGGCAGGTTAATCGTCCGGATCACGGCGTTGGTCGCGGTGCTGATCTGTGAAATTGTGTTTCCCAGTGCGTTGGCGACGAACACATGCCGGCCGGTCGGTGAAACTGCCACCGCGTGCGGAAGACTGCCCACTGGAATGGTGGTCTCGATGGTGAAAGTGGCAGGGTCGATGACATCGATCTGCGGATTCGTAACGTTTCCCTCGGCCACGTAAACTCGAGCGCCGTTGGGAGCGAAAGCGATTCCGTTGGGCAGTGAGATGTCCTCGATGAACGTCACCACGGAATTAGTCAGAGTATCGATCACGTACAGCGTGTTGTTGCCATGACAAGGAACCCAAACCTGCGACCCGTCGGGAGACACGGCGATAGAAGACGGGAAAGATCCGACGGCAATTTGGCCGATCACGCTTTGCGAGGCTAGATCGATCACCCATACGATGGAACCCGGCGCGGGTCCGTAGTCATTGACATAAGCGCGAGATCCATCCGGCAGGATCGCGATCGCGCTGGGCTGAGTGGCCAGGCCATTGCCGGGCGTGAGCGTCAATGTCGAGGTCACAGTCTGGCTGGCTACATCAATGAACGACAGCGTCCCCGAACCGGCGTTCGAAACGATAGCCGTTTTGCCGTCCGGCGTCTCGGCCACCGCGGCCGGAGTTGAGCCGGTGATGATGCGCTTGGTCAACTGATAGGGACAGGTGTTTACGAAAACCACGGTATTCGAACCCGACTCCGGAATGATCAGCTTGGAGCCGGTCGCCGGATCGCAAACTCGCGGCGTGGGCGCTGCATCGACACCGGAATAAGAAGGATGAAATGGCAGCCACATGGGAAAGGGCATCAGCGCCGTCACAGCGTTCGGGACAGAGCCGGTTGGCGTAGCGGCGGCCCATCCAAGCTGGCCCGAAAACAAAGCGGCCATATCGGGAAATGGGTCCGTTATGTTCAGGCCCGGAAGAGCGGCGATGTTAAGAAAGGGACCGTCGATGGTGTCTTCCGGAGGGAACGGGAGATCTAAAGGAGCTGGAACCTCCGACGCATAAAACGGAATCGTCAAAAAATCCGGAGGGTCGTTCACGTACGGAATAGCGAACGGTTCCGGAGACGAGGAGGGGTTGTATTGGAGCGACTGACTCCGGGCGGCCGAGCCAAAGGACAAGCCGATTACCAGGGCGGATACTGTACAGTTTTTTCCAGTCAATCTCATGGCGGCTCCTATTGGAAGATCACGGTCTTGCCGAAGAACGCCCCCGGCAGGATTGCGCCGGCGTCCAGGCCATTCGCAGTGAATGAAACCGGGCTCGAAACGGGCAGCGCGCCGACATACACCACGCCTTTCGATTGCAACAGATTGGTACGCGCGGCCGGAATATTCGCGAGGATCTGGGAGGGCACGGTGAAACTCGAGGACGCCGACGATGCCAGGCAGACGAACATCGCGGTGGTGTTGGTGGGGACGTCCACGCCCGCGCCGAAAATGATTACTTGTTGACCGCTCGGTGCGCCGGTCCAATTCAGGGTGAGCGGCTGGGTGCGGTCCACGGTTTCGGTCTGCGCGCGATTGGTCCAGGTGAGACCAAAGGGCGAAGGCAGCGTGAATTTCGCCGTGAAGGGGCCGACGTCGGCGCCGCCAAATCCGGTGAGCACATAATTGGCGGGAACGAGATAAAGCGTGGACGGAACCAGCGAGCCGGTGAACGTGGAGCCGAGCGGCTGGAAGTTCCGTTCATTGGTAGCCGGCCTGTTCAGGATTCTTAGGCCGCCGGGAGAGTTGAGGTTGAATGAGCTGCCGGCATTGAGAAACGATCCGGTTGTGAGCGGGCCCGGAAACGAGTCGCCCGCCAGCAGATCGCCTGGTGCGGTGTAAGCACTGCACGTGCCAACCGGGGGCAGTGAAAAGATCGGATGGAAGGGGCCCGCCGCGGACGGCTGCTCCTGTTGGAAAGTGAGCATGGCTGCGTCCGTCAGCACGCTTTTTGCCGACGAGTAGCCGATGTCTTCTATAACATCGCTGTGCAACACAGCGATGGCGCCGATCTTCTGCCCGGCGAGAAATGGCTGCGAGAGCGCGTTGGCCGGATCTGAACAAGGCGAGCCGTCGGCGGAGATCGCCATGGTCACCGTATTGCTTACCATCGCGCCGTTAATGCGAGCCTGCACCGGAACCCAGCACCCGGCGGGCGCCGCGCTCGGAACCTGAAAATTGATTTGATCCAGGCCCGAGCAGCAACTACTCCGGCCGTGATACAGAACGTTGGCCGCCTGCCCGCCGACGAAGACCTCCACGCTCGCAAGATTCCCGCTGGGAGGAGCCACGTTATCGGGCGCTTGAATTGGCCCCAGTCCGGTGCCGTACAGCATCACAAGTTGGCCAGGCTGAGCGGGCGCGGAGGGCGAATTCAGAGGCGTCTGCTGTTGGGAGACATAATCCTGGATGAGCCCCGGACCGAAGCCGCCATTTCCCGCGCTGAAAACGCCGAAGCTCGCGCCAACCACCGTGGCAGGCGAAACCGGCCCGAACGCCGGCGCACCGTTAATGGTGGTAGTCACTCGAATCGAGACGCGTCCCAGCGGGGCGTTCGAAGGCATGATGGCGTTTATCTGTCCCGCGCTGACAAACACCGGGATCGCATCCACCGATTTCGTTCCCTCGGTGACCTTCACCGAAACTCCGCCCAGCGTGGTAGCGAGCGGGAACGTGAGCGCGGGACTGGAGCTGGGGCCCAGGTTGACACCGAAGATCGAGAACAGCGACCCCTGGGCGATCGACCCACCCGGCAAACCCGCCGGCATGAAGCTGGCACCGTTGACGATGCCGCGGGGAGCAATCAGTTGCGCGAAACAGAGGGGCGAGGTGGCGAGAAGAAACAGAGCTATGATTTTTGACCGAAACGTATTGGAACGCAAGCTTTCGGACTCCTGTCGCCGAATAATATAACACTGACCTGCTGTGGAAATCCTCTACCGTCGATCTTTCGACAGGCTCGCGACTGGGCGAGCGTCTCCGCGCGGCGAGCTTATTTCGCTCAAGCCTGCCAGACCTCTTTTAATACTCTCGCCCAGTTTCCCCCGAGAACAAGGCGCACTTGATCGTCGCTATAGCCACGCCTTATCAAGGCCGCGGTCAATTCGTACATCCGGTTTGGTCCTTCCAGCCCCAGCACTATCTCGTGTTGTCCATGCACGCGATAGCGGGGATCGGCTTTCGCGAGAAGGTCCTTCAAGACGGTGGCTGACCCAAGATCGTTGCTCTCTATGCCGGCGTCGGAGCCGACTCCCACGTGCTCTATACCAACCAGGTCGCGTACATGGTCAAAATGATCGACGACATCGTCGATGCGAACCGGTTCGCTCCCTTTCACCATGAAGGCGATGTCCGTGATTCCCATGACGCCGCCCTTTCTAGCCAGCTTTCGAATGGCGTCGTCGGTGGTGGTCCGAGGCGCGTTCGGATTCAGGGCGCGACAATTGCCGTGCGACAGAATGACAGGTTTCTTGGAAATTTCGATGGCGTCCAGCTTGGTCTTGTCGCTGGCATGACCCAGATCGACCGCCATGCCGATACCGTTCATCCGATCGATGACTTTGCCGCCATACTCACTCACTCCGCCGTCATACGGCTCGAACGCCCCGTCGGCGACACGAGTTCTGAAGTTATAGCTCAGTTGAGAAACGCGCAGCCCATATCCAAAACAGCGCTTCACATCCTCGAGATTTTGGAATTGATCGCTGCTCTGCAGGCCAAAGAGAATACCGAGCTTGCCTTGGTCTTTGGCTTTCATTAGATCGGCTGCAGCGTTGATGCGCATCAGCCATTGGGGATATTGCGCGATGAAGCTGTTCCACTTGGCGAAAAGCTGCTCGGCCTCGGCAAAGCTGTCCACGCCTTCGCCGAAATTGATGACGGAAACGCCGCTGCCCTTAAACTTGAGAAAATCCGCCGCTGTGAAAGCGCCCGGTTGGGTCAGCCACTTTTCTTTGAGATCCTTCTGATCGATGCGGTACAAAAACTGATTCAACATGTCGATGACAAGCGATTCGCGCAGCAGGCGTACCACTCGTTCCGGATACTCCGGCGCCGGTTGAGCAAATAGCCGGTAGCTGTGGCGAAGAACGAAGGGTGCAGCGGCCGCCGCGTTCATTGCGCGCCTTAAGAAAGTTCGTCGTGACGCAGTTTCCACGATTGGCTCCTCCTTCGATTCATCTGGTACCGTTAGTATCTAACGAGCGTAGGAATCATGTCGAGATGGAAGCTGCTCCGACAGCGCGCTAATACGGTTTGTACTTTTTCGCTGCTTCTTTTGTTGGCAGGCTATCATCCGAACGCATTTGCGCAAGCGGACGCACTCACGCTATATCGGGGAGCCACGCTGATTGATGGCGTGGATAACGTCCCGAAGACGAACATGACCATTCTGGTGCGCGGAGAACGGATCCAGGCTATCGCTCCAGCGTCCCAGCTGGTTCCTCCCGCAGGCAGTAAAGTAGTGGACGTTACGGGGCTTTATGCGCTGCCTGGGCTCATCAACACGCATGTCCACATTGCAACCGACTCAACTCGCGCGCAGGCACTGTCCCTTATGCGCCGCGATCTTTACAACGGGATCACGGCCGAGCGCGACATGGCTGGGGATACACGGCAGCTCGCGGAGCTTTCCCGTGTTTCTCTTTTAGGCGAGGTTGCCGGTCCCGATATTTATTACGCCGCTCTGATGGCCGGCCCGAGCTTCTTCAAGGATGAGCGCACCCATGAGGCGGCTCGAGGGGCCGTGGCCGGAGAAGTACCGTGGATGAGAGCTGTGACTCCTCGGACCGATCTGCACGTAGCCGTTGCGGAGGCGCGCGGCACGGGCGCGACAGCGATCAAGATCTACGCCGACCTCACGGCACAACTTGTTGCGGCCATTACCAAGGAAGCGCACCGGCAGGGCATGTTGGTGTGGGCTCACGCCACGGTTTATCCAGCGACGGCCAAGCAGGTGGTGGAGGCGGGCGTAGACAGTATTTCGCATGCTCCTATGTTGGCGATAACGAATCCCGCCAAAAGCTATGCGGATTCGCATCTGCATCCCGCGGCCGAGCAGCAGTATGCCGATGGATTCGGTCCACAGCTCGCCAGCCTGCTAGGGGAGATGAAACGCCGCGGCACGATCCTGGACGCAACGCTAGTGGTTTATAGAGAGACAAGCCCGGCCGCGCATCCTCCAGCTCAAACTGTGAACACGCTCGATATTGGGGAGCGTGTAACCCACGCTGCTTACGAGGCAGGAGTTGCGATTTCGACCGGGACGGATACGGACGACGAAGATAACAAGGATTGGTCTCCTCTACGGGATGAATTGCTGCTGTTGCAAAACGGAGCGGGCATGCGGCCCGCGGACGTGATTCATTCGGCCACTGCGATTGGGGCTCGCACCCTGGGACAGGATAAGGAGATGGGAACAGTTGAGCCCGGAAAATTGGCGAACCTGGTCTTTGTTGCTAAGAACCCGCTGGATGGGGTGGAGGCTTTCAGTACCGTGGTGCTCACGGTAAAGCGAGGAAACTCGTTTTGGCGCAAAGATTTTTCGCCGAGTGACAAAAAAGATCAGACGAAGAGATGAGGCGAAGCCCGGTCGGACGCTGGAGTCTGGCCTACGCAATCCCGCAGATCGTGCTGGTTACTTACGGCTCTCTGGTGCGTGCTCGGTCGCCATTGCCGGACCCGCGACCAGAGCAGGGGCGATGTACGACGAAGCGCGCCCATCGCCCTGTGCGCGGTCGAGCTCGTTCGCCAGCAGGTTGGCAACTTGGCCGACCCGAGGTTCCTGGAGAATTGTCAGGTGATCGCCAGGCACTTCGTGAAACACAAAACCTGCCGGCGCAAGGTGGCGCCACACGAAGCTAGCATCGAGGTACCGGCCATGCGGCCCATCGGACGCCCAAATGTGCAGCATTCGTCCCGACCAAGGCAACGGTCGATGGCGAAGCAGAGCCTGAGCTGTCTCAGGCAACTCTGGCCGGGTGTTGGAAACCAACGAGCTGCGGATACGGTTCCATTGGCCGCCGGGCGAGCGTCGCACGGCGTAGCTTAACCGCCGGACACGCCGCTCGCAACATCCGCAGCCTTGGCGATTTTGGAATGGCCAGATTCAGCAGACTCCCAAGCTGTAGATCCCCAGCGGCAAACAGGCATCGCTGCCAATCCTCGTTACGTCCCGCGTCGTAGCTCTTTTTCAGGAACTTGGAAATCCATCTCACAACCTGATCAGTGATTTCTGTGTCTGCGACGGCTTTCGTTCCCAGGACAACGCCAAGAATGCCGACGGCATCGGAACAAAACGCCGCCGGCAATTCATCAATCACAACTCCGCGACCCGCCTGCCGCCGGAGACCCTTCTTTAAGGCCTCGATCTCTTCCGCCGCAAGAATGCCAGCGTCTGCGCCGAAACCCAAAATGGCCACGGTCTGGAAATCCTGCTGCGCCCCCTCCCTGGTGGCCGCCTCGCGAACAAGCGAAGCAAATTCAGCATCCGTGTTCGGCGTCCACGCAGTAACCAAGCCGCGAATGCCCTGCTCAATTCCGTGCGACCGTCTTCGGACGCACGTCTTCGCAGCGCCGCACGGGCATCCGCCAACAGGAACTCTGACGTAGTGCTCACAGGAACCATCTACCCTTTCCGATGCGGCCCAACATTACCTCTGGGTTCCACCGATCCGTGAGCGACAGGTGGCCAAGCGCATTCGCAATCAGATCGGAATACTGGATCGTCACCGGCACCGACGCCGGGAGAAACGTGCGCCATGAGTGGCAGGCGAACGTGAACACCTGCCTGGTCAAGTAGGTCATGTCGGTAAAAGTGGAATCCCGGTGCAGACTCAGGAACAGCGGGCGAGGCGTGCCATCTTCAGGCCGCTTCACCTCTCGCGGTCCGGTTAGCGACAGCAGCACTTCTCGCTTCCCAAGCTCCAGGTAACGGCCTCTCTCCGGCGCATAGACTCCTTTGGTGCGCTTGGTTTCGTAGTCGAAAGCGCCATTCTGGCTCTTGTCGAAGAGGATGTACGGATGCTCGTCGCTCAGTTGAACGAATGCGTACTCGACGTCGTAGTCTCCGAGTTCGCTTCAAAAGCCCTTTGATCGATTGCACTTCCTCGCCGCTGAATTGCTTGAATCTCGCGTGAAACACCAGCCGGACATGATCCTTCGGCTGCCAATTCATATCCTGGCGAACTTTCAGAATGGCGGCCCGGAGTGTTTCGAGTAGGGCCGTCTGGTATTCGTCCATCGAGACCGCCTTCGACAGAATTGGACAGATGGTAGTTGCCGTCTCCGCTGAAGATGGTCGTAATGCCGACGAACCGCTCCCGCTCACCGAGGCGGCTCTCGCCGATATTGGCGCTGCCGAGCCCGATCACCAGTTCGTGGGCAATCGTGGGATTTGCTTTGAGGAGCCACGGAATCCCGTTCAACTTGGCGTAGCTCGCCAGGCCCATGTTGTTGAGCACGTAGATGAGCTCGTTGTCCGGTTTCCGAGTCGTTTCAATTTCGAATTCCTGAACCGGAATCTGGAGCGTATGGAAACTGGCCTTGCTGGCGAAATACGGATTGGCCTTTGGAGCCAGTTCATGGAATGGTTCTTCTATCTGAACGAATGCCAGGTCGAATTTCTGCCCGGAGCCGTGTTTCTCCAGCGCGTTTTGGCAGGCCTTCCTATACGAATCAACCGAGTTGCCCTCCGTGAGGAAGAATTCGTATTGGATGTCCTGCAGCGCATATTTCCGGCGGAAGCCTTTCTCGAAGTAGTTTGTTTGACGCTTCGATGGCCGGCTCCGGTCGCGCGATGGCGGCGGTGGTGGCAGTTTGATGCCCTGATCGAATTTATGCAGGAACTGCTCCACCTGCCCCTTCATGGATTGCTGGCACACCACACAGATTCGCGGCTGGTTCGGCGTGAAGACTTGGGTCGTGTACGGTCCGTGTTCCGTCAGGCCCCTGTCATGCCATGTGTCCGTCTTCGAGCCAGTCTGGTTGAAGACATAGACTGGCCGCGGCGCAGTTTCCAGACGCGGAAACGACGCACTGGCGCTGTCGAGAAGGGGACCGAACGTAAACGGCACGCCGGGCGCCATCTCGTGCTGCTGACTTCCGAAGAAGCCGACGATCTTCTTGATGCGATCAAGCCGAGTGGGACCATGCCTCAAAGCAGCTCGTTTGCCTTCGAGGAGTTCAGCGACCTTCGGCGCGCGTTCCGCGAACACGTGCTGGAGACAGGTCGGCGAACGCTCGCCTCTCGCGGCCACACCTCGCTCGCTTCAACGCTTTCGATGCCGTCTCGGGAATCCGTCAGGCGAACTCGTGAGCCGTCTCTCGATTTGACGCAGCCGACCAGTTCAAGGAACGGCGCGATCCGGACGTCATCGCTGGGTACGCGCCTACCCACGTAAGCTCCCTCGAGGGACAAGCCATCGTCCATCAACTCCCGGACCGTCCGGTCGATGAGCCGGGTCGTGCGCACGTCCACCACGGCGGCGATGAATGGTTCCTGCTTGAAGAAGTAAACGGGACGGATCGCCACTTCATATAGGAGTCGAACGCCAAGCCAGTCAGGTGGCGAAATCCCCGGAAGCTGCCGAAGGAGATCGTCACGGGCAATGAACCGCATCGGCTCGTAGCTCAATACGGTGCGTCCCATTCCGGCCAGATACGTCAGCAACGCGTTCCGCACCAGCGCGGCGGCCAATCCGAGGTTTTCCTTTAGCCGGATCGTCTTGGGCTTTCCGATAAGAGCAGCATTGGCGGCGACGGAAACAGCCAGGATGCTGTCTGGCCCGTCCCGGCGGAAACGTGGGTGCCGTTATGCTCGCGTCGAAGTTGCTCCAGAACCTGCTTGCCGTCCTCGCCATAGGGCAGGCATCCAACGGTCAACTCGGCGTCCTCAAATCGGACAGGCGAAAAGTTCAAAACCTGGGTCGCCGCCGCCGTCCGCGATTTTTCCATCTCTTCAACTTCAGAACAGTTATTCAACATTTTGTTTGACCATCGCGGCCGGCCGTGGTATAGTTTGCCGCTACTCAGTCCCCTCCTTAGGTAATCGCTTACCGCATTTCAATTAGCGCTCGTGAAACGGCTGTAGATTACGATACCCATGCCCGTCTGGCACCGATAACCACGACTCTTTGCTCGAGCCTCGGCCTACCCGATTAACCGCGGCTGCGTCAGCGTCGCGCTCCCCGCCCCATGTCGGACACTCGCGTAGTGCTGCCGGATTTCCGCAGGCGGTTCGATAGTCACAGTCCACGTGGACCACGGTCCGTCGTTGCGTTCATATCGCCAGCCTGATATCACTCCGTCTCGTTCGAGCGTTCGATGGGCCTTCGCAAAGTGAATCTGCGTCCGACTGAGGCGTCTGCAGTTGATCTCGATACGCAGTCCTTCCCCGAAGATGGTAGAGACCTTCACCGGGCTGAAAGGTCGCCGCCGCGCATTCGACATCTCCACAAATAGCTGTAGTACCGGGTAAGACGTTTTTCCCAGAATTGTGTGCGGACGTTGTACTTTAGCGCGTATTCTGAAAGCAGCGCCGTTTGGCGGTTTGCTAGAAGATAGGCGCCAAAGATCTCCCCAACTACATATTTGAAGCTCAGTACGTCGACGCAATTATCGTGACATGAGGAATCGCGCCATGAAAATCGGTGGTCGCCAATTCGATCCGTGACCACAAATGGCCTACTCTCGAGTCGGCGGGGGCGTAGTCTCGCCGCTTTCCTTGTCTGTAAACCGGGACCTCCGCTGCGATTATCCACGAGTCAAAAATCGTCTTGGCGGCATTTAAGTGGACCAAGCGTTGTTCTGGCGTGTATCCGCCCCGGCGTCCGTTCCCCGCCTTTTTCGGCTTGAGCCCGCGGATCTGCAGAGATCGTCCGTTTCAATGGATGCTCGATGATCTGGGCCTCTTGCATCCTTCAGCCAGTTGATCATCAGTCCATCACAGATGTCGGTCTCCAGATCTGAGAACCCTTTGGCCCTCTCGAACATCCGCAGGGCATGTTCGTCCTGTTCCTCAGGCAGCAATGGCTCCTCCGATTCGGGCCGTAGTTGCACATGTACAACGCCTCGCGACGTTTCAAATTCCGCGAGGGGCCAAGTCGAATCGTCCATGCGTCTGAGAGTTCCGCCATCGGATATGATCCCGCGATATCCGTTGTAGATCTCGTTGTTTGCAACTGCCAGCAGAATAGGGCGTTTCTTGGCCCGCGGGGCGGGCTTCGGAGCAATCGGCACCGGGTTCGACGGATGGGTGGTTCTCCATCGAAATCAAACCGTTCGGAATAGCGATCCGGGCCCTTCATTGACACCTCCTCGCCGCATGACTTGTTGGCCACAGCATGATGATTGGCAGCCAGCCCCTTGACGAAGATTATACGGCGCATAGGAGGGTCCGAGCGTGACCGCAGGGTGCATCGCTTAATATGATTAGGCTGGCAGCAATCGTCCGACACGTATTGTTTTCAATAGGTTAAAGATCCGGGTTGGCACACATAACCACGACTTCTGGCAGCCATAGCCACGACTCTTTCGCACAACCGCCTGCAATCGCATTGACCGTACTCCCAAAAGCTGAACTCAAAGGCGAGGGCTCCACGGCTGGGGGTCACCACAGGGCCTTAGCGGCGTCCGCAAGGGCGTGCAGCGAGGCATCGACCCGTGCGGCCGCTTTCGTCAGCGCCCTTTCCGCGTGCGGGCGGCGGCCGCGGCAGTGCTATTCGAGTATGCGGAGTCGGCCTCGCAGCTCACGCCGTGCAACGCGCTCATCCCCCGCGGCTCCAGGATGTCTTGCGTGGCAAAAGCCTTTGTTGTCTGTATTCCAGATATCATTAGCTTTTGATCGATTCTAGAACGGTACCGATCAATGCGAGTCGGCTATGG
>CAVXJU010000024.1:0-23125 GCA_963761935.1 Terriglobia bacterium | reverse complement strand
AGTGGCTGTGGGATACCTGCTTTGCCTGGATTTATCATCACGGCGGCATGGCCAGCGTGGTGTCCGCCAGCATCCTGGTTCTATGTGTTACTTTCGCACTTCTTTACCGGCTGACACTGCGGCACTGTAGGAATCCTTTCGTGGCCATCGGCGCGACGCTTTTGGCATGCGCTTGTTCGGCGCTGCATTGGCTGGCCCGTCCGCACTTATTCACGCTCTTGTTTGTCGTACTGTGGCTGATGATTATAGACCGCGTCTATGAGCGCGGCCCGCGTTGGTTAATGATCACGCCGCTTCTGATGATCCTTTGGACCAACGTGCATGGTGGATTTCTGGCGGGCTTCATCATTCTAGGCGGGTTCGTCGCCGGAGAAATCTTGCGGGCTGTGTTCACGCCTGAGCAGGATAGCCGGCGTGTAGCGCTCCATCGGGCGAAGTGGTTTACCCTGGCTGGCCTGGCGTGCGCGGCGGCTACGCTGGTGAATCCCTACGGTTATCATTTGCACGCGCACATCTATAAGTTTTTCTCCGAACCATACCATTTCCAAAATATCAACGAATTTCAATCCATCAGTTTTCATGAATTGTGGGGATTGTATCTGGAGGTGGCGCTCATCCTGGGCGTTCTCAGCGCGCTATGGTTTGTCGCCCGGCGCCGGCAGTTTGTGCCGCTGGTCCTGGTAGCAGGGTGGGGACATCTGGCTTTGTACTCGGCGCGCAACATCCCATTGTTTGGGATCGTCGCAGCGCCGGTGATTGCCCAGGCGCTGGCGGAGATGCTGGACGGCCTGGAGACGGCGCGGGTGGCGGCTTGGGTCCGGCGCATGACGGCCGGCCTGCGCGAGATTGCGTCCGAGTTCGCGGAAATGGACCGGACCTGGCGAGTTCATGCGGCGAGCGTGGCCGGGATGGCGCTGATCGCGTTGCTGGTGGGCAGTCCGGCCGCCTCCGGGAAGCTGAAGCCGGAATACGATCCAACACGCTATCCCGCGGGGGCGCTCAGTCTGCTGCGGTCGAATCCGGACTCGCGGATTTTCACCGACGACGAGTGGGGCGATTACTTGATCTACCAGCTCTACCCCGGCCACAAAGTATTCGTGGATGGGAGAAGCGACTTCTACGGGCAGGACTTCGAGCAGAAGTACGTTGAGGTAATGAACGTGAAGTACGACTGGCAGCAATATCTGGACCAGTACAAGATCGATACGATTGTGCTCTCGACCAGCACGCCTCTGGCCGGCGCCATCAAGGAATCCAACCGCTGGCGCGCGGTATACGACGACACAGTCGCGATTGTTTTTTTGCGAGCCGGGACTGCGGAACCCAGGGTTTCCATCGAAGCAAGTGGGAAGGCGATAATCCCACGGATCACGAAAGCCGGACCGCCTGCTCTCAGGATGACTCCGGAAAAATCAACGAAAGGAGCGTAAGAGCCAATATGAATCTTCTGAAGAACTTTCTCAGAGACGAACAGGGCCAGGACCTGATCGAGTACACGTTGCTGCTAGCCTTCGTGGCTTTGGCCTCTGCCGCGCTGTTCATCAGCGCCGGCCAGAGCGTCAACACGATTTGGACTATCGCGAACTCAAGGCTGAACAACGCCGCGACAGCCGCGAATACCAGCAGCAGCTAGGGAGAAGCCGGCGAGGTGGAGAAAGCATAGGAGCAGGGCCGCGATGTTCGCGAGCTTGCGACGAAAGCCCTGCTCTCTTTTTTCCGCGGTGGGGTAGGAAAGGTGGAGGCGTGAGGAATTTTCTCGGAGACGAGACTGGCCAGGACGCTATCGAATACGCGTTATTGCTGGCGCTGATTGCGCTGGCGGGCGCGGCGATGTTCCTCGGCATGAGCGGCAGCGAGAGTACCTTGTGGTCGGCTGCCAATAGTAACTTAGCGGCGGGGAACGCCGGGAGTTAGAAATGAATAAACGTTTATTATCCGTTCTGGTTTTCGCGCTGGCGATCTCGGCGATCGCAAGCGTCGTAATGTATCGGCTCATTTCGAGCAAGCTGGCGGCCAGCGCCAAAGCTTCCTCCGTGCATGTCGCGGTGGCCAGCCATGATCTGCCCGTCGGCACGCTGATCAAGGAAGGCGACCTGAGAGTGGTGGATTGGAACGGGCCGGAGCCGAAGGGCGCGTTAGTGAAGGCGGCGGACGTGATCGGCCGCGGCGTGGTGGCCACGATCTACGAAAGCGAGCCGATCCTCGATAATCGGCTGGCACCGAAGGGCGCGGGGGCTGGATTGGCGGCCACGATCCCCAAGGGGATGCGCGCGGTGGCGGTTCGTGTGAACGACGTGGTGGGCGTGGCGGGGTTTGTGCTGCCGGGAATGCGCGTCGATATCCTGATCGCGGGGACTCCGCCCGGCGCCGCGACCGGCCTGGGCACCCAAACCAGAACGCTGTTTCAAAATGTCGAAGTCTTGTCGGCCGGCCAGGATATTCAAAAGGATTCCGAAGGCAAACCGGTGAACGCGCAGGTGGTGAACTTGCTGGTTACGCCCGAGCAGGCCGAGACCCTGAGCCTGGCCAGCAACGAGACCAGGATTCAGCTGGTGCTGCGCAATCCGCTGGACACCGACAACGTGAAAACGCCCGGTACGACGATTGCCAAGTTGTTCCCGGGCGGCGTGGGAATGCGAGAGGTAGCGGCTAAGACGAGCGTTCCGCAGAGCAGGCCGCGGCTGGTAGAAGCGAAGGCCGCTCCCGCGGTGGCGCCCATCACGCTGCCGGTTCAGGTGGTGGTGCCGTTGACGGTGGAAGTTATCAGAGGCAGCACTCGGGACCAGGTGAAGGTGCAGCCCGAGAACCAAAATACGACTCGTCAGGCGGAAGGAGAAACGCGCTAGTGGCCGAGCGGCAGGTGGGACAGTTCGATTCCGGGCGGGAGGATCAGTGTATCCGCTGAACGCCGCAATCGTGGTCCACTCCAGGGGCTTGTGGGAGGAGCTCGAAGCTTCTCTGCGCGATCTTCCCGTTCGCATCGTGATGGAGCAAGCCGAGATCGCCGATCTGGACGCCCTAGTGAATCGCCTGGAGAGGTTGCGGCCGGATGTGGTCTTCCTGGAATTGTCCGGTACGCGTGAGCCTCTGGACACGGTGATCGGCAGAATTCGAACCAGCCCGAGCGCGCCCGCCGTCTTGGTCTTGAACCAGACTGCGGACTCCGCGGCGATCCTGGCGGCGATGCGTGCCGGAGCGGCCGAGTATCTTTATCCTCCGATTCAGGAACAGGCCCGCGCGGCACTGGAACGGATCGCCGAGGCGCGCCAGGCCACGCATCACCCGCTGCACCGGGGCGGAGGCAATCTCGGGTTTTTGTCGGCCAAGGGCGGCTGCGGCGCCACTACCATCGCCTGCCACACGGCCATCGAGCTTCCCAAAGTCAGCAATTCGAAAGTTCTGCTCGCGGATCTGGACGTCGAAACGGCCATGGCGGGTTTTCTGCTGAAAACGCCAGCCAAGTACAGCGTGGCCGACGCGGCTGTGAACACCGACCGTCTGGACGAAAATTACTGGAAGGCGCTGGTGACCAATGGCATCCCGGGGATGGAGGTCATTGCAGCGCCGCCACACAATCATCCGTCGCTCAAACCGGAGCAGCTGCGATTCGTGCTGAGCTTCGCGCGCGCGCAGTACGACTGGGTGGTGCTGGATTTAGGCCGCGGCTTGAATGCCACGGCGCTGGCCGCTCTGGAAGAGGTCGACAAGCTGTTCCTGGTGGCCACGCTGGAAGTGCCCGCTCTGCACCATGCCAAGTTAATGGTCGAACGGCTGCTGAACGGCGGATATCCCGCCGAGCGTTTGCACCTGCTGCTCAACCGCGCGCCAAAACGCTTTGACGTTACGATGCGGGAGCTGGAGAGCATGCTGGGCGCGGCAGTATACGCGGTAGTTCCGAACGACTACACGTCGCTTCATGACTGCTATTCGGAGGGAACCATGCTGCCCGGCGGCAGCAATTTGGGCCGGCACTTTTCCAGCCTGGCGAGGAAGCTGGCTGGTATTCCCGAGCCCGTTGTGCCACAGAATAAACTTGCAAAAACGTTTGCGAAATGGACCGGTGCGTGATGGCAACTCCTAGTGAAGCATTGAAACGCGAAAACGGCTGGGTGGGGAGGCTCTTCAATCCCCAATCCTACACGCCGGAATACCAGGAGCTGAAGTTCGCGATCCACCGCAAGCTGCTGGACCGGATCAATCTGGAAGCGCTGTCGTCGGTGGCGAGCGAGCGGGTGCGCAATGAAGTGCGGACCGCCGTTTCGCGGCTGGTGGAAGACGAGCGTACGCCCCTCAGCGTAGTGGAGAAGAATCGCCTGATCGATGAGGTGCTGGACGAGGTCTTCGGGCTGGGGCCGCTCGAGCCGCTGTTGGCCGATCCGACCATCTCGGATATTCTGGTCACCACGCCGCGTCTGGTTTACGTCGAGCGCAATGGCAAACTGCAGCGGACTCCAGTGGAGTTCAAAGACGACGCCCACCTGTTGCGGATTATCGAGAAAGTGGTGTCGCGGGTAGGCCGCCGGGTGGACGAATCGTCGCCGCTGGTGGATGCCCGGCTCCCGGATGGATCGCGCGTCAACGCGGCCATTCCTCCCGTGGCGGTGGACGGCCCGCTATTGTCGATCCGGCGATTCGGCCGCGACCGGCTGACGGCGGCGGACCTGGTAAACGGCCTGACGATGACCGGCGGAATGATGGATCTGATCGTGGCCTGCGTGCGATCCCGGTTGAATATCGTAATCGCGGGCGGCACGGGCGCCGGCAAAACCACTTTGCTGAACGTGGTGTCGACGTTCATTCGCGACGACGAGCGCATCGTCACCATCGAGGATGCGGCGGAATTGAAGCTCAATCAAGTCCATGTGGCGCGGATGGAGACGCGGCCGCCCAACATCGAAGGCGCCGGGGCCATCAAGATGCGCCAGTTGGTGATCAACGCGCTGCGCATGCGGCCGGATCGCATCATCGTGGGTGAGGTGCGCGGCGAGGAAGCGCTGGACATGTTGCAGGCCATGAACACCGGCCACGACGGATCGCTCACCACCGTCCACGCCAATTCAGCGCGCGACGCGATCAGCCGGCTGGAAGTGATGGTCGGGATGGCGAACGCGAATATGAGCATCCACTCCATCCGGCAGCAAATCAGCTCCGCTGTGGACCTGTTCGTTCAGATCGCGCGCTTGAGCGATGGAACGCGCCGGGTGACCGGAATTACCGAGTGCGTCGGCATGGAGGGCGAGCTGGTCACCATGCAAGACATCTTCATGTTCGAGAGGACCGGCGTAAAAGAGAACGGGCGCGTCACTGGAAGATTTCGCGCCAGCGGCGTCCGCCCCAAGTTCTACGAGAAGCTCAAGGCGGCCGGCATCAATATTCCGACCTCGGCCTTTCAGACCGTGGTGGAGATCTCCTGAGGATCTATGTCGCAGAGCGTTTTTTTTCTCTTCTTCTGTGTACTGGCGGTCGCCTTGGTCGCCATCGCAGTCGGCCTGAATTTCATGGAGGCGCAGCGCCGCAAACAGGTCAGGCAAATGCTTCGGACCGTGGAAGGCAAGCCGGCCGACCAGCAGCTCAGCACTATTCTGAATGAGAGCGGAGAGAACGAAGATCCGCTGGCGCTCGCTATCTCGCGTTCGCCCTGGGCGCAGGGAGTCGAAGAAACGCTGCGGCAGTCCGGCTTGAACTGGTCGCCTAAGCATCTACTCGCGCTGACCGTCGCGGGCGCCCTGGTGGGTTTCATTCTGGGCTGGCGGTTTCATATTCTGGCGTATTCCTGGCTGAGCTTGCTGGCGTTGGGTGCGGCCGGCGGCTCGGTCCCGTACCTATTCGTGCGCCAGAAGCGCAGCGCGCGTTTTGCCGATTTCGAGGAGCAGTTCCCGGAGGCGCTCGACTTCCTGGCGCGGTCGATGCGCGCCGGACACGCGTTTTCGATCAGCTTGGAGATGGTGGGGCAGGAATCGCCCGATCCGCTGGGAATCGAGTTTCGCACGCTTTTCAACGAGCAGAACTTGGGCGCGCCCCTGGAAGCGGCCCTGGCGAACATGGAGCGGAGGCTGCCGCTGGTGGACGTTCGGTTTTTCATTTCGTCCGTCTTATTGCAGAAGCAGACCGGCGGCAATTTGAGCGAAATACTGACGCGGTTGGCGCACGTGATTCGAGAGCGATTTCGATTGAAGGGCCAGGTAAAGGCGGCCAGCGCGCATGGCCGGTTGACCGCTACGATCCTGACTCTGATGCCGCTGGCGCTGCTAATGGGGCTGCTGGTGGTCGCACCCGGTTATTTGGAAGGCCTGGCAAACGAGCCGGATGGCAAGTGGCTTATCGCAGGCGCGGTCGCGGGCCAGCTCCTGGGCTATTACTTTATCCGCCGGATCATTCGGATTAAGGTCTGAGTATTCACGATGGCTGTCTTAATCTCATTTGCGTTGTTCGCCGCTCTGATGGTGGCCATCTCTATTTATGGTTACCGGCGTTATGCCAAACCCGGCCGGCTGTTCGAGCAACTGGGCGGTCCGTCGGCGATGACGGCGGTGATCGAGGAGCTGCCGCCCGAGCAGCCCCACTTCGCGGTGAACGTGATCGAGGAAATCGGCAAGTTCGTTCCAACTTCCCCGCAGGACGCGGCTCTGGCGAGGCGCGAATTGATCGCTGCCGGATACCGGAACGAAAACGCCGTCGCGATCCTGTTCGGTCTGAAAATCGTTCTGTGCGCCGCGCTGGTGATTATCGGCTTCCTGTTCCGCCCCCACGTGACGTCTAATCCCGTGCTCGGACTGGTGCTGGTGGCTGCGGCTGGATTCCTGGGCTACTTTGGCCCCAACTTTTATCTGGACCATCTGGTGGATCGAAGACAAGAGGAACTGCGTCTATCTTTGCCCGACGCGCTCGACTTGCTGGTGATCACCGTAGAATCCGGTTTGGGCCTGGATCAAGCGATTCAATATGTCGCCCGGGAGATGAGCGTCGCGCACCGAACTCTAGCGGAGGAGCTCGGTCTACTGCATCTGGAAATCCGCGCTGGAAAACGGCGAGCCGAGGCGCTGCGAAATCTGGCTGACCGCACCGGCGAGCGCGAGCTACGCAAGCTGGTAGCAGTCCTGATTCAAACCGACAAGTTCGGCACCAGCATGGCCGATTCGCTGCGCACGCATTCCGATTTCATGCGCGTGCGCCGCCGGCAGGAGGCCGAGGAGCGCGCAGGGAAAGTGGGGGTCAAGCTGGTGTTCCCGATTTTCTTCTTTATCCTGCCGTCCATGTTGTTGGTGGCGGCCGGCCCGGGCCTTTTACAGGTGTTCAAGCATTTGTTCCCGCTCATGCGTCAGTTTAAGGGGTAAGACGGAAGTTAAATCAATCAGAAAGGAAAATGTTTCAATCATGGATAACATAACGCTTTCAACGGTCCTGTGGGTTGCGGCCGCGCTGATTCTGGTTCTGTATATCATGCGACGCCGCAAGCGCCGCTCGCTGCGCTAGTGATCGTTAGTAGAGAAAAGGTCGACGCGCTTCAGAATCCCGACGGCGGATGGCCGTACCGCCTCGGAAGTTCCTGGACGGAGCCCACGGTGTTCGCCCTGCTCGCGCTGGCGGGTGAAGCAGAAGTGTCTTCCGAGGCGGCAAGTAAGGCCGTGCGGTGGCTGGCGACGATGCAGCGCGCTGACGGTGGATTTGCGCCCAGGCCGGCAGTCGAAGAGAGCACGTGGGTGACGGCGCTGGTGTTGCTTCTACCGCCCAGTATGCTCTCGCGGCTGAACGCGCACGCGGCGCTCGGCTGGATTTTATCGCAGACTGGCCGGGAGTCGGGCGGGCTGCAGCGGATGCGAGCCGCGATGCTGAGCGGCCAGGTGAATCGCAGCGGTCTCGAAGGTTGGCCCTGGTTTCCCGAGACGGCGGCCTGGGTTGCACCCACGGCGTTCGCGATCCTGGCGTTGCGTGTGGCCCGAAAGCGCGACCCGCGCCCGGAGATCGAAGAACGAACGCGGAGCGGCCAGGAGTTTTTGATGTCGCGAATGTGCGCCGATAAAGGCTGGAATCACGGTTCTTCCAAGGCGCTAGGCTACGACGGACCTTCCTATCCGGAGACCACCGGCCTCGCGCTGCTCGCACTGCGCGATCTGGAGGAGGCGCGGTTGACGGCGTCGCTGGAACGCGCCGCGCGGCATCTTGAGACCTGCCAATCGTCCGAAGCGTCTAGTTGGCTGCAATTGGGACTGCTGGCACACGGCCGGACGGTGCCCGGTTCCACTTCGGGCAAGCGCTCGGCCGGCGTTCAACAGGTCGCGCTTGGAACCATCCTGGAACAGGCGCTCCGCGGCCACGGTGTGTTTGGGTCCTGAGACTAACCATGCAGCCACACACGATAACGCGCCGAAGTTTGTTGGTGGGAGCGCCGTTGGCGATCGCCGCGTCTTCCTGCTCGCGCCGCGTCGCGCCGTCTCGCTCCATCGTTTCGATCGTGCGGCAGCCGGCCTACGATCAGACCATCTACGATACGGTGCGGCGCCTGCTCGCAATGCACAAGCTCGACGTACGCGGCAAGCGAGTGCTTCTCAAGCCAAACCTGGTGGAGTTCGATTCTGCCACCACCATCAATACTCACCCGATGCTGGTTCACGCGGCGCTGGAAGCTTTCCGGGAGCGGGGCGCCTTGGTACGGATCGCCGAGGGGCCGGGGCATCGGCGGATCACTTTGGATTTAGCCGACGCGGCCGGATATTTTCAGACCATTCCTTCGTTTGAAGACTTGTTCACGGACTTGAATCTGGACGAAGTCGCAATGGTTCGTCTCAGGCGGCCGGCATCGAAGTTGCGCAAGCTTTACCTGCCGCATTCCGCGCTGGGCGCGGATCTGCTGGTCTCCATGCCCAAAATGAAGACGCACCACTGGGTGGGCGCGACGCTCAGCATGAAGAATTTCTTTGGCCTCGTTCCGGGAGGTGTGTACGGGTGGCCGAAGAACGTATTGCACTGGGCGGGAATCGACGAATCGATTGTGGACCTGCACGCACTCTTCCCAAGGACGTTTGCCATCGTGGACGGCGTCGAAGGAATGGAGGGCAACGGGCCGATTCAAGGAACGCCGAAGCATGCCGGCGTGCTGGTGGCGGGACGTAATCTGCCCGCCGTGGATGCCACCTGCTGCCGCATCATGGGGATCGACCCGGCGAAGATCGGCTACCTTCGCCTGGGCGCGCATGCCGAGGCCGTGGCGGAAGCAAGCATCTTGCAAGCAGGCGAGTCGGTGCGTTCGGTGCGAACCGATTTCCAGCTGTTGCCTGAATTCCAATCTTTGCGGTGGAACGAGTCATGACGGTCGCCGAGGCCCCCCCGGCAGCGAACCGGCCAACACTGGTATGGCCCGGGTTCGCGCACAAGAAAATCGCCTACTTCGCCGTCGCCGCGCTGCTCGTCATTCCCTGTGTATGGCTGCCAGATATCCAGTCGAGCGATCTCGGAAGCCACCTGTATAACGCCTGGCTGTCGAATCGAGCGGCCGCCGGAGATTTGCCAGGACTCTATGTGGTCCCGCAGTACACCAATGTGCTGTTCGATATTCTGCTGAGCTGGCTGCTCAAGGGATTGGGCGCGGTTGCGGCCGAGCGCATAGCGGTTATCGCCGCGGTCGAGATCTTTTTCTGGGGCTGCTTCGCTCTGGTGTCGGCGGCGGGAGGCCGGACCGCTTGGCGATGCGCGCCGCTGCTCGCGTTGCTCACGTTCGGCGCCGTGTTTCGCATGGGCTTCTTCAACTTCTATATATCCGTCGGGATTTGCTGTTTGGCGACAGCGGTGATTTGGAGCGGCATGCGCAGTTGGCTGGCGATTCCGCTGTTGCTGGTGGCATCCACAGCGCATTTTCTCCCGTGCTTGTGGGCAGTGCTGGTCATCGCCTATATCGCGGTCGGGCGGCGGCTCACCCCAGCGCAACGTTGCTGGCAGCTAACCGGCGGGCTCATTGCGATTGGCGGACTGGCGGCATTGATCGCCGCACGAGTGCCGTCCGTTTGGGTGCATGGCCCGCGCATCGAATCCTTCTTCGGCGCCGATCAGGTGCTTACCTTCGGAGCGAAATACAACATCCTGGCGGCCGCCTTGCTTGGCTGGTTCGTCTTGCTCTTGGTCCGCCGTCTTGAATCGGATGATAAACCCTGGGCCGATTCCGCATTTCATTTGTGGATCTTGATGGGCGCCGCCACCATCTTGTTACCGGATACCATCTGGATGCCGTGGTATACCGGCGGCCTGGCGTTCATCGGACTGAGGCTCTCGCTGTTATCCGCGATTTTGTTGTGTGCCGCCGCTGCGAAAGTATCGGTCAAACCCATCGAGATGGCCGGGCTGGCGCTGTTGCTCGGGGTCTTCTTGATGTTCAGCTATGTGGATGAGCGTGAGCTGAGCCATGTCGAACAGGAAGTGAGCGCTGCCATTGCCCCGTTGCCGCCCTCCGCGCGCGTCATCTCGGCGATCAAGGATTCCCGCCTATACATTCCAGTGTTGGAACACGTGGCTGCGCGGCTCTGCATCGGCCGTTGCTTCGACTTCGCCGACTATGAACCCGCCACCTCCCAGTTTCGGCTGCGCGCGCGCCCCGGAAATTCCTACACGCTGACGGAGCTGAGCGATATCGACAACCTGGAGCATCACCAGCTCGTCTTTCGCGGAGCGCCGGCCCCGGTTTATCGCTTGTCTTATTGCCCCGGCGAGCCGAAGATCTGCGTCGATCGGCTATCGGCCGGCCAGCAAGTAGTCAAAGAAGATATCTCGCAAAGTCGGGGCGGCCGAACTGTTTCGAACCTCCCCCTGAAAGCCCGCAGCCATCGACTCCACGAAACCCAATCGACTCGAAGACGTCCATCATCCATGATCCTTCGAGAGCTCGTGTCGGCTTTGATGGTTTCAAGTCTCGTGATGGCCCAGCAACCGAGCCCTAGTGCTCCGGATGCCGGGTCCAGCCAGACGTCTGGGCCTCAATCCCCACAATGGCGCGGTCTGAGCGTGAAGGAAAAACTTCGTTACGATGCGCGACACCTGTTCGACGTCGATAATGTGGTTTACGCCGGGATCGGCGCTGCTTTCGACCAATGGCGCGATCGGCCTGGCGAATGGGGTGAGGGCTGGGGCGCGTTTACGGAACGGTATGGGTCGCACATTGGGCAGTACGTGATCCAACGTAGCATCATGTTCCCGGTGCAAGCCATCGATCATGAGGACACTCGCTATTTCCGATCCACGCGGACGAGCATCAAGGGGCGGGTAGGAGATGCATTTCTCCACACCATTTGGCGCCACAACGATAGCGGCGGCATGATGCCCGCCTATAGTGAGTTTCTAGGCGACTACGGCGCAGCCGCCATATCGCGAGCCTGGTGGCCGCAGCACTTTCATACGGGGTCCGCGATTTTCGTCGCCGGATCGGACACCGTCTTGGTCGACGCGGGAATAAATGTTCTCCACGAGTTCGCGCCCGATATCAAACGATGGCTGCATCTGGGGCGTTGACCCGAAGGCTCCCACTCTCTCCTTGACAGCTTAGGAGAGCCGCAGTATACTCCCCTTAGCATCTTAGGAGAGTTCCAATGTCCAGCCACGCGCAGATTCTTCCAGGCACTCTCGACCTTCTGATTTTGAAAGCCGTCTCCCTCGGGCCGCTGCATGGCTACGGGGTGCTGTTGCGCATCGGTCAAATTTCCGGGAAGGCGCTGCTGATCGAGCAGGGAGCGCTGTATCCGGCGCTGTTCCGATTGGTCCGTCAGGGGCTGCTGAAAGCAAGCTGGGGCGTTTCGGATAATAACCGGCGCGCCAAGTTTTACGAGCTGACGCCGGCGGGGCGCAAGCGTCTGCGTGAGGAAACGGAAGGGTGGAACCGGCTGGCCGCGGCCATGGGTTCCGCGTTGGCCGCCGAACCGGAGGAAATATGAAACTCCTGGGTTATTTTCGGTCGTTCTCCGCTCAGTTTTTCCACCGCTCTCGAACCGAGGTCGATTTGGAGGAAGAGCTAAACACCCACATTCAAAACCGTGCCGACGACCTGGAACACTCCGGCCTCTCCCGCGCCGAGGCCGAACGCCGCGCGCGCATCGAGTTCGGCGGACGCGAGCGCATCAAAGAGGAAGTGCGCGAATCGCTGGGCGGCAATTTCATCGAGACCCTGATCCAGGACACGCGCTACAGCCTTCGCGTCTTGCGCAAATCTCCCGCATTCACGATCGCCGCCGTGGCGACGCTGGCCCTGGCAATCGGCGCCAACGCGGTGGTGTTCGGCGTCCTGAATGCACTAATCCTTCGCCCGCTCCAGGTCCCTCACGCGCAGAGCCTGTACAGCGTCGAGTTGGGGACCTCGTTTCATTCTTATCCCGACTATCTTGATCTGCGCGATCGCAACCGCAGCTTCGACGCTCTGGCGGCTTATTCCATCACTCAGGTTGGGATGGACACCGGCGAGAATCCATCCAGCGACTGGGCCTACGAAACCAGCGGCAACTATTTCGACGCGTTAATTCTCCGGCCCTACCTGGGCCGTTTCTTCCACGCCTCTGATGAGCACGGCCCCAACAGCGCTCCTTTTATCGTGCTTTCTTACGCCTATTGGCACAGCCGCTTTCAGGATGATCGCGGCGTGGTGGGACGTGTCGTCCGGCTGAACAAGCATCCGTTTACGATCATCGGCGTAGCGCCTCCGGAATTTCACGGGACGGTCTTGATTTTCGCTCCCGATTTCTACGTGCCGCTGATCAACGAAGAGCAAGTGGATGGAGAAAACTTTCTGGCCGTGCGTGGAACGCGCTGGATCGTTACGGTCTTGGGACATCTCAAAGCGGGAGTAACTCCTCCGCAAGCGGTGGCCGATCTGAACGCGGTTGGCTCCTATCTTGAAAAGAACTACCCAAAAGAAGATGCCAAGATGAACTTCTCTTTGAGTCGTCCTAGTCTGGTCGGCGATTTGCTCGGCCGCCCGACGCGCGCCTTCGTGGCAGGATTGATGCTGCTGGCGGGTTTAATCCTGCTAGCCGCGTGTGCCAACTTGGGCAGCCTGTTTGGGGCACGCGCGGCCGACCGTTCCCGGGAACTTGCTCTGCGCCTGGCATTGGGATCGAGCCGCAATCGCATTGTGAGGGCGCTATTCACCGAGGCAATGCTGATCTCGCTCGCCGGCGGCGCCGCCGGATTATGGGGCAGCGTGCTGCTCTTGAATCAGCTGAGCGCCTGGCAGCCATTCGCCAGATTCCCCATGACCGTGCCCGTAAATCCGGACGCAAATGTGTACGTGGTAGCGCTGGCTTTGGCACTTGTCAGCGGAATCCTCTTTGGTGTGGTTCCGTTGCGCCAGGTGCTCCGCACCGATCCGTATCAGATTGTTAAAGCCGGCCACGGCAGCGCGGACGGACGACGATTAACCATGCGGGACTTGTTGCTGGTGGTGCAGATCGCGCTTTGTGCCGTGCTGGTCACCTCTTCGATGGTCGCCGTTCGCGGGTTGCTGCGCTCGCTGCATAGCAACTTCGGCTTTGAGCCGGCTAACACGATGCTTGTCGACGCCGACGTGAAGATGGCCGGCTATAGCGGCGAGCGGGTGCTGCCCATGCAAAGACGCATGATCGACGGTCTGGAAAAGGTTCCCGGCGTGGAGTCCGTCGGCCTTATCGATCAGCCGCCTTTGACCATGGGCGGGAATACCACCATTGTTTTCACCGACCAAACAGCGGACTTGAGGCCGTCCACCGCCGCCGCGAATCCGTACATGTACGAGATATCGCCCCAATATTTTCGTGCGGCGGGCACAACTTTGCTGGCAGGCAGGACTTTTACCTGGCATGACGACCAAAATTCCCAGCGCGTAGCCGTCGTGAATCGCGAGTTCGCCCGCAAGGTGTTTGGCTCGGAGGCAAAGGCACTCGGCGGATACTTCAAGCGGCGGAGCGGCGTGCGCTTCCAAGTGGTGGGAATTGTGGAAGACGGAAAATACTTGAGCCTCACCGAAGATCAGCGGCCGGCGATGTTCTTGCCAATGCTTCACCAATCGCCATCGGGCGGCACCTGGTTGGTAGTGCGCTCCCATCGCGATCCGCGCCAACTCGCGCCAGCCCTGAAGAGCGCCCTGCGGGACCTGGATGTCGGGCTGCCTTCTTACATCCAAACCTGGAATCGGGCGATGGATGGAACTCTATTTCCTTCCCGCGTCGCAACCGTAGCGCTGGGTGTGCTGGGCGTGATGGGGGCGATGCTGTCGATGACTGGCATTTTCGGAATGGCGGCATACTCGGTCAGCAAGCGCCTGAAGGAATTGGGAATTCGCATGGCACTCGGCGCACAGCCTAAGGAAGTTTTGGGGGCGGCCTTAGGACGGGCGTTCAAATTGCTCGCTTTTGGTTCAGCCGCGGGATTGATTCTCGGAGTGTTAGCCACCCGCGTGCTGGCCGCTATCGTGTACCACGCAACTCCACGGGATCCGCTGGTCTTAGCCGGTGTCGTTCTCGCGATGGCTTTGCTGGGGCTGGTGGCGGCCTGGATTCCAGCGCAACGCGCGCTCTCGATCGATCCGTTGACGCTGTTGCGCGAGGAATGAACCGGCCGGCCCCGAGTGCGTGCGCCACGGGGCGGGCGCTGCTAAAATGAGCATTGGTGTTCAGAACAATCTGGCTGATGGCGGCGATGTGTGCGCTGGCGTTTGCGGCGACCACGACGACGTCCCCGGCCACAACCAAGAAGAAGACCACGAAGCGGACTGTTCATTCCGCGGCCACCAAATCCGCAAGCACGCAATCGGGATCGTCTGCTGCCGCAAAGAAGCCGTCAACCGCTAAGTCCGGCAACGTGGCCGCGAGGTCGCGGAGCGCCAAGACGCCGGTACGCGATTAAGGCTTCGGAATGCGCGTTGGCCCTTGCGCAAAACGCCTCATGGCCGACTTTGGCCGCCTCCGCTCAAGCCCAATCCGGCTATTCAAGCCCCGATCCGACCGGCGTTTCCATTCGAAATCAATTTAAAGACAAAAATGTTAATAGCTCGATCGGGTTAAGTTTAAGCGTTCCGATTTTTGATCGTGATTCAGTCAGGTTCGCCGTATCGAGGGCGAAACTGCAACTCGAGCAAAATCGCGCGGACCTTCAGGAACTAAAGCTCAAGGCCCTTTCCGAAATCCGTCAGGCCTTGCTCATTTACCAAACGGCCCTCGATCAGACGCGGGCCACGACGATCGAACTGGAGTCGGCCCGGCAGGCCCTGTCGGCGGCGCAAATCCGCTACGACGCGGGCGCCATGACCCTGACCGAGTTGACCGTCGCGAATACGCTCTACATGACGGGGCTTAACGACAACACCCTGACCGTGTACCAGGTTATCGAGGCGATCGCGGGCGTGGGATTTGCCGCGGGGTTGATCGACACGATAATCGGTTGCCTGAGGGAGGACTGACGCGGTAACAAGGATACTAACAAACTTTGTGTTTTCCGATAACACATTAACCGTTTGGAAAGGAGGTGAAAACATGAACAACCAAATTAACCCCGGAGTTGAATTGACCGACAAGCAGCTTATGGAAATGACCGGAGGCGCTTTCGTGGACACGAGTCTTGGTATTGGAAAACCGATGCCTCTCTACGGAGTCAAGCCGTTGTACGGAATCGTACCGCTCTACGGAATTAAACCCTTATACGGCATTCAGCCGTACTATGGAATCGTTCCGGCGATCGATTAGTCTCGATTTAACGTAAACAACGATTAACACAAGGAGCCAAAAAATGGAAAACGCAGCGGTATTGAACGACGAACAGCTTGCGGATGTCAATGCTGGAATGGAACCCGTATCGATCGTGCTGGCCTCTATCGGGCTTGGCATCGCCCTTTTTTCCGTAGGCTATAATATCGGCCGCGACATGGCCAAAAACGGTTGGTAACGTTTTCTCACCCATCACATCACAAAAAGGAGCCCTATCATGGAAAACATTCTGACGATGAGTGACGCCGATTTGGCGTCGGTTGACGGAAGCGGTTGGAAAGCCTGGTTGGTCATCGACATCGCAACGGCCATTTGCCCGCCCCTGGGCATCGGAATGGCCGTGGGCTATATCATCAACAGCTAAATTGCATTTTATCGACGGCGTCGCGCGGGCGCGCGCCCGCGCGACGAAAAATCGTTTGTACCTTCACATTTCAACCCTTAAGAAAGGAGGTGAAATCATGAACCAGGAAAAAAACGTCGGGGCCGAATTGACGGATGAACAGCTTATGGAAATGACCGGCGGCGCTTCATTCGTCGATGCGGCCAGCGCCGGCGCCAGGATTGTTTTGTTGTACGGAATATTTCCGATCGCTTTTTACGGGATCATCGCGAGATTGATCGACTAAAGCGCCAATTTAAAGGCATCCAATGTCAAGTTTGATGAATGCAACTTTACATTTCATGAGAACCGGCGGCCCATCGCCGCCAAAACACCAACGAACAAGGAGTTTACCATGCGTGACGTAGCAGTATTGAATGACGCGCAGCTTGAGGAAGTCAATGCCGGAATGGATCCCGTTTCAATCGCGTTTGCCGTTGCCGGACTTAGTATCGCTCTTTTTTCCGTCGGTTATAATATCGGCAAAGACATGGCCAAAAACGGTTGGTAACGTTTTCTCACCCATCACACTTTTAAAACAGGAGACGTATCATGGAAAACATTCAGATGATGAGCGACGCCGATTTGGCGTCGGTTGACGGCGGAACATGGAAAGCCTGGGCGATCATCGGCGCGGCGTACATCATTTGCCCGCCTCTCGGTTTGGGAATGGCCGTCGGTTACGTAATCAACAGCTAACCCACAAGCTGGATAAATCGCTGTTATCAGGATTTATCTACGCTTCCCGCGTAGATAAATCAGATACAGCGTCTAACATGATCCGGTTTTGAGACAGCGGCGCACGCGCTGAAATATCGGCGCGCGCCTCCGTGCGCCCTCAGTATTCCGATCGTGCGGAGGCTCACGGGAAATGCAACAAACAACGAACCTTTTTCAAGGAGACCACAATGAACAACGTCGAATTACTGAACGACGAAGCGCTTAATGAAGTTGAAGGCGGCAACCCTCTTGCGATTGCCGGACTCTGCATCGCCCTTTTTAAGGTCGGTTACGATATCGGCCGCGACATGGCCAAAAACGGTTGGTGACACAATTTCACCCATCACATCATAACACGGGAGGACGCGCGCCGGTTTTTCGGCGCGCGTCCGATTTTTACAGCGAAAAGGAACTGGATGAATCAACCGAACGCGAATATCTATCGTCAAGAAGCCCTGAAACATTACCTTCAGGCGGATGAAGGAATGGGGCTGCTGAGGGTTTCGCCGCCATGGACGTGGATTCTTTTATGGGTGCTTGCGGCCGCCGTGGGGCTTTCGGTGATCGCCTCGATCGCCGGGCACGTCGAGGTCAACGGACGGGGCCGGGGAATCGTACGGCCGACCACCGGGATCAGGCTTCTGGTAAGCCAAACCGGAGGCGTGGCGGGCCGTATCGAAGCGCAGTCGGGCCGCGAGGTCAAGATGGGCATGGTTCTCGTGAGCGTCAACACGCCGAGCGTGCAGAGCGAACTTCTGTCGGCCCAGCGCCAGATCGACGCGGTTTCCACGTATTACACAACAACCGCCGCGCTTCAAAACGCGGCGTACGACGAGCAATCCCTGCGCCTTAAAAACCGCATCGCGCAACTCACGGAGCAACTTGAAAGCCAGCGCCAGTCGGTAGGGATTTTCGAGCGCAGGCTCGAATCCAAGCTCACGCTTGAAAAAGACTCCATCATGAGCCCCATTGAGGTAGACGCGGCGCGCGAAGAGCTCGCCCAGGCCAAGCGCCAGGTAGGTAGCGCCCAGCAGGCGCTCGATCAGGCGCTCCAGGAGCGGGCGGCCCTCGAAAGCCGCCGCCAGGACGAACTGTGGCAAAGCAAGCAAATCATTCAAAACGCTAAAGTCAAGAAAGACGCGTTGTCCTTCATGCAGGAGCAAACCGAGATCCGCGCCCCCGAAGACGGCGTTGTGGAAGCCATGATGGTAAAGCCCGGCGAAGTGGTCCAGCCGGGCCAGGCCGTGGGAAAACTCATCCCGCGGGGATCTCCCCTGCAGGTGGTGTCGTTTCTCGCGGAAAAAGACCGCGCTTTTGTAAAGGTCGGCGACGAGGCCCGTCTGGAACTCGACCAATTGCCCTACGCCGAATTCGGGACCCTGCGCGCGAAAGTCGTTCGCATCAGCGACGATCTGGCCTCCCCGTTCGAAATCCAGGAAGCGCTGGGCGAAAACCAAAAGCTCGACGCGCCCTGTTTACGCGTGGAGCTTGAAATTACCGACGGGAAAATCCTTGATGCGGCAAAAGTGAAACTCAGAAGCGGCATGCTCATGAACGTGCGGTATACGCTGAGAAAACAGCGTCTCATTACGCTCGTGCTCGACCCGCTGCGAAAGTGGTTTCGATGACGAACCTACGGATCTTTAAAAAACGCGTCGCCTACGTTCCTCAAATGGAAATTTCCGAGTGCGGGGCCGCCAGCTTGGCCATGGTGCTGGCGTTTCACGGACACCATGCCAGCCTTCCGGAGGTGCGGCAAGCATGCGGCGTTTCGCGCGACGGGGCCAATGCGCTTGCCATCGTCAGGGCCGCCCGCGGATACGGCTTCGACGCCAAGGGCGCCAAGGTCGAGATGGGCCAGCTTTCTCACCTGCCGCTCCCGGCCATACTCCATTGGGATTTCAACCACTTCGTGGTTCTTGAAAGCTTGACGAAGACAAAAGCGACGCTCGTCGATCCGGCTTGCGGCAGGCGCGCCGTGACCGTGGAGGAGCTCGGACGACATTTTACCGGCGTGGCGCTCGTATGTACGCCCGCCGAAGCCTTTAAAAAACGGCCTAAAACCAACCCAAGCCTGTCCAAATATATCGAAACGTTCAGGCGAAGCGTTCCTAATCTCGCGCAACTGTTCCTCTCCTCGCTCTCGCTTCAGATCGTGGGACTCGTTTTCCCTATTGCCAATCAAGTCCTGCTCGACCGGGTCATTATTCCGGCGCAAACCGCCTGGCTTTGGGGACTGGCTTTCGGGCTCGGGGGAGCGGTGATCGTCAAGGCGCTTTTAACGCTCATCCGCAGTTACGTGGTCCAGGGGCTCCAGAACGAACTTGACTATTCGCTCATGGGGCGTTTTCTCGGTCATATGCTCCGTTTGCCCCTCGGATTTTTTCTGCAACGCGAAGCGGGCGATCTGGTCCAGCGGGGCCAGAGCAACGCCATGATTCGCAATTTGTTAAGCAGTCAATCGGTATCGGCCCTGCTCGACGCGCTGCTGCTCCTCGGCTACGCGGCGCTCATGCTCGCCTACGATAGTTCGCTCGCCCTGGTCGTGCTGGCTTTTTCGGCGATACGCGTGGGCCTGCTCCTGGGATTTAAAGACAAGAACCAGCGGATCATGGCGTCGGAACTCGCCGCGGCCGGCCGGGAGGGCGGGGCGCTCGTCGAGTCGATGATGGGGCTCGAAACGACCAAGGCCGCGGGCGCGTATTCCCGGATGGTCCAGCGCCGGGCGCACCGGATGACGCAGCGCGTCAATAACGGCCTTGAGCGGCGCAGGCTTTCGATCGGCATGAACCAGACCATGCGTCATCATTCAGGGCGCTACGACCGCGTCGGTATTTTTCCTGGGCGGCGGCGCGGTTCTGGACCATCGCATGACCATCGGCGTGTTCGCGTCGTTTCTGATGTTGCAAAATCTTTTCATCGGGCCGCTCGGTACGCTTCTGGAATCCGTTACCCAACTGCAATTTCTGGGCAATCACCTCCGTCGCCTCGACGACGTGCTTGAAACCGAGACCGAACGATCGGGGACGGTTGATCCGGGACGGCTTAGGGGCGCCATAGAATTCAAAAACGTCGATTTCAGCTACACGCCCGGAGCTCCCCCGGTAATTCAAAACGTTTCGCTCAGCATAAAACCCGGAGAAAAAATCGCGCTCGTGGGCCCGTCGGGCGCCGGAAAATCGACGCTGGCAAGGCTTCTTCTCGGCATGCACCTTCCCACGTCGGGGACGATCAGCTTTGACGGACGGGATTTACGCGAGCTGAACCTTCAAAAACTGCGTAACCAAATGGGGGTCGTGCTCCAGGAAACCTTTCTGTTCGACGATTCGGTGCGCGCGAATTTGAGCCTGAACCAGGAAAGCATTCCTCTATCAAGGCTGCAATGGGCGGCGAAAATGGCGTGTATTGACAAGGTGATAGAAGGCCTGCCCGAAGGATACGCGGCGCGCGTGGGGGAAAACGGCTGTCTGCTGTCGGGAGGGGAGCGCCAGCGGCTCAATCTGGCCCGCGCCCTGGCAAGCGACCCGGCCGTCCTCCTGCTCGATGAAGCAACGAGCTCGCTTGATTTGGCGACCGAGGCCAAACTCCACGCGAATTTGGCGACGCTCGGCTGCACCCGGGTCATTATCGCCCACCGAATCGCAACGGTAAAAGACGCGGACCGCGTTCTGGTGCTGGACAAAGGGCGCATCGTTCAATCGGGCACTTTTGACGAACTGGAAATTGAAGAGGGGCTTTTCAGTTCCTTTACACAAGGCAATAGGCCGGAGTTGGTCAGGGAGGCGGCCTATGGCGGATAACGGCCTTCCCCTCAAGGGATTCACCCCGGCCGAGGCCCTCTGGCGCCTTCTGCGGCTCAAGGGTTACGAGGGAAACATAGTGGCCTTTCAAGACGCCTATCCGGTCGACGGCTCGGCCCCTTCGATGATCGCTCCCCTGGAAGCGCACAACGTCCAGGCGCGGGCGGCGATGGTACGGATGCGCAACCTGCGATATCTTGAAGCGCCCACGCTTTTGCAGCTCAAGGGCAGAATCGTGGGTCCTGGCGCATGGCATTGGCAAAAAGAGACTGCTTCTGGAATCACCCGGCGAAAAAGACTGGGGCGACGTCGCCCAATGGGACTCATTATTTACCGGCCTGGCCCTCGATCTCTCCGCGGCGCTTCCGGAGGGAAAGACCCTCTGGAGAAGAATCAAGACGCTCCTCGGCATTCATAAAAAAGCCCTGGTTCAGGCGGCGCTCGCTTCCGTGATGCTTCAGCTTTTGGCGCTCGCGATGCCGGAAATTACCGGGGCGGTCATCGACCGCGCGCTTCCCGACGGCGCGGGATCGATGCTTAACCTCGTTACGGCCGGCGTGCTTTTGGTGGCCGCTTTTCAGGCCTGGACCGGTTGGCTGCGCGACCGGATGCTGCTGTTTCTCGCCACGCGGCTCGAGGTTTCGGCGGAACGCGGTTTTCTGGAGCACCTGCTGCGCCTGCCGTTTCCGTTTCTCCAAAAGAAAACGCTCGGCGAGATGCTCCAGGCCTTCGGCGGGCTGACCATCGCCCGCGAGGTGCTGGTCGAACGCGCCTGCGCGGCGCTCCTCGACGGCTCCCTGGCGGCCTCGTACCTCGTGGTCATGGGGTTCAAATTGCCCGGGCCTACCGTGGTCGTCGCGCTTATGGCGGGCGCTATGGCGACGCTCGCAGTTTTCGTTGGGAGAATGCAGGCGAAAATTCAGGCCTTTGAGGTGGACGCCCAGGCAAGCGAACAGGGATACTTAACGGAGTTGATATCGGGCGTCGGGACTTTAAAGGCCGCCGGGGCCGAGGCCCAGGGGCTTGGGCGCTGGATGAACCGGTTTCGCAAGGAACTCATGTTCGGGCTGCGCAAAAACCGCATCGGGTTGTGGTCGGAGGTCGGGCTCGTTTCGCTTAAGCAAACCATGACCGTGGCGCTGCTTATTTGGGGCGGAAATTTATGCCTGAGCGGCGGCCTCCGGATCGGGACGCTCTTCGCCTTCATGCAATTGTCGTCGGGTTTTCTCGAAGCGGTTTTCGGCGTGGTAAACGCTTATTTGCTGTTGGCGGTCGTCAGGCCCCAACTGGCGAAAACCCAGGAAATTTTGGCGCAAAAACCGGAACCCCGCGGGCTTTACCTGATCGGACGCCTCCCGGCGCTTGATAAGCCGGTTATCATGGAGGACGTATGGTTTCGCTATTCGCCCGACGGGCCGTGGATTTTAAAAGCGTACAACCTGGAAGTGAAGCCGGGACAAAAATTCATCCTGACCGGATCGTCGGGTTCGGGCAAGAGCACCGTGCTGCGGCTGCTTGCGGGTCTTTACGCTCCGGAAAAAGGCACGATCTCCATCGGCGGGATCGATCCGCGCGCGGCCCGTCAAAAGGTAGTGTACCTGCCCCAGTTCGTTCAGCTCTACGGCGGATCGATCATCGAGAACCTGCGCGTACTTTCCTGCGACGCCCCGACCGACCGGCTGGTGGCCGCCGCGCAGCGCACGGGGCTCCACGAACTGGTGGCCACGCTGCCCATGAATTACAACACGCTGCTGCCCCACGGCGGGAAGACCCTTTCGGGAGGGCAGCGGCAATTAATCGCGCTTACGGCGGCCATCGCGTCGAACCGGCCCCTGGCGGTCCTCGACGAGGCCGCCGCGAACCTTGACGCGGCGCGATCAACGGCGCTTATGGGCGTCATTAACGGCGCGCCCTGGACCGCGGTGATGGCGTCGCACGCGGCTTAATAAAAACGCGCGTAGTATTAAAAAAGGAACCGACAGGCACTATCCAATACATCATTAACTTGACTAACCTGCCTAAGGGCAGATAAGTCTCCGTACGCAGGAATTATATACGCCGGACGCGTATATAATTCAGCTACAGAGACTAAAAAGGAGATCGATCATGGAGTACAAACCGGTTACCGCCGTATGGGAAATTACCATGGGATGCAACATGCGCTGCAAGCATTGCGGCTCCGCGTGCACGACGCCGCTTCCCGACGAACTGACCACCGACGAAGCGCTCGCCTTGTGCGGCGATCTCGGAAAGCTTGGCTTTCAGTGGATCACGCTTTCGGGCGGAGAGCCCTTTACGCGGCCCGACTGGCATGTTATCGCCGAAGGCCTGCACCAAAACGGCGTCATTGCCAACGTCATCAGCAACGGCTGGCTCGTGACTGAAAAGATCGTGAAACTCGCGGCCGACGCGCATGTCAACACGGTGGCCGTCAGCATCGACGGGACCCGCGAAACGCACGACCTGATCCGCAAGCCCGGATCGTTCGACCGCATCATGGTCGCGCTCGATTTGAT
>CAVXJU010000023.1:0-26465 GCA_963761935.1 Terriglobia bacterium | reverse complement strand
CATCGCTTATTTTCGAAGGCAAGCCGTACACCATCGCCGGCATCGCGCCAGCCGGATTCCAGCTGGACGGAGAGGCGGATGTCTTCACGCCACTCGGGCAAAACACCGGAGCGCGAATGCAGAATCGCGCCGCCCGTTTCGTCCACGTGGTTGGACGGCTCCGTACGAACGCCAGCCTCAGCCAGGCTCAGGCGGAACTCGCGGTGTTGAGTAATCGCTTGGCGAAGCAGTATCCACGGTCCAATGCAAACCTCGGTATGACCGCTGCCCCGCTTCGCCAGGAAATGGTCGGCAACGTACGGCCTACGCTATGGATGCTGCTCGGCTCAGTCAGCATGCTGTTGCTGATCGCGTGCGTGAACGTCGCCAGTTTGTTGCTGGCCCGCGCGGTTTCACGTCAACGGGAACTTGCCTTGCGGGTGGCACTCGGTGCAGGCCGCGCGCGTTTGGTGCGGCAATGTCTGACTGAAAGCGCCGTGCTGGGGCTCTCCGGAGGCGTACTCGGCCTCTTGCTGGCGGTGCTGGCTACGCGCCGATTCGTGGCATTGTGGCCGGGCAGTTTGCCTCGCGCGGACGAGGTCCAGTTGGACTGGCGAGTGCTTGTTTTCGCCCTGGCCGTTTCGCTCTCCACCGGCCTGCTGTTCGGACTGGCGCCCGCCTTGCGCGCTCCCCGTCGCGAACTGGAGCAAGGTCTACGCGCCGGAGCCCGGACCGTTAGCGGAGGCTCGCGCCGGCTCCACAGCGCTTTCATTATTTCCGAAATTGCCCTGGCCGTGGTGCCGTTGGTTTCCGCCGGACTGCTCGGGCGCACCCTGCTGCGCCTCTCATCGCTCGATCCGGGTCTCAACGTGAAAAACGTCCTGACAGCTCACGTGGCGCTCTCGCCTAGTCTGACCGCGAATCCGGCAGGATTGCGCGCTCGCTGGGAGGTTCTCCTGAACGATGCCCGCCGAGTGCCGGGCGTCCGCTTCGCCGCACTGGCCGATACTATTCCGATGCGGGAAGGCCAAAATGTCTTGGATTACTGGACCACCCCGATCGCGCCTCCACCTAACCAGACGCCGCTGGCGCTCGCTTCCACCGTCACACCCGACTATCTGCGTGTGATGGGCATCAAGCTCTTGCATGGCCGATTCTTTGATGAGCACGATCGCCTGAACAGCAGGCCGGTTGCGGTGATCGACGAGAATCTGGCACGCCATGCTTTTGGCCGGACCGATGTTGTCGGCAGGCAGCTCTGGAGCCGTTTCTTGGGTCCAGTGCCGCTTCAGATCATCGGCGTGGTGGGACATGTCCGGCACTGGGGACTCGCCGACGACGAACGGTCTCGCGTCCAGGATCAACTCTACTATCCGTTCGCTCAGGTTCCTGATCAGTTGATGAGTTTGTTTTCGTCCTTCATGTCGATCGCGGTCCGGACCGACGTTGCCCCGTTGAGCGTGGTGGACGCGCTTGGCCGCGAAGAGCGCGGGCTGAGCGGCGATCAAAGCCTGTACGAAGTCCGGACCATGCAGCAGTTAGTAAGCGCTTCGCTCGCCCGGCAGCGCTTCCTGCTGCTTCTGTTCGGAATCTTCGCCGGCTTGGCGCTCGCGCTGGCCTGCATCGGGATTTACGGCGTGCTCTCATACCTCACCAGCCAGCGCGTACCCGAGATGGGCTTGCGAATGGCGCTGGGCGCCAACGCCGAAGAAGTGGTGTGGCTGGTGTTGCGGCAGAGCCTGGCGATGATTTTCTCGGGCATCGGCGCGGGTGCCCTGGGCGCTTTTGCGGCCGCGCGTATCATGCAGAAGTTGGTGCCGGGGATTCGTCCGCTCGAGCCGGCCACGCTGCTGGTTATGACATCGGTCCTGTTGATCGCCGCATTGTCCGCGAGTTTTCTTCCCGCCCGCCGCGCCAGCCGTGTCGATCCGATGAACGCGCTGCGTCAGGAATAACTGTTCGCTCAGAACGACAGCGTCAGTTCGGCTTCCACCTGGTTGCGCTGCGTCTTGGTCGTGGGATCGTTAAAAATCTGGTCCATCCAGCGCACATAGCGGACCTCGGGAATGACGCGGATACCGAATGGATCGATGAACTGCGCCCCCACCCCGGCCACGAAACCGTGTGCCTGGCGATGCGCGGGCTGCACGGTACCGGCGGTGCAACAGGTAACATTGCCGGAGGCGTCCGTGGCCGACAGCGAACTCCTGAAGTTCTGAATATCCCGCCACGCCCCGCCCCCTTCGACAAACCAGCGGCTACCCGGCGTATGCCGCCCCTTGCCGTACCAGCGCAGCGTGATCGGCACGTCCACCGCCTGCGCCCGCACATCCACATAGGTGCTGGTAGTCGTAGTAGTGGTCTGAGGAACGGCGTTGATGTACGTGGTCACGCTGGTGGTCTGGCTGTCGGTTTCGGTGTAGCCGATCCGCCTCAAGAAACCGCCCACCGCCACCGCGAAGTGCTCCGTAATAGCCGCCTGAACAGTCAATCCGTAACCGATCCTCGATGAAGCGCCGCTGCTGCTGAGATCCGTCTCCACACTAGTCGCCGCATTCACCGTGGTTGTCGTGCTGCTACTGTTGCCCTCCACCGGACTCAGTCCCAGCACCGAGAGCGTCGCGCCGATGGCAATCCGGCGTACGTACACATGCAGACCTTTGTCGGTGCTCGACGAAGTGCCTGTGGTTTGAGGGGAACTGCTGGTGCTTTGCGAAGAGCCGCTGGTGCTTTGCGGAGCGCCCGTACTTGGCGAAGAACTACCCGTGCTGGGCGGGGTTTGCGGAGGGCTTGTGCTTTGCGGAACACCGCCCGTGCTTTGCGCGGCCAGCAGCGCCGCCGTACACACATATGCGGCAAAAAGACAAAATCTTGGTTGCATGTTCAGATGATCTCAGTAGACGGCTGGTACCCCGTCGATGGTTGCAAAGGATTAAGGATAGCGCGTGGCCCCCGCCGATAGCAAAAAGCACAGCTGGGCGCAAACAGCACGCCCGCGGCATCAAGCGCCGTCAAATCTCACCGAGCTGGCGCGTGTGATGGAGGCGTTTTTCCTGAGTTCCGCCAGCACCGCATCCGGGACGGGCTGATCGGTCTGAACCACCGCGACCGCTTCCGCGCCGGCCTTTTTGCGCCCCAATGAAAAGGTCGCGATGTTGATTTTGTTCTTGCCCAGAACATCGCCGATATAGCCGATCACGCCGGGCACGTCGTCGTTTTCGACAAAGGTGAGGTTGCCTTCGAGCGGCGCTTCGCACGGGATGCCCTCCACCTGCACCAGGCGCGGGCGGTCCAGCAACACCGCCCCTTCCACCACGGTGTGGCCGGCATCCGTTTCAAGCTCCAGCTGGATGGTATCGGTGTGCGCGGCGCGCTGGTCGTGCCGCTCCGCCACCGTGAGCCCGCGGTCGGCGGCGATCTGCATGGCGTTTACAGAATTGGCCTTGCGCGCCAGCGACCGCTGCAAAATCCCGGCCAGCCCCGCGTTGCGCAGTAGGTGCGTGTTGAATTCCGCCATTTTCCCGAAATAAACGAAGCGTGCAGTTTGCGGATTGCCCTTCGCGATGTACGACGCGAAATTTCCCAGCCGCTCGGCCAACCGGCTGTAGGGCGCCAGTGTTCTGTGTTGCTCGGGTGTAAGCGCGGGTAGGTTGACGGCATTGAGCGCGACGCCGGTCTGAAGATAGTCGATAATCTGCTCGGCCAGCCGCACGCCCACTGCCTCCTGCGCCTCTTCAGTCGACCCGCCGATGTGCGGCGTCGCGATCAGCGTCTCCATCTGTAGCAGTGGATCGCCGGCCGCAGGCGGCTCGTGCTCGAAAACGTCCAGCGCAGCGCCCGCCACTTTACCCGATGCCAGTGCTTCCCTTAGCGCTTCCTGGTCGATCAGCTCGCCGCGCGCGCAATTGAGGATGCGCACGCCCGGTTTCATTTTGGCGAAGGCCTCGCGCGACAGCATACGGTTCGATTCCGGCGTCAGCGCGGTGTGCAGCGTGATGTAATCGCTTTGCGAGTAGAGCGTCGCAAGATCCACCAGATCCACTCCGACGCTCTTGGCGGTCTGCGAATTGACATACGGATCGTTGGCGATGATCCGCATCTCGAACGCGGCCGCGCGCTTCACCACTTCGCGGCCCACGCTGCCCAGACCGACAATGCCCAATGTTTTGCGGCGCAGCTCCGTGCCCATGAACCTGCGCTTCTCCCACTTGCCGGACTTGGTGGAAGCGCTGGCGGCGGGAATGGAGCGAGCCATGGAAAGCATGAGCGCGATGGTGTGTTCGGCCACCGACACCGCGTTGCCGCCGGGAGTGTTCATCACCAACACGCCGGCCGATGTCGCGGCGGGCAGATCCACGTTATCCACGCCCACGCCCGCTCGTCCGATCACGCGCAGCTTGGGCGCTAGTGCCAGCACCGCGCCATCCACCACCAGTCCGCTGCGCACGATCAAAGCGTCGGCGTCGGCCAGATACTCGGTGAACTCCTTGGGATTCGAAGCGATCACTTCCCATCCGGGCTGCGCGCGAAGCAGGTTTACTCCACCCGCAGCCATGGGCTCGGCTATCAGGATTCGCATGGTCTTGTTGATCAGGCGCCGACGGTTTGTTTCGCCAGCGCCGCTTCGGCGTAGGCATTTTGAACCGCTGCCACGCCGGTTCCGAATTTCACCGGCACGCCATTGGCGGCCAGGATAATTTCCAGCTCCGCGATGACCGCGAAAAGGTCGGCAAAGTCGAAATAACCGAGATGCGCGATGCGGAAGATCTGCCCCTTCATGGAGCCCTGGCCGTTGGCAATGACGGAGCCGAAGCGGCTGCGATATTCCTTGACGATGACGCCGGAGTCCATGCCCTTGGGCGGCTTGATGGCGGTTACGGCCGCGCAGGGCGCCCCCGGTGAGAACAGCTCCAGCCCCAGCGCGCCCGCAGCCGAGCGAGTGGCGGCGGCCAGCTGCTGTGCGTTGGCAACCAGCTTGTCCATGCCGAGCGACTTTACGTATTTCAACGCCTCGGCCAGCGCCAGCACCAGCGACGTGTTCGGCGTCCAACTGGATTCGCCGCTGGCCGCGTTCTTCTTTTCTTTTTTCAGATTGAAGTAGTAGCGCGGCAGCTTGGAAGTTTCGGCGAATGCCCAGGCCTTGGGGCTGATCGACAGGAAAGCCAGGCCGGGCGGAATCATGAAGGCCTTTTGCGAGCCGCCGATCACCACGTCCAGTCCCCAGCCGTCGATATCGAGCGGCATGGTTCCCAGACCGGTGATGGCGTCCACCACGAAAATCGCGCCGGTTTTCTGAATCGCTTGCCCCATGGCGCGCACGTCGTGCGCGGCGCCGGTGGACGTTTCCGAGGCCTGCACGAACACGCCGCGCACGTTGGGATTCGCGGCGAGCGTCTCGACGACGCGTTGCGCGCTCACCGATTGGCCATACTCCTCGCTGAGCACGATGGCGTCCAGTCCGAACGCTTTGGCAATCTCGGCCCAGCGCTCGCCGAATTTTCCGGCCGAGCAAACGATGACGCGATCGCCGGGCGAGAACAGATTCGAAACCGAGGCTTCCATCGCGCCCGTGCCCGACGCAACCAGCGCCAGCACGTCGTTGGAGGTGCCCATGACTTCCTTGAGATCCGCCAGAACCGCGCGGTACACGTTGCGGAAGTCGTCGGTGCGGTGATGAATGTCTGATCCCATCATGGCGTGCAGCGCCTTGGGCAGCAGCGGAGTGGGACCGGGAGTCAGGAGACGTTGTTTCTTGATATACATGAGAGGAAACTCCTAGGATAGCAAACACCCATGCCACTACTCGATCGAATTCAGAGCGACATGACGGCCGCGATGCGCGCCAGGGACGAGGCGCGGCTGGGCACGATCCGGCTGATCAAAACGGCGCTGAAAAAACACGAAGTGGATGCGATGAAGCCGCTGGATGAACCGACTGAAATTCAAATCTTGAACACGCTCATCAAGCAGCGGCGCGAGTCGGCGGAGATGTTTCGCAAGGGTGGCCGGCCGGAGCTGGCCGACAAAGAGGAAGCCGAGCTGAAACTGATCGAGTCCTACATGCCGGCCGCCCCCAGCGAGGAAGAAATCGAGGCCGCGATCGCAGCGGCACTGGCGGAAACGGGCGTGACGTCGGCGAAGCAGATGGGCGTAGTCATGAAAGCCGCTCAGGCGAAGCTGGCAGGCAAGCGCGTGGATGGCAAGGCGCTCAGCGAAAAGGTACGAGCACGGCTGACATGAAACACAGTGGACGAACACGCCCGACCCTGGCCGAACGGCTTGCCAGCTTGGCGCCCGCCAGCCGAATTGACTGGTCCGATGCCTGGTCCGATTCCGACTTGCGGGAGTTTACAGCGGATTCCGTTCGGCGCTTAGAGGAGGACGAACGGGATCCATCCAGTTGAAGCCGCGCGATGTGGCAGCGCTTCGCTGTTATCTTCCGCCCGAGACATCCAGGAACGCGCCGGTAACGTACGAGGCCTCGGGCGACAGCAGCCACAGAATCGCTGCCGCCACTTCCTCCGGTTGGCCGCCTCGCTGCATCGGTACTTGCGCCTTTACTCGCTCCACGCGGTTAGGCTCGCCTCCGGCCGCATGCAGCTCGGTGTAGATGTGGCCAGGCCGGACGCAGTTCACTCGGATACCTTCTTCAGCCACTTCCCTCGCCAAGCCGAGCGTGAACGTCTCCACTGCGCCCTTGGTCGCGGCGTAGTCGACATATTCACCTGGCGAGCCGTACCGCGTCGCAGCCGATGAAACATTCACGATACTCCCGCCCGTCCCGCCGGCACGCGTCGACATCCGCCGCACCGCTTCGCGCGAGCATAGCATCGTACCGATGACGTTGGTCGCAAACATTCGCTCGAGACGGGCAGCATCCATCGAGTCCAGCCGCATCTGTAATTCCAGGCGCGCCGCGTTGTTCACTAGCGCAGTCAGGCGTCCTAGCTTCTGTTGGACGGCTTCGAATAAGGCCACTACTTCCGATTCCACGCTAATATCAGCCTGCACCGCGATGGCCTGCCCAACGTGCTGCTGGATATCGTGCGCCACCGCCAGCGCCGCGTCCTGATTTCTCTGATAATTTACGCAGACTGAGTAGCCGCGTGAGGCAGCCAGGCGCGCCGTCGCGGCACCGATACCTCGGCCGCCACCGGTAACGACCAATACGTTCGCGCCCATTTACGACGCTATTTGAACCGGTTCCAGATGTGATCCTTGATCCAGTGCTCGTCCCACCATTCCACCGGATTCACCTCGACTCCGCCCACCTGCATCGAAAAATGCAGATGGTCGCCGCCCGCTAGCCCGGTCGAGCCGCTCTTGCCCATCACCTGGCCGCGCTTCACCATCTCGCCTTCCTTCACGTCGATCTCGCTCAGGTGCCCGTAGATCGATTGAAGCGTGTAGCCGTGATCCAGCACGATGCAATTGCCGTAGATGCCGAGCGGGGCGGCCCACACCACCTTGCCGTCATTGGCCGCGACCACCGGCGTGTGAGCGGTAACGGCAAGATCGAAGCCCAAGTGGACTTGTTGATCCACTTTCTTCCCCTTGTAGATATAACTGCGAACGTCGGCGAACTCGGATTCCACCTTGGAGTTAGCGAGCTGCAAAAAAGGCTGCGTCCAAAGAAATTTCGGCTCGCTCTTCAGCCGAAGATCGGCCAGCGTCCGGTTGTTCTGCACGCGCAATTGCCCATTGATTTTCAAAAACCGGCTGAGCAAATCGCCGGTCCCGCCGGGCTCGATCTGATTGACCACTTTGTCCAGAAACTTATCGTCGATCGCCAAGTCGCGCGCCCGAAATTTCTTAGGAAACATCTTGAACGAGAAATGCGCCGTAGCTTCCGCGCCCGCCGGATTGCTGGCGAAAACCACCGGCGCCGTGCTCACCGGCATGTCCCAGGGAAACGCGAAGAGCGCCAGACGCTGCCCTGATCCGCCCGGCGCGGGAAAGCTCTCGAACTTGTTGGCGCCCACGCGGACACCAGCCTCGGTCCAATAACCGGAGGGTGTGAGCAGCACCATCTCCGAACCACCCTGGTTGATGTAATGCTGAAAGCCATCGGCGGTCACCGACAGCGGATGAAGATTCACGTCCACGTCGGCGGAGATCGTGTCCGTCGAGCCGCGCAGGTCGTTCGATTCGACTTCGACGATCAGCCGCGCCTTGCCGTCTTGCAAATTGGGTGCCTTCTTTTTGCCGGCCGGGAATGTAATCTGTTCGGGCGCGTGGCTCCGGCGCCAAAACATAAAGCGAGTGGCAGGGCCCTGCGTGTCGAGCAGCGTTGTGGAAGTCCCGTTCTGCTGCAGTGTCGCCATGACGTGGCGGACCCCGTGCGGATTCCCGATGCGAACAACCACTGGCGTATCCTGGCTAATCACCGCCGGCGGATGTGGAAACGTCAGCGTGGAGTGCGACGAGATGCCGAGCAGAACGCCCACCGGCAGCGCGATCAGCACGGCTAACATTACAAGCGCGATCAGAAGCTTGCCCATTGCTGTTCGGATCATAACAAGGATCGCCGGTTCGAGCTAACATACAATCGTGCTGTTGCGGCTGTTTTTGCTGGCTGGCCTGTCCCTTGGGCTCCAGGCCGAAGACCACTGGATCGCAATAAAATCCGGGCCGTTCGAGATTTTCACCACTGGGAACGAACGCGCCGCGCGCGAGAAACTCGTATACCTGGAGCAATTCCGCGAGGCGCTGCGAATCTTGACTGGCCAGGACGAGATGCGCCTGGTTTGGCCCATCGATGTGGTGGTTTTCAAGAATCCCAAGCAGGCTCCAGCCTTGCAAGGCGACTTCGTTCTGGGACGCGAGGCCCGCATGGAAATCGCGCCCGAGACGGAAGCGTTTTCGCGCGAAACATTGAAAACTTTGGCGCGCCTTCTGGTCTATGAAAACACTGCGGGCCTGCCAAAAAGCATGGAAACCGCGCTGATTGATCTGGTATCCACGCTGCGAACCGATGGAGCGCACATTACCCTCGGCGATCCGGTTCCGGAAGCGGAACGGTCGCACGATTGGGCCTTGCTGCATCTGGTCATCACGAAACCGGATTACCTGGATCGCGCTCACGTTCTGCTTTCGAACCTGGAGCAAAGCGGCGATTTGGATGCCGCCTGCCGGAATGCGTTTCAAAAGAGCGCTGTTCAGATCAATCAGGAAGCCGGCGACTATCTGAAAGCGGGAAATTTCGCACCGGTCTCCATTTCAGGCCGCGCGAACAATGCGCGCTATAAGAAACCGGAGCAACTTGACCGGCAGGACGTATTGGCGTTGAATGCCGATTTGCTGATGGCGGCTGGCTCGCCGGACGCAGCCAAGGCGTACTCTTTTGGGGGCCCGCGCGCGGCCGACGGACTGGGTCTGCTCGCGCTGAGAGAACAAAAACGAGAGGAAGCGCGCGAATTGTTTGACGCAGCCGTCACTGCCGGTACGCTGGATCCCCGGCCGTGGCTGGAAGACGGACGTTTGGAATCGGACCAGAAGACCGCGCGAGCCGATTTTCAACGCGCAGCCAGCCTGAATCCGCGCTGGGCCGAGCCGTATATTCAAATGGCCGATCTGGAATTCGAACCCGACCAGCGCGCGGCTCTGTTGAAGAAGGCTGCTGCATTGGACCCGCGCAATGTCGCTCTATGGCAGACCTTGGCCAGCGCTGAAACGGCTGCCCGGAATTTTACCGAAGCGCAGAAGGCCTGGGGCGGCGCCGAGCGTGCCGCCGCCACTGACCAGGAACGCGCGCGCATTCATCAGGTCCGGCTGCAACAGGATCAGCAGCAGATTGATCTCGAAAAAGCCGATCGTAAACGCATCGCGGACGAAAAAGAGCAGGATCTCGAGCGCGTGAAGGCGCAGAGTGAGGCCGCCATTCACGCCGCCGAGGACGCGGCCCGCAAGAAGCTCAATCCCGATGGCGCACCGCTGCCCGCCAACGCAGTCTGGCTGGACGAGCTGAAAGGTAACGCGTCAGTAGACGGCGTGTTCCTGCGGCTGGAGTGCCTGAGCGGCGATCAAGCGCGCATGCTGATCAAGACTTCAGACGGCAAGACCATCCAGCTTCTGATTCGCAGTCCCAGCCAGATCTCGATGTCGGGCGGCGACAAAACCATGGGTTGCGGCGCTCAGTCCGGCTCGCCCAACGTGCACGTCGAATATGACGCCAAGCCAGACGCCAAGATGCGGACCACCGGCGACGTGACGTCCATCCAATTCCGTTGAGGGCCGCGCTCAAGAAAATTCTATTTCGCATTCTCGGCAAGGATCCGGACGCAATCGTAGTGTCGTTCGCCACGGGCGACGGCGAATTGGCCGAGCGCATGTTCGCCGAGATCCAGCGCCTGGAGCCCGCGCGCAGGCATTTTCTGATAACGCCGCAAGAGTTCGGCACGGCATCGGCTCTGCAGATCTACCGCACGCTGCGGAAACTTTTCAGGCGATATCGGATCGGACTAGCGCCCGTGCTGGTAGGCGACGCGCGCTACAACAAGCTGCGGCGTGCGGCTTTTCTGCTGGCGCCTCGAAAAATCCTGGCTTACAACCAACGGCTGGAGCGGCATCATCTGCGGCTCGGAACTTGGATCGCCTCTTTGCTGTTCCTGCGCGGCGTTCCGGTGGACCGGATTTTTTTGCGCCCCAAGTGGCTCGCGCCATGGAAGCGCGACCGTTCCGTCTATCCCTCTGAAGTCCGGGAGATCGAAGGCCGGCCGCTCGCGCCTCGCCGCCGCAGGGTCGCGATTGTGAGCCCTTATTTTCCTTATCCGCTGTCGCACGGCGGCGCGGTTCGGATTTTTAACCTGCTCCGCGAGATGGCCGAGGAGTTCGACATCTTTCTCTTCGCTTTTCTCGACCAGGAGACCGAAGACGATTTCAAACCGCTCCTGGAGCACTGCGCCCGGCTGATTCTGGTAAAGAAGGCGCGCTACCGTGAACCGCGCTGGTCGACACTAGATCCGCCCGAAGTGCATGAGTTCCGCTCGCCAGCCATGCTGGCCGCCATCGCGCGCGTGCGGCGCGAATACAAGATTGAAGCTGTGCAAGTGGAATACACCATGCTGGCCCCTTACGCCGGTGACGTCCTGGTGGAGCACGATGTCACTTTCGATCTGTACCGGCAGATCGACCAGCGAAGTTGGGACTTCCGCCGCTGGCGTCGATTTGAGCGGAAGTGGGTCCGCCGATATCGCAAGGTGGTGGTGATGTCGGAGCACGACGGGGCACTGCTCGGCGCGCCCAACACCGTGGTGATTCCCAACGGCGTGGACCTGGCGCGATTCACGCCCGAAATCGAGCGGCCGGGCATGCGTCTGCTGTTCGTCGGCTCCTTCCGCCATTTCCCGAACATCGTGGCGTATCGATTTTTCGTCGAGCAAGTTTGGCCGAAGCTTCGCGATCGCTGCCCCGGCATGAGCTTGACCGTGGTCGCTGGCCCGGATCCCTTAATCTACTGGCGCGAGCACACCGGTCTCACGGCCATCGCCGCGGACGATCGCATCCGTTTGCTGGAGTTCGTCGCCGATGTCCGCCCGCTGTATGTCGAAGCCAACCTGGTCCTGGTCCCGACGTTGGTCTCGGCCGGAACCAATCTGAAGGTGCTGGAGGCGCTCGCCATGGAGCGTGCCGTGGTGTCCACGTCTTCGGGCTGCGCCGGCTTGGGGTTGGAGCACATGGCCAACGTCTGGATCGCCGACAACGCCGGCGATTTTGCAGAAGCGGTGGAAACTTTGCTCACCAACCCCGACCTCCGCGCGCGCATCGCCGCTCACGGCCGCGCCTACGCCGAGCAACACTTTGGCTGGAAGCAGATTGGCGAACGGCAACGAGCCATGCTGTGGCAGCTGCTGCCTCCGCGCGCCCGCATCCGTACCGCCGAGAAGTCCGATATCACCGCGATTTCCGCCATCCAAGCCACCGCGCAGGAAGCTTCGCAATGGCAAGCCAGCGACTATCTGGCCTACGACTGCCAAGTCGCCATCCTGGAGGGCCGTATCGCGGGATTCGTAGTCTCGCGGCGCGTGGCCGACAAGGAGCGCGAAATCCTCAACATCGCCGTGCATCCGGATTTCCGCCGGCTGCGCATTGCCACCGAGCTGCTGCGCTCCGAGATAGCGCGCTGGCGCGGGGCGCATTTCCTGGAAGTGCGCGAATCCAACACGCCCGCCCGCCGCCTCTACGAGACATTAGGATTCAAACCCGTGGGCTCGCGTCCGGGCTACTACGACGATCCGCCCGAGACGGGTATTGTCATGAGGATTTTTTCATGATAATGTCACAAATGCGGGGGCCGTCGGTGACCGCCGCAAGACGAATGCTAGCGTTCCAACACCCACCGAGCAAACTCAATCCTACCGACTCGGCGTGGCAAGCTCACAAAGGAGACTCAACCCTGATGGAGAACACGCAAGAAGAAGTGAAAGCGCACCTGATGGAGACGGATGAGGAATTCCGCCGTCTGGCCGAGCAGCACGCGCAGTTTCATAAGCAGCTTGAGGCACTGGAAGCCAAGTCGCATCTGACTCCCGAAGAAGAGTTGGAAGAGCATCGGCTCAAAAAATTGAAACTTCGCATCAAGGACCAGATGAACGCCATCCTCAGCCGTCAGCGGCCGCAGAACGTGGCCTGACATCGGGTGCGCGGCAAGGCAGGAAGTAAACACCCGGCTTGGTTCGTCAAGCCGGGTTTTCGTTTTTAGCAGCGATGCCGAGCAGGCAGGCCAGGAGAACGGCGCTCCCGAGCGAAAGCAGGATGCCCAATCGCCGCCCGGGAGTGCTGTAGCGCAGGATAAGCAGGTGCTTTCCAGGCGCCACGGGAACGGCCATCGTAAAGCCATTGGCGAGCACCACCGGACGAGCGGCGCCGTCCACTGTCGCGCTCCAGCCTGGATCGTAAGATTCCAGCACTCCCACGAAGCCCGAGCGATCCGGCGCGGTCTGGATGTGGATCTCATCGCTGGACGGACGCGAGTAGATCGCCGGGACGGCATTGACCTTGCTTTCGGCGAGATCCGGGTGCGCTTCCGGCGTATAGGTCCGTTCCGCTTCAACCGGCAGCAGCAGCTTATCTCGCCGCGGCTCCGCTATGAACCTGTCCAGGATCGTATTCCCGATAGCGAAATCGATCTGGGGCCCGCCAAAAAATGCGGTGCGAGGGAACGGATCGGGGGCCCGGTAGAGATTCTCTTGTTCGGTGCTGTAAACCAGTTCCAGGTCGCGCCGCGTTTCGAATGTAATTACGAATCGCACGCCGGCAGCTTGGAGCGCCGGCAGCGGAAATGTGGCGGCGTTGATCGCTTGTTCATTGATGCCCGGCGGCAAGCCCGCCAATCCGAGCATGGCACGATAAGGATTCGCCAACAGAATGGAATCGAAAATTCCGGCGTCGTGGTAGCGGCCATGATGAGCCATGTCTTCGGAGGCTATTCGCGACCCATCCAGATCGCGATCCAGAACTTCCGCGAAAGGCCGTGGAAACTCTTCCGCAACCTCGGGTTGAACGAACAGCCGGGTGAACGCGCCCAGGTCCGCCACATGCCCAACCAGGCATGCCACCAGGATGATTTGACCGAGCCGTAGGCTGAACCAATCGCTGGCCATGAACCAATTCACGGCGCAGCCCAATGCGACCGAAGCCGAGAAAGTGCACAGATAAAGAAGCCGTGAGGGACTGCGCAGGAAGGTTCCAGGAATTAGCCGGTACAGCGGCTGAGCCAACGGAAGCGATAACAGCAGCGCGCCGATTCCCAAAACTGTCAGGAAAGCGAAGGGCGCGGACATGGAACGCTTGCTGGTGAAGCGAAGAACCAGGAGCAAGAGCATCGCGAACAGCGGGAGCAAACCGACATAGGACACCGTGTCCCAGAAATACGCGTAATTGGGGTATCCATGAAATAAATTCTCGCCGGTCAAATCGATGTTTCCGGGCCAGCCATCCCTTCCAGGCGATATCAATGCCAGCAGACGTCCGTAGGGCATGGCGATATCGTTGGTGGCCGGCGCGAGCGGTAGTATACGAGTACTGTGTTGGATGAGCAAGCTCATGGGGTAAAGGGCGAAGAGCGCCAGCCCCAGGCCCAGCGCCAGCGAGCAAACGGCCAGAACGCGTCGCCGGCCGCGGCCCAGCAGAATCAGATACAGCCCAGCCGCACCCAGCGAATAGGCGGGCAACTGCGGATGTCCGGCTAGCGCAACACAAGCGGCGGCCAGGGCCAATGCAGCCAGGTCGCGAACTTGAAACCTGGCACGATCAGCGGCCCTCGCTCGATCGGCCAGCCACAACAGCAGCGGCAGCGCGGGATATGCCTCCAGCATCGGAAGATGCCCAGCCATCAGGCGCGAGGAGAAGAATCCCGCGCAGGCGAAGGTCCACCCTGCAGCCATCGCGCCCAAGTTCGATAGCCCGGTCCGTTTGCAAAACAAATAAGTAAAGACGCTCGAGAGCCCCGCGGCCAGGGCGACTCCTATTGCGTACACCAACTTTGGGTCGAACAGAAGCAGGATCAGGCGCGTCGGTATCCAAGGGAAGCTTTGGATATTGGCGGCAAAGGGTGCACCTAACAGCTCGTTCGGATACCAGCCCGGCAGATAATGTCCGGGTCCGAGCAGGGCCGCCCGCGCGAACGCGATGTGGCGGGCGTGCAATTGAGAATAGTCGATACCGAGAAGACCATTGCTCCAGACCGATGGCCGAAAATATACGGCCTCGGTGAGCAGCACCAGCAGACTGATACTGATCCAAGCCGATCGGGAGTTTTTCACGCTTACTTCTTCTTATCCCAGAATACGGTGCAGACGTCGTCGATAACCTGACTTTGCGCATACAAATCCGCCAGGCCCAGTTCCTTAATCCGATCGTCGTCGCAATTCTCGATGGTGTCGTACCGGCCGGATTTGACCCGGCGCGCGAGCTCTTGCGCCGGCAAAATGTGCAGAGGCGCAGCTTCTGAAAGCGGCATCTCCATTTTCTGAGCCGCCTGAAATTCCATGCCGTCCGGTGGCGTGAGGTGCGCTAGAAAGAAGACCTGCTCTCCGGCCCAGATTGATCCGCCCGGAGGCGTCACGTCCAGCACTTTGCGCGCGATGGTCTGCATGGTAGGCCAGTTCATCACATCGCTGTCGTCTTGGAGGGCGCGGCCCAACCCCACAGCCAGCACGATGGCCAGCAGTGTCACGGCCCAAAACGGCTTATCGGGACGGTACAACCGCGTCGCGATCGTTTCCAGGCCGGCGATCGCGAGAATAGCGAGAAAGGGCACGGTTAGGACAAAATACCATGAAAATGTTGGATGCGCGCTCCCGATTTCTAGCGCCATCCCGCCTGCCAGCCAGGCGCACAGATAGAACTCAGATCGCAACGGGGGCGGCCAATTGGTCTTGCGCGCGACAAACACGAGGCCGGCGATGGCGAGCAAGCCCAACAACAGCGCCGGCCCAGAGTCAACCCAGGAGGTCAACACATCCAGATCGTGCCCCGTAGCGCCTGCCCATTTGGCACGCCGGCCAAACAATTGGTATCCGGCGATATTGAACAGCACCACGTGTGGCGACTGCGCAAACAACCACAGCACCGGTAGAAACGGGATGACGGCGCCTGCGACGAAAACCGCGAGTTTGGTCCAGCGGCTTCCCGAGCGATTGGAGAATAAGATCCAACCGAGCAGCACGGGTAGTGCCGGCGCGGTGAGAAGCGAGGACGCTGCGGCGGCGCTGACCAAAAGTCCGGCTATTCCGGTCAGCCACGCGCGTGCATGCGCGACCGCCAGAACCGCAATTCGAAAGGCCGCCACCGTCAGGAGCAAGCAAAGCGCGTAAGCTTGCGCGATGGTGCCGAACAGGACCACGCTGCCGTTCAAGCCGATCAACAGCGCTACCGTGATTGCACCCGCCAGCCGCCATGCGCGAACCGGAAAGCGCGTGAGGACATAATCGGCCGCGAGCAAGATCGCAGCCGCCGTTAGCGTGGACGCAACTACGTGCGTGACGCGCCAGCTTTCGCCGAAAACCCGCATCCAGCCCGCGTAAAAGTAGGCGTTGAGCGGAGTTTGCGGAAAACAGAAATCAAGATAAGGACGCTTGCCGTTGCGGATCAGAGCGGCGGCCAGCAGATGAAATCCCTCGTCCCAGGAGTACGCCTGGATTTGCGAATAAACCAGCAGCCCGGCGAAGAGCAGTACAACCACGCCGCAGATCCACAAGAAAGCTGACCCGCGGCCGGGCTTATCCACGTTCATTTTCTTTTCTGCGTGGCGAGAAATCCCCGGATGCGTTCTACTGCATTCATCAAGTTTTCATAGGAATTGGCGATGCTGAAGCGGATGTAGCCTTCTCCGTAAGCGCCGAATGCGGTGCCGCTCAAGCACGCCACGCCGGCTTCCTGAAGCAGCCCGTCGGCGAGCGCGTCGGAGCTGAGGCCAGTGCCGGTGATATTGGGGAATGCGTAGAATGCGCCGCCCGGAATCGCGCATCGAAAACCGGGTAGCGCGTTGAGCCCGGCGCAAAATGCGTCGCGGCGCCGCCGAAACTCGCTCACCATCGCGGCCACGGCATCTTGAGGACCGGTCAACGCGGCGATTCCAGCGCGCTGGGTGAAGCTGGCCGTGCAGGAATTCGAGTTGACTATCAATTTGTTCACCGCTTCCGCCAGCCACTGCGGCATTACACCGTAGCCCATCCGCCAGCCGGTCATGGCGTATGTTTTCGAGAAGCCATCCAGCAATATGGTCTTCTCCAGCATCCCTGGAAATGTGGTGATCGAGAGCGGGGCTTGTTCGAAATAGATGCGCGAATAGATCTCGTCGGCCAGCACCACCAGATCGCGATCGCGCACCATTTCCGCGATGGCTTCAATGTCGGCGGCGGGAATCAACCCGCCGGTCGGATTGTGGGGCGAGTTGAGTATCAGCAGCTTGGTCTTGGAAGAAAGACTGGCGCGCAGGCGATCCAGGTCGAAGGAGAAACCGCGCTCCTCGATCAGCGGGATCGGCACGGGCGTGGCTCCCAGGAAATTAATCATCGACTCGTAAATCGGAAAGCCGGGATTGGGATAGATGACCTCGTCGCCGGGCTCGATCAGCGCGAGCATGGGGAAAAAGATGATCGGTTTGCCCCCGGGAACGACGCAGATATTTTCAGCTTCGACGCGGACCCCGCGCGTCTGGCAGACGTGAGTCGCGATGGCCTCGCGCAGCTCGGGCAGGCCTTGCGGAGGACCGTAATGGGTCCAGCCTTGATCGAGCGCTTGCTTGGCGGCTTCGACGATGTGCTTGGGGGTCGCAAAATCGGGCTCGCCGATTTCCAGATGGATGATATTTCGACCTTGCGCTTCGAGCGCGCGGGCGCGCACCAGAACGTTGAAGGCGCCCTCGACGCCCAGGTGATCCATTCGCGCGGCGAGTTTCATCGAGGGATCACGCGTTCTTCCGGAAGAAGGCGACGTCGTTGCGAAATTCGACGAACGATACCTGGTCGCCAATTTGGGCGCGCTCGCCGTCGATCCGGCCCGTCAGGCGCCGGCCGTTTTCAAGTTCGACAATCGCGAGCTGATAGGGCACGTCGTTGACGTAGGCCTCGGGCGGCGAGTAAACCACAGTCTCGGTGTAAACAGTGCCGGAGCCCGGGTTGGTCATGCCGCCCCCAGAATGGTGACCACGCTGGTGGCGCCGGAGCCGCCCAGGTTTTGCGCCAGGCCCAGCTTGTCGCGCGTTACCTGGCGTTCGCCCGCTTCGCCGCGAATCTGTTGCCCGACGTCGCAGATCTGCCCAACGCCGGTTGCGCCCACCGGATGGCCTTTGGATTTCAAACCGCCGCTGGTGTTCACCGGCAGCTCGCCCTTGAGGCACGTTTTGCCAGCCAGCGCGTACGGTCCGCCCTCGCCCTTTTTCACGAAACCGAAGTCTTCGGTGGCGATGATTTCGGCGATGGTGAAGCAATCGTGCACTTCGGCGAATTGGATGTCGCGCGGCGTCGACGCCCGCCATTTTGTAGGCCTTCTCGGCCGACGGCTTGACCGCGCGGAACGTCGTGATGTCTTCTTTTTCATCGAGCGCGACGTGGTCGGAAGCCTGCGCGATGCCGAGCACCTTCACGGGCTTATCGGTGAATTCCGCAGGCGCGCTCGAGCGGCGCGATCAACACGGCGGCCGCGCCGTCGCTGATCAGCGAGCAATCGTAAACCGTCAGCGGTTCGGCGATCGGCTTTCCCGCCAGCGCCTGCTCCATGCGTGATGACTTTGCGCATGTGCGCCAGCGGATTCTTGGCGCCGTTGGCGTGATTCTTCACCGCGACGGCGGCCATCTGCTCGCGCGTGGTGCCGTACTGATACATGTGGCGGCGCGCGATCATCGCGAACAGCGCGGGGAAGGTGGCCCCGGCGCGCACTTCGCCGCACAGGTCGCCCGCGCCGGCCAGAATTTCGGTGACTTTCGGCGTGGTCTGCGAAGTCATTTTCTCGACGCCGGTGACCAGCACGATATCGTAGAGGCCCGCCGCGACGGCCGACACCGCGTGGAAGAAAGCCGCGCCGCTCGAGGCGCAAGCGGCTTCAAAACGCGTGGCCGGGATGCCGACGATGCCCATGCCCGCCGCCATGTAAGGCGCGAGATGGTTCTGGCCGGTGAAGGATGGTCCGGCGAAATTGCCTAAATAGAATGCCTCGATCTGCGACGTTTTGGCGTGCGCGTCCTCCAGAGCTTTTTGGCCGGCTTCGACCGCGAGCGAACGCAGATCCCGATCCGCGAACGCGCCAAAGGCGGTTTTCCCGATGCCTACAACGGCGACTGGTCTCATAGCTTCAGCATAGCGTGGGGCGCGGCCGCAAGCAGGCGCCAGGGCGTCAGATTCATGCTGCCTGTGCCGCCCCCAGCCGCCGGTTAATGAGGATTCCGGTCACGATGAAACCAATCACCATCGCGGCGAACAGCAGCAACCAGCCCCAATACTGCGTCGGGTGTCGCAGTATACGCACAAAGTGCCGCCCGTAGAGATCCGCCACGATTCCGACGAATGCGTAGCGCGCAAAACGGCAGGTGACTACGACCACGAGATACTTCTGCAGCTTGTAGTCGGACGCGCCCGCGGCCGCGAAAAACATGCTGGTCGGAAAAGGGAAAGGAATGGCCGTGGACGCCGCTAGAGTGCTGGTGCCCCACTTTCGAAAGATCCTCAGGAACGCGGAAACTTTGCCTTCGCCGAACTTGCTGTTCAAATATACCGACCCGGCTTTGCGTGCGACGCGGAACGTAAAATAAGCGCCGATCACCGAGCCCGCCGTGGCCACAATCGCGTATTCATACCAGGGGTTCCGATGGCTGGCGGCGAGGATCGCAATCAAGATGTCGGGGCCGCCAAAGGTCGGCAAGGGAGAGCTGTCCAGGATTGCAAGAAAGAAGAGACCGAAGGCTCCCCAATGGCGAAATATCGACGAAAACCCCCGCGCACGAGCCGGCGCCGTCGCGTTCTGGAAAAGGATCATCCCTTCAGGCAATATAGCAACCAGCCGAAGCCGCGATTACCTTAGAACGGGTGGATGGCATCCGATCATTTCGGCCGCTGCTTTCTCGGGGAACGCTCGTCCGCCAGGCGTTCTGCCAGGAAGGAGCAGGGACTGAGGTGAACGAGCTTCGCTCGCTTAGCCGACGACCAGTCGATATACTCCGTGGAATCGGCCGTAGCCCAGAATTTTCGCTCGTCCTCCTGGGACTTGAAGTCAGGAACTTTTTTCTTCTTGGTGTCTTTCATAGGTCTCTGTTTCATTTGCGATTCATGTCACGGGCCGATATCACTCGTATGAGCTTGCCTCGCACGCCGGCAGACGAGATCTGGGGCGTCCGGCCCCTGCTCTGAGGAAGCGCTCAACAGGCTGGCCGACCAGCTCCGGACCAGCAACACGAGGAGCAAGAATGGACAGGGGAGAGGCCAACTGGCCACGAATAAAAAAATAGAGCAGTACAGCTTTCCGTGCTATGCTGCCCCTGCAAATCCTTAACCCTTCAATTTCCATGCCCAAGAAAACCGCACCAACGGCCGCCGACCGCCTGCCCGTCCCGGTGGACCTGATTGCGCGCCGTATTTATAGTATCCGCGGCCAGCGGGTTATGCTCGATTCCGACCTGGCCGAGCTCTACCAAGTTGAAACTCGCGTTCTCATCCAAGCCGTAAAGCGCAATAACGATCGATTTCCCAAGGACTTTATGTTTCAGCTCGCTCAGGAAGAGGCAGATTCTTTGAGATCACAAATTGTGACCTCAAACGTCGGCCGCGGTGGCCGGCGCTACCTGCCCTACGCCTTTACCGAGCACGGCGTCGCCATGCTGTCGTCTGTGCTGCGCAGCAAGCGGGCGGTGCAGATGAACATTCTTATCATTCGCGCTTTTGTCCAAATCCGAGAGCTGCTGGCTACCAACAAAGAATTGGCGGCGCGCGTCGAGAAGCTGGAAGGCGGCCAAAGGCAGCATGATTCGATCATCGCCATCCTGGTTGAGGAAATTGACCAGCTAAAACTGCTGCCGGAACCGCCGAAGCGGACGATCGGCTTTCGACCGCCCGAGGAAGAGAATAATTAGCGCTGAGTTGATGACCTCACCTGATCGACCATATCGTTGCCTGACATGCCGGCGCGGTTTCCGGTCGTATACCAGCCTCAAGAACCATATGGCGGAACCCACGCCGCCACCGCGCTGCAGAAATTGCGGGAAGATCCTTCGGCCGACAATAAGCTCAATTTTCGCCCGGTCCTGATCAACTTGCGCGAGAATGACGGCATGACCGGCGCGGTGCTTTGGGACCTGGACGGGACCCTGCTCGACTCGGAAGAATACCACTGGCTTTCCTGGCGCCAGACCATGGCCGCCTTGGGGCGTCCCATCGCGCGCGACCAGTTTCTGGCCACATTCGGCCTGCGCAACGACGAGATTCTCCCTGGTTGGTTGGGCGCGGACGCGACCCGCGAGCAGATCGACCGCGTCAGCCGCGAAAAGGAGACCCTCTACCGTAAGCTGTTGCGAGAAGGAGGGGTTGCGCCTCTGGCCGGCGCCGCGGAATGGGTGCGCAAGCTCCAGCGCCAGGGCTGGCTCCAGGCGATCGCCTCCTCGGCCCCGCGCGCCAATGTCGATGTCGTCCTGGAGGTGCTGGCAATGGCTTCGTTTTTTCAAGCCGTGGTTTCGGCCGAAGACGTGACGGCCGGCAAGCCCGATCCCCAGGTCTTTTTGACCGCGGCGGCCCGGCTCAACGTCGCACCCCGGGCCTGCATCGTGGTCGAGGATTCGCCCGCCGGCATTGAAGCGGCACGCCGGGCCGGAATGCACAGCATCGGGGTGAGCCGCAATGGCCGGCTGACGGCTGCCGACCTTCGGGTAGCGTCGCTGGACCAACTTCCCGCGAACGCATTCACCGCCCTACTTCAGCCCTAAAATTAGAAGCCTCCGGAGACGAAACCCGGATACAATAGAAGCCTCTATACAATGGAGGAAAGGGGGTCGATTAGTACGCAGTGCCCCTAAATACCTTGCACGTTTCTCAGGTTTTCGCGTCAGCCTGTTATAGGCATGACGGTGTTCGTGCACACAGTCGAGGACTTCATGAGCGACCTGGGCGCGCCCTCTGAACTCCAGGCCAACCATCTAGCTGCGCAAGAACTACAGAACCGCTTTATTTCCGATAACTTACGGCGTATCTTCCTGCTCATCTACCGGATCGTCGGAAACGTCGCCGACGCCCAGGATCTGACCCAGGAGGCCTTTATCAAGGCGCTCCAGCGGCAGGATCAGCTCAAGGACGCCGAAAAAGCCGCCCATTGGCTGTCGCGGATTGCCAGCAACACGGCCATCGATTTTCTGCGCCGCAACGGGAAGGTCAACTTCTGCGAGATCGATAGCCTGGTGGAACCCCTAAGCGAGCCGTCTGAAAGTCCCGAACAGGCGGTGCTGCGCTCGGAGAATCGGGCCTATCTGGAGCAGGGGCTGACGGTGCTGACCGAACGCGAGAGGACTGCGCTGTTGCTGCGCGACGTAGAGGGCTTGGCGGCCGAAGAAGTAGCCGAACACATGAATTGCTCGAAGGCGACGGTGCGTTCGCACATCGCCAATGCGCGCATCAAATTCAAGCGCTACATCGAGCGGGGCCGGCGGCAGACCGGAAGGAAGAAGTCATGAAGCACCCCAGCGAAACTGAACTCGCGCTGTTGGCCGGAGGCGACCTCGCTGGATACCGGGAACGCTGGCGCGTGACGCGGCATGTCGCGCAGTGCGCCGATTGCCAGGCGGAAGTGAAGAGCCTGCGGGACGCGTCCGAACACGTCCGGGGACTCACCGCGGAACTGCCCAAGGATCTGAACTGGAATCGGCTAGCCCCTGAGATGACTGGGAACATCCGTGTGGGTCTGGCGGCCGGTGAGGCGATTGCGCGTTTCGATAAGCCCGCCGCGAGGCCCTTGCGCTTGGGCTGGAATGCGGCGCTGGTATTGACCTGCGCCACCGCGGTGTTCCTGATCGCGTTTTGGATCAGCTTGCCGCAGCCCCAGTCGGAGCATTTGATGGCGGCGCTCAAGCGCATCCGGGCGGAGCGAATTGGAAGTTTTGTCAGGACTCCCGCGCCTGTTCAGGATGAGGTGGTGCTGGAAGCGACTTCTTCGTCGATTGAGGTGAAGGAGAACGGCCGTACGATGTCGCTCACGCATCCGCATTCCGACGGCGCTACGGTGTCGGTGAGCCTGCAGGGCTCGGCGGGCGTGCGCTACGTGGATGCGGATACCGGGCAGGTGACCACCAACAAGGTGTATTATGCGGAGCCGTAGCATCTGGGGCGTGCTCGCGCTGGTGGGATTGTGCGCCGGTGCGGCCAACGCCACAGCCTTGCTCAAGATCGATCTGCCCAAGGACTCGCCGGTGGTTGTGCTTTCGGCCGACCCGGGCGATTCGAGCGAGACCGCGCGCGGTGGCGCGATGCTGCTGGATCTGCACGCCATGCTTTCGCTGCGCAACGCCACACAGAGGCGCATTCGCGGCGTCACACTGGTGGTGACCGCGCAAGATGTCACGCCGGGCGGCAAAGGATCGGTGAGCATCGCGAGCGATGTGGGGCCGGACGAGACGTTCCCGGTGCGCGTCGATCTGCGGCTGCTGCGGCCCCTGCAAGGCGCGGCCAACGTGCCGGTTTCAATTGGCCTGGATGGAGTGCTGTTTGAAGATCTGAGCTTCTATGGTCCTGACAAGCTGAGCTCGCGCCGCACCATGACGCTGGCGGAATTTGAAGCGCGGCGGGACCGCAAATATTTCAAATCGCTGCTGGCCGAGGGCGGGCAAGAACGGCTGCGGCAGGAGATCGTCGGAAGCATGGCGCGCCAGGCGGATCGCCCCAGCTTGGATGTTCAGGTGGTGCGTGGCGGCCGGGCTACTAATCTCGAGCCCGAGAAGCAAGTCCAATTTGTTTTCCTGAAATTGCCGGATTCACCTGTCGAGCCGATGGAAGGCGTGGCGCGCATCGCGGGCAATGAAGTGCGAGCGCCGCGCCTGGAAGTCAAAAACCGTTCCGAACGTGCGATTCGCTATTTAGAAATGGGCTGGATTTTGCACGATCATAGCGGCGGCGAGTTTTTGGCGGGATCGGTTCCAGCAGAGTTGAACCTGGCGCCTGGTCAGAAGACTCCCATTCTAGAGAGCACCACGTTGAAGTTTCCGCAGCGCGGAGGGCCGCCGCTGGCGATTGAAGGCATGACCGGTTTCGTCAGCAGCGTGGAGTACGCCGACGGCAGCGTCTGGATTCCCAGCCGGACCGATCTCGGTTCAGCCGAACTGCAGCGCGTCATCGGACCCTCGGGCGAAGAGCAACGGCTGGTGCAGGTGTATCGCAAGAAGGGCCTGCGGGCGCTAATCGCGGAACTCAATAAATTCTGAGCCCGGCTCGCGTCCCGATCCCAGTCCGCCCCGCACTGGATTATGCTGTAAAGAGCGGTATGTGCAACACAAAGCTTCTACTGATCTCCATTACATGTACATGTGCGGCTGCCTTGGGCTGGGCTCAGACTGGACAGAAAGATTCCTCCGATAGATCGAACGTCTTTCTGTCGAACGAAGAGAAACCGCCCAAGCCGTCGGAAGCGCGCAACATCTCAGGCCTGGTGAGGGATCAATACGACAATCCCATCCGCGGCGCGATCGTGCAGCTCAAGGACATGAAGACCTCCAAGGTCATTGATTTCCCGACCAAGGACGACGGCAAATTCGCATTTCACGATCTGCGCATGGACATTGATTACGAATTGACCGCCAAGCACGACGGCATCGCGTCCCTGAAAAAGGTGAGTATTTACGATACGCGCAAGAACGTGGTGCTGACGTTCAAGCTGGAGCCGGAGTCGAAAGCGGCGGCCCATTAGCGCGGCCTCGTCGATCAGCACCCGCGCAGGTTTCCCAAACTAACGGTAAGGGCGGTAGCTTGTAACGTTAGTTGCTACAGCGCTCCAGGAAACTACGCAACTGCCCTCACAGTCCTACAAGCGTGACGTAGATGCCGACTTGGCCGCGAAAGGCTGGAGCCAGGTTCCTTCGGGCGGCGACGCAGCGGGCTGGTAGTCGATATTTTCAATGCGCGCGACAAAAAGCTGATCTGGCGCGGCACTGCGAGCAACGTTCTTTCCGGCCATCCGGAAAAGAACGAGAAGAAGCTGGAGGATTCCGTTCAGGACATGTTCAAGCATTTCCCGCCGCCGGCCCGAGGTTAGTAATCGGCGAAAAAGGCGGCGAGGCTGTGTTATGTTTTAGGTGCTAGCGCCATTGGCTACGCTGAGCGCGGGAGTAACTCAATGGTAGAGTCACAGCCTTCCAAGCTGTTGGTTGCGGGTTCGATTCCCGTCTCCCGCTCCATGTTTTCTTGGACTTGCAGAACCCTGAGTTTTCCACCGTTACTCCGTTTACTCCGTTAGCCTCAAGCCGACAGCTTACGTCGCCGTTTTCGAATCACCACGGACTCGATTTTTCTAACTGCTTGGCGCTTCTGTTGACGATCTGATTTGGTATAGACCTCCATGCTCACTCCAAGGCCGTGGCCCCGCTGATCGGCAGAGACCTTGGCATCCACCTTGTACTTATGTGAGAGCGTCGCGTTGGTGCTTCTCAGAACCTGGAAGGTCGCCCAGTCCAGGCCGACGTTCTTGAGCCGCGGGGCGAAGGATCGCTTCCAAAGATTCCCCATATCGAGAGGCGACACGGGATTCTCGGACGGAAACACCAACGCATCGGCTGCAGTGCTTCTGGCGATGCTTCGCCAAGCCCGAAGATCCGCTATGGTCCCAGACGATAGTGCAACTTCCCGAGTCTTACCGCTCTTGGGCGTGTCGAATTTTCCTTGATAAACCCGCTCCCGGACCAACACGATGTCCTCGGCGACGAAGGCCCCCCAACGCAGAGCCAGATTCTCGCCAGGTCCGCGCAACCCTTCGATGAGTGTTAGTCTCGCCAGAAGCCGCTCCTGCAGCTCAAGTGCCCCGAGGTAGTCAATCACATCATCCTCGGTAAGCGGACGCACCTGACGCCCGGGCTTGCAGTGCTTCGGGATTCGGAGTTCCGCTGCGGGATTATGGTTGATCAGGCCATCTGACGCTGCCAGCTTGAACATGCCATTCAAATGCCAGCGCAGGTGTCCGACCATGCTGCTTCCCAGCTTCATCGCCTTCGCTTCGAGCAGATCCTGCATTTCAGTCCTGCCCATAGTTCCCAACAGCCGATCGCTGAAAGGCGCAACAAGATGGTTCCTGATGATTGGTACCGAAGTGGCTTCGGTTGATTCCTTCCAGGTTCGCCGGCAATGCGGAAGGTACACGTGTTCCACGAATTGATCGCACGTGTACACCGGACGCGCGCCCGGCGCAGTGCCTTCGTTGATTGGGCGGAGGATCGTTGCTAGGAGAAGCTCGGCCTCGCTCCGTGTTATGCGGGCGCAACGCCCGAGGACCTTGGAGCGGCGCGTGCCCTCTTCGTACCACTGGGCAACCCAAACGCGTACGCGACCATGTTTTCGCTCGCGAAGGCTGCCCCTCTGAAATCGTTTTCGACGCATTCAAGACTCGCTTTCCTGCGCCGTTGAGGCTGAATTCTGGCATGTGGACGATCTTAGCATTTGACTTTCGGCTTCTGCTCTTTGCATCCACCGGACCAGCGATTCACGCCGGACCAGTTTCCGCCTGCCAGCCTGAACAAAAGGCAATGGTTGGGCGCCTTTGACCTTTCGCGAGAGCAGGTTTTGAACGTGCGCTTTCGAGCAGCGTAGAAAGATTGCGACCTCATTGATCGTCAGAAGATCCACTGTTGTGTCCGAGACGATGGTGAGTGACGATTTCATTAGCTAGTAAATTTCTCCGCGTTGCTTGAACTGAGGTTCTAAGCTCCGCACTGAAACACTTTCGGGAACGGTCGTCGCTTCGGCGGTGAATGAAGCGCTTATGTCCGTTCTTTGTTTACATGGGCCAGCCAACTTGGGGAGATTGCCCGGCA
>CAVXJU010000022.1:0-14334 GCA_963761935.1 Terriglobia bacterium | reverse complement strand
AGAATGGCGCTTACAACGCCCAGTATCCCAATTACGGCTCCATTCTCCAGCTCAATAGCCAAGGCACTTCCAATTACAATTCGCTCCAGGCGATTTATAAGCTCCGCATGTGGAAGGGCGTCACCGGCCAGTTCGCTTATACCTGGGCTCACGCCTTGGACGAAGTCACCGAATACCGCGGTGTCATACCGCACGACACCTTCAATCTGGAGGAGGACTACGGTAGCAGCGATTTCGACACCCGCCACAACTTTACCGCATTCCTGACCTGGGCCATTCCAGGCTCCTCCCATTTCAAGTTGCTCACTACGGGTTGGGAGGCCAGCACTTTGATCTCGCTGCATTCCGGCCAGCCCTTCAATATGGAGACCGGCAACGATCCCTCCGGCACCCAGCGTCCCGGCTTGAACATCATTGGGAACCCCTTCGCCGGCGTGAACCGCACCTTCATCCCCGGCGTGGGCGAGCCATGGATCAATCCTGCCGCATTCTGTATTCCCGGTTCACCCGGCTGCCCTGGAACCACGAGTCCCGACGGCGACGTCGGACGCAATGTTTTCTACGGCCCCGGTTTCGCCGACGTGGACCTGTCCGTATTCAAGAACTTCACCGTCAAGGAGCGCTACCGGCTGCAGCTCCGCGCCGAGATGTTCAACGTCTTTAACCGCATCAACCTGGCATCCGGGGCCTTCTCGGTCGGCCCCACCGGTTATGTAGGCGATACCATCGGCGATTTCAACGGATCTCCTGGAATCGGACCCGGCGAGCCATTCAATCTTCAGTTGGCCGCGAAGATCATTTTCTAATTTCAGCTAGAGACGCGCGCCCATCCGCCGGCGCGCGTCGCCCCAGCCGATGCTATCATCGGAGTCGCGCAGAAAAACTGAACCATTTCGCACGGATTGCGTCAGTTAGACTGTACGAATTCTCAACCCCGGAGGCGCGCCCGTTGGCACTTACTGTTACCGGCTTATCTAAGACATATTCAAACGGCGTCCGGGCCCTGAACAACATCTCGCTCACCATCGGGAATGTCATGTTCGGCCTGCTGGGACCCAACGGCGCCGGCAAAAGCTCCCTCATGCGCACCATCGCCACCTTGCAGGACCCCGATTCGGGCTCCATCGAACTCGACGGGCTCGACGTCCTTAAACAAAAGAACGAAGTGCGGAAAATACTTGGATATCTGCCCCAGGAGTTCGGCGTTTATCCGAAAATCTCCGCGCTGGACCTGCTCGAACACATCGCGATCCTGAAGGGTGTCGTCAACAAAACCGAGCGCCGGCAGATGGTCGACGCGATCCTCAACCAAACCAATCTGTGGGACGCGCGCAAGAAGTCGCTCAGCACGTATTCCGGTGGAATGAAGCAGCGCTTCGGCATCGCCCAAGCTTTGCTGGCCAACCCGAAACTCATCATCGTCGACGAGCCCACCGCCGGTCTCGACCCGGCCGAGCGCAACCGCTTCCTGAACTTGCTCAGCTCCATCGGATCCAACGTCACCGTGATCCTCTCAACCCACATTGTCGAAGACGTGCGCGAACTGTGCCCACGCATGGCCATCATCTCCAACGGTGAGCTGTTGCTCGAGGGCGCACCCACTCAGGCGCTCGAATCGCTGCGCGGAAGAATCTGGTCCAAGGTCGCCGCCAGCGACGCCGAGCTCCACGAGATCCAAGCCGCCTTCAACGTCGTCTCCAGCCACCTGATCGCCGGCCAGCATGAAGTCCGCATCTACGCCGACAACGATCCCGGCGCCGGTTTCCGCCCGGTGGAATCCAGCCTCGAAGACGTGTACTTCGTGAACCTCGCGCGCCACACCAGGAACTAAGGAGACTCGCCGTGCGAATGTTTTGGGAGTTCTTCACCTTCGAGCTCAAGTTCCGCTTCAAGAGCCCCTCCACCTACATCTACTTCGCGGTCTGGTTCGCCTTCAATTTCCTCAGCGTCGCCAGCGAGAGCTTCGGACCGGTGGGCAATACCAACGGCAAAGTCCTGCTGAACGGCCCCTACGCCAACATCTTTAACGACATCGGCATCGGCTTTTTCGGCGTCATCATTATCGCCGCCATCTTCGGCACCTCGGTGCTGCGCGATTTCCAGCGCGATACGATTCAGATCCTGTTCACCAAGCCGATCTCGAAGTTTGCCTACCTGGGCGGCCGCTGGGCCGGATCTTTCGTCGCCACGGTCTTCGCCTTCAGCGGTCTGCTGCTGGGAGAATTTTTCGGAACCCTGGCGCCCTGGGCCGACCGTGCCCGCATCGGCCCCAATCATCTCGACTGGTATCTGCAACCGTTCTTCTCCATCGTCGTCTTCCAGATCTTCTTCTTTGGCTCGCTGTTCTTCCTGGTCGCCGCACTAACCCGCAAGATCTTCATCGTTTATCTACAGGGCGCCGCGATCTTCATGCTGTATCTGCTCGGCCTCGCGGCTTTCAGCGCCACACGCTCGCTGGAACATTTCTGGTCCGGCATCCTCGATCCAGTCGGCTTCCTATACACCGATGCCATCACGCGTTACTGGACCGTGGTGGAACGCAACACGCTGCTGTTTTCCTGGTCGCTGCACTCGGCCGGCGGCGTGTTTCTTTTGAACCGGCTGTTGTGGGGATCCATCGGCGTGCTGTCGCTGGTCGCGCTTTGGAAATTCTTCCCCATGTCGGTGGAGGCGTTGACCACGCGCTCGTCCTCCAAACGCGCCGCGCTGGCCCGCGCCCAGGATCTCGCGGAAGCGGCCACACGCAGCCTGATCCCGGTGAAGTTGCCGCGTGTGGACCGAATCTTCGGCCCCTCCACCACCTTCGCGCAACTGGCCTCGCTAACGCGGCTTCGAATCTCGAACATCGTGCGCGAAGTGCCTTTCTGGGGCATCTTGATCCTGATGGCCGGCGTTTCCATCAACAACGGCCACTACGCCGGACGCGTCGCCGACCAGAACGTCTGGCCCGTCACCTACCTCATGCTCCAGGCTGTGGAAGGCATTGCCACGCTGTTCTTCTTCATCATCGCAACGCTCTACGCGGCCGAACTGCTCTGGCGCGAGCGCGACACCGCCTTCGCGGGCGTCCACGATGCGCTGCCCTTCGCCGAAACAACCGATTGGTTCTCGAAACTCCTGGCCTTGTGCTTCGTCGAATTGGTGGCGCTCACCGTCGCCGGACTCTGCGGAATCTTGATGCAGACCATCGCCGGCTACTACAACTACGAACTCGCCCAGTACGCCAAGGAACTCTACCTTATCGTTTTCCCCCAAGTGCTCACCTTCAGTCTGCTCGCCTTCTTCATCCAGACCGTCGTTTCGCACAAGTTCATCGGACACGGCATCATCATCGGCTTGTTCGTCTTAGTGCCCATCCTTTTCAACTTCGGTTGGGAGAACACGCTCTACCTGATCGGTAACGTGCCGCAATACACCTACTCGGACATGAACGGCTACGGCCATTTCGTGCCGTCGATTTTCTGGTCCATCGCTTACTGGCTTTCGATCTCGTGCTTCTTGGCGCCGCTCTCGATCGCGCTGGCCCGCCGCGGTTCCGATGAAGGCTGGCGCGCCCGGTTCCACCTGGCCATGCAGCGGATGCCGCGCCTGATTCCAGCCGCCGCGGTCTTCCTCCTGGCCGCCATCGGCAGCGGCTCCTGGTATTTCTACAACGCCCACGTCCTCAACGAATACCTAACCGCCCAGGACCGGCGCGATGTTCAGGCGAATTACGAACGCGATTTCAAGAAATACGAAAAACTGCCGCAACCCAAGGTCATTGCCGTCGACGCCAATATCGACATCTTCCCCGAGCGCCGCTCTCTCTCCGGCACCGGCCATTTCGTGCTCCAGAACAAAACCGCCCAGCCCATCGGCCAGATCTACATCACCAACCAGCAGCAGTCCGTCAGCGACGTGCGCTTTGATTGCCCCTTTCATGTCGTTTCCTCCAGCCCGCGCGCGCTGTACACCATCTACCAGCTCGAACGACCCCTCGCTCCCGGCGACAAGCTCGGGCTCACGTTCCAGGTTGGCTACACCAGCCGCGGCTTCAAGGACGGCAACGAACGCCCTGAACTCGCCTACTCCGGCACTTTCTTCGACAGCGGCTATTTCCCCACCATCGGCTACGACGCCAACGTGGAAATCGCCGACCCGCGCCGCCGTCGCGAAGAACATCTCCCCGACCAGGAGTTGCTGCCCGCCCGTGGAGATCCGGAAGGCTCAGTAACCAATATTTTCACCCCGAACTCCGATTGGATCCGCTACCGCGCCACGGTTAGCACTTCCGACGATCAGATCGCCCTCTCGCCCGGCTATCTGACGCGCGAGTGGCACTCGGGCGGCCGCCATTATTTCTCATACGACATGGGTGACGTGAAGACGCTGGACTTTTTCGCCTTCCTCTCCGCCCGCTATCGCGTGAAGCGCGAAATGTACCAGGGAGCCGCCAACCCGATCGCCCTCGAGGTTTACTACGATCCGCACCATCCTTACAATGTCAACGACATGATCGACGCCTCCAAGCTCGGCCTGGCGTACTACGAGAGGAACTTCAGCCCGTTCCAATTCCGCCAGTACCGCGTCCTGGAGTTTCCACGCTACCGCACTTTCGCGCAGTCCTTCGCCAACACCGTCCCGTTTTCAGAGGGCATCGGCTTCATTGGCCGCGTCGAGAAGCCCACCGACATCGACTTCACGTACTTTGTCACAGCGCACGAACTGGGACATCAATGGTGGGCGCATCAACTCATCGGCGCACGCGTGGAAGGCTCCAACATGATGTCGGAAACGCTGGCCGAGTACTCCGCGCTCATGGTGATGCAGCAAAAATACGGCCGCGACAACATGCATCGCTTCTTGAGACACGAGCTCGACCGCTACCTTCGCGGCCGCGCCGCCGAGATTCGCCGCGAGCGCCCCGTGGTCCTGGTCCAGAACGAGCCCTACGTCTGGTATCAGAAAGGCGGGCAAGTGATGTACGCGCTGGCCGACTACATCGGCGAAGACAAAGTCAACCTGGCGCTGCACAATTTCCTGATGCAGTACCGCTACGCCAACGCCGGCGATTCGCGTTCTGGCGCTTACCCCGACACGCGCCAGCTCATCCAGGCGTTCCGCGCTCAAACGCCGCCGGACTTGCAATACTACATCACCGACGCCTTCGAAAACATCGTCCTGTACGACAACAAGGCCGTCTCCGCGACGGTGACGCCCACACCCGACCACAAATTCAAAGTGACGTTGAACGTGACGGCCCGCAAGGTCCGCTCCGACGGCAGCGGCAACGAATCGGCCATGCCGCTGCACGACCTGATCGACATCGGCGTCTTCACCGGCAAGAAGGACCAAGAAAAACCGCTGTATCTCAAGAAAGAATGGATCACGCAGCCGAGTGAAACCTTCGAGATCGTCGTCGACCAGCCCCCGACGCGCGCGGGAATCGACCCCTACAACAAGCTAATCGATCGCGATGGGGACGACAACCTGATCGACATCGAAAAGCGTTGAAATTCTAGTCTAAGAGTGGAGGTGCTATGATCGACCGCCGGGTCGCCTCGCTGATCGCTGGATTTATCCTCTCCTCGGCCAGCGCATTCACCCAAGTCCCCACCGACGCCGAGATCCACAAAATCCTGGTGGACCGCGTCGGCTCGGAAAACTTCGGCATCGGCATCGTGGTCGGCGTGATCGATGCGAACGGCCGCCGTGTCATCGCCTACGGCAGCCTCGCCAAGAACGACAATCGCCGCCTCGATGGCAACACTGTCTTCGAAATCGGCTCCATGACCAAAGTGTTCACCTCCCTCGTCCTCATGGACATGGCGCGCCGCAGCGAACTCGCCGTAACCGATCCGATATCGAAGTATCTCCCCTCCAGCGTCAAAGTGCCCGAGCGCAACGGCCGCCAGATCACTTTCGCCGATCTGTCTACGCAAAGCTCCGGACTCCCGCGCCTGCCCAACAACATGCACCCCAAAGACCCCAACAATCCTTACGCCGATTATTCCGTCCAGCAACTGTACGACTTTATTTCCGGCTACCAGCTAACGCGCGACATCGGCTCCCAGTATGAATATTCGAACCTCGCTGTTGGCTTACTCGGCCATGTGCTCTCCTTGCGGGCCGGCATCAGCTACGAAGCGCTGGTTCGTTCGCGCATCTCGGATCCGCTCGGTATGGCCGACACGCGCATCACGCTGACTCCCGAAATGAAAGCGCGCCTGGCAGTCGGCCACAGCGAAGCTCTCGCGCCGGTGGAGAACTGGGATCTTCCAACGCTGGCCGGCGCGGGCGCCCTCCGCTCCACCGCCAACGACATTCTCACCTTCCTGGCCGCCAATCTCGGCTTCATCAAGACGCCGCTTGCGCAGGACATGGCGGACGAAATCTCCATCCGCCGCCCCACCGCCGATTCCCGATACCGAAATCGCTTATGCCTGGCACATTCAGACCAAGGCTGGAAATTCCGTCATCTGGCATAACGGCGGCACCGGCGGTTATCGCACTTTCATGGGATTCGACCCGCAGGCGCGCCTGGGCGTGGTCGCGCTGGCGAACATCTCTACCGCGGCCGGCGTGGACGACATCGCCCTGCACCTGCTCAATCCGAGCAACGCGCTGCTGAAAGTCGCTCCTCCCGCTGAGCATAAGGAAATCACGCTGGATCCGAAGATTTTCGATCGCTACGTTGGCGTCGTATCAACTCCGCCCGAATGTCCTACTGACCATGTCCCGCGACGGCGACAAGTTTTACACGCAGCTCACCGGACAGCCGAAGGTCCAGGTCTACGCCGAAAGCGATCGCAAGTTCTTTCTCAAAGTTGTGGATGCACAGCTCACGTTCGAGCTCGATCCGAACCAATCGCAAAGCCCCGCCAAAAGCGTCACCCTCCATCAGAACGGTCGCGACATCGTCGCCAAACGCGTCGGCGACACCGAAGCGAAACAGGCCATGGACGCCATTCAAGCACGCAACGCCGAAATCGCGAAGAGATACAAGGATCAAACCGCGACCCCCGGGAGTGAGGCCGCCGTGCGCGCCGCGATTGAACAAATACAGTCGGGCAAGCCGGACTACGACCGCATGAGTCCCACGCTTGCCGCCGCCACCCGCCAGCAACTGCCGCAAATCCAGGCCATGGTCGTCAAGCTCGGCGCCTTGCAGTCCATCGCTTTCAAAGGCGTCGGCCAAGGCGGCGCCGATATCTATCAACTCCAGTTCGAAAACGGCTCTCTGGAATACCGGATCGTGCTCGGCCCGGATGGAATTATAGACGGGGCATTCCTTCGCCCATCCAATTAAGTACCCGTTAAGTACCCGCTTAATCGCGGCGGAAAGTGACAACCCCTTCCGAAATCATGTACGCTTTTAATAAGTACATAGGAGGTGCCCATGCCCAGAACGGCCGTGGACGACAACCAGCGAATGAACCTCCGGCTGCGGCCGGAGCAAAAGGCCACGCTCATGCGCGCGGCGGCGTTAAGGCACACGGACCTGACGGACTTCGTTCTGCAACCCGCTTTGCGGGAGGCCAAGGCGGTGATCGAGGAATCAGAGCGCATTGTCCTTTCCGAGCGAGACAGCCTCTTGGTACTGAACCTGCTCGAAAACCCGCCTACGCCGAATGCCAAGCTGCGGGCAGCCATCGCCAGGATGCCGAAACCGCCGCGGAAGCGAGTGTGAGCCTTTCCGCCTGGCACGAAGAACCGATCTTGAAAAAGCATGACCGGAAATCTTTCGACTGTGGCGATCCGCCCATGAATGACTTCCTGCAGCGTCATGCCCGCCAGAGCCATGCATCCGGTGCCGCGAAAACGTTCCTCGCAATTGACAACGCAGACAACCGGAGCATCCTCGGATTCTACAGCCTGGCTCCGGGCGCTCTGGCCTATGCCGATACGCCGGAGACGGTTCGCCGCGGCCTCGCCCGCCACGATGTGCCTGGGTTCCGGCTCGCGCGCCTTGCTACAGACCTGCGCTGTCAGGGCCAAGGTCTCGGGGGCCAGCTCCTCGCCGCCGCCGCGCGACGCTGCCTGCGCGCTGCGGCTGAAGTCGGGGGCGTTGTGCTGATCATCGATGCAAAGAACGACCGCGCGGCCTGTTGGTACACCCATTACGGCGCTGTGCCGTTGAACGACAAGCCTCTGACGCTTGTGATGTCGCTCGCCACCTTCGCCGCCGGCCTGAAAGCGGCAAGGCAGTTATGACCCTGAATAGCGCGTCGCTACTCCGCTCCTTGCCCCACCCACTAAAATAGTAATGAGATGAGCGACCAGGATTACCCTCTTCCCCCCGCTACCTTCGAGTTCCTGGTGCTTTCCATCCGCACCCAAACCGAAATGCACCTTGGACTCCTCTATTCCGGCGAGGAAAAAGATCAGCCCGAGCCCGACTTCCGCATCGCGCGCCACAGCATCGACCTGCTCGCCATGCTCCAGGACAAGACCCGCGGCAACATCACGCTCGAAGAGCAGCGCCTCATCGAAAACAGCCTCACCGAGCTGCGCTTTCGATATGTGCAAGCCATGGAGCGGCATCAAAAGCAGGCCGCTGCGGCAAAATCCAGCGCCGCCGCCGAAGAGCCCAAGTCCGGACGCACCAGCGACCATATAGAACCGGAAGGGCAGGCCGGCTCCTAGATGGCTGTCGAATCGGTTCACATCACGGTGCTGGGCTCCGGCACCAGCGTAGGCGTCCCTACCATCGGCTGCCATTGCGCCGTGTGCAGTTCGACCGATCCGCGCGACCAGCGCCTGCGTCCATCCATCTACGTCCGCTACGGCGAGCACGGCGTCCTGATCGACACCACGCCCGATTTTCGCCAGCAGGCCCTTCGCGCGCACATCGAACGCGTCGACGCGATCCTGTTCACCCACTCCCACGCCGACCACATCATGGGCCTGGACGACGTTCGCCCGCTCAACTTCCGCCAGGGCGGCGTGATTCCAATCTACGGCGCCGCCGAGCACATCGAAAACATCCAGCGCTGCTTTCACTATGTTTTCTCGAATCACAAATCGGAATCTTCCGTGCCGCGCCTGGTCACCAACATCTTCGACACAGCCCCCATCGATCTGTTCGGCCTCGAATTTACGCCCATCCGCCTGTGCCACGGCAAAGGCACAGTGCACGGCTTCCGCTTCCTCAACGCCGCGTATCTCACCGATCACAGCGACATTCCGGAAGAATCCATGCATCAGTTGACTGGCCTGGATGTGCTGTTCCTGGACGCGCTCCGCCACAAGCCGCATCCCACGCACTCCACCGTCGAGCGCTCCTTGCAATCGGTCGAAAAACTGGCCCCCAAGCGCGCCTTCTTCACCCACATCTGCCACGACCTTCCGCACGCCCGCACCGAGGAGCAGCTGCCGCCCAATGTGCGCCTGGCCTATGATGGCCTGGAAATTGACATTCCCGAGGTTCCGGCATGATTTATCGCAGCCTCGCGGAGATTCCCGCCGCTTTCGGGCCCTGCGCCATCACCATCGGCAATTTTGACGGCGTCCATCTGGGGCATCAGGAGATCCTCCGGCAGGTTGTCGAAATCGCCCGCAGCGAGGGGTGGCGCTCCGCCGCCGTCACGTTCCATCCGCATCCAACCAAGCTGGTGGCTCCCGAGCGCGCCCCGCGTCTGCTCACCACGCCCGAGCAACGCGCGCGCCTCATCGAACAGCGGGGCGTCGATGAAGTCCTGATCCTGCCCTTCGACTCCGCGATCGCCCATCTTTCGCCCGAAGACTTCGTTCGCAACATTCTCGTCGATAAACTCAAAACCCGCGCCATCCTGGTGGGCGACAACTTCCGCTTCGGCCATCGCGCCGCGGGCAACGTGGACACACTCGAAGAGCTGGGCGGCAAATACAGCTTCGAAACGGATGTGGTCCCTCCCGTCACCTGGCGCAATCGCATCATATCGAGCAGCGCCATCCGCGATGCTATCCAAGCCGGACACGTTTCTATTGCCTGCCGGATGCTGGGCCGCCCCTACCCGCTCGAAGGCGCGGTGGTTCACGGCGCCGGCGTGGGCGCGAGACAAACCGTCCCCACGCTCAACCTCGAAACCGGCGCCGAAGTTCTCCCCAAGACCGGCGTCTACGTGACGCGCACTCGCGACCGCATGGACCCGCGCGAATGGCCTTCCATCACCAATGTCGGCTACCGGCCCACCTTCAACGGCCACAGCCTGACCATCGAGACCTACCTACTCACCTCTCTCGACGGCCCAGCCCCGTCCGAAATCTCGGTTGAATTCCTGCGCTGGGTCCGCGATGAACGCAAGTTCGACAGCCCCGAAGCGTTGAAGGCCCAAATCCTCCGCGACGTAGCCCGCGCCAACGCCTACCACCGCAGACTTCGCTCGACAATCATCAACCCTTCCGGTATTGTTCGTCACTGACGTGTTCCATCCAGTCGACAACCTTCCCGTCGAGTTTCTCCTGGATGGCGATGTGCGTCATTGCGGTAGCCGGGGTGGCGCCGTGCCAATGCTTTTCGCGAGGGGCGAACCACACCACATCGCCGGGCCGGATCTCCTCGACTGGGCCGCCGTCGCGCTGAACCCAGCCGCAGCCCGCAGTCACGATAAGCGTCTGGCCGCGCGGATGCGTATGCCAGGCAGTCCGCGCGCCTGGTTCAAAAGTGACGCTAGCGCCTTGAACCAAAGCCGGATCAGGGGCTTCGAACAGTGGATCGATCCGGACCGCTCCGGTGAACCATTCTGACGGGCCTTTGGCGGAAGGCCGAGTACCCACTCGTTTGATATCCATATGTTTTCTCCGTGTCTGGGTCCTAATCACGCGCCGAGCGCTACGGGCGCAGCAGCGCCTTAATCGCGCGGCGCTCGTCCATCGCGCGGTAGCCCTCCGCCACCTGGTCGAGAGGCAGGGTCAGGTCGAAGACCTTGCCGGGATTGATTTTTCCTTTCCAAACCATCTCGATCAACTCAGGCAAGTAGCGGCGCACCGGCGCCGGACCACCGTGAAGGTGGACGTGGTGAAGAACAACTCCTGGCCATCGAACTCGACCCCGTGCGGGACGCCGACGTACCCCACGGACCCGCCAGGACGCGTCGAACGGATCGCCTGCATCATCGACTCCTGCCGTGCCGACGCACTCCAGCACCGAGTCGGCGCCGATTCCGTTTGTCATCTCCTTGATGCGGGCCACACCCTCGTCGACCGCGCTCCGTCACGATATCGGTCGCGCCGAACTCGCGTGCGAGCTTCTGCCGCGACTTGTGACGGCTCATCGCTATGATCCGTTCGGCGCCCATCTGCTCTGGCGGAGAGCACACCGAGCAGGCCGACCGCACCGTCACCGACTACCGCGACCGTCGAGCCCGGCTTCACGTTCGCCGCGTCGGCGGCGAACCAGCCGGTGCCCATCACGTCGGAGAGAGCCAAAAGACTCGGAATCAGATCGTCCGAGGGGACATCCGGTGTCGCCACCAGAGTGCCGTCAGCGAGCGGCACCCGCAACAGCGGTGCCTGCGCCCGGTTGATAAACTCCCTGTGTTGGCATGACGACTGGTAACCGAACCGGCAGTGCGGACAAGTATTATCGGACGTGAAGAATGAACCAATGACGAACTGGCCGAGCTTGATCGTGCGGACGGCACGGCCGACCTCCTCGACAATGCCGCAATATTCATGCCCCATCCGCGTCGGTTCGCTCACGGGGTTAAGGCCACGGTACGGCCACAGGTCCGAACCGCACACGCAGGTTGCCGAGATGCGGATGACGGCATCCGTTGGCTCGACAATCGCCGGTTCTGGGCATTCCTCAAATCGGATGTCGCGCGGGCCGTAAAGAATGGCTCCTCGCATTTTTGCGTCCTCTCTCGCTACTGCCGCGACGCGTTAGCGGTTGACCATCTGCTGGATATGCGCCGGATACCGGTCCCCTTGAACCGTGATCTTCGCTACGGCCTCGTGGATGGACCGGAGATCGGTGGCAGTTAGTTCGACACTTACAGATCCAATGTTCTCCTCCAGCCGGTGCAGCTTCGTAGTTCCGGGAATCGGAACGATCCACGGCTTTTGAGCCAGTAGCCAGGCCAGAGCGATCTGCGCCGGTGTCGCCTTTTTAGACGCCGCGATCTGACCCAGCAAGTCCACCACAGCTTGGTTCGCCTTGCGCGCCTCTTCGGTAAAGCGAGGGACGATGTTGCGAAAATCGGTGCTGTCAAATTTGGTATTTGCGTCGATCGCACCCGTAAGAAAGCCTTTGCCGAGAGGACTGAAAGGAACGAAGCCGATTCCGAGTTCCTCCAGTGCGGGCAGAATCTCCTTTTCGGGTTCCCGCCACCACAGTGAATACTCGCTTTGCAGCGCCGCGACGGGTTGGACGGCGTGCGCTCGACGGATCGAGGTCACGCCCGCTTCCGACATGCCGAAGTGCCGCACTTTGCCTTGCTCGACCAGATCCTTCACCGTGCCCGCCACGTCTTCCATGGGGACTTGCGGATCGACCCGGTGCTGATAAAACAGATCGATCACATCCGACCGCAGACGTTTCAGTGATGCGTCCGCAACCTCGCGAATGCGCTCCGGGCGGCTGTCCAAGCCGTTACCCGGCTTTCCATCCTTAAAGCCGAACTTGGTCGCGATCACGACCTGCTGGCGGAAGGGCGCGACGGCCTCACCCACCAGTTCCTCGTTCGCGAACGGACCGTACGCCTCGGCCGTGTCAAAGAATGTTACTCCGCGGTCGAACGCGGTTCGAATCAGTGTGATGGCCTGCTGTTTTTCGGTTGGGGGTCCGAAGCCGAAGCTCAGCCCCATGCAGCCGAGCCCGAGGGCGGAAACCTCCAATTTGCTCTTTCCCAGTATTCGCTTTTGCATATTTCTCCTTATTGACGATACCGCTCTGGCACTGCCGCGTTTCAATGTTGATGATCGCGCAATCGGCGATCGAATCTGCGTGGTGCGAAATGCCGGTTGAACCAGGGGACAATCCAGTGCGCGACAATAAAGTAATCAAAGGAGCTTTTCGTGAGCTTATCCGAAGCAAAAATCCGTCACCTGAACGCGCTCTCGAACAAAGACGGGGTCATCGCCGCCGCCGCGATGGACCAGCGTGGCAGCCTGCAAAAGGCCATCGCCGCAGCGCGAGGCATCTCTAACGATCAGGTCACCGCCGACATGATGTCCGAATTCAAAATCGCGGTCACCAAGGTTCTCACCCCCCATGCCAGCGCCATCCTGCTCGATCCGGAATTCGGGCTTCCCGCCGCCAAAGCCCGATCCTCCAACGCCGGCCTGTTGCTGGCCTACGAAGAAAGCGGTTACGACAATACCAAACCCGGCCGCCTCCCGGACTTGCTACCGCACGTCTCCGCCCGGCGCATCGCAGGCTGGGGCGCCGACGCGGTCAAAATCCTGCTCTACTACACCCCCTTCGACGACCCACAGTCAACGACATCAAGCACGCCTTCATCGAACGCATCGGCGCGGAATGCCAGACGGACCAGATTCCGTTCTTCTGCGAGTTCGTCGGCTACGACCCCAAGGGCGGCGATGAAAAAGGCTTCGAGTTTGCCAAGCTCAAACCGCAAGTCGTGATCGGGAGCATGCAGGAATTCACCAAGCCGCAGTACCTGATCGACGTACTCAAAGTCGAAGTTCCCGTCAACGCGAATTACGTCGAAGGCAGCAGCGTGTATAAAGGCCAAAAAGCCTATTCGCGCCAGGAGGCCCTGGGGCATTTCCGCCGCGCCGCCGAAGTGGCCAACAAGCCGTTCATCTATCTGAGCGCGGGCGTCAGCAATGCCCAGTTCGTCGAATCGCTGAACATGGCGGCCGAAGCCGGAACCGACTACTCGGGCGTCCTATGCGGACGCGCGACCTGGAAAGAAGGCATCCCGATCTACGCCAAGCAGGGCGTGAAGGCGCTGGAAGATTGGCTCCAATGAAGGCGTCAAGAACATCAACGCCGTGAACGCCGCCATTAAGCCCGCCAAGCCCTGGTACCAAAAGGCGGACGTCCCGCAACCGGTCCACGCCTAACAGCCTGCTGATTAGGCCTGTCCGATTCCGCACAGGGCGGTCCCAATCGGTGACACCTCGCGGTGGCCGCCTCGCTGCAAGTCGATGAAGCGCCCCGCTCCTTACTGGCAGAGGAAGTGCTTGCAGGTCCACGATGCGCACATTTTGGACTGACATCCGTTACGGCCTGCGCATGCTGGCGGCTAACCCCGGTTTCACCGCGGTCGCGATCCTCTCGCTCGCCATCGGCATCGGCGCGAATACGTCCATGTTCAGCTTCGTGGACGCACTGTTGCTGCGTCCACTGTCGGTTCCGATTCCTCTGAGATCGTGCGCGTTACCAGCACCAGTAGTCCGAGCCTT
>CAVXJU010000021.1:0-52505 GCA_963761935.1 Terriglobia bacterium | reverse complement strand
GCCGCTTCTACTTTGCTCCCGTCGAGCCGCTGGAACGTAGCCTCTGCCGATTGCTTGCCGCCTAGCTCGGTGACACGCCGCAGCAGTTTCTCCATCTCCGGCTGCGATCCGCTGTCGACGAAATCGAGCACCGGTTTGCCCGTAATTTCTTTCGGCCAACGTGCACCGAACAGTTTGGCGCCCGCCTGGTTGGAGTAAACGATCCGTCCATCCTGGCAGACCACCACTCCATTCGGAGAGAGCTCCACGATGAGCCGGTATCGTTCTTCGCTTTCGCGCAGCGCCTGCTCAGCCCGACTGCGTTCGCGCGCATCCCGCTGGTACAGGTGAAACAGCACGATAGGAGCGATGCCCAGCATGCAGGACAAAGCCACCAGCAGGCTCTCTCGCTGCTGGTGGGCGATCAACGAAAGACCGATCAACAGAGCAACCGTTGCCGCCGGGAAAGCAATCCACTTCCACCCGTGCGAGAGCATGATCCAGCCTCTAGACCAGGCGGGACGTGATTGTAGCGTTGGCATCCCGATTGTCTTATCGGCATTCCGGGGCGGGACGTTTAACTAATGATAGGCTCCCTAGTTCGCAGCCCTACCGCACAACCCGCGCCGTGCTGGAGACGCCCCGCGCGGCGGGCTCCAGTTGGGTGTTCTTCTCAGTCACCGATTCCACCTTCGCGCGCGAATAGAAGATCGGGAAATATTTGCCGCGCGCCCAAAACTGGTAAAGATCGCGATAGTGTGGATCGTTCACGTCGCCGGATTGGCCGGGATTGTTCAACCCAACCGAGCTGTCCCAATCCTCGGTATCCACGACGATCTTGAACGATCCGCCGGAGGTCTGGTTGTCGGCGCCGCCGGTGGCCGTGACGGTATAGGAATCGCCGCCGCGCGGAAGATCGCCCACATCGAACTTGCTTCGCTCGGCTGCGTTCAGCCCGGCGGTCATGAAGTGCGGAATGGAAGCGTGATGATACGCGCCCAGTTTCCACTTGTCCTGTTCCGGGCCAAAGCGCTGGGTAAGCTCCGCGACCGCTTCGTCCAGGCTCTTCGCGAGGATCGCGTCGCGGCCCGCAATCGGGTCCGAACCGAATCGCCCGTCGGGCGCCTGCAGCCAGCGCATGATCTTCGTCATCTCAACGTTGCCGATGTAATCCTTGCACTTCTTTGGGCACCACCAGTTCGCGCACGTTGGCCATCAGACGGCGCTGCCACATCTCATAAATCCCGGCTTCCACCGAGTCCTTGTCGAGAACATCGTTCCAGCGCAGCAACCGCGACTGCGCCTGCGCTGCCGCGGCATTCGGGATAATCAAGTCGCGCAGCAGCGGAACCAGGCTGCGCGCGGGAATCGACAGGTCGTTGTTCTGCAACTGCATCATGTCCGACAACCGTGAACATGCGTCCGGAACGCAGAAACTCTTCCACGCTGTCGCGCGCGATAAGGATCCGTCCAGATGTAATGCAACGCTTCTTTGTAGGGCCAGCCGGGCGGGATCAGATAGTTGTTCGATGTGTTGAAGAAGCCCTTCTCCGGATTCAACACGTGCGGCAGCGCCTTGATCGGCAGGTAGCCGTCCCATTCGTAGCGGCCATCGCCGGGCACCGGCACCAGACCGCTCCAGTTCGGACGCATGGGCGCGATGCCGACCGCCTGATAACCGATGTTGCCGTCCCGGTCGGCCCACACCATGTTCTCGGCGGGAATGCGGCTGTAGCTGCACGCATCGCGGAATTCGTCCCAACTATGCGCCTGATCCATGCGCAGGCTGGCCAGATACGGCGCGCCGCCCACCTCGCGCCACGCCGCGCGCATCGCGTAGGCTTTGTGATGCGCTTTGTCCTCGAACACCACCGGCCCGTGCCGGGTGTACTTCAGATCGACCGCCACGGCCGCCTCGCCCTTCACCGGAATCGATTCCTTGATCACGGTCATCGCTTCCCAGCCGCCGTTGTATTTGTATTCGATCGGATTGGCGGGATTGGTGTCGTACACGTACAGATCCTCGGAGTCGGTTCCGAAGATGGTCAGGCCCCACGCGCCGAAATCGTTGTGGCCGATGGAAACGCCGGGAAGCGCCGGCTCGCCGCCTCCGATCACGTCCCAGCCCGGCGCCACCAGGTGCACCCAGTAGCGCAGCGACGGCGTTTGCTGGATGCGATGCGGATCGTTCATCATCATCGGAAAACCGGTTGCGGTCAGCTTGCCGCCGACCACCCAATTGTTGCTGCCGATATCCTGCCGGCGATTGCTCAAATCGATGGCGCTGGGGACTTCCACGGAGTCGTCTAAGCGCGCGACGGCCTGCGATTGGCCGCGATAGGCGGCGGCCAGTTCCTCGGGGGACAAACTTGATGGGCGTGCGAAAGGCGTGATACAGCTCCAGGATGTTTTTCGCGAGCAGCGAGCTGTCGATGGCTGGGTCCATCTTCAGATCCGGGTTGGCCGGCTGGAAGTATTCGAGATCCTTGACCTTTTCGGTTCCGATGGTTCGCACCGCCAGCGCCAGGTTCATCTCCTCATCGATGTTGCCGAGCAGCCCGTTGAACCGGCTCACCACCACCGCCGGAGTCCATTTGCCCGGAGTGATGCCGAGCATCTTGAACTCGGGCGTCAGCAGCGCGGGATTTTTTTGCGTCTCCGCAATGTAGGCATTGACCCCGTCCACGAACGCTTGGATGATGGACGCGCCGCGCGGGTGATACCAGTTGAGCTCCTGGTTCAGATCGCCGCGATACATAAACAGGCGGTTGCCGATGTCGCGCTTGAGTTCTCTCGGCCCCAGAATTTCGGACACCGTGCCAGTGGCCTGCCGCCGCCACAATTCGAGCTGGAACAGACGGTCGTGCGCGACGTTGTAACCCTGGGCGAAGAAGAGGTCAGCTTCATTCTTGGCGTAAATATGGGAGATGCCCCAGCGATCTTTCAGGATTTCGACCGGCTGGCTTAGCCCGGCGATGGTGACTTTTTCCGGCGCGCCGGCCGTCGCGGCTCCCGCGGGAAGCGCCAGGAGAAAACCTAGCGTCAAGGCAACATAACGAGGTACGCTCTGCATCGTTTGTCTCCCTTTCCTAGCAGCCTAGCCTATCAGGTTTTGATGAACGAACCCAACTGGGCAATAGTGAAGGATGGGAGATTCGAGCCCTGCCCTGGGGAGCCACGGATCTGCGCGTTGATTCCTTTATACGCGGCTAAGTCTCCAAGATCGCCAACTTGTTTGTTCTCAGGTTCGAGTCCAACTTGGCCCCGATAACGAAGCCGCTGGCGCGTCGTGCGCACAACAATTTATCAAGACAAGCGCGTTCTTACCGCGATAAGCTATGATCTCATCCGTACCCTAAGCGAGGGAGCCGCTGTTCGCGCCGCACTCGTTTCTGACGCAGGCTCGACAGGAGAACATTCAATGAAGCGCAACCTCACGTTGATCATTATGTCTCTGCTCTCGATCCTGTTCATGACGTTTCACCTGACGGACGATACCCTCCGGGCCAGGGTTGGGACGCCCGAGGCAGGGGGCTCGACCCTCATTGCGGTGCCCGTTTTGGTCGTCTGGCTGTATGGAACTCTGGTACTTGCCGAACGGCGTTCGGGGCACGTCATCATGCTGATCGGGGCGCTAATTGGGACGGCCGTGCCGGTCATCCATGTGATGGGACCGGGAGGGTTTTTTACCGGCCAACTCGTTAAGTCCAGTGGAGGCTTCTTGTTCGTCTGGACGCTTCACGCGATGGCCTTGACTGGAATGTTCTCCCTTATCCTCTCCGCGAGCGGACTGTGGGCTGCAACGGGACCAGCGCAAACGGAATATTCCGTCGAAGTCGCTCGCATAATCTCACCGATCGCCTTTCACGAGCCGCCAACCTCGGTTTGATGACAGCGAGTTCGAAACGTGTCCAGACTGGAGAGCCAAATCCCGAGACTGCCCGGTAGGATTCGAACCCGTCTCAAACCCGTACTCAACCGAGGAATGGGTCAACGATTCTGACGCCTGCATTCACGAAGTCACTACGGTTTCGCGTCGCGACCGCCAGGCCGTGAACGACAGCCGTCGCCGCGATGAGGCTATCCTTAATCGGCATGGCTTTCCCGCTGGTCCGAAGACGCGCAAGCAGTTCCGCCCACCTTAAGCCCGTGTCCGCGTCCCAGGACAGGCAGTGAAGACGCGAGACGCCCGCGTTGAACCAGCGTTCCAGCGCCGTCCGCTTCCTACCCTTGGCGAGGATCAGAATCCCGAATCGAAGTTCGCCGAGAATAACGGGATCGACAGCCAAGTCTGACTCGTGTGCGCGAAGCCATTCGAGCACACGCGGATCGGGAGTTGGCTTCGTAGGCTCACTCAAGACGTTGGCATCGACCAGGTACTTCATAGCAAATCTGTCGATTCGGAGTCGATAGGCACGAAGAAGTCCTTCTGCGGACAGGCGAGCAACCAGTCGATGACGCCTTCGTTCAGTGGCGCCGCACGCCGGACCAGGCGATAGTCCCCGCGATCGAGACGCTCCACGTCGAAATCCTGTCCCGGTTCGATATGGTCCATACGGCGGAACTCAGCCGGCAGTACGATCTGTCCCTTGGACGAGATGGTAGTCTTCATGCAGGTAAGATATCGTCTTACCCACACTCGTGTCAAACACTCCAAGCAGGTGATCTGCCAGTTCGAGATATATCCACGGCGCCTACCCGGTATGGACGAAGGTCACCAGGGCGGCCGACCAGTGTGAAAACAGTACGCGCCTACCGGGTTCGATCACAGTGCGTCTGGGGCACAATACAGGAACCACCTGCCTGCTATGTCGGCGATAGACGTGGAAATCGGAATCCGTCGTGACTATCAACGGATCGGCCATTGTCTCGGACATGCGCACCAGGCATCGCCACGAGAAAACCTGCATCAACGAGCACGCTTCTTGCCATAGCCCGTGGTTTTCAAGTATCTCTTCCTTCTCCCGCTCATGCCGGCTGGCAAGCCGTCCACCGAGCCGATCAGGTCGGCGATGAGGTTCAGCCGCGCGGACGAACTCGACCTGGGTCCGGCGCCGCGTTGCAAGCGTTCGCGCACCACATCCGACTTTGCGCAATCGCGCTCGCGGGATTCCGCCTCGATTTCCCTCACTAGCCGATCCGGAAGCCGCACCGTCAGGGATTTCATCCTTTCAGCGTAAGACACTACCGTCACACAAGCAAGACAAGACCCAACACATCGCTATCAGACGAGCTTGGCCTCTGCCGGGGGGTGTGAGTGGTGTAGCCTTCTGATTGGAGGCCAATTTGGAAAATGCTGACAGTATAGCTTTCATCCGTCGGTTCATTGACGCCTGCGTGCGCGCCGATCCAGACGACTTCGCGAGCTATTTTACCGAAGATGCAACTTGGTGGAATTCGCCCTGGCAGCCTATCAAGGGACGCGACGCAATCCGGGAAACCCTGCGACGCGGCGCCGCGCAAATGACCGCTTTGCCTTGGGAAATTCGGCACATCTTGGCGGCCGGCGATGTCGTGATGACCGAGCGAGTGGATCATTTTCTGGTTGGCAACAACCGGATCAGCGTACCTTGTATGGGAGTATTTGAGCTGCGCGACGGGAAGATCTCAGCCTGGCGCGACTATTGGGACGCCAAGCAATTCGAATCTCAAATGCCGAGTTCCCCGCCAGCGGGCGAGTCCGTCTAAATCAAAAAGACTTCAAATCAGCCACCATCCAGGCGGCCCCTGTAATAAGGACAGTCAAGCCGAATTCGGACCAGTTCAGATGGGCTTCAGGGTGAGCGATCAGGCGTGGAACCCAAACCAACACACCGAAGAGTGCCAGCATGAGGGTCATCAGGCGAATCGCAAGCCGTGCCTGGCGGTTGATAAGAATGGAAATCGCCGCCAGAACAAATGCGATGGTCGTGAGTATCGCCCAAAAAGTCTGATTTGGCGGAATCCACTTTGGAACCAAGTCAGCGGTCGCAGGAAGATAGAGTATCTGACTCAGCGAAAATGAAATCGCGCAGAGTCCGATTCCAAGACGCGCCACTCGGCCGAACGCTACCGCCCGTGCTGCATTTGCCTCGGTTGCTGCGTACAGGGCAATCGCGCCACAGAGGGCGGAAAACTGTTCGAAGAAGCTCCCGTAATGCACATAGACGGCCGGTGCGGCAACGATGCCGGGGATGCAGGCCAGAGAGAAGAGCAAATAGACGATGCCGAGAACGATCGACGCCAAGCGCGCGGTCCTTGGGGATTGCATTCCAATCCCACCGGCAATTTGACCTATCATGAGACACCCGCCGACGATGGTTCCAAAAGGCAGGCTCCAGATCTCGCGCAGCGTTTGCCAGGTGTCAGCGTCGTACCACATGAGTGCGATGACGCCGAACAGGACCGCCGCCGCGCCAAAGACCATCCGCCCGTACAACGCTGTTTTCATACCGAGAAACGTAACAGTTTGACCACGAATTCACGGCGCGCATGCGGCCGCTTCCGCCGCGGTGTCGGTCAGTTCCTGGCATCTCATCACCAGGCCACTCTCGATGGTCCAAAGATGAACCAGTGGTGAATCGATCCGCTTACCGGTCCGTTTGACACGTGCCTGATATCTGCCGGCAGCCACCACTTTGTCATCTTGCGCGGCGAAGGGCTCCATGTGCAGCGTGATTTCATCGGCGGCCCCGCCGAGCGTCTCGAAGAACTTCGACCAACCATCACGGCCGTGCCAGTTTCCGGCCCACGGAATCGCTTTGGGCCCCTCGAAAATGAGATCCGCGCGCGGATCGAGAAAATTCAGGACGGCACCTAGGTCACCGCGGCTGAATGCGTCATAAAGTTCCCGGATCAGACCAACATTGGCTTCTTCTTGCATGTTTCCTCCTCATGATATTAAGCCGCTCAACCAACTCAAGCACGTGCTGGGTTGGATAGATATAATATCAACCGCTGCGAGGCCATTGAAACAAATTCCGGTTGGTAAGATTGAAGGCTTTAATGATGAACCGGTTCTTGATGTCGGCAGTTTGCGCCACCGCGATTTTGCTTTGCGCCGTCGCGCCGATGAATGCTCAGGCCGGCGATGGCGGCCCGACGGCAAGGCGGGGTGCGGCGGCGATACCCCAACTGCCCTTCCATCTGGTGGAGGATTTTTTCCAATATCCCTCCAACTACATTCTGGGGCGCGTCAGCGGCATCGCGGTCGGTCCCACCGGCACTATCGTCGCGCTCAATCGCGGCTATCATCCGGTGCTGGAGTTTAAGCCCGACGGCACTTTCGTGCGCTCCTGGGGCGAGGGCTCCGGAATGTTCACGGGCGCTCATCAGGTGCGCTTTGATCCGCACGGCAATCTCTGGTATGTGGATGCAGCCGACGATATCATCTACCGCTTCGACTCCAAGGGCCGCACGGTGGGAACGCTGGGAACCAACCCCGAGCCCTGGACCTGGCTGACGCACGTGATTGAGCGCGCCGCGCGCGGTAAGGCCGCCTTCTATCAGGAAACCGATATCGGCTGGAGCAAGGATGGCAGCATGTTCGTCTCCGACGGCTACGGCAACTCGCGGGTTGCCAAGTTCGACCAGGACGGCAACTTCGTCAAGTCCTGGGGCGAGCGTGGCGGCCAGCCGGGCAACTTCAACACTCCGCACAGTCTGGTGGTGGACAACAACGATGTCATCTATGTCGCCGATCGCGGCAACAGCCGTATCCAGACTTTTGACACGGAGGGCAATCTGAAAGCGGTTTGGAACCTGCCCACGGCGCCTTGGTCGCTCTGCCTCACCAAGAGATCCAACCAGGTGATGTTCGTGGGCAGCGTGGGCCGGGTCTATAAGATGGATCTCAGCGGCAAGATCCTGGGCGCTTTCGGTCGCCCCGGCCGCATGCCCGGCACTATCGACTCGATTCATGCGCTGGCCTGCCCGGATGAGAACGCCGTCTATCTTGCCAACTTGTATGCCTCTCGGCTCGACAAATGGGTTACGCAGTAAGCTTATTCGATCGCCAAATTGAAGGCGGCGTTGGCGTGCAGCATCGCGGCGTTGATATAAACAATGTCATCGATGCCAAAAAATGGAAACATCTTCTGTTCCGGAAATGCGCATGGCAGCTCGGTGCAGGCCAAGCAGACCAATGGCGGTCTTTTGAATTGCCGGTAGGATTCTTCCACAATGGCCGCCAGGCGCTCGGCGGCGCCCTGCAGTTTGCCGAGCTGCAAATCTTGAATCAACTCGATGGTCGAGCGCTGCGCCGCCTCATCGGCAGGCGAAACCGCTTGGATCCCATGCCTGGCGAACGCTTCGCGAAATCGCGCCGAACTCATCGTTACAACGGTGCCTAATATCAGGACCTCAGTGGCTCCGATTTGAGCGCTCTCCTTCGCGACTACTTCAAAGATATCGAGCACCGGAATAGTTACGCCGCGCACGATGCTCTCAAAGCGATGGTGCGGAGTGTTGCTCGCCATTAGCGCGAAATCGGCGCCGCTCATTTCCAAGCGCAGTAGAGCGGCGCGATGGTATTCGTCAAACTGGCGCCAGGATTTCTCATCGCCCTCGACGCCCAGGTAGGCCACGGCTTTGTTGTGGTCCAGCGATTCGATGACCATCTCCGGCGTCGACGGCGGGCCCGGAAGATTACTGGCTGCGTGCCACTCCTCGCTGCGGCGGCAAATCTCGGTGTAGTAATCCACCGTGGAAATCCACGCGACGCCTCCTACCATTCCGATCTTCTTCATGCCGGATTTTCGTGCCGGGCAGGAACTTCGAAGGTTCCATCCACCGCCTGCACGAAATTTCTTTCCTCGCGCAAGATAAAACGCATGCTTTGCGCCATCAGGAAATTATCGCGCGCCTCGGCGTCCGATTGTAGACGCGCTCGGTAACGCTCGTACGCAGCCAGACTGTCGAACGCGATCAAGCCCCAGGCGACGTCGTTGGTTCCCTCGTAAGGAAGGAAGTATCCAATGAGCCGCCCTCCGCAGCGAGGGATGATACGGCCCCAATTCTCGGCGTAGGTCTGGAAGGCCTCGCGCTGGAACGGATCGATCTGGTAGCGGATAACGCAGGCGATAGTCATGTCTGTCCGGAGTATAAAGCTTCACCGACGATCACACTTCGGTTTTAATCAAACTATGAATGCAGAACTGGACACTGATCGAACGGCTTCGAGCATCGCGTCAGTGATCGGCGAAACCCGCGCGGGCCCGCTGGCCGTAGTTGCGGGAGGTGAGTCCATCGACGGCGAGCAAGTCTGTGTGGCTAACGCCCGGCGTGACGTTGAAGCGCTCGAACCTGCGCCCGCCGTCCCAGACGACGCTGGCGCGCCTCGGCTTTCGCGGTCGTCTGTTCTGAAATTGGAGCGGCCCCGCTCGACTGGCCATATGGAATCTGGATCTGGTTGACATCGGCGGCGTCGGTTACAAACTCGATGTAGACATTGTCTCCCGAAGCGAGGCCGCTGGTAGGAACCTGTACATTAATCTGGTACAAGCCCGCAAGTTCTGGCGCCAGGCCCGCGAATTGAATTGTGCCGGGGTTGCCCGCTGTCCCGTTAGTGTAGTCGTTAAAGTAAACCGTCAAATTCCCCGCGCTGTACAGATCCGACACGCTCAGCTGGTTCACAGGCCCCAGCGCCCCATCGTTAATCGGAGGCGAAACCGTGCCGAGGCCCGTCAGAAACAGCGAAATATATTCACCCGGTTGCGCCGGATCGCTGGAAGTTATCAGGGCGCCATTTGCAGCGTGCACGGCGGCAGCGTACCCGATCCCGTTCTGATTTTGTGAGAACGCTCCCGGGGCCGAATCGCTGAGGTACATCTGCACCACGTTAGACGCAACCCCGTTGTTGGTCACTTGAATGTTCGCCAAGCCGCTCTGGTTCGAAGCAACCTCATAGGGCACGATCGCCGATATCTGCGTTGGGCTCACATAGTAAATAGGGCACGGGATATTATCAATCGACACGGAGACGTTATCCAAGCTGGTGGGAAACGCCTGCCCGCCCTGCATCGACATCTTCCCCGAAGAGAGGCCGGTGCCGAACAGCGTGATCAGTTCACCCGGCGCAAGACTTGCTGTGACGGGTTGGTAACTGGCCGCGTTCACCACTCCGGTTGGATTGAGAAATACGCCGGGTCCCGAAAAACTTGCGGCGTGCAGCCCCACCTGAAGCGAGAAATATCCGTTGGTCCCAATAGCTACAAACACCTGTCCGCCGTCGCCGAAGAGATACTGATAGCCATTCAGATCTACCCCGGTGGTTCCATCCGAATTCAGAAGGATTTGATCGTCGGTGCCGTAGTCGTAAGATAACAACTCCGGTATATTAACCCGCTGGTGGACCACCCCGTCGCCGCCGGCGTCCCCCGAGTTACTCGTCCCGCCGTAATAGGAGTCGGTGCCGAAGACTGAAGGAGAATTTTCCAAAGCAGTCGTGAAATAAAGTCCCGTGCTGATGCTGTTGGTGCCGGCGATCGCCAGCGCTTTTGCGCCAAAAAAAATGTCGTAGCCATTGCTGGTCCATCCCAGGATGAAGTTGCCGTCCGCGGACTCGAATAACGTCTTGGAGCCGGTGAACAGCGCATCTGTGGAGTCTACGCCCGATGGCAGTGGTATGGTCAGCGTCGCGCTTCCATCGCCGTTGAAGTTGTACGTTGCGCCGGTAATGGACTGCGTCAAGCTGGTGGCGCTCTGGTTAGACGCTTGCCCGTTCAAGCTGATTGTTCCGAATCCGCCCTGGCCATTGGCGCTCAGCTCGAACAGTGCGTTCTTGATGGCGGTGCTGTTCGCTCCCGTGAAATCCAGTAAACCTGTCTGATAGGCCGAGGTGAAGCTTGCATTCGTGGGCGAGGCTCCCACCGCCATAGCGATGAAAATGTCGTTCATGATGGAGCCATCCAGTCCCGACTCGGTCGAGCTTCCGGCGAAGACACCCTGCGATACGGCCCCATAAACGTAAGTATTTGCATCCGTCGGATTCAGCGGATTGGCAACGTAGCCGGATCCGTTGGAGCCGATCGCGTATGTTCCACTGACACTCAGAGATTGAGGCGCGCCACTGGAGGCCGCGCTGTCCAGCGTGTTCCCCGTGATCGCATAGTTCCCCGCGCCGTCGAATGTGATCGTGCCGAAACTGGCCTTGATTTCCGACGGATTAAAGTCTACGTCGACATTAACGATGGCGACGTGGCGGAAGCGAAAACTTCCTTTGAGCAGACCGTCCCCGCTCGTGTCTTGAGTCTGAGCCGCGGCGGTTGCCAGCCCAACCACCGCCAGTATCGTCAATCGGAACAGGTTTTTTTCTTGCAGCGCAAGCATAGTTAGTTGTCGAACGGCACGTCAGTTCAGATGCGCGGTCCCCTGACTTAGGTTCCCGCTAATCTCGACTACAATTTCAACGAACCTCCGGCCGGCCATTAGCCACTCAACTTTCCAGTACTCTTCCGGCCACCGTATTCGTCAATCTTCGCATAGCCGGCACGCAGCCATGTAATATAAGGTAATCCGCATGTTTCTAATCCGCCGCCTGTATTTCATTTTTCCGTCTGCTACGCTGCTGCTGATCGGCAGCTCCGCGGCATTGAAATCTCAAACTGCAATTCCGGGCCCGCATGTTCTCGTTCACGAGAAAGTGGACGAAAGTAAGCTGGTTACGCTGGCGGGGAACACCCGGCCAGAAGCCAATGCGGAGAACGACCGCGGAGTGGTCTCCGACGATCTTCCGATGGATCACATGCTGCTCCAGCTAAAACGCTCGCCTCAGCAGGAAGCGGCGGTCGCGCGGTTTATGTCCAGCGCGCATGATCCAAAGTCTCCGAGCTTTCAGCAATGGCTAAACGCGAGCGACTTTGGAAAGAAGTTTGGCCCGGCGGAGTCCGACGTCCAGGCCGTCACCACTTGGCTAGAATCGCAGGGTTTTGCGGTTAATTTAATTTATCCCAGCCATATGGTGATTGATTTTTCGGGTAACGCAGGTCAGGTGCGGCGCGCATTTCACACTGCTATTCATAGTCTGGATGTGGGCGGCGCGCGGCATCTTGCCAACTTCGGCGATCCGCGGATTCCCGAGGCTCTGGCGCCGGCCGTAGCCGGCATCGTTTCGTTGCACGACTTCCGGCCGCATAAGATGGCCCGTCCGAAATACACCTTCACGCTGCAAGGCGCGACAACCCAGGCGGTCGTGCCCGCGGATCTGGCCACCATCTACGACCTCAATCCTTTGTTCGCAAAAGGGATCACGGGTACAGGCCAGACCATCGTTGTGATCGAAGACACGGACCTCTACAGCCAGGCGGATTGGACCACTTTCCGCAGTGTTTTCGGGCTTTCGCAATACACTTCGGGATCGTTGACCTCGCAGTATCCCGCGCCGCCCTCGGGGCCGAACAATTGCACCGCGCCGGGAGCGAATTCAGACGACAGCGAGGCGGCCATCGACGTAGAATGGGCCAGCGCTGCCGCCCCCGGCGCCGCCATTGTGCTGGCCGCCTGTGCCGATACGACATCCATCACGTCCGGCTTGGTGATGGCTATGCAGAACCTGGTGAATTCCAGCGCTCCTCCGGCCATCCTGAGTCTGAGCTACGGCATTTGTGAAGCGGAAAATGGCGCCGCGCTGAACGCATCCCTCAACACGCTGTATCAGCAAGCGGCGGCCGAAGGAGTCTCCGTCTTCGTCGCGTCCGGCGATGAGGGCGCGGCCAGTTGCGACTCCGGAGCACTTAGCGCCACGCACGGCATCGGCGTAAGTGGATTTGCGTCCACGCCATACAACGTGGCCGTGGGCGGGACAGATTTCTCGGACGCCTTCAACGGCACCACCGCCGCTTACTGGAATGCGACCAACACCACCACCTATGGCTCGGCGCTATCTTATATACCGGAGATTCCCTGGAACGCCTCGTGCGCGAGCGGCCTGCTCGCCAACGCGCTGGGCTATGCGACCGGCTACGGCGCGGCCGGTTTTTGCAATAGCAGCATCGCTCAGCAATACGAGCTTCTGGAGGTCGCTGCCGCTAGTGGCGGGCCCAGCAACTGCGCCACCGGAGCGCCTTCCGTCGCCGGTGTTGCCGGCGGCAGCTGTCAGGGATATCCCAAGCCCGCGTGGCAAACCGGACTCACGGGCATCCCCAGCGATGGCGTGCGGGACATTCCCGACGTTTCCATGTTCGCTTCCGACGGCATCTGGGGGCACTATTCCGTTATTTGCTTTTCGGACCCGTTCAATGAAGGCGCGCCGTGCAGTGGAGCTCCCTTCAATTGGATCGGAGTCGGCGGCACCTCGCTCGCGACACCCGTCATGGCAGGGATACAGGCGCTGGTGAACCAGAATGAGGGCGGCGCTCCGCAAGGCAATCCCAATTATGTGTATTATGCGTTGGCGGCGAGCACGCCCAGTGCGTTCCATAGCGTCACCCTGGGCGACATTGAAGTGAATTGCGGCGGACCGCTGAACTGCTACGGCCTACTCGGAACAATCGACTACGGCCGCGGCGGCCGTGTGTTTGGAACCACCTGGGCCGGTGCTCTCTCCGTTTCCGACGGTTCTTTCACTCCCGCCTACGCCGCCGGCGCATCCTGGAGTTTCGCCAACGGCATCGGCAGCGTGGACGCTTACAACTTGGTGATGAACTGGATCAAAAAGCAGTAACAGATCAGCCCAAATCCGGCTAAAATCCGAACGGGGCAAAAGGCGAGATCTGCTGCGGCGCCAATTGCGACCCGCTGGCTGCGCTGCCGGTCGTCAGCTTGTAACATCGTTCAGCGCGAAAGCTCCGCCGGTCGAGTCGAACCCACTGGCAGCGTCATCTAATTGAGTGGAGCGTTATGGAGGTGAGCATGTTTTTATTGATTGGCATAGCAAGTACTGCGCTGGAGCGTGGCGCCCTCATTCCCCAGGGGTGGCTGCTGTTACTTTTTGTGCTTATGTTAATGCCACCGATGGTGATGTACTTGACGGTACGTTTTCAGAGCTTTCACGAATTCGAGAGATGGGGATCAGGCGCGGTCCGGACTCTGACGACGCCATTCCGGGACATCGCGCGGATGCTGCATACGCACAGGCCCCGACACGCCTAACCAAATCAGCCCTACGCCGCCGGACAAAAATATCAGCGCCAAGGCCGCGGCTACGGAGAATGGAAGGATACCCATCTTTGCAACCTTCAGGAGCCACAGATCAGCGTTGCTCATGTTAATGGCATGCCGGAATGAAGCTAGGTATTCCGGAGCAGACATGCTTTCGATACGTACTTCCTCGGAAGCGGATTCAGAGCCGGCGGACTGACCTTGGAGGGCCGCGGGCCGCGGTGAGGAATTGAGAGAACCTTGCAGGATCGTGGGGAACTCCTGCCACTGGGCTAGAAGAAGCGACCCATGCCATGGCTTCGGTTGGTGGTGAGCGCTGTTGTAATTCACCATCTGGTAGTAGCGTGTCGCCGGGTACGGCAAGCCGCTCAGCTCAATGAAGACAGCGGCGGCAGCCAGTGTAACCAAGGCAATCCGGGTGGCAGCCCGATTCTGGCGCCATTGCTCGAACAGCACGACAAAGGGCAGTGCGGCAAATGGCAAACTGGGCAGGAGTAGCCGCGGGCCATACGACCAGCCGCCGTGCCATGCAGCATAACACGCGAAGAATAGGACGCTCTCTAGCAAGATAGCGAGTGACAGTGCGCACTCCAGCCGCCGCACCTTCCAGAACCGCAGCAGGGCCAGAGGAGCCAAGACGATCCACGGAGTGAACCATAGCAGGCCGACTTCGCCGTCGAAAATGAGATCGCGCGCACCTCCAATAAGCGGATTCGACAGCAGGTATGCCAGGCTGGGAAAGGCCAAATGGTACCCGGTTTTTGTAACGTCGCCAAACCGGAGATAGTTCGTCCAAGCCACGAAGCCCACCGGCAGCAGGGCGCCGGCTCCAAACAGGAAGGCTCGAGAAAATCGACGAGTCCAGCCACCGGAATTTGGGAGGGCGATGCAGTAGGCCACCAACGCCGGCGCAAATATCAGACCGACTACACGGCAGGCGACGCTGCAGCCGAAAACGAATCCGCCCAGCAGGAATCCACTAGAGCGAGTGGAGACGCCCAGCAGATACGCCGCGGCCAGCAACCCGAGAGCGCTGAAGGGTTCAGAATAGAAGTTCTTCACGCTATGGAACCAGAGAACCGTCCCGAAATAGAGCAACAGTGCGGTGATTACCGAGGGTTTCCAGGAGAAACCCATACTGGTCAGCCATAGCACCAGCACAATCGGGATTAGCGCCCCGGCCAGCAGGCTGGTCATGGACACCAGGAAGTCGGACACGAACTTGGGATCCTTGTGCGTCAGCCTGGCCAGCTCTTCACCCGCTATCAATGGGCCCGTTGCAATGGCGGACGGCAGCAAGCCAAAGCCTGAATATAGCCGGCCATCGACACCTGGTACACACGAATTGCCGCGCGGAGAGGGCTCGCAAGGAGATGCCTCGAAAGAACCTTTATGCGCAATGGATCGCGCGACATTGAACATAGCCCGACTATCTGGGTTTGCGATATAGCCCTGGGCCGTGAGGACCGACAGCATCACGATTCCGGCGTATACGGCGGCTAGGTTAGCTGTTTCCGAACGCAAGTAGCCATCCCCCGAGAAATTGAACCACTACAGGAATCGATATCCAGATAGATTAGCGTTGTAAGTATAGCGCTCACGGCGGCCGTTGTCGCCCCAATAATTCTTCGGTCTCGAATGCTGCCGAAAAGGTAGGAGCGACGAAACGCAGCCCGGCGCACGGCCAGTGCCCCGATAAGGACACGCAGAAAAATGAGCCTCTGTTGGTTACTTGGTGCGGAGAGGGGGACTTGAACCCCCACGAGATTGCTCCCGCTAGCACCTCAAGCTAGTGCGTCTGCCAATTCCGCCACCTCCGCGTGGCCGTAAAACCGTTATTTCTTGGGCGCCGGCTGTTGCTTGCCGGCCGGCTGCTGTTTGCCCGGCGGCTGGGGTATATTGATCGGCGTCGTGGTCTTGGTGCCGTCCGGCCGGATTACCGTAAGCGACGGTTGTCCACCTGTACTCGGAGCTGCCTGACCCGGTCCTGGCTGAGGCGGCGCGGCTTGGATGGGCGCAGCGGGTATACCCGGTAGCGGCACTGTCGTGTTGCCGTTCGGCGCGGTAGCCGGCGCGGGCGTCGTCGCCGGAGTAGCGGTAGTCTTCACCGGCGCTTTCTGCTTTTCGAGCACGCTGCCGTTGGACGTGGAATTACGCGTCGCCATGATCGCCAGCGTCAGAGACGTCAGCATGAAGATCGCGGCCGCCACCGTGGTGGCGCGGGAGAGAACCGTCGCCGATCCGCGCGGGCCGAAAGCTGTCTGCGAACCCATTCCGCCAAAAGCGCCTGCCAGGTCGGCGGCCTTGCCGCTCTGCAGCAGCACCACCACCATCAGAAAGAAACAAACGATCACGTGAATAATTGTCAGAATCACTACCATACGGTTTTCCTCGGAACGCTTCGATCTTCCAAAGATTTTGGGGAAGGAATCGGTCCCGGACTCTTTTCCAGTATAAACTAAAGGGACAACGGTTGCCGTGACTTTCGTGCTTCGCAAGACCTTCCCTTTTCTGGCGCTTTCGATGTTGCTCTCGGCCGGAACGGATCCTTCCTCGGCCGACGCTCTGGAAACAATTCACAGTGCGGCGTATGCTCATTCCTCGGGCTTCCATCCCAGCGCGAAAATTCTGAATTGGAATATCGAGCGGGGACTACATCTGGCCGGTATCGAGGCCGCCATGCGCGCGACCGAGGCCAACCTTTGCATTTTCCAGGAGGTCGATCTGGGCGCGCGGCGCACTCACGGCGAGGATGTCGCCCGGGAGCTGGCCGAGAAGTTCGGAATGAATTATGCCTGGGCGCCGGAGTTTCAGGAGTTGAGTCAAAGCACGCCGGCCGGAGCGGCCTACCATGGCCAGGCCATCTTGACCACTCTGCCCATCCGCTCGACGCGCATCCTGCGCTTCGCCAATCAATCCGGATTCTGGAAACCGCGCGCGCTGCTCAGTTCATCGCTGCCTATTTTCCAGCGGCGGGAAGGCGGCCGGATCGCGCAGATCAGCGAGCTGGACAACGGCGGCCGGCTGCTGGTGATTTACAATCTGCATCTGGAAAGCCGCGGCGACGAGCAACTGCGGCTGCGCCAGTTGAACGAAGTGCTGGCCGACGCGCGCCGCTACCCTGAGGACACGCCCGTGATCATCGCGGGCGACTTCAATACCATGAGCCGTCACTCGCCGCTCATCGACCGGTTGAACCAGGCCGGTTATCGCAGCTGCTTCGGCAACCGGCGCATTCGAACGCACGTCATTATCGGAGCCCTGGATTGGGTATTCCTGCGCGGTCCCATCCAGGCGGACGACGCGCGGGTCATCCGGGATGTGCATGCTTCGGATCATTTCCCGATCGCCCTGGAAGTCCACTTTTAGTCGCTTTTCGGCCTAACTCAAGCGGTAGTTAGCAGCGGCCTAAGTCGCCCGCGTCCTAATAGGAAATGCATAGAGTAAGTCGGAAAGCCGGGCAAGATTTACGCGCCGCCGGTCCGCAATGGGCTTTAAAGCCAGCAAATTCAGGCTTTTTGCAACGTGGCACCTTAGTTGCACGCCTAACAAAGTGATGGGGTGCTGGAGACCGTACCTGCTGGCCGGGGCAGCGGGGATAACTTGGGGAGCGGGAATAAGTTGGGGCGCAGCTCTACCTTCGCCTAACATACAACAGCTTGTTCAGCGTTCCGAGCAGGCCATCGCCGCCGATTGGAGCCACGCGCCGGAGTATTCCTATATCGAGCGCGATGTCGAAAGTAAACGCGATTCCCGTCCCACCGTGAAGACCTACCAGGTGCTCATGCTCGATGGCTCTCCCTACAGCCGCCTCATCGCAGTGGACGATAAGGCCCTTCCTGCCGCCCAACAAGCTGAGGAAGTGCGGAAGCTGCAGTATGAGATTCAGGAGAGGCAGGAAGAGTCCGAGCGTGCCCGCCAGAAGCGCATCGACAAATACCTGAAGGAACGCCTCCAGGACAGCGCTTTGTTGAAAGGCATGCTGGGCGCGTTTGACTTTCGGCTGGTGGGCCAGCAGACGGTGGATGGTCACGAATGCTGGGTGTTGGATGCCACTCCGAAGCACGGCTATGAGGCCACCAGTCGCGAGACCAAAGTGTTGAAGGGCATGCGGGGCAGGATGTGGGTTGATGAAGACAGCGGCCAGTGGGTAAAAGTGCAGGCTGAGGTGGTTCGACCTGTGAGCCTGTACGGCTTCTTCGCCAAGGTGCGCCCCGGCACCCGCTTCGTGCTGGAGCAGGAGCCGGTTGCGCCGCACTTGTGGTTGCCTAAACACTTCAATACCCGCGTCAGCGCTTCCGCGCTGGGATTCTTCAACGAAGATTCCGTGGACGACGAGACTTACTCCAAGTACGAGCCGATGTCTCAGACCCTCTCCCAACTGGTAAGGCATTAGGCGCCCTGAAGACCAACAAATAGACCGGCCGTACTCTTCGGAAACTCGTACAATCAGGACGTATGCCGGACGAGACGGTCTCCTGCCAGATCCCCAGCATCGTCGACGCCAACGGAAACGCCGCGGACCACGTTTTCGGCTTCAGCACTCGTGCGCTGCACGCTGGGCATCGTCCCGACGCTGAAACGGGCTCGCGCGCAGTTCCCATCTATCAAACTACGTCCTACGTTTTCGAAGATACCGAGCACGCCGCGAATCTTTTCAACCTGCAGCGCTTCGGCAACATTTATACGCGCATCATGAACCCCACCACGGCCGTGCTTGAGGAGCGCATGGCGGCTCTGGAACGCGGCGTGGGAGCGCTGGCGGTGGCAAGCGGGCAGGCCGCGCAGTTTATCGCCATCGCGAATCTGCTGGGCGCGGGCGACGAGATTGTCGCCTCCAAGAACCTCTACGGCGGCACCTACACGCAGTTCGACGTCAGCTTCCGGCGGCTGGGGATCAATACCACTTTCGTGGATCCTGACGATCCCGAGAATTTCCGCCGCGCCATCACGCCGCAAACGCGCGTGCATCTACGGCGAGACCATCGGCAACCCGTTGCTGAATGTCTTGGATATTGAAGCGGTAGCCGGAATCGCCCACGCGGCCAATCTCCCGCTCATGATCGACAACACCTTCGCATCGCCCTATTTGTGCCGGCCCATCGAGCACGGCGCCGATATCGTGGTGCATTCGGCCACCAAGTTCATCGGCGGCCACGGCACTTCCATTGGCGGAGTGATCGTCGACAGCGGGCGCTTCCCCTGGGACCGCGGAGCGTTTCCTCAGATGCTCGAACCGAGCAAGGGCTACCACGGCATCCGGTTTTACGAAACCTTCGGCGACTTCGCCTACATCATGAAGGCGCGCGTGGAAGGGCTGCGCGACTTCGGCCCGGCCTTGAGCCCGTTCAATTCGTTCCTGTTCCTGCAGGGCCTGGAAACATTGAAGCTGCGCATGGAATGCCACTCGCGCAACGCGCTTGAGGTTGCGCAATTATCTCGAGAGTCACCCGCGCGTGGCTGGGTGAATTATCCGGGCCTGGAGTCCAGCCCCTATCACGCGCTGGCGAAGAAATACCTGCCGCGCGGCACAGGTGCGATCATGAGTTTCGGCATTCGCGGCGGGCTGGAAGCCGGGCAAGCGCTTCATCGAAACTCTGAAGCTGTTCTCGCACCTGGCCAATGTCGGCGACGCGAAAAGCCTGGTGATTCATCCCGCCTCCACCACGCACCAGCAGTTGAGCGACGAAGAAAAAAGCTGTGCGGCATCAGCGACGACATGATCCGCCTATCGGTCGGCATCGAGGAGATCGAGGACATCCTCTGGGACCTGGATCAAGCGCTCAGCGCGGCGGCCTAAAGCCGATAACGTGTTACTGACGTCACTGGAGGAGAAACACATGACGGTCGTCTTCGCTACGCAGATCGAACTCGACAGTAGAGGCGTCGCCTGGCTCGCTGGCACGAATGACCACGTTGAACGTGACCCATTGAGCAGAGATGCGAGGACTACAGGCGGGCCTTCTTTGGCTTTCAGGATTGAGCCTCAACGATTCGCCGTACGTTGAGTCCGCCGCGCCCAAGGGCTAGCGAACGGAAATCGTAACGGTATTCGAAGCGATAGCGCCGGTCGAAAGTACGACCGGAACGGCGTCCCCGGCGGCTACTCCCTCCGGTACTTGCACGTTCACCTGGTAGAGCCCGACATAGCCGGGAGCCAGTCCCGCGAAAATCACTGGAGAAGCCACGCCGCCAATCGTCACCGTCGCGTTGCCAATCAGCCAAGCAAGTGGGCTTGCCACGGCTACGGCTCCGGTCTGTGGTGTGTTCGTCACCGCACCCAGCCCGGTCGCGTAGATCTCCAGGTAGTCGCCGGCATGGGCGGGCGCGTTGGCATCCACCACGATTCCGGCGAGATTCACGATGGCGCCTTGCCCGCCCTCGGGCGCGCCCAGGGAGAAAATGCCGGGGTCGGTCAGGCCCACCGGAACAGGCTGTGGCAGGCTGGCGACCGAATTAGACGTAGCGGTGACCCACGAGCTCGATTCGCCCTGCAACTCCCATGGCACTTGCAAATTCAGTTGCGACGAAGACGTATAAAGCACGGGAGCCGGAAATGCCGTCAAACTGCACCGTTGCCCCGGACAGGTTGAGGCCAAACAAGCTGACCAGGGAGCCGGGAGCCAGAGCGCGTTGCTGAAACGTCGCGGCATTGACCACGCCCGCTGCCGCGAACTGAGGCCAACTAGCGGGGCCGGAGGACTTGAGAAATCGATACCGTGTTTCCCGACCCGCCGCCGCCCAGGTAGGCGAAAGGGACGCGTCGCCAAGCACTCCTCGCCACCAGATTGTCTGTCACGCTCAACTGCTGCACCTGGTTTCCGCTCGCGGATCCAACCCGCCGCCACGTTGATGCCCTTGATTCCCGAGGCGGGCGTGACCGCCGAGACCACCGTGGGAGCCTGGTCCACCTGGTTGCAAAAAATCTGCAGCGGCGGACACGACATTATTGTCGGCTGAGAAGGGAGGGCCGCCATCGGTGGTGCGCCGGACCCCCATACCCTCCGATAATCGCCGATTCCAATGAGCGGCGTGTTCACGTCGTTATTGGCAATCGAGATACCGTTGACGCTATTTCCCGGCTCCCCCATTCCTGCTATGACCGTAATTGCCTCCGTTCTGGGAGACTCGCGTCCTCGAAGGGTCGCCGGAAGCCGGTTCTGGGGTTTCCGGGAAGCGGGTAAGCTCTGGATGGTGTTCGCCTGGATCAAGCACGTTGGATAGCGATATTCCCGGTCGAGGGCCTGCTGTAGGTAGCCGCCGACTGGAATCCGCCATTCGAGCTGCATCATCTGCGCACGTCATCGGTATTACCCAGTATGGAGAGATTGTCGATCGTGTTGTTGGCGTTGCCGCAGCATGCCGCTTGAAGCGACAGATTCGGGAAACCAGCCGGCTCGATGTGTTCGAGAGGATGGCGATATTCCGAGCGATGTTGTTCTCCGAATACTGGATCGGCCGCAGGGACGGGTAGCCATTGCTCGTCGCTGGCGGCATCTCCGGTCACCACGTTAATGCCGCTGCCAATCCGTTTGCCGACCCGGCTGGCCAGTGATGCTGATCTGGTTGGCAATCACCTGCACGCCGTCAATCAAGTTCGGCCGATCGCAGCTTCCCACGCCCGTCGCAAGGCGAATCCCAAGTTGTGGCAGGAGCGGCTGAAATGATATTGTTCGCGATCAAGGTATCGAGCACCTGGTTGTTCGTCGCCCCAAGCCCGGTTCCGACGTTCATCGCAATGCCGACCGCGCCCCTGGCATGGGAAGCACAATATTGTTGTTGGCGATGGTGGTGTGCTGCAACGTGTCGCCCCGGCGCGTTGCCGAGTTCCATATCGATACCCAGCGCCGGGCCGGAGGCGTTGCCGGTGATGGTGTTGCCGGTGATCAGCATATGGTCCCAGGTGTTCCGGTGATCCGCGGCGGGAGTGTGCGCCGGGATTGACATCCGATTCCGGTATTTTGGATGTTCGTCATCACCAGGTTGCTGACAGTGGTGTTGGAGAAGGTCGTCCCGGGGACCGGTGGCCCCGGCACTCGCCGAGGGCGCGGATCCAAACGCAGATCCGACAGTTCTGGAGGGCCAGCGCCGTTGAGGGTGTTGCCCCCGGAAAGACATAAAAATAATCCCGTGGCTCCCGACAGGCTGGTGAGCGTGATATCGGGCTGTCCGTCGCCATCGATGTCACCGTTGATCGTGACGTTGCCCCCGGTACAGCCAGGCAGTCCCGACAGGTCCGGAATCGACGACGATGGTGGAGCCCTTCAGCGCCGGGGCGAACTGGATGTTCCATGTGCCGGGGTCGTTGTTCGTGGCGATGACCGCTTCCTGGAGAGAAATTCCGTCCGGGCCGGGATTGGCCACCAGCGCCGCCACCGACGACGTGTCGCCATTAATCAGCATCGTGGTATTCGTGACCGTGATCACCGTGCCGCGATTGAGAACCACCGCGGGAATGGTCACCGCGGGAGGCGTATAGCTTTTCGCGCCGACCGCGCCGCAATAGGCCGGCAACGTGGCCGCCAGCGCCGGGAGTGCGCCGATGGCCAATAAAAAGGGGATAGCCCCCATCGCGTGTCGCATCTTCAGGACGCTCCAAGCGGGCTACTTTGAACTGATTTCCTTTTGGACCCACAGGCCGAGTTCAGTATACACCCAGCCCCATCCTTTTGGTCCTTTAAACTGACCAGCGTTCGGCTCAGTTGTCGGACCCCAGCTTGCGCGCAAGCTGCTCGATCCGAAACAATCGCGTTGAGCGTCGCGCTCGACATGGATGTGCACATCCCACGTGCTGTTACCTCCGCTCTTCGCTTGCGATCTGTGCCACACCCTTTTTCGGTATCATTTATGCGCACCAACTTCGAGTCACAATAGGGCAGATGGTGGAAGACTTGGAACTCATCGCGAAGGCAACATCTCCGGAAGACTGGCGGGGAAAAATTGAATACTTACCCCTGAAAGGCCCGATGCCCACCATATGAGCGACGGCGTCAGCGCGAATTCGCCCGTAAACCAGGGCCGCTTTGCGACCACGGCGGCGGATCGCATCCGGATTCTGGAGCGCTACAAGCGCATCGCCATGGTCGGCTTGTCGGCGAACCCATTCCGGCCGAGCCATTTCGCCGCCATCTATCTGCTGGCGCACGGCTACGATGTAACACCCGTGAATCCGCGCGAGCCGGAAGTGCTGGGACGCCGGTCTTATGCATCACTCCTCGAAGTACCGGGCGACATAGAGATCGTCGACATTTTCCGCGAGCCCGCCGCCGTCCCCGAGATTGTGGACCAGGCCATCGCCCGAAGCGCTAAAGTGATCTGGATGCAGCTCGGCGTGATTCATGAAGAAGCCGCCGAGCGGGCGCGGCGAGCCGGCCTCGAAGTCGTGATGGACCGCTGCATGAAAATCGAGCATGCGCGCTTCTTCGGGGGCTGAGCACCATCGGCCTGAATACCGGAGTCATCAGTTCACAAAAGCGAAACCTTTCGTCATTTACTTAGTCCAAAGAGAAAGAGGAGAACCACCAAATGTCCACAGCTACCGCCAGTATGCCATCTGGGATCGCGCCGCTTTCCAAGGAGCAGGCCGCGCCCTCAGTACAGCCGATCTTCGACAAACTGACGCACGTCTTCGGTCAAATGCCCAGCTTCTTCGGCGTGATGGCCCGGGTGCCGGACGCCTTGACGCATTTTCTGGCGCTCTATAGCGCGGTCATCGATTCCGGATCGGTGGAGGCGAAATACAAGGAGCTGGCCTATTTGAAGACCGCCCAGATCAACGGCTGCCAGTATTGCTTCCGCGCCCACTCAGCATCCGGCAAGAAAAACGGCGTAACGGAAGATCAGATCCAGGCCCTCACCTTCTTCGGCCGCAGCACCGCCTTCGATGAAAAAGAAAAGGCCGTGCTGCTCTATGCCGAGCGTGTCACACGCGGAGCCTCCGCCATTCGTTCGGGCGCGCTTCAGGAAATCAAGCAGTATTTCAACGACGACCAGATCGTCGAGTTGACCCTGACCATCTCGATCGCGAATTTTACAAATCGCTTTAACGACGCGATGCTGACGCCGCCGGACATCGGGTAGGCACACCCAGGATTGGAGGGTCGTAGTACCAAAGTCTTCGGGCATTGCTCGAATCGGTCTAGGTTCTCCGCCCGATTGGGATGCGCCTGTTTCTCCCTTAGAATGCAATTGAAGTATGAATCAGGGAATACTCGCCACCAAATCGTCTAAGACCCAGTACTCCGAGCAGGAAGCAGCCAAGGAACTGGGCGTAACAGTGGAAGAACTGCGCGCGCTGATCCGCAGTCACATCGCCGAAAGCGACGAAGACCTGAACAACGTCTCCGTGGCGAGCTTTCATCCTTCCGACCTGTTGATACTCAAGCTCCTGTCCGGCGTGAAAGGGAATCCCACAGGGCCGGATTCAGAAGCGTAAACGGCCGGTTGCCTTCAAGGGCCGCCACCACATTGCGCGCGGCCAGCATCGACATCTCCCGCCGCGTATCCACCGACGCACTGGCGATGTGCGGCGCCAGCACCACATTGGTAAGCTTCAGCAGTTCGGGATTTACCTGCGGCTCTCGCTCGAAGACGTCCAGGCCCGCGCCGGCGATCCAGCCCTCCGATAAGGCCTTCGCTAAGGCCGCCTCGTCCACTACCGGCCCGCGTGCGGTGTTCACCAGAATCGCGGTCTTCTTCATGAGCTTGAGCTGCGGTTCACCGATGAGTTTGCGCGTCGAGGGGAGCAGCGGCACATGCAGGCTCACGAAATCGGCCTCGCGTAGAAGCTGTTCGGCGGGAACAAATTCCAGTTGAAGTTCGCGCTCTACGGATTCCGGCGCGCGCACCGCGTCGTGATACAGAATCCGCATCGAAAATCCGCACCCGCGCCGCGCCACCGCCTGCCCGATGCGCCCCATTCCGAACAGGCCCAGAGTCCGATGATGCACGTCCTGGCCGACCAGAAGATCGATGGACCACTTCCGCCATTGACCCGCATGGACGAACTGATGCGCCTCCACCACGCGCCGCGCAGCCGCCAGCAGCAACGCGAACGCGAAATCGGCCGTCGTCTCGGTGAGCACATCCGGCGTGTTCGTCACCAGGATGCCTTGGCGCGTCGCCGCCGGCACATCGATGTTGTCGAAACCCACCGCGACGTTGGCGATGATCTTCACGCCCTCCAGCGCGTCGATCACCTCGGCGCTAAAACGGTCGGTTAGCTGCGCTACCACGCCTTGCTTGCCGCGCACCCGCGAACTTAGTTCTTCGGCCGTGAGTCCCTCGTCGTTTCCAACATCGTCCACCGTGCAATGCTCTTTCAGATATTCCACCGCTTCCGGATAAATGCGTTTGGTGACCAGCACAGCCGGTTTCATTGCTACCATTCTCTCTTATGGCAAACCTCGGGTTTCTAGGATTGGGACTCATGGGCTACCCGATGGCCCGCAATCTGGCTCGGGCGGGACACCAGGTCGCGGTATGGTCCTACACCTCCTCAAAAGCAAAGCAGCTTGCCGACGAAGAGAAAGCCATGGCCTGCTCCACGCCCAAGGAGGTGGCTGAAAAATCCGAGTTCGTCTGCATCTGCGTCGGCGATACCAGCATGGTGGAGGAAGTAGTGCTCGCGCCGCACGGCGTGATCCACGGCGCGATCCCTGGAACCGTGGTCGCCGACGCCAGCACCATCGCGCCATCCGCCAGCCGCGCCATCGGCGAAAAGCTAGGCTCCAAGGGCGTGCATTTTCTGGACGCCCCGTGCACTGGTTCCACTCCCGGAGCCAATGCCGGGACCCTGACCTTCATGATCGGCGGCGACGCCAAGGTTTTCGAAAGAACGAAGCCATTCTTCGAGATCATGGGCAAGAAGTTCTACTACTGCGGCGGGCCTGGAAAAGGGCTGCAAGCCAAGCTTACGCAGAACCTTATTCTCGCTAACTTGATGCAAGCATTCAATGAAGGTATGGCGCTCAGCACCAGGGGCGGCATCGATCCAGCGCTCATGCTGGAGATTTTGGATAATAGCGCGGCCAAGTCCGGACTGATCGCCTACAAGGCTCCGTTTGTCTTCAAAAGGGACTTCAGCACCAACTTTTCCACAAAATGGATGCACAAGGACGTCGGACTGGCCATCGAGTCGGGTGAGGAAATGAGTCTGCCCCTGCCCATCACCAGCATCACCCAACAGATGTTTCGTGCTGCAATCGCAGAGGGTTACGGGGATTTGGACATGTGTGCGACCATCCGCGTGATGGAACGCTGGGCCGGCGTCGAGGTCAAAACAAAATAAATCTACAAAAAACAGTTGCGTTCCGCAATTCCATATACTATTATTGGAAGTAAGCCGGGGAGGCAACTCCCACCAAAGCGAGACTAACCTCATTAAAAAGACCCCTGAAGCAATCCTCCCCGGCGCCCGAAAGGGTTGAGTCCCCGCCCGATAGGGCTGACTCCCTTAGTGAGAGGTAACGAGGTCCCCAAATTCCCTTCAACCGCCTAACGCCCGTCAGCGGAACGTATCCGGCGGAGTTTTCGCAATGTGACGTTATAATAAGGCAGTTGAAACATCTCACTATCCTTGGTTCAACCGGGTCCATCGGTGTGAGCACTTTGGACGTCGTCGGCCGCCATCCCGATCAATACCGGATTCACGCCTTGGTGGCGGGTCACAATATCGACCTCCTAACCGAGCAGATTGTTCGATTTCGACCCCAAATCGCCGTGACGGCAACCGAAGATGGCCGTCGGAATCTAATAGATAGGCTGGCCGGTCGCCTCCCAAAGGAGCAGTGGCCCCAGCTTGCCTATGGACGGCGGGCGCGAATCGAGGCCTCAACCGCCAGCGAAGTTGATTTCGTATTGTCTGCGATTGTGGGCGTCTCTGGCCTGGAAGCGACATATGAAGCGATTTGCCAAGGAAAACGCGTGGGGCTGGCCAATAAAGAGGTTCTGGTGGCAAGCGGAAAACTGGTAATCGAAGCCGCCGCCAAATCGGGTACCGAATTGATTCCAGTGGACAGCGAGCACAATGGCGCGCACCAATGCCTCCGCGCAGGCCGGCGCAGTGAGGTTTCGAGGCTGATCCTGACTGCCTCGGGCGGGCCCTTTCGCGAAACCCCGGCCGAAGCGTTGGCCGCCGTGACGCCCGCTGCAAGCGTTGAATCATCCCACCTGGAAAATGGGCCAGCGCATCACTATCGATTCCGCAACGCTCATGAACAAAGGCTTCGAAGTGATCGAAGCGTGCTGGTTGTTCGGCTTTTCTGCCGAAGAGGTGGATGTGGTGATTCATCCGCAGTCGTCCGTCCATGCCATGGTGGAATACGTCGATGGAAGTGTGATCGCGCAGATTTCAGCCACCGACATGCGTATGCCGATTCAGTATGCGCTCACTTATCCGGACCGCGGCTCAGCACCGGTGCCGAGGCTGGACTGGACCCAGGCGCGCAGCTGGACTTTTTCTCCGCCCGATTTCGAAAAGTTTCCCGCGCTGCGGCTGGCTTATCGAGGCTCAGCGCCAGGGTGGTTCGGCCACGTGCACGCTGAATGCGGCCGACGAGATTGCCGTGGAGCGCTTTCTTAAAGGAACAGATCTCGTTTCCAGCCATCGCCGCCGTGGTGGAAGAAACACTGGCGCGCGTTCCCGCACGCGAGCCCGCATCCATTGAGGAAGTATTCGAGATCGACGAGCAATCGCGCTCGGTGGCGCGCGAAGTGGTCCGCGAGAAAGCACAACTTCTTCAGGAGGAGCGCGGACAATTGTCCGTTCGAGCTTAGATTATGCCCTTCGTGGTTTTACAGAATTTCTGGTGGTTGCTGGTCCTGATCGGGGTCATGATCCTGATCCACGAATTCGGGCATTTCTGGGCGGCGCGCTTTTTCGACGTCAAGGTGGAAACCTTCAGCTTCGGTTTCGGCCCGCGGCTGTTCGGCTTCCGCAAGGGCGAAACCGACTTCCGCTTCTCCGCGCTTCTGTTCGGCGGCTACGTCAAGATGGCGGGCGAGCAGCCGGGCGACGAAAGCGCCAGCGATCCCCGCAGCTTCTTGCAGCAAGCCGCGCTGGCAGCGCCTGATCATCGCGTTTGCCGGCCCGGCCATGAATATCCTGCTGGCGGTGGCCATTCTCACCGGCCTGTTCATGGTTCGATTTCCGAAAATCCCGACCACGCCCGCTCCGGTGGTGGGCTATGTTTTGCCCGACAGCCCGGCCGCCAAAGCCGGCATTCAGGAAGGCGACCGCATCGTCCAGATCGACAATTCGGTCGACCCCACCTGGGAAGATATCGCGATGAAGGAGGCCGCCAGCGCCGGCCATCCGCTCAACCTCTGGATTACCCGCAACGGTCAGCGCAAGATGGTGACCGTGACGCCCACGCTGGATCCGAAGACCGGAATTGGATTTGCCGGCTGGGGCGAAGAGAGCGAAATCGAGATCGCCAGTGAGTTGCCGGGCAAACCCGCCGCCGAGGCCGGTTTGAAGGCCGGAGACATCATCGTCAGCGCCAATGGCCAGCCGGTTCGCTCCACGCCCAAGCTGCACGAAATCGTCACCAGCACCGCCGGTAAGCCGGTGACCCTGGTGTATTCGCGAAATGGCCAGAAGCATACCGTGGAAGTGACGCCCACTCTGTCCAACGGCGAAGGAGCGGACCGCTGGATGATCGGCGTGCTGCTGGAACCGAAAGTCGTGTTCGTCAAGCTCCCGTTCCCCGAGGCGTTGATGCGAATCGGTGCGCCAGAACGCCAAGAGCGCCACCTTCATCTACGAGTTTCTGCGCGGCATCGTGGAACGGCGCATGTCGCCCAAATCCGCCGCTGGTCCCATTGGCATCGCGCAGATGTCGGGCGAAGCGGCGCGCGAAGGCCCTGCGGCGTACCTCGGCTTGGCATCCATGCTGAGCCTCAATCTCGCGATCGTCAATCTCTTGCCGGTGCCGATCCTCGACGGCGGCGTGATTTTGATGCTGCTGATCGAGATCTTCATGCGCCGCGATTTGAGCCTGCGCGTGAAGGAAGCCGCGCTCAAGCTCGGCTTTGTCTTCTTGATGGCGGTGGTGGCATTCGCCATCTACAACGACATCTCGAAGCTGGCTGGCTAGCTTCCTGCGATTTCCCTGGCGGTCACGAACACCGGTTCGATGTCCACGGGAATATCATTGAGACCGTTCAGAGCTTTCTGCATCCCCGGGCGAATCACGCCGAGTTGATCGAGCATGCGCTTGGCGCCCGCGTAGTCGCCGGTGGCTTCGATGGTCAGCAGATCGTGAACTAAATCCCGCACCGCGCCCTTGATCTGGTCGAAGTTCACCTCGAACCGGCCGTCCGGCCGCGCGACGAACCCGCCTTTATCGGTCAGATAATTCACTTGCATGGCCATGCCCTTGCCGTGCGCCTCCTTCAAGCCGAAGCGCAAAGTGCGAAACGAGGACGCGAGAAACGTGGTGTACAGCCCGCGCTCGAACCGGGGTCCGGCCGGGATCAGTTTGTGGTCGGCCAGGTGTTGCAGCATGAACAGCCCGGTAACATCGGCTTTGGCTTCTTCGATCGGGCTGTAGAGTTCCTTCAACTCCTGCCGCGGCGTGGTGGCGCGTCCCGCCACCGTGATCTGATGCGGACCGATGCCGTGGCTCAGCTCGTGCGCCAGAATATGACTGAAGAACGATTCGAAGTCCAGGTCGGCTTGGCTCGAAGACGCCAGTACTCGTTTCGAGATGGGCTCGAGCGTCGAGTGAAACTTAGCTTCCTGGACGTTCTTCAGCATCACGCGCTTGCTCCCTTTTTGCGTGATGACGCGCTCATCGTTGGGCAGGTTGTAGGCGGCGGTCTGAACGCCGTGGTCGCCGTCGCCGGCGGAGAAAACTTCGTTCACCACGCGTATGGGCGCCTGACTTCCCAGCTTCGGATTGCGATATTTCGGCTCGATTGGGAGATTGTTTTCCACTTCCTGCAAATGGTCGCCGAAGAACTTGAGCTTGGCCGTTTCCACATCGTCGCGCAGGTTCACGTAGGATTCGAAGGCCGCTTTATAACCGAAGATCTCGTCGTTGTAGGTTTCGTACGGGCCGATGGTGATGTCGATGGGCGCATCCAGGTCCATCCAAGCGAGATCGCTTTCGTAATAATCGTTCGAAAGAAATGCAGCGCCGCGAGCCAGCAAGAATTTCTTGAGCGTGGCGTTGGTGGTGAGCCCGGCCGCTTCTTCGAGCAATCGGGCCGCTCGCGCCAGATCGGTCTTGTATTCCTGGCTGTAGGGGACCGCGGTCAAGTGCCGCTGGACGTCGCGCCGGATCACGGTGAAAAAGCTTTCGGCACGCTCGCGATCGGACGAGGAAAGCGTCTTAACCCAGCTCTCGAATTCCGTTCGAGTCATGTCCTCGGGATAGAAATTCGCTCCCGGCAGTTTCTTCGGCGGAACATCGGGAATAAACGCGGCGTAATCGTCCAGATCGGACCACGGCGACTTGTTGATCCAGAAATAATGTAAGCGCGCTTTTCCGAGCGGCGTCGTATCGCGCTCGAGCTTGGCGTACAGAGCTTTATTCCCGCTCCACAACTGCTGGAGGTAAATATCATTCAAAATCCGCGAAGCCTCGATCAGCTTCACCAGCGCCTGGCGATCCCGAGGCGCGAGCTTCGAAACATCGGCGCGCAGCTCGGTGGGCGCGAAGCGAGCAATCATTTTTTGAAGTTGCGCCAAGTCCGGAATGGTTTGCGTTGCGGCCAGCATAGGTATCAGGAAAAGGAGCTTTTTCATTCTCTGTCCGCCATCCTAGCACTTGTTCTAGTGTAGAATGTCCAAATGCGCGGACACGACAAGATCTTAGACCATCTGGGAGTCGCACTCAAGGCCGAGCTTACGGCCATCAACCAGTATTTCCTTCATGCCAAAATGAACGAAAACTGGGGATACTACCGGTTGGCACAGCATTACCGCAAGGAATCCATCGAAGAGATGGTGCATGCCGAGAAGCTCATGACTCGGATACTGTTCCTGGAAGGAACGCCGAACATGACCGACATTGGGCCGATCAAAATAGGCACCAACGTCAAAGCGCAACTGGACAACGACCTGGCGCTCGAGATGGCTGCGGTAAAACATCTGAACGGCGCCATCAAGGACGCCCGCGAGTTGGCCGACAATGCGTCGCGTGCTTTATTCGAAGAGATCCTGATTGACGAAGAAGAGCACGTCGACTATCTGGAAGGACAACTCCACGCCGTGGACGAGATGGGCATCGAGAATTACCTGGCGCAACAGCTTCACAAGGGCGAAGACGACGAAAAGGGCTAGGCGGTCCGTTCGTTGGAACTACGATTGGCGCCGGCATCCGCCGCTCCACACAGCGCTGCCCCGCTGCACAGCGAGCATGTACGCGCGGCAGCCCGGTAGGCTTCCAGCGCCTCCTGGTTCTCGGGGCGATGGGGACACAGCGAGCATCTCTTTCCGCAGTTTTTGTAACCCTCGCAGCACACCGTTTTGACCATGGTGAGCGTGGCCATTCCATTCGCCTCCGTGCACGCGTTGAAGCAATTGCATTTCCAACTCTCCTTGGCCTGCGTAATCTCGAAGACATCCAGGCACTTAGCCGAACAGCCGGCTGTCCGGATTAGCGAAAGCGGTTGGCTAAAGTTCGTCTTTTAACCCAGAATTGGCAGAGGGGCGGCTCTCCGGACGGTGTAAACTTACGAGATGTTTCAACGGGAAATTCAGGACGACGTGTATCTTCAGTTACTGGAGGAAAGGCATGCCCCTCTGGCGTTCGCGGCGGTTGAACGCGACCGCGCCCATCTGGGCAAGTGGCTTCCGTGGGTTGATCAAACCACCGAAGTGGACTACACCGTCGGTTTCATCAAGAGCTCGCTGGACCAGTTCGCCAATAACGAAGGACTCGCAGCCGGCATCTGGTGCGGCGACGAACTCATCGGCGGCATCGGCACGCACAGGATCGATTGGCTGAATCGCAAGGTCGAAATCGGTTACTGGATCGCCTCGCGATTCCAAGGGCGCGGTATCGTTACCACGGCCTGCCGCGTGCTGATCGATCATGCTTTCGTCGAGTGGAAGCTCAACCGCGTCGAAATCCATTGCGCCTCGGGCAACGAAAAGAGCTGCGCCATCCCCAAGCGCCTGGGATTCCAGTTCGAAGGCGTGCTCAGGGAAGCGCAGTTGGTGAACGGAGAATATCTCGACATCCAGGTCTACTCGATGCTTTTTCGCGACTGGAACCGCGAGGCTTAAACAAGTTCCAGCCACGTGATAAAAACCGCCGGCGGTGGGTTCTCTTCCGCGCTCCGTTGTAAACTACATGAGGGCGCACACTTGGTCGTCCGCGAAAAGGAGAATCTCATAATGAGCACCGCCCCCACAGCGCCAACTGTCGTCACTTATGCGATCGACCCGTCCCACTCCAGCGCCGGTTTCAAGATCAGGCACCTGATGGTCGCCTACGTTCGAGGAGGATTCAGCGGTGTCACCGGCGACGTGGTCGTCGACCACGCCAACCCGGCCAATACGAAGATTAACGCCAGTATCGATGCCACCACCGTTCATACGCACGATGAGAAGCGCGATGCGCACATCAAAAGCCCGGATTTTCTGAACGTCGAGAAATACCCGAAGATCACTTTCGTCTCCAAGCGAGTGACCCCGGATGGCAACTACCAGTGGAAGGTCACCGGCGATCTCACTCTTCACGGCGTTACCAAGGAAATAACGCTGGACGTGGAAAGCGCGCCCTCGGAAGCCAAAGACCCGTGGGGCAATCTGCGCAGCGGCGCCTCCGCGGAGGGAGTCGTCAAGCGCAGCGATTTTGGACTGACGTTCAATGCGCCGCTCGAAACCGGCGGCTTCATGCTCAGCGATGAAGTCCAGATCCATATCGACGTCGAGATGATCAGGAAGGCCTGATCAACCAGCGTTGGTCAACCGGGCCATCTCCCGTATCGCTTGACCACCAGCTCCGGTTCGTCAGATGGGCAGCAGGTCCAGCGCGGCTTGCAACTCGCTACGAGTATGCTGATCGCCGGTTTTGGACGTGACTTCGATACCCTTTTCATAGCTCTGGCGCGCTTCCTCCAGCCGCCCCAGCTTCTCCAGCGCTTGCCCGCCGTGAAAGTACGCCGCCGCGTAGTCGGGATTGAATTCGAGCAGCGCGTGGAATTCCGCCACGGCGCTCTCGAGCTCACCGCTGTTGGCGTATTCCATCGCTAGCCCATACCGAGCGAAGCTGTCGCGCGGATTTTGCTGCAGCATGTTCTTGAGAATTTCTGTTCGATTGGCCGGCATGTCCCTACGTGTTACTATACCCGGCGATGGCCTGCCCGTATTTCTATCCCTCGGCGCGGTTGGAGAACGCGGGCTGGGTTGTTCCACCGCGGCTGCCGCTGGGAGACGCATATACGGGCGAATGCCGCGCGGGCGCCAACGCGTTTCAGCCTGAGGAATCGCACGTCCGGCAAATCTGCAATACAGGATATGGCCGCGGCGCCTGCGACCGTTTTCCGCAAGATGCCTCCGCCGACGCCATCCGCTTTCACGTCGCCCAGGATTCCGGCGCGCTCATCCGCATTCAATATGTTTTTGAAAAGGATTGCTGGCCGAAGGAAAATGGTTGGCTCGAATGCTCGCCTGACTCGCGCGCGATTGAAGGCACGGAGAACGCCATTCTGCGCGGCCAGGCTGTGGCTTTTCTGGAGAGTTACCTGCGCTTGCGGAGCCTTGCGCGCGGCGCTTAAGGTGCGCCCACTTCGGCCTTGTACATGTACTTGATGTTGGGCTTGAAGATGAGCAGGTTGGGTGCGCCGTCGCGATTGATCTTCAGGCAGGTTTTGTCGTACCACTCGATCACGCCGTTCAACGTTTCCCCATCCTTCAGCACGAAAATCATCGGCGTCTTGGCCTGCATTTGTTTCATGTAGTAGAAGTTCTCCGCGTTGGTCTGATCCGGCGGCACAGACTTCTTCTGATGATTATTGCGGCGGTTCATTTGGTCTTTCACTTCGTTCAAAGAAGGACGAATCAGTTTACGATTGCCAGACTCCACGGCGAACTCCACTCTTGGAGATTATCCAATTTTGGTCCCTAAACGCGGCTCATTCCGCCGGGGCCTTTTTGAGGACTGCGTGATGCTCAGAACAGTAGCTAAATTTATTGAAGCATAACGAAAGGACCCCCGGCAAGGCAACACGATGCAGACGTTATGTTTGGCGTGCTGGCGGCCGGGTTGGCGTGATTTACGCCGCGAGCTGCCGCAGTTCCACCGCCATCGCATCCAGCGCGAGACTCTTCTGAATGTTGCGGCGCACCAGGTCCGATAGCTCATCCGTTTTTTTCACCGCGGCGCGCATCCAATCGAACGACACCGAGCGCGCCAGCGGCTCCAGCTCGCCTCGAATGTCGGCATTCCGGATGTCGCCTGCGCCCTGCGCGAGCTCCAGCAGGTCCTCGAGCAGCAGATATAACACAGCCAAAAACAATTCCAGCTTTTCTTGTTTGCGCGGAGCAATGGCTTCGGCGTGTTTCACCCATTCGGAAAACGGCGCGCGTGCCGCCCCGACCCGCAGCAGTGTCAACATCGCGGCCCGGCGCTCATCGTAGGCTTCCAGATCGAGCGAAATAGCCAGGCCCGGACTGCCTGCCGCCAGCGCGATGCGCCGCTCCGGATCCGTGAGCCTGCGCGCGGAAACGAACGCGCGCATTTCTTCCATCGAAACGCGTCCCAGATGAAACGGCACAGCCCGCGAACGGATAGTCGGCAGCAGATCGTAGGGATTCTCCGCGGTAAGCATCAGGATGAGATGCTCGGGCGGTTCTTCCAGCGTCTTGAGCAGCGAATTGGCGGCTTGCTCGTTGGCGCGATCGATATGATCGATCAGAAAAACGCGCCGGTTCCCCCGCAGCGGCTTGAACTGCGCGCGCTCTTTGATGAGACGCATCTGCTCGATGCCGATCTGCCGCAAGGGGCCGTCCGGCGGGAACGTAACGAAGTCGGGATGCGAGGCGAACAATAGCGGATCTTCATTGCGTTTGTCCGCGGGCCATTTCTCGCGCTCGGCGACGATGTCGGCATTGTGCGCCAGGCTGAGGTCGTCTTGTTCGATTTTTTCGGCGCCGCCTAATAGCGCGCCGGCGAATCTGCGCGCCAAAGTTGCTTTACCCACGCCTTCCGGCCCCGACAGCAAGATAGTCTGCGGGATGCGCTCTTGTCGGGTCATGGCAAAAAGCGCCTCGGCCACCGCTCGATTGCCGTAAAAATTCTGAAACATGGATCGATGAAATACGAACGCGCCACTGCGCGCTGTATCGGCTTCCAGTGTGACACACACCGGCTGCGCTACAATTCGCTTTGAGCCGCCTGTGAGATTAGGAATCGATTTCGGCACCACTCGCACCGTGGTGGCGGCGGTGGATCGTGGCAATTACCCGATCCTCCCCTTTGAACATCCCGACGGCGCGAGCGTCGACTGGTTTCCTTCCCTGGTCGCCGTGAAGGGCCACGAGCGCGTTTATGGCTGGCAGGCCTGGGCGTGCCAGCAGTACTCCGGCTGGACCATCCTGCGCTCGCTGAAGCGCTTGCTCGAAGATGCCGGCCCCAATACTCTGCTGCAGCTCGCCGATCAGACCGTGCCGCTCATCCAGGTGCTGGGCGAAATGGCGGCTGCGCTGCGCGCGATTCTGCCCAAAGAACATCTGGAGGTGATGCTGGGGGTCCCGGCCAATGCCAACAGCAACCAGCGTTTCCTCACAGTGGAAGCTTTTCGATCGGCCGGTTGCGAAGTGGTGGGTTTGTTGAATGAGCCTTCCGCGGCCAGCATCGAGTTCGCGCACAAGACCAAAGCCAGCGGCACCATCCTGGTCTACGACCTAGGCGGCGGCACATTCGACGCGTCCCTGGTGGAGATCGGCGAGAAGACGCACTACGTCGTCGCTACGGAAGGCATTTCCACTTTGGGCGGCGACGATTTCGACGAAGTTCTGGCGGAAATGGCTCTGGGCGACGAAGATCTCGACGATCTGACACAGGCCGAGCATTTCCGGCTGATCGAGGAGTGCCGTATCAAGAAGGAATCTCTGAGCCCGAATTCCCGCAAGATCGCGCTCGATTTGGAAAGCGTGCGCGAAGGCTGGGACACTATGACGGTCCCGGTGGCGGACTATTACGAGCGCTGCCGGCCTTTGTTGGATGAGACGTTGAACGTGATCGACGATCTGCTGGCGTTGCACGACATACCTGAAATCGAAGCGCTGTATGTCACCGGCGGAGGCAGCGAGCTGCCCATCGTCAGCCGGGTTCTCAAGGAAAAATTCGGCAAGCGGGTGCGCCGCTCCTTGCACGCGCGCTCAGCCACCGCGATCGGCTTGGCGATTCAGGCCGATAAGGAAGCGGGCTACGTTCTGAGCGAGAAGTTCACGCGCTATTTCGGTGTCTGGCGCGAGGCCGACAGCGGCAATCGCATCACCTTCGATCCTCTATTTCCCAAAGGCACTCCACTGCCCGGCCCGGACGAGGAGCCGTACGAAATTCGGCGGCGCTATCATCCGGTCCACAACGTCGGGCATTTTCGTTATCTGGAGTGCAGCCATTTGAGCGACGACGGCCAGCCCTCCGGCGACGTGACGGTGTGGGACGAGATTCGCTTTCCCTTCGATCCGGCGGTGGCAAATTCCAACGGCGTGGCGGTGGCGCGGTCGGAGGCGGCTCCGCATCAGCAAATTGAAGAAAAGTATTCCAGCGACGCCAGCGGGACAGTAACGGTGACCATCACCAACCTCACCGCTGGTTATCAGCGGCAGTACAAACTGGGGCGCTGGGCCGCCGAGAGTACGCCGGTGGTGCCGGCCAAGCCGCGCAGCCGTCACACTCGCCGCAAACCTGCGCCTTCGAAAACAGAGGCGCGTCGGCGGTGAGCAATCTGGTCGATTTGCTCCGCAGCGCCACGGTCATTGACCTGGCGCAGCCCTATTTCCCTGGGATGCCGCACTTCCCCACGCATCCACCTTTTCTGTTCGGCCTCACCAAGAAACATGGCGACCTGGTGACCGAAGGCGGTGTCAGCTCGTGCGCCGATGCGCTCGCGCTAGGCAGCCACGTCGGCACGCACATCGACGCGCTGTGCCATTTCTCAAGTGGCGGCAAGATGTACGGCGGCATCGACGTCAAAGCTTTGCAAAGCGACACTACCGGCATCCAGCGCTATTCGGTGGACACCATCGCACCGATATTGAGGCGCGGCGTGCTGCTGGACTTGGCGGACCATTTTAATCTGGAAGCGCTGCCGGTGGATTTCGCCGTCACAGCCGCTCATCTGGACGAGGTCGCGAAAGCGGAGAACGTTAGTATCGGAAAAGGCGACGTGGTGCTGCTGCGCACGGGTTGGGCCCGGTTTTGGAGCAACCCCGGCCGCTACATTACCGGCGGAAAAGGTACCGTAGCCTGCTGTCCCGGGCCGGAACTGGAAGGAGCGCGCTGGCTATCGAGCAAAGGCATTTTCGCCGCGGGCTCCGACACCGTGGCTTTCGAGCGCGTGCCCGCCGTGGAGATGCCGGTGCACGTGCATCTACTGGTCGATTGCGGAATTCACATCATCGAGGCGCTCAATCTCGAAGAAATCTCCCGCCGCAAGCTGTTCGAATTTGCTTTCGTCGCCGCGCCGCTCAAGATCCGCGGCGCAACCGGATCACCGATCCGTCCCCTGGCTCTGGCTTGAAGCCGCGGCGCGCGATTCCGGATGCAGCCCGGAGTGCGGCCTCACGCCCTTATCCTTCCAGGCCCGCAGTTCGGTGAATCCGTCCGAGATTTCGTTGGGCAGGATGTTGCAGTGTCCATCGTGCTTCACGTATTGCTGCACGAACAGATCCTGCGTGCCCGACTGTTCCACCAGGCCGAGATACATATCCGGGATGCGCACCGGCACTAGTGGATCGTAGCTGGTGTGGATGGCGAGCATGGGGTGTAAAAGCCGACCGGTTGGCGTGTACCAGGTTCGAATGTACTCGGCCGCGCGAGGATCGGCTGTGTAGCGCTTCACGTTGTCGTTGACCGCGTTGTAGTTGTCAGGCAGGTCGTAAATCTCGTTGCGATTATCGAACGGATTCCCACCAGCGCGCTGTTCCATGTCGAGAAACATGTAAGTGAGGAACACCAGCGTCCCGGCCAGATCCTTGGTGCTGTGAGCGCCGGAGTAATGCAGCATGTCCGCGGCTTTGTCGGGCTGGCCGTCGAGCAGCGCCTGAATTTTGGCCGCGAGGGCGTCCGTGGCTTGAAAATCCGCCGGAACTTTGTCGGGACGCGGCAGCGCGCCCGGGAAATAGTAATCGAACACTACGCGCAAATCGAAAGCGCCGCGCTGCATGAAATACGCGGCCGAAGCCAGCGGGCCGCACAGCGGGAGGCCGGCGTCATAGGTGGTTGGAAAACGCTCCATGATCATCATGGTCATAAAGCCGCCCATGGAATGTCCGGTGACGAAGGTTTCCTTGGGTTTGCCGTACTTGGTAACAAAATAACGACGCAGCGCCTCGGTATCCTGGACGCCTTCTTGAACGGCCCAGCCTCCGGCGGCGTAGCCGGATTCGGCCAGCGCGAAGCCCTGCCCGGTGAACACCGCGAGCACGGCGGGCAGTTTGTCGTCCTTGAAGTCGCCCGGCGTCGCGCTGTAGCCGTGGCAGTACATCACCAGGCTGCCATTCCAATTCTCGGGAATGTCGATCCGGAACTTAGCGCCGTTGATCTCGCCGATCTCGACCTTGGGTTCCACTTTGGGAGCCGCTAAACAAAGCGTGGCACACGCCACAAAAGCACACAGGAATTTCATAGTGGTTTCCTTGAGCGAACATCACGAGTATAGTCCAGGCGCAAGGTAGCGTTCAGTTGAAGCGGGAAGATGCGGTTTTGGCATAGTAAAGATAAGTTGACAGTAGGTCTACTATATTTTACTATGTGTCAAGAACCATAGACACCCGGAGATACTCTCATGTCCTTTCGTGAAAAAACCGCTTGGATATCGATCTTATGTATGTCCGGTATTTACAGCGTTTACTTCTGGTCGGTGTTCCACTCGGGATCAGTGGCCGGTGGCTCCCGTTTCGGTGGCCTGCTGGAGACTATCATCGCGCTCGCAGTTGTACAGACTGTGCTGACAATTGCGGTCGCTGTCTTCGCACCAAGGGAAGCCAAGGCGCCGCGGGATGAGCGCGATCGACTGATCGATCTCAGAGCCACCCGGTTCGCCTATGGTTTGCTGGCCGGCAGCATTGCGTGTGCTTGCCTTTTTGGCGGGTTCAATCCGCCGGTCATCTTCAATGTCAACGTCCTGTTCTCGATTCTCGTCGTCGCCGAGATCTTGCGCTCTGGCTGCCAGATCGTCCAATACCGGCGTGGCGCCTGACGTGGGTATGATCCGCAACGAAATCAGACGGCTGCGCTTCGAGCATGGGGAGATGACTCAACAGGAGCTGGCGGAAAAGATCAAACTTACTCGCCAAACCGTAAACGCGATCGAGCTAGGAAAGTATTCGCCGTCGCTGGAAGCCGCTTTCCGCATCGCCGCCGTGTTCGGTAGACCTCTAGAAAGCGTATTCCACTATTTCGAGGACCAGCGGCGGAAAGGCCCGCGTTGATGATTTCATGAACTCAAATCTGAGCGGCGAGAACTCGGAGACATGTTGCGAGGTGGCGCGCTAGACTTGCGCCGGCACTCTGCTCGCCGGCAGCGGCTCGGCGGCTCGGGCTTCAATTCGTACGACGACAATCGCGCCGAGGTACAGGGCCGCGCTCACCAGCAGGGTGGCGCGCAGTCCGATATAGATTGCCAGGAAGATCGCGGCGGCGGAGCCGAGCACGCTGGCCGCCGCATTCAGAGCCCAGGCCCAGCGGACCGCTTTTGGATAACGGATTTGCAACCTGGCGAGTCCGGCTGGAAACGGAACGCCCATCAGGAATGAGGCCGGAGCGATCAGACAGACCGTGGCGGCGATTTTGAACGGAAGCGGCCATCCCACGCCCAACTCGCTCACCGGTTCGATGGTGAATGCCAGCAATGCGATTAATGCCGCAACGCCGATCAGGACGGTGGACAACTTCTCGATGCCCTCCGTACCCACCAGCCGGCGGCTGAAGTAACTGCCCAGACCGCTTGAAATCAGCATCGAAAAAACGATCACCGACAGCGCGTAGGTCGGATTGCCCAGGAACAAAATGAATTTCTGAATCAGAGCCACCTGGATCAGGATGTAGCCGGCGCCGATCGCGATGAAGTACAGCAAGAAGCGACGCACTCCCGGTTCGACGGGCAGGCGCGTGCCGAGTAAGAGCGGAGGCAGCGCCAGCACCACCAGCGTCGCAAGCAGACTCACAGCCAAAAGCTCGAACAACAGTGGCAGCGCGCGATTGATTTTGCTGTCGGCGGCGTTGCCGGCTTGCCGTAGAAAATTCCAAACGTCGGTGGGTTGCACCGTGTAGAAGAAAAACGGCCGGTCGTCGCTCACCGGTGAAACGTCGAAACGGTAATTCTTCCAAAAAGATTCCGGATCCGCGGCGGTCAGCAATCTTCCGAATTCGTTGGCGGGCGGATCGCCGGGCAAATACACGATCTGTAGCCCGGTTTGCGCCAGCGTGGCCCGCGTGCGCGAAACCGCATCGGGACTAAGCGGGCTGCGAAACACGATCACCGTATCCTGCGCCCCCCAACCCTCGAGCTTCTCCCGGTCCTGGCGCACCACGACAATATGGCGCGCTGCATCGTGCTCGCCCAGGTTAGCCAGCGCCTGCATCGCAAGCGAGAGCAGCCGGAGCGATTCTCTGGGCGGATCCAGGCCCCAGCGCGTGAATACCATCAAGCCGTCGTTGGTGAGGTGCGTCAAGTAGTCGCGAAAGGCATCCGTGGTGTAGAGATTATTCTCCGAAAGCGCGAACGCACCCGCGGCCGTGGACGCCCAGGTATCCACCAGCGTGGCTTGCAACACCTGAAACTTGTCGCTGCTGCGGCGCACAAAGCTGCGTCCGTCTTCGGTGACGACGTGCACCTCGGGCCGGAAATACAAGCCCCGGCTAAGGCCGGGAAACTGGTCCTGCATGATGGTGCGGGCGATGATGGGATTGATCTCCACCGCTGTGATGTCGCGGCTGCCCGAAGTTAACGCGCGCGCGACATCCCATCCGCCGCCCGGCCCGATGATCAGCGTTTTGGCGCCCGGCTTGAGCAGATACGGAACCCCCGGGCCTTCATGCAGCAGTTTGAATCGATCGGAATCGCTCAGACGATCCAGATCGAACGGTGGAATAAAAGTCGAGGCGTCGGCATCGATGAAAATCTCGCCGCCCAGCGCGCCGTGCCGAACCATGCCGATGCGCGAGAAGCTGTTCCATTGAACGAAGGACTCTTTTGGAATCGGGCGGCCCTTGGCATAGCGGACGTCGATGGGATGCTTCTTGCCGTTATAGACGATGAGAGCCACGAACGCCAGTGCCAGCGCCACCGCGCCGGCGCGTCCACGCAAAGAGCCCGCCAGGTTGTACCATATGGCGGCGGCGACGGCGAAGAAAACCGACGCGGCCAGCACCGTGTTCGGGCCGCCGAAATGATCCAGAAAAGGAATCAGAGCCAGGCACCCCAGCGCGGCGCCGAGCAGGTCGAAAAAATAGACGCGATCGACACGGTGGATAGCTTCCGCAACCGCGATCGACACCACGGTTCCGGAGAAAAAAAATGGCACTGCCGCGGCGAAGTACACCAAGGCCAATGCGCCCACTCCCGGCTGACCGCTGACATTCAGAAGAACCAGCAACGAGGCCAGCACGGCGAAACTGTTGAGCGCCGAAAACGCGCCCAGCTTGGCATAGATGTTGCCGCCCGCGCCCGCCGCGACGTAGGAGAACACGCCGCCGGCTCCCAACCCAAACATCGCGATAGAGATTGCCAGGAAGGCGAAGTGATAGAAGAAGACGACTGAGAAAATGCGCGTCAGCGCGAGTTCCAGGATCAGCGTGGCCAGCGTGGTAAACGCCACGCCTAGATAGAGCGCCGTCCAGCTCTTCCCGCCGGGCTCAGATGAACTGATACGAGGCAATTTACCAGAATAGCGACTTTCTAAAATTGAAATCGGCCGCGGGAACACGAATACAGGCGTCCCCGAACGGCCGATCCCTTCTTCCCTACCCTACTGACGGTAGATTTGAGCGCCGGGTTGCGGTAGATGCGGGCCTAGAGCGCGATGAATCGCCAGCGTTACATCATCGCGGCGGGAGGCGCCGGTTCATCCGGACTTCCGGCGTTCCCGAGCGGCAGTCGCATCAGCAACACGCCTAGCAAGACAATAACCGCGGCGCCGAATAAATAGGAAGGCTGCTTGAAGATCACCGGAATCGGCCACTCGAAGAAACGGAAGGTGGCAATCACCAGGCCCATCAGCGCCTCGCCCGCGATGAGTCCTGAAGCGGTGAGAATTCCCACGTTCTCCGCGCGCGCGTGCTGCGCCGCATTGAAGCCCTTTCGCGCCATCATGGAGTCGGTGACCCAGCGAATCATGCCGCCGATAAAAATAGCGAAAGTGGTGTTAACCGGCAGATACATTCCGACTGCCACCAGCATCGGGCTTTTCACCCGCACCATGATCATCGACGATGCCGAACATCACGCCCACCACCACCAAGGGCCAGGGCATGTTGCCGCCGACGATGCCTTGCGCGAGCGTGGCCATGAGTCCCGCTTGGGGCGCGGGAAGTTTCGGATCGCCGAAACCCGTTCCACCGCCCTTAATATTCGCGGCTTGAAGAATGTAGAGCGGGAAAAACATCACGAAACTGGCCACCACCACGGCGATCAGCTCGGCGGTCTGGATCCGCCGCGGCGTCCCGCCCAGAATATATCCGACTTTGAAATCCTGAAGCAGCTCGCCGGCCACGGCCGAAGAGACGCACCCCACTGCCGCAACGCCGAGCACCACCGCCACGCCGCCCGGCCCGGAGACGCCGAGCGAGACCATCAGCAGCGCGGCGATGATCAAGGTTGTCAGCGTCGAGCCCCGACACGGGATTATTCGTGGAGCCGATCATTCCCACCAGGTATCCGGAAACGGTGGCAAAAAAGAACGCGATGATCAGCATCGCCACGGCCGCTACCACGCCGCTCAGCTACTTGTCCAGCCAGATAGATGTAGAGCCAGACCATGAACACAAACATCACGCCGATGAGTGCGAACACGGTTTTCGAACTCATGTATTGCTCGGTGCGGCTCATCTTGCTGACTTGATCGGCGGTCGTGCTGAGATCGCGGACGGCGCGGCTCAGGCCGTCGAACAGACCTTTGCGCATACGAAACAGGGTGTAGGCTGCGCCCACCATCATGCCTCCCACCGCGATCGGGCGCACGACGTAGCGCCATACCGAACCGACTAAGCCGAACCAAGTGTCGCCGGTCGATCCGGCCGGCAAGTAATTCTGAAGCTGCGGGCCGAGGAAAAAAATCAGCAACGGAATCAAAAGGCCCCACGCCAGCACGCTGCCCGAAAATTGCAGAGCGGCCAGCTCCGGGCCTATGATGTAGCCCACTCCGATATAAGCCGGACTGACAGTGGGGGCCGACGCCATGGTCACGCCGCCCGCGCCGATCGCTCGGTTGGGCGCTCCCAATCCGACGCTGCTCTTTCCAAGCTGCCCGACCGGAACTGCAAAATCCTTGTCGGGGGCGAAGAGCTGCATCTCGCCCAGAATCTCAATCAAAGCGCCCAGGCCGATGTTCCAAAAAAGAAACTTGGCGGCCTCCGCGCCTCGGCGGCCGGCTTTGTGAATTTCCGACGCCGCCACCGATTCGGGAAACGGCAGCTCCGGATCTTCCACCATGACGCGCCGCACCAGCGACACGAAGAGTACACCGAGGATGCTGCCCACCACCATTAGAGCGGTGGATTTCCAGTAGGCATACTTGGGGTCGAAAGATGGCCAGGCGCCCGAGATCAGGAATGCCGGCAAGGTGAAGATTGCCCCGGCCGCCACGGATTCGCCAATCGATCCCGCGGTTCGCGTTATGTTTTCTTCCAGCACCGAGCCGTTGAAGGTGCGCAGGATGGCCATGCCGACCACGGCGGCCGGATAGGTGGCCGCGATGGTGATTCCCGCCCGCAGCCCAAGGTACGCGTTGGCCGCCCCCAGAATGACGGTCAAGATCAGTCCTAAAAATAGAGCGCGCGCGGTGAATTCGCGCATCTGTACGTTCTCAGGAACGAAGGGACGAAACTTCGGTGGTTGGTCCATCGGTTCACCAATATAGCAAGTGATGCCTGACGCTATACCAGCCGCACCCAACCGTTGCCGGGCTGCTAGGAGCCGCTACTGCGTGCTCATCCAGAGAAAGTTCGGGCTCACGAAATCGCCGACCTGAAGCAAAACCTGCAGCTCAAACGTTGAAGGTATGTTCGGAACCACCACGTCCACCTGTAAGACGCCGGCCACCAATCCCGGGGCCGCGCCCGCGTAGACCACTTGCGCGCTTTGGCCACCGATCAGAACCGTCACTGGCAATACCGGTGTGGGATAGGGCATTGCGCTCACGGTTGAGCCGTCGACGCTGGGGGGATTGGTTTGCCCCGCGCCAGTGGCGTAAAAGCTCACCACCGATCCTGGGACGCTAAGATCGCCATAGTAACTCGCATTCCCGTCCGGGTTTATAACTCCGTCACCGCCTCCGTTGCCGCCCGTCGAAAACAATCCCGGCGCGGCCGCCGCAACCGGAACGATTACTGCCGGCGAAGTTTGTCCATTGTAGACGACCTGAAAATTGGCGGTCGCGCCAGAGAGGCCAAAAGGAGTAACGGCTCCAACTTGCGTCGAGGAAACGGAGATTACGGGCGCTGGAACGCCGTTGATAAGAACCTGTGTGCCGGCCAGACTTGTGCCGGCGTTGCCATTGGCGTCCGGTTGGAACTGCGTAAACTGTGAGACACCGAGATTCGCGCCAAAGATTGCGACGATCTCGCCGGGCGCCACGGCGCCGCCGATGAAGCTAGCTCCATTTGTAACTGTTGTGATCTGCGGTGCGGCGGCCGCCGGTTGGCCACTTAGTAACCCGTAAATAACTACAGCATTCGAAAACGTCGGCACATACACTCTTCCGTTCGCGACCGTTGGCGCCGCAAATTTCGCGAAGCGGCCCAATCCGTCCCGGCCGGCGTTCATATCGCTGTTCCAGAGTTCGCTGGATAAGTTACCGGCATCCAAGACGTGCAGGGTTCCGGGGATCTCGCTGCTGCTGGTGTCTCCGGTGGTGAGCCACAACAAGCCCGTACCAAGCTTTCCTCCATTCGCCGACACAGCGAGTCCTACAAAGAGTGAATTGGGAATCGAGAATTGCGAGGTGCCGGTCGAGCTGAGCGTTCCAGCCAGCATGGGAAAAGCTTTGACCGCGCCATAAGGTTCGGCGAGATACACGATGGGGGCGACATCGCTGTTCCAAAACGCCGTGTCGAACATGCCCCATTGATTGGCTTGCACGGTCTGCATGTTGCTCCAGGCCGCTTGGGAGTGTCCCATTGCATCCCGCGGAACCACATACAAAACCCCGGCCTTGGAACCTGTAACTAACAAGTTAGTGCCCGGGACAAGAATCACACCGGTAGTTCCAAAGTCGTTATCGACGTCGTTCAACGAAGACCAATTCGCCGGCGTGAACCAATCCCGGATACTCAAATGGCTCTGCCCTTGGGCGGTCCGGCGGCCACTGGACAAGTGCAGCAGGGACTCCCCGAACGAAGTTACTCCGTCATAGTCTCCGTTCCCGGTTACCAGGTAGATATCGCCGTTATCGTCGATCGCCGGGGCCCGTCCGCTCTGCCAGATCGAACCTCCTGCGCCATTGGGCGTGGTGTTGAAAATACCGTTCTGATTTTGCAGGTTGGAAGCATCGTAGCTGATCAGCCAGCCATGCCAGTTGCCCAAATCGGCATGCGAACCGAACGAGATATACAGTTCTCCGTTAGCCAGCGCCAGCCCCGGCCTCTGCAGATGCATGGAGGGATCCAGAACGAGTACGCCGTTGCCGTCGCTGCCGGCGCCGGTTCCAGATACTGAAGCAGCGATCTGGACCGGGCCGTTCAGCTGCTCGCTGCCGTCGGTCAGTGACAAAGCGTGCAGAGTGAATATTGGCGCGCCATTCGCCAGCGTGTCCGAAACCAGGTAGATCACGCCACGCGTTGGATCGATCACCGGCGTACCTAAAATCCCGACTTCCGGCAGAATGTCGGTGAAATCGAACAGGGCTGAAAGGATCGATGGCCCCAGGTTCACCGTCCACAGCGGCTGAGTGGATTGCGGCGCGTCCGCGTCGAAGGCGTACACGCTGTTGTGCATGGTTGCGACATACACGACATTGTGCTGGGCAGCGCCCGCGATCTGGACTCCCGAGACATACAGAGGTTGCGCATAAACCTGCCCGTCGACGGGGAAGGTGCCAATCTTGCCGAAAGCGGCGGGAGTTACCGTGCTTGGATTGAGAGCGGTCTCACTGAGGTTGGAGTTAGTACGATTATTGTCGTAATTGGCGGTTAGGACGTTGACTTGTCCCAGCAGGGAAGCTGCCGCCAATACCGCGGCGGCGCCTAGTCTAAAAGGAACACTAACAACCACTAACGAAAAGCCTCCGATTTTTCTCGCGTTGCGTTACCTGCTCGAGTGAAGATAGCGCTGGCGCTGCTCAACCGCACACTTCCACGGGGAATAAACACTTGGAAGCGCCGAAGGTTTTCGGTCTTCACAATTCCTTACGAACCGGTTACATTTTAGTTTACAAGTCTTGGGGGTTCAACGCAGCAGGTCATGAATGGATTGAAGCTTCTCCCAGAGGGGTCCCAGAAGATCCAGCCGCAGCGCATTCGGGCCGTCCGACAAAGCCCGTTCAGGCGCTTCATGTACTTCCAGGAACACGCCATCGACACCGGCGGCGACCGCGGCCCGCGCCAGCGTGGGGATAAAGCGCGGCTGGCCCCCGGAAGTGTTCCCGAGGCCGCCGGGCGTTTGGACACTATGGGTGGCATCGAAAATCACCGGCCAGCCTAAGTCGCGCATAATCTCCAGCCCACGCATGTCCACCACCAGATCGTGGTATCCAAACGAAGTGCCGCGCTCGGTCAGCAGGATTTTGGTGTTGCCCGTGGACGCCACCTTATCCGCGGCGTTGCGCATATCCTCGGGCGCGAGGAACTGTCCCTTTTTGATATTGACGGCGCGTCCGGTGCGCCCGGCGGCGATGAGCAGATCGGTCTGGCGGCAGAGAAAAGCCGGGATCTGAAGAATGTCCGCGCCTTCCGCTACCACGTCGGCCTGGCATGGCTCATGGATGTCGGTGAGTACCGCGAAGCCGTCGCGCCGAAGGCCGGCCAAAATTCGCACGCCTTCCTGCAAGCCTGGGCCGCGCTGTGACGCGCCACTGCTGCGGTTGGCCTTATCGAAGGAAGCCTTGAAAACGAATTGCGGCGCAATCTTCCGGATCTCGCGCGCGAGAAAATGAACGTGCTCCTCGCTTTCGATCACGCAGGGTCCGGCGATCAGCGCCAGCGGTTTGCCGCGCCCAATTTCAGGTAGCACAGTCAATCGGCGTGTGAAAACTGTTCGGAGCGCGTGCGCGCGGTGGACTTAAGACGGCTGGCTCTGTGCTGGTGCGCGGCTCCGATGAAGGCCGCGAACAGTGGATGCGGCTCCAAGGGCTTCGATTTGAACTCCGGATGGAACTGGCAGCCCAGGAACCAGGGATGGTCCGGAATCTCGCAGATTTCCACGTACACCGCATCCGGCGTTTGGCCCGCGATCCGCAGCCCCCCGCTGGTCAAAATTTGTTCGTACTCCCGGTTGAACTCGTAACGATGGCGATGACGTTCGCTGATCTCGGGCGCTCCGTAAGCGCGCTCGGCGAAGCTGCCGGGCGCGAGCAGGCAGGGATACGCTCCCAGCCGCATGGTTCCACCCAGCTCGTCCACTCCCTTCAACTCGCGCAGTTTGTAAATCACTCGATCGGGCGTGGCCGGATCGAACTCGGTGGAATTGGCATGTTCCAATCCGCACACGTTGCGCGCGAATTCAATCACCATAGTCTGCATGCCCAGGCAGATCCCGAAATAAGGAACTTTATGTTCGCGCGCGTAGCGAATGGCCGTGATCATGCCCTCCACGCCGCGCCGGCCGAATCCGCCTGGAACCAGGATGCCGTCGAATTGTTGGAGATCGGCCGCACATTCCGGCCAGCTCATCTGCTCCGATTCGATCCAGTGAACATTCACCTTCAACCGGTGCGCGAGCCCGCCATGCAGGAGCGCTTCTTTCAGGCTTTTATAAGAGTCTTCATACTCGACGTACTTGCCCACCAGGCCGATGTCCACTTGGTCTTCCGGATTGTGCATGCGCTCCAACATACCGGTCCAGCGGCTGAGATCGCGCGGCTTGGCGTCGGTGCGCAGCAGGCGCAGCAGAATTTCATCGACACCCTGTTCGGCGAACACCAGCGGCACTTCGTACACCGAGCTCACGTCGGTGGCGGTGATGACAGCCTCCACATCCACGTCGCAGAACAGCGCGATCTTTTCCTTCATGTCGTGCGGCAGCGTGCGTTCCGACCGGCATAGGAGCATGTCGGGCTGGATACCGATGGCTCTCAATTCTTTCACGCTGTGTTGGGTTGGCTTGGTCTTGAGCTCTTGCGCGGCCGCGATCCACGGCACCAGCGTCACGTGGACGAAGGCGGTATTGTCGCGGCCCAGTTCGTGCCGGAGCTGCCGGATGGCTTCTAAAAACGGCAGCGATTCGATGTCGCCGACGGTGCCCCCGATTTCCACGATCACTACGTCCACGTCCGCCGCTACTTTGCGCGCCGCAGCCTTGATTTCATTGGTCACGTGCGGAATCACCTGCACGGTCTTGCCCAGATAGTCGCCGCGCCGTTCGCGATGGATGATCTGCTCGTAGATGCGTCCCGAGGTGAGGTTGTTGCTCTGCGTGAGCTTGGCGTGCGTGAAGCGTTCGTAGTGGCCGAGGTCGAGGTCCGTCTCGGCTCCGTCGTCGGTGACGTAGACCTCGCCGTGCTGGAAAGGGCTCATGGTGCCGGGATCGACGTTCAGATACGGGTCGAATTTCTGCAGCGTCACCCGCAGCCCCCGGCTTTCGAGCAGGCAGCCGATGGAGGCCGCCGCAATGCCTTTGCCAAGAGACGAAACTACGCCCCCCGTGACGAATATGTACTTGGTCGCTGGCATCAATTCTCAACTCCACTTCGATAAGGATGGCTCAAAGAGCATGGCAATTCGTTCGAGATCCTGGGGCGTGTCCACGCCGAAGGATTCATAATCCGTTTCCACCACGCGGATGCGATGTCCGTTCTCCAACGCCCGCAACTGCTCCAGACGCTCGGCCTGCTCGAGGGGACCCACCGGAAGACCGGAATAGGCGAGCAGAAAATCGCGCTGGTAAACATACAGACCGATGTGCTTGAAATGCGCCGCGCCGCTTTCGCGAACATAGGGAATGGGGCTGCGCGAAAAATAAATTGCGTCGCCGGCCAGGTTGGTGACCACTTTGACGACGTTCGGATCGTTGACCTCGGCCGGATCTTCGATGCGCTTGGCGAGCGTCGCCATGGAAATATCCGGATCGCTAGAGAGCGCCAGCACGGCCGCATCGATCGCCTCCGGATCGAGCAGCGGCTCATCGCCCTGAATGTTGACGATTACCTGCGCGTTCTCGGACTCCGCCACTTCCGCAACGCGGTCGGTTCCCGAGCGATGATCCGAGCGGGTCATGCGAACAGGCGCTCCAAACGCGCGCGCGGCGTCCTGGATGCGCTGGTCATCGGTGGCGATGATTACTTTGTGCAGATAACGCGCCTGGCTGGCACGTTCGAACACGTGCTGGAGCATCGGTTTTCCGGCCAGAGAGGCGAGTGCTTTTCCTGGGAAACGAGAGGAGGCGAACCGGGCGGGGATTACGCCCAGGGTTCTGCTTGGCACAATCGATCATAGCATAACCCGGCTAATTTCGGCCATGAAGTTAGCGATGAGTTTCAGGGTCGCTTCGGGCTGATCGCGATGCGGCGCATGGGCACAGTTTGGTAGCAGCAAAACCTCGGTTTGTGGAACTCGCGTCTGTATCGCTTCCACTTGCCGGGTGGTGCCGTACTCATCGTCTTCGCCTTGGATTACCACGACTGGGCAATGAATCGCGTCGAGATAACCTTCGATGTTCCACGATCGGAAGCGAGGGTCCAGCCAAATGTCGTTCCAGCCCCAAAATGTCTCGTCCGGATGCGCGTGATAGCGGGCCAGCTTGCGCGCGAGGTCGGTGGTCTCATACACGGTTTTCGCGCGAGCAATGCTCTCCACCGACACGTCTTCCACGAACACATGCGGCGCTTCCAGGATCAGCGCGCGGGCCGCGTCCGGATATTTTCCAGCGAAAATGATGGCGATGGATGCGCCGTCGCTGTGGCCGAGCAGCACTGGTTTCGCGATTCCTAATTGTTCCTGTAGCGCGGGCAGCACCACCTCGGCTTCACGGTGCATGTAATCAACCGGGCGCTTCTCGGCGAGCCGATCCGAATTGCCGTAGCCGTAGCGCGAATAGACCAGCACGCTCGATCCGGTGCGCTCGGCTACTCGAAAAGGAAAATCGCGCCAATGTGCAATCGAGCCCAGGCCCTCGTGCAGCATGACGATAGGCGCGGCGCTCGTTGTGGTCTCCGGAATCCACAACGTCTCCAGGCGCCGGCCCTCGATTATTACATCGCGAATCTGGCTCAATGTCCCGCCGCCGCGTGCAATTCGCTGGCGCGCTCCTTGAGCAGGAAGCGCTGAATTTTTCCGGTTGCGGTTTTGGGAAGCGCTTCCACGAACTCGATCCAGCGCGGATATTTATACGGAGCCAGACGCGCTTTGACGAAATCCCGGAGCGCCTGCTGCAATTCCGCACTTGGATGTGTGCCCGGCCTGAGCACCACGAAAGCCATGGGCTTGACGAGACCGCTTTCCTCCGTGGCGCCCACGACGGCCGCTTCGAAAACGCTCTCGTGCGCCATAAGAGCGGCTTCCACTTCCATCGGCGAAACCCAAATGCCGCCGACCTTGAGCATTTCGTCGCGGCGGCCGCAATAGACGAAGTCGCCCTCCAGCGTTTGGCGGAATTTGTCGCCCGTGCGCAGCCACTCACCCAGAAAGGTGTCGCGCGTTTTCTCGGTGTTGTTCCAATAGCAGGCCGCCGCCGTGGGTCCGCTCACGTGCATTTCACCGATCTCACCCGCGGCGACTTCCGCGCCATGTTCATCCACCAGCCGCACGCGGTAGCCTGGCACCGGGCGTCCAGTGACGCCGTAGCGCACCGCGCCCGGCCGGTTCGAAACAAATATGTGCAGCATTTCCGTCGAACCAATCCCATCCACGATATCCACACCGGTGTGCTCTCGCCAGGCGCGCCCAACATGCTCCGGCAGCGCTTCGCCGGCCGAGGTGCACAGGCGCAACGCATGCTCGCCCGGTCGAGGCAGCGCGCCGGAACCGAGCAGCGAGTTGAACAGCGTCGGCACGCCGCAAAATATCGTCGGACGCCGCTCGCGCAGAATGGCGTTCACTGCTTCGGGAGTGGGTCTTGCGCCGAACAGAATGCTGGTCGCGCCCGCCCACATCGGAAAAGTGAGCGCGTTTCCAAGCCCGTAGGCGAAAAACAATTTTGCGGCTGAATACACGACGTCGGTTTCGCTCAAGCCCAGCACGCCCTGCCCGAATAGCTCGGCGGTTCGCGCCAGGCTGGTGTGCCGGTGCACGACGCCTTTGGGCTCGCCAGTGGAACCCGAAGAATATAACCAAAAGCAAGTATCGTCCGGCCGCGTGCGAGCAACTTGTGCCGCCGAGGATGCCTGATCGAGCAGACTGTCCAGTTCGCTGGCGGTCCCGATCACGCGTCCGCCCCACTCCGCCAGCCGCGCAGCCTCGTGAAAAGCCGCTCGCCGAGTCTCCGACACGATGGCAGCTTTGGGCCGCGCGTCCGCCAGAATGAACGCGTAATCCTCGGCCGTCAGCAAAGTATTGAGTGGGATCGGAACAATTCCTGCCTCGATCGCGCCCAGAAAGCAAGTGGGAAAATCGATTGTGTCCAACAGGCACAGGACGACGCGCTGCTCAGCTTCGAGGCCCTCGTTGCGCAACGCGTTGGCCGAGCGATGCACGCGCTCCGCCAGTTCCGATAGGTGTAACTCGCGCGATCGTCGATGAAGGCGATCTTACCGCCGCGGCCGCTTCTCAAATTGCGATCGATCAGTTCAGCAGCGGCATTGTACGAATCGGGAGGCCGAAATTCACGCGTCATCTTTACCGTGTGCAGTATAATCGTACGCGATTGGCCTCCGCAAGCAATATCGAAATTCAGAGTGTCGATTTCGAGACCGATCCGTCGCGCTACCGGCACTGGCGCCTCAGGTTTGACGGCGC
>CAVXJU010000020.1:0-28085 GCA_963761935.1 Terriglobia bacterium | reverse complement strand
TTCGAACACGACTTCGTTTTTTCTTTGTTTCGTAGTCGTGTCATCGAGTGCAAAGGCATAAACCAGGTTGACTGCGAGACCAACAAGTCAAGCAGGTGGGAAACCAGGACTTAGTGATCCGGTGGTTCTGTATGGAAGGGCCATCGCTCAACGGATAGAAGGTACGCCGGGGATAACAGGCTGATCGGAGTCAAGAGTTCACATCGACGCTCCGGTTTGGCACCTCGATGTCGGTTCATCGCATCCCGGGCGTGAAAAGCTCCCAAGGGTTAGGCTGTTCGCCACAACCGCACGGACTTTGTGCCCGATGGTAGTGCACGCGCGAGTGTGTGGCACAGTAGGACGTCAACCCAGCTTTTTTAGGAACCAATCGCGCGCCAGCTCCGCTACGTTCTGCAGCGCTCCCGGCTCCTCGAACAAATGCGTGGCGCCGGGGATAATGCGCAGTTCCTTTTCGCATTGCATGTGCGCCATCGCGCGGCGATTCAGATCGATGACCGCCGTGTCGGCGCCGCCTACGATCAGAAGCGTGGGCGCTTCCACCGCCGCCAGGGAAGGTCCGGCAAGATCGGGCCTTCCGCCGCGCGAAACCACGGCGCGCACCAGCGCAGGCAGCTCCGCTGCAGCCACCAACGCCGCCGCCGCTCCCGTGCTGGCCCCGAAATGGCCCAGCGCCAGGCCTGGACTTCGGGATGCTCCACCAGCCACTCCGTGATCCCTTCCAGGCGCCGCGCGAGCAGCGGAATGTCGAAGCGCAGATGCGCGGTCTGCAAGTCCACTTCCTGCTCATCTTCGGTCAGCAAATCGATCAACAGCGTCGCCAGCCCACTCTCGTTCAGAATGTCCGCCACGTAGCGGTTGCGAGGACTGTGCCGCGAGCTCCCGCTGCCATGCGCGAACAAGACCACGCCGCGCGCCGCGGTGGGCACGCTCAAGATCCCTTCCAGGTTGAGAGAATCCACCGGCGCGAGTACGGGCAGATGCTCGATAGCAAGCCCTGCGCCTCCACTCATCTTGGGTTGGTTCATAAGGCCTCCCTGGGCGCGCTTCTGTTTCGAAAGTGACTAACGCGATGGCGCCGCGTCAGGCGCGGCTTCTAACAGCTCCCGCACTTCCTGATCGGAAGTCTGATCGAACTCCTCGTACCACATGCTGACCGCGTAGAAAGTTTCCGGCACTTCGCAGCACACCACTTCGTCAGCTTCTTTGGACAGGCTGCGATAGGTCTCCGCCGCGGCCACCGGCGCGGCCACGATGATGCGCGCCGGATTGCTTTGCCTGAGCGCCCGCACCGCCGCCCGCATGGTGGACCCAGTGGCGAGCCCGTCATCCACCACGATAACCGTACGCCCGGTTAGCGACGGGAACGATGCATCGCCCCGATAGGCTCGCTGCTGCCGTTCCAATTCGATCTGCTCCTGCGCAACCACCATCTCGATCATGGCACTCGAAATATTCAAAGCGCGCAGCACGTCCTGATTTAGAACGCGAACGCCTCCGCTCGAGATCGCTCCCATGGCCAGCTCCCGATGTCCCGGCACGCCCAGCTTGCGGACCACAAAAACATCCAACGGCGCGCCCAACGCCTGCGCCACTTCATACGCCACCGGCACGCCGCCGCGCGGCAGCCCCAGCACCAGCACGGTGGCATCGTTAGCGTAAGCCGTTAGCCTCGCGGCCAACTGGACTCCAGCATCCCGGCGATTCTTGAATAGACGAAACACGGCTATAAAAAACCTGCAAATCGGTATCCATTCCATCCAGCGCGTTCCATCGCCAGTGTATCCTAGAGTTTAGGGGCACACTTTGAGCAGGATTGTACTAGCGTTCCGCAGCTTTTTTGCAATACTTTTTACCGGCAAAATTCCCAGTGACATCGCGCAGGCTCTGGGATTTGGCGCACCCAAGACCCAGCCCGCCGCGCCCAAGCCACCACCACCCCAGGCGCGCCCTTCCGACGGAGCGCTCCAGATCTTGGGCATTCTGCAGCGTGATTCGCGCCTCATCGACTTCCTGATGGAGGACATCTCCGCTTATTCAGACGATCAGGTGGGCGCGGCCGTGCGCACGCTGCACGACCAAAGCCGCGAATCGCTGACTCGCTACCTGCATCTGACGCCCGTCATCGACGCCGTCGAGGGCAGCTTTACAAAGCTCGAAACCAACGACCCAGCCACGGTGAAGCTGCTCGGCAACGTGCCCGTCAAAGGCAAGGCCCAGGGCGGATTGCTTCGTCACAAAGGCTGGCGCGCCGAAAAGGTCGATCTTCCGCCGCTCTCGCCCGGCCAGAGCGTTTCCATTCTGGCTCCGGCCGAAGTGGAAATCGAGTAGCCGGCCGCGATGAACGTCGGCATCGACCTCGGCACCACCAACTCCGCGCTGGCCTACATTGAGCCGGTTCAGGGCGAGCTGCCCGATTATCCGGAAATCAAGGTTCTCGAAATCCCGCAATACATCGCGCCCGGCCAGATCGAGCCACGACGCACCCTGCCCTCGTTTCTTTTTCTGGGCGACCAGACTTACGTCGGGGCCTACGCGCGCGAGCAGGGCGCGCTGATTCCAACCAAGTCCGTGCACTCGGCCAAGTCCTGGCTGTCGAATCCGGAGGTGGACCGCACCGCCAAGATTCTTCCCTGGGACGCTCAGGAGGCAGGGCGCGTGCTGTCGCCGGTGGAAGTTTCCTCGGCTGTGCTGGCGCATATCCGCGACGCTTGGGATCAGACGCATCCCGACACGCCGCTGGCCGCGCAGGATATTGTCCTTACTGTTCCGGCTTCGTTCGACGAAGAGGCTCGTGAATTGACCGTCCAGGCCGCGCGCGAGGCTGGTATCGAAAAGCTCACGCTGGTGGAAGAGCCGGCGGCGGCGTTTTATTCCTGGATCGCCAATCATCTGGCGCAGTCGCAGAAAAGCCTGTTCGACGGACAGCTCGTTCTGGTTTGCGACGTGGGCGGCGGCACCAGCGACTTCACGCTGGTTCGAGTCAATCGCGATGGCGACCGCATCGAGTTCACCCGCACCGCTGTCGGCAAGCACCTGCTCCTGGGCGGCGACAATCTCGACCTAACTCTGGCATGGCTGGTGGAATCGAAACTGAATACCCAGCTTTCTATTCGCCAGCGCAGCGCGTTACGCCGCCAATGCGCCGCGGCCAAGGAACGCATGCTGGCGGATGCGAATCTCAAGAAGGTTGAGATTACGGTCCTGGGCGCCGGATCGTCGTTGATCGGCGGCACGCTCAAGACCGAAATCCTGCGTGAAGAAGCGCTGGAATTGGCGCTGGAAGGTTTCCTGCCCTTCTGCAATCTCGACGACAAGCCGGCGGATGAAAAGCGCAGCCTGTTCCGCGAACTCGGCCTGCCCTACGTCTCCGATCCGGCCATCACAAAGCATCTGGCAGCGTTTCTTAGCGCCAATGAAAACGCCAAGCCGGACGCGATTCTGTTCAACGGCGGATTCTTCATTCCCGAGATCTGCCAGCAGCGCGTCGCCGATGTCATGGAGCGCTGGTACGGCCATCGCCCGCTGATCTTGGAAAATCGCGATCTCGATCTGGCGGTCGCGGTCGGCGCGGCGTATTACTCCTACGTCAAGGCCACTGGCGCTGGCTTGCTGGTTCGCGGCGGACTCCCACGCGCGTATTACGTCGGCATCGGCGAGAAGGAAGCTGTTTGCCTGGTTCCGCGCGGCGCCGAAGAAGGCCAGACCATCGAACTCGACAGCCAGGATCTGCACCTGGTGGCCAACAAGCCGGTTTCGTTTCGTCTGTACAGCTCGCTGACGCGCGTGGATGACCGCGTGGCCGATATGCTGCCGGCGATCGACGATCTGCACCTGCACGCGCCGCTGAACGCAGTGATCCGCTTCGGAAAATCCGGCGAGCGCCTGGTTCCGGTGAAGCTGCGCGCGCATCTCACCGAAGTGGGCACGCTGGAAGTCTGGGCCGATTCGAAAATCAGCGAGCATCGCTGGCGCTTGCAGTTCGAATTGCGCAAAACAGCAGCCGCACCGGCTTCGAAACCCGCGGCCGTCGTTAGCGATGAGGCGCTATCGCGCGCGGAAGCCCTGCTCAACGAGACCTTCAGCGCGGGCAGTCTCGCCCCTGAAGAGCTTCCAGCCAGACTCGAACAGACGCTGGGCCTCGGCCGCAATTCCTGGCCTTTGAGCACCATTCGACGCTTGGCGGATCGCATGCTGGAATTGGCCGAGGGCCGCCGCAAATCCGCCGCCTTCGAGCTGCGCTGGCTCAATCTGTGCGGGCTTACGCTTCGCCCCGGCTTTGGATTCCCGGCCGACGATTTCCGCATCGAACAAGCGCGCCGCATCTACGCCGCCGGTTTGCAATTCCCCAACCAGGTGCAGAACGAAATCGATTGGTGGATCTTCTGGGGCCGTGTTGCCGGAGGCCTCAACAAGAACCAGCAGGTAGATATCTTCCAACGCCTTTCACCGGTGCTGCTGCCCAAGCCCGGGAAGCGTCCGCGTCTGAACAACAGTCTAATGCGCGAGATGTGGCGCGCCGCGGCCAGCCTGGAGTTGCTCCCGCTGCAAACCAAAACGCAGCTCGGCGACTCGTTGATCGCGCAGATCAAGCGCGGCGAGATCGTCGAAACCGGCCTGTGGTGCCTCTCGCGCCTCGGTGCTCGCAAGCTATTTTACGGGCCGATCAATCAAGTCCTGCCGGTCCCAGCAGCCACGCGCTGGGTGGAAGCGCTGCTCAAGGTTCCTAAGTCCGAAGACGCCGTAGTCGCGATCGCGCGCCGCACCGGCGACGCCACGCGCGATCTGTCGCCGGCCACTCGAGACCTGATCCGCGGCAGCATTCCCGCATCCCTGATTCCGGCGCTCGAAGGCGAAGCGGACCAGGACCTCGGCAAAATCTTCGGCGAAGAACTGCCGTCCGGGTTGGTGGTCACGGCGGCCGAGCCTGCCAACGTCTCGTGAACGAAGATACGCTCACGCACAAACTGGCGCGCCGCTGGCCGCTCATCGGAGACGACTGCGCGGTCGTTCGATCTCCCCCTGGCGTGGACCTGCTGTTCACCGCCGATTTCAGCATCGAAGGCGTCCACTTCACGCGGGCATCGAGTGCCGAACAGATCGGCTATCGAGCGGTCGCGCGCGCCCTGAGCGACATCGCGGCCATGGGCGGAACGCCGCTTTATTGTCTGATCTCCTTAGCCCTGGCGCCTTGGACCGATGAGCGCTGGATCGATGGCTTTTACCGTGGCGTTGAAAGACTGCTACGCAGAACCAAGACGGCGCTGGCCGGCGGCGACCTTTCGCACGCGCGTGAAGTTGTCGCGGATCTCCTGATCTGCGGATCAGTCCCAAAGGGCAAAGCGCTTTTACGCTCGGGAGCACGCGCTGGCGACTTAATTTACGTTTCAGGTCCTCTCGGCGGATGGCGCAACAAACCCTTTATAATGCCGCACCTCGATCTCGGCCGCAATTTGCTTGGCAAAGCGACCGCGTGTATGGATATCAGCGACGGCCTCGCGCTCGATCTGCATCGTCTGGCATTGGCATCGAGGGTCGAGGCGCGGCTCGATTCGGTTCCCCTGCTCCGCGGCGCAACATTGAAAAAAGCTCTGCATGACGGCGAAGATTACGAGTTGCTATACACCGCGTCGCCGCGCCGCCGTGTACCCGGCATTCGCATTGGCACAATGATCGAAGGAAAACCTGGCCGCGTCACTTACCAAGGCAAACCAGTTCCACCAATCGGCTATGACCACTTCAAACAACGTCGTTCTTGACTTGATCGAGGCATTCCGCCGCTCGAAGACCATGTTCGCCGCAGTCGAGCTGGGCATTTTTGACGGCCAGCGTCCGGCGGATTTGAAGGAGCTTGGCCGCTTGCTGGATGCCTGTGTCGCGCTGGGACTGCTCGAAAAACAAGGCGAGCGGTACGTCAACAGCGCCGCCGCTGAAAGGTACCTGCGCTCCGACAGCCCCGACACACTGACCGGTTACATCCGCTATTCCAACAGCGCGCTCTATTTGATGTGGGCCCATCTCGAAGACGCCGTACGCGAAGGAACACACCGCTGGAAACAAACCTTCGGTCTGGATGGCCCCATCTTTTCCCACTTCTTCCGCACTCCGGAAGCCATGCGCGACTTCCAGCGCGGCATGCACGGCTTCGGAAAAATCACTTCGCCGGCGGTCGTCGCGGCCTTCGATCTGAGCCGATTCCGCCGCCTGGTCGATCTCGGAGGCGGTAGCGGCCATCTCGCGGAAGCCGCGCACGATCGCTATCCGAACCTCCAAACAGCGGTCTTCGATCTGCCCGCCGTCGGGCGACTGTACCCTGGCACGATCGCCGGCGATTTTTTCAATGACCCACTGCCCGACGCCGATCTCTATAGCCTGGGCCGCATCTTGCACGATTGGTCGGAAGAGAAGATTCGCATGCTGCTGGCCAAGATTTATGCCGCGTTGCCCGAGGGCGGCGGACTGCTGGTTGCCGAGCGCCTGCTGGACGAACACAATATCCCAGCGCACATGCAGTCGTTGAACATGCTGATCGTAACGGAAGGCCGCGAGCGTTCGGCGGCCGAGTACGAAGCTCTATTGAAGGCCGCCGGCTTTTCGAAAATCGACAGCCGCCGCACCGGAGCGCCGCTGGACGCGACCCTGGCGGTCAAGTGACCGGCTCAGCTCACTTGCGCAAATACGCGTCGTCCCCGCGAATCCAATCTTCCCGGCGAGGCGAGAACAAATCCAGCGCCACCGAGTCCTCCAGCGCTTCCACACTGTGCGGCACATGCGGCGGAATCCGCAAAATTTCGCCCGGCCCCACTACCTTCTCCACGCCGGCTAGGACGAATTTCAGCGCGCCGCGCTCCACCGTAGAGATCTGCTCGTTATGATGGCTGTGCTCCGGCACGCTGCCTCCCTTCTTCAGAGAGATTCTCGCCAGCGTCATCGTCTCGGCATGAATTACCTGGCGCGAAATCGACGCACTCAGTTGTTCATTCTCGACCTTGTCCCAACGATAAGTCTGCATGGCGGAATCGATTCTAACATGGCGTTCGCGGCCACGCCCCCGTGTATCATGAATGTAATGCCAATCGGAAACATTGAGGTGGCCTTTTGAAGGGCATCGTGCTGGCGGGCGGTACCGGCAGCCGCTTGTTTCCCTTGACCAAGATCACCAACAAGCACCTGCTGCCGATTTACGACAAGCCCATGATTTACTACCCGATCCAGACCCTGGTGGATGCGGGCATTCGAGACATTCTGATCGTCACCGGCGGCCGCAATTCGGGCGATTTCCTGCGCCTGCTGGCCAATGGCCGCGAGTTCGGCCTGAAACATCTGGACTACACTTATCAGGAAGGCGAAGGCGGCATCGCCGATGCGCTGGCGCTGGCCGAGCATTTCGCCGACGGCAAGAGCATCTGCGTCGTCCTGGGCGACAACATCATCGAAGGCAACATCCGCCAGGCCGTGGACGATTTTCGCAATCAGAAAGTGGGCGCCAAAATCCTGCTGAAAGAAGTCCCCGATGCCGAGCGCTTCGGCGTGGCCGAAATTCGCGACGGGCGTATCGTTGGAATCGAGGAAAAGCCCAAGCGGCCGAAATCGAACTACGCCGTCACGGGAATCTATATGTATGACGGCACCGTGTTCGACAAGGTCCGCACGCTGGTTCCTTCCCACCGCGGCGAGCTGGAAATCACCGACGTCAACAATGCTTACATCCGCGAAGGAAGCATGACCTACGCACATCTGGAAGGCTGGTGGACTGACGCCGGCACGTTCGATTCTTTGCTGCGAGCCGGAAATCTGGTGGCGCGCAGCCGTCCGTCCACTGCATCGGAGGCGGACGAAGAGACCGAATCGGTCCCGCAAACCAGCCTATGAGCGCGCCCGTTCAAGCGGATCTGGAGCTGGCGACGCCGACCTGCGAAAAGGGCATCGGCAAGCTGATTGTCTCAGCCGATTCCAAGGACCTGATCGCCGGAGTGCGCGCGCAGACGCTCGCGATCTGGCCGGACGATCGCGGCTATTTTCTGGAAGTCCTTCGTATGGGACAGGGCCTGGCCCAGCATTTTCCTCAAGGAAAGCACGCAGGTGTCGGCGGCTCTGAGCTACCCGGGCACAATCAAAGCATTTCATTTCCACCGCCGCCAGACCGACTGCTGGGTGCCGGTGGGAGGCATGCTGCAAGTGGCGCTGGTGGATCTTCGCAAGCAATCTCCGACCTTCGGCGCGCGCAACACTTTGTACTTGGGTGCGCTGCGGCCCTGGCAGCTGCTGGTTCCTCCCGGCGTCGGCCACGGCTACAAAGTGATCGGCACCGCGCCCGCTTTGCTGGTCTACGTCACTGATCGTTTCTACGATCCGCAGGACGAAGGCCGCATTCCATACGACGATCCCCAGATTCAGTACGACTGGGAAACTCAGCACAAGTAAATCGCCGCTGTGAGCCGGTAGTTATTACGCGTTACAACTGATCGTGCCTTTCCAAACCGACTGGGCAGCGACTTGATTTGATTCTGGTGCGTGGATTGCTTAAATCTCGGGCGATGAGCACTGTGAGCACCGTCCGACGCACCCGGCCACTGACGAAATGGGCCCTCATCGGCGCTGGAGTCGTCGTCATTCTGATCGCAGCCGGATTCGCGCTCAACGGGACACTCTCCCACTTGGCGCGCGAACGTGCCATGAGCGCGCTGCGCGAAAATTTCGCGAGCAATCTCGATTTGAAAAACCTGTCGATCTCCGTCTTCCCCAGCGTGCATGTATCCGGCGACGGGCTGACTCTCCGATATCACGGGCGCACGGACCTGCCGCCGCTGATCACGGTTCGCCAATTCACGGCCGATGCGAACCTGCTTTCCGCGTTGGCCGGCCACATTCGGCGCGTGCGTTTGGAGGGCCTGGAAGTTCAAGTGCCGCCAAAATCTGAGCGCAGCGACCAGCACAAGCAATCATCGTCGCCATCCCGAGCCTTCGTAATCGATGAGATTCAAGCCGACGGCGCCGTGGTCAGGACCCTTCCCAAGGATCCGAAAAAGGAGCCGCTTGTCTGGCAGATTCGCAAGCTTACGCTAACCGGCGCAAGCCCCACGCGAGCGATGACATTTCACGCCATTCTGACGAACGCCAAACCGCCCGGCGAAATCGAATCGACCGGAAAATTCGGACCGTGGGACGCCGAAGAACCGAGCCAAACGCCCGTCCAGGGCTCCTACACTTTCAAGAACGCCGACTTATCGGTGTTCCCGGGCATAGCGGGCACGCTGTCATCCACCGGAAACTATCGCGGCGTGCTGGAGCGGATCGAGGCTCAAGGGAAAACCGACACGCCCAACTTCACTTTGAAGGTCAGCGGCAATCCGGTTCACCTGACCACCCAATATCAAGCCGTGATCGATGGGACCGACGGCGACACCATGCTCCAGCCCGTTACGGGTCAGTTCGGCCGCTCAGCGGTCACCGCGCGCGGGAACGTGGCCGGCAACAAGGCATTCCCAGGCAAAACTGTTTCGCTCGATATTGTCGTGGAGCGAGGCCGGCTGGAAGACATGCTCCACTTGGCCACCAAGGGCCGCAAGCCGTCTATGACCGGAGCGGTCAGTTTTCACGCTAAGCTCGTCATTCCTCCGGGTGACGTCGACGTCGCCCAAAAGACCAGGCTGGATGGAGAATTCACGGTCGCTTCCGCGCATTTTTCCGAACTTAACGTTCAGGAGAAAGTTAACGAACTGAGCCACCGCGGCAAAGGCGAGCCAGATGATCCGCCCGCCGACACCGTAGCTTCGGACTTCGCGGGCCAGTTCCACTTAGCCAATGGTGTCATGACGTTTCCTCGGCTCTCGTTCCGCGTTCCTGGCGTCCGGATAGGGTTGAACGGACGCTACGAGCTCGCCAGCGAGTCCATGGACTTCCACGGCACCGCAGCCCTGGAAGCCAAGCTATCTCAAACCACCACCGGCTTCAAATCCTTTCTGTTGAAGGCTCTCAATCCGATCTTTAGCAAGAAGGACGCAGGGGCCGTGATCCCCATCCAGATCTCAGGGACCCGCGACAAACCGTCGTTCGGGCTCGACCTCAAACCGGCGCGCAGCGCCAGAGTCACGAAACCTTGACTGTCTGAACTGCTATGGCGAGAAACGCAACGGCCGCGCTTTACATCGTGCTGATGGCAGCTGTCGTGGTCGGTGTGGATATCCTGTTCTTCAGGAACCGGTTCTGGGAACGGCTGATGGTGAACATAGGTATTGTCCTGGTGTTCGGAGCGTTCTACTTGAGATTTCTGAAGCGTTCATGACTTGGCCAGCGGAAATCGCACGGTAACCTGCGAACCGCGGCCAGCCTCGGAAGCGATCTCGATTTCTCCATGATGGCTTTCGACGATCCAGCGGGCGATCGAAAGCCCCAACCCGGCGCCGCCCGCATCGCGCGAGCGCACTTTATCGGCGCGCCAGAAGCGGTCATACACATGCGGCAGGTCGGACGGCGCAATGCCGATTCCCGTGTCGGCCACCGTGGTCTCCAGGTGCGAATTCACGGCCTGCATGGCAAAGCGGATTTGCCCGCCTTGAGGCGTATACTTCACGGCGTTATCCAGCAGGATTAGCCAGAGCTGCTCCAGCAACTGTTCGTTACCCGCCACGATCAGCGGATCGCGCGGAATGTCGGCCGACACCTGGATATTCTTGGCGCGTGCCAGCGTGGCCGCGAGCTCGGCCGCGTCGCGCCCGGTGGAGGAGATATCGGTGGGAGCCAGGCGCAATTCGTGCGTGTTGGAATCCGCTCGCGCCAGTAACAGCAGGTCGTCCACCAGGCGCGCGGTGCGCTCGGATTCCCGGACGATTTTCCGCATGGCGTCTACCAGGTCTTCGCGCGTCCGCTCGCGCCGCAGCGAAAACTCGGCCGCGGTATGAATCAGCGTGAGTGGCGCCCGCAACTCATGCGACGCATCGGCGGTGAATTGGACGATGCGCTTCACTTCGGCCTCGACGCGGTCCAGCATCTCGTTCAGCGTTTGCGTGAGCCGCTGTAATTCATCCTTAGCGGGCGGAATTTCCAGGCGTGCCGAGAGGTTGGTGACGCTGATGGCACGTGCATCCTGCGTGATACGGTCCACTGGCGCGAGCGCGCGGCTGCTCATCCAGAAACCGCCGGCGCTGGCGAGCAGCAGGAAAAACGGCGCCAGGATCAGCAACCCTGTTTCGAAGCGTTCGAGCGACTCGTCAAACTCATGCAGCGGTTCGGCCACTTGAATGAGGAAACGCCGGCCCTTGACCTCGACCGTTTGAGATGCCACACGCACCGGCGAGTTTGCAGCCAGCCGGGAAGCGTAACGGACACTCATATCGCCGGGCGCGGGCTTTACCAAATCGAGCGGCGTGTTCTTGAGGCGTCCGGACCGGAAAAGAACGCGGCCGCCGCCATCCGACAATTGCAGCAACCCGCCTCCCAGGCCCAGCAGCGAATGTTCCTGCAATTCCTCCAGCAGCTCAGCCATACCGGAGTCCAGCTCTTGTCCGATGAATTGGCGCACATCCAAAATGCGCTGCCTGAGATCGTGATCCACCGCTTCCCGCACGCTGGCCCGCATCGCTATCCACGCGCCCACGGCGAAGAGCGCCAGGATCACGGCCAACGAGACGAAATACCAGGCCGCCAGCCGGAAGCGAATGGAGCTGAATCTCACGACGCCTCCTCCCGCAGACAGTACCCGATGCCGCGCACGGTTTGAATCAGCCGGGGCTGGCGCGGTCCATCGATCTTGACGCGCAGGAAACGGATGAACACATCCAGGTTGTTGCTGCCCACTTCTCGTTCTGCGCCCCACACGGTCTCAATGAGGCGCGGCCTGGTGACCACTCGGCCCGAGGCGCGCATCAAGCTTTCCACGATGGCAAACTCGGTTCGAGTGAGATTCAGCGGCGTTTTGCCGCGCCAGGCCTGGTGCGATTCCAGGTCGATGGTCAGATCGGCATATTGCAGCTTGGTGCGCCCGTCCGCGGGTGCCATGCGAGTACGTGCGCGCAGCCGGGCCAGCAGCACTTCAAAGGAGAACGGTTTGGTGAGGTAGTCGTCCGCGCCGGCATCCAAACCGCGCACCACGTCCCGCGGCGCATCCCTGGCGGTCAGCAAGACAATGGGCGTTGAGATTTTTTCGGACCGCAGACGGCGAGTCACTTCAAAGCCGTCCAGAAACGGCAGCATCACGTCCAGCACGACAATGTCGAAAGCGGAGCTCTGCGCCGCCCGGAGACCGGACGCTCCGTCAAAGCACACCGTAACGCGATTGCCCTCTTCTTCCAGGCCCCGGCCGATATAGCCGGCGATTTCGCGATCGTCTTCGACCAGCAGAATGCGCATGCTCGTCCTTGCTCTTAGGATACGGGAGCAGCCGCCCAAGCTGCGCACTTTAAGCCAATTTTAAGGTTGTATTGTTAGGTTCTTGATTGGTGTCACTATGCCAGGAGCCGTCATGCATCGTCGTTTATTGGGCGTCGTATTCGTTCTGAGCAGCGCGCATCTGAGTTTTTCTCAGCCCAGTACTTTTTCTTTCCAGCCGAAGCCTAGTGAACAACCACCCGCTACCATCACCTTGAAAGACGCCCTTGACTTAGCGGCGAAGAACGATCCGACGCTCGCGGCCGCGGCCACCGATGCGGCGGTTGCCCGGCAAGATTATTTGCAAGCCCGCGCCGCGGTGTACCCTACGGTCTCCGGCCGTTCCGAGTACATCGGTACGCAGGGCAACGGTAAAATTCCTACCAGCCAATTCGTGACCAACGACGGCGTGCATGTCTACCGGGAATGGGCTGTCGTTCATCAGGATCTTTCGCCCGGCACGCTTAAGCGCACCGGCCTTGAACGCGCTTCCGCAGCCGAAGCGCTGGCGCGAGCCAAAGTAGAAATTGCGCGGCGCGGCCTTGCCCCCACGGTCATCAAAGCTTACTACGGCCTGATCGTCGCGCAGCGCAAGTACGCCATTGCCCAACAAGCGCTGGCGGAGGCGCAGCACGCGCTCACCATCAGCCAGGATCTGGAACGCGGCGGCGAGGTCGCGCACAGCGACGTCGTCAAGTCGCAACTGCAGCAGAACGGTCAACAGCAGGCGCTCAACGATGCTCAACTGGCCATGGAGAACGCGCGGCTGGATCTGGCGGTTTTGGTGTACCGCGATTTCAATGAGAATTTCTCGATCGTCGACGATCTGGATCTCGCGCCCGCGCTCCCGCCGCTTCCCGACGTCGAGACCATGGCCGCGCGCGAGAACCCGACCCTGAACGCCGCCATGCAGGCCTTACGCGCCGCCAGCCTGGATGTCACCATCGCGCGCCAGGCTTACCTGCCGACCCTCGGCGTGGACGGCATCTATGGCCTGGAAGCCAACGCCATCGCACTGCACAGCATCGACCGGGCGTATCTGGATCTTGGCCCCGTACCTACGCTCGGCTACATGGTGGACGCCACTTTAAACATTCCCGTTTGGGACTGGGGCGTGCGCCGCAGCAAGGTACGACAGGCTGAACTCAAGCACGAACAGGCCGCTGTCGATCTCAGCAACACCCAGCGAACGCTGATCAGAAATCTGCAGGGTTTCTACGACGAAGCGCAGGTTGCTCGGCAACAAGTGGAGCTGCTGCGCCGCGCGGTGGATCTGGCCACCGAAAGCCTGCGTCTGAATACGCTGCGCTATCAGGCCGGCGAGGCCACCATTCTCGAGCTGGTGGATGCGCAAACCGCTCTGATCCAGGCCCGGAACGCGTACGATGACGGTATGGTGCGCTATCGGCTCGCAATCGCCAACCTCCAAACGCTGACTGGGAATTTTTAAACCATGCCGCACAAGCTCTACGTCCTGGCCGTTCCTGTGCTTTTCCTGGCTGCCTGCAGCAAGCCTGAAGAAAAGGAAACCGAGACGCCGGCGCCGGTGCAAGTCACGGCGGTAACGCAAGCCACCATCCAGCGCATCGTGGCCGGCGATGGAGCGCTGTTCGCGCTGAATCAAGCCAGCCTGATTCCCAAGATCACGGCGCCGGTGCAGAAGTTTTACGTGAATCGCGGCGATCACGTCAAGCAAGGACAGCTCCTGGCGGTGCTCGAAAATGGCGACCTGATCGCCGCCGCCAACGAAAGCAAAGGCGCCGTCGTGCAGGCCGAATCCAATCTGCGCACTACCGAAGGCGCCACGGTCCCGGATTCGGTGGTCAAGGCCCAGACCGATGTGGATTCGGCCCGCACGGCGCGCGATAATGCCAAAAAAGTTCTGGACAGCCGTGAGCAGTTGTTCGAAGAGGGCGCGCTGGCACAGCGCCTGGTGGACGAATCGCGAGTCACGTATTCGCAGGCCGAGAGCCAGCTACAAGCGGCTCAGGAGCATCTGAGAACACTGCAATCGGTGGCCAAAGAAGAGCAGATCAAAGGCGCCGCCGCGCAGGTGCAATCCGCCCAGGCGCATCTGGATTCCCAAGAAACCCAGGTCGCTTACTCGCGCGTCACCAGCCCGATCGCGGGCATCGTGGCCGACCGTCCTATCAATGTCGGAGAGATGGCTAACGCCGGGTCGCCACTGCTCACCATCGTGGACATCTCGCGCGTTGTGGCGCGTGTCGACGTTCCTCAAGGGGAAGCCTCGGCGGTGAAAGTGGGCCAGACCGCCGCGCTCACGCAACCTGACAGCAAGGAAGACGTGCAAGGCAAGGTTACGGTGGTGAGTCCCGCCACGGATCCCAACAGCACCACCGTGCAAGTGTGGATTCTGATCGACAATCCCGGCGAGCGGCTCAAGCCCGGAATGGCGATGCACGCCGCGATTGCGACCGAGGTCTACAAGGCTGCAACCGTTGTTCCAGTGGCCGCTATCCTTCCGGGCGAAGAAGGCGGCACTGCCGTTCTCACGGTCTCTCCCGACAATCGTCGCGCACAAGCGTACCGTCACGCTGGGCGTGCGCCAGGGCGATCAGGTCCAGATTCTGAGCGGCGTCAATCCCGGCGAAGAGGTGGTGGTGGTGGGCGGACTGGGGCTGGACGACAAGGCCAAGGTGAAAATCGTCACCACCGCCGTCGAAGAGTCCGACGAGGACGAAGATGACAACGCCCCTGAAGCGCCGGCCCCGGGCAAGCAGCAGAAGGGCGCTCCAAAAGATCAGGCGAAACCGCAAGGAAAATGAGCCAGCTTTCCACACTTCCGCCTACTAGCGCGGGCGGGGAAACGCTGCACTGGACCGCGCGTCACGGCAAGCCGATCATCTTCGTGATCCTGACGCTGGTCGCGGTGGGCGTTTACCTGGCCTTTTCGATTCCCGTCGCAGTTTTCCCCAGCACCGATTTTCCGCGCATCGTGGTGGGCGCCGACGTGGGCGTTTATCCCATCGACCAGATGCTGGTCACCGTCACTAAACCATTGGAAGAAGCCGTCAACACGGTGCCCGGGCTTGAATCAGGTTACCTCGATCACCAGCCGCGGCAGCGCGGAGATCGATCTGTTTTTCAACTGGAACGTCGATATGAACCTGACCCTGCAGTTGGTGAACGCGGCAATGGCGCGGATTCAGCCCACGCTTCCCGCCAACACGCAGCTCACCGCCAATCGCCTGACGTTTGCGGCGTTTCCAATTCTTGGCTACAGCCTGACTTCCGATCGCATTCCTCAAACCACGCTTTGGGAAACTCGCGAATTACCACATGAAACCGCGCCTGAACCGCGCCGCCGGAGTTTCATCGGTGGTGGTGCAAGGCGGGCAGGTCCCCGAGTTTCAAATCCAGCCGGATCCCGCCAAGCTGGTCCAGGCGGGCGTGACTATTCCGAATATTCTGGACGCCGTGGCGCGCAGCAACATGATCGATTCGCCCGGCCTGATCGAGACCAATCATCAACTGGTGCTCACTCTGATGAGCGGGCAAGCCAAGAGTCTAGGCGATATCGGAAACATCGTCGTCAAGACCACGCCGGCCAGCGCAGCCGTGCACATCGACGATGTCGCCAGGGTGAATAATTCCGTCATGCCGGTCTACACGGTAGTGACGGCCAATGGGAAGCCGGCGGTTCTGCTCAATATTTACCGGCAGCCCAACAGCAACACTGTGGACGTTGCCAACGCGGTGCACAGTGAAATCGCCAATTTGAAGAAGAGCCTTCCCCGCGGAGTCCAGATCGACACGTTTTACGATCAGTCCGAGCTAGTGGACGCCGCCATCAAAAGCGTGCGCGATGCGATTCTGCTGGGCCTGATCCTGGCGTCGCTCATTATGGTGCTTTTCCTCAGAGACTGGGGGACCTCGCTGGTGGCAGGGCTGGTGATTCCGGCCACCATCGGCGTCACATTTATCGCGCTGCGTCTGGTGGGGCAGAGCTTCAACTTGATGACGCTGGGCGGGCTGGCCGCGGCCGTCGGCTTGGTGATCGACGACGCAATCGTGGTGGTGGAGAACATCGTGATGCATCGCGACTCGGGCCAATCGCGCGCCGACGCCATCCGCAGCGCCATCCGCGAAATCCGCGTTCCGCTGGTGGGTTCCACCATCACGCCCATCGTGGTCTTCCTGCCGCTGATCTCCATCACGGGCGTGACCGGCGTCTTCTTCCGGGCGCTGGCCATCACGGTGGGAATGGCTTTGCTCACTTCGCTGGCTCTGGCGCTTACCTGGACGCCGACACTCAGCCATTACTTCCTGCGCAACAGACGCCCTGGCGCATCCGGGCCCGCCAGGCACGAGAGTGTTCCGGCTTGGCTCATGAAGGCGTATGAGCGGACGCTGCGCTTCGCCCTGGAGCATCCCTTGGCGCTGGTTCTTTTCACCATCGTCTTGATCGCGGGATCGTACCTCTGCTACACCCACACCGGTTCGGACCTGCTGCCCGCCATGGACGAAGGCGGCTTCATCGTCGACTACAACATGCCGCCCGGCGCTTCTTTGGCGACCACGAATCGGGTCATCAGCCAGGTGGAGAAAATCCTGCGTGAGACGCCCGAAGTTTCGAGTACCGCGCGCCGGACGGGCCTGCAGCTCGGCTTGGCCGCTGTTACGGAAGCGAACCAGGGCGACATCAGCGTGAAGCTGAAACCGATGGCGCCGTTCTGGTCCAGATGGTTCGGCGTCAAAGCGGGACCGAACGAACGAACCCGATCGGGCGACCAGGTAATCGCCGCCGTGCGCGCCAAAATCACGCAGGCCGAGCCGACGCTGGACGTCGAATTTCCGCAGCTTCTGCAGGACATGATCGGCGATTTGACCAGCGCGCCCCAACCGGTGGTCATCAAGCTTTTTTCTGAAGACGCCGATCTGCTGCGCCACTGGGCGCCGGTGGAAGCGAGCGCCATCAAGAAAATCCCCGGCGTGGTGGACATCGAGGATGGCATCGAAAACACCACCAGCGGAACGGCCGTGACATTCAACGTCGATCCGGTGGTCACCGCGCGCGCCGGTTTCACTCCTCAGGAAGTGGAGCTGGATGCCAGCGCGATGCTGCAGGGCGAACCGGCTTCCGCCCCCGTCGTCCTGAACGACCGTTCCTATACCATCCGCGTGCAATTCCCACCTTCCGCGCGACGAACGCTCGACTCCATGCGCAACACCCTGATCGTAAGCGGCTCCGGCAAGACCGCAACCATCGGCTCGCTGGCCACCCTGACCGAGATCCCCGGCCAGACCGAAATCATTCGCGAGAATCTGCAGCGCTCGGTCGACGTGACCGCGCGTTTTGAAGGCATTAATTTAGGCGACGGCATGGCCAAGGTTCAGAAGGCCGTGGCGGAATCGAACCTTCCGCCCAGCATCCGGGTCGAGTACGGCGGCCAATTTCAGGAGCAGCAGAAATCCTTTCATGATCTGGTGTTCGTGCTGGCGCTGGCGATCGTATTGGTGTTCATGGTGCTGTTATTCGAATTCGGCGATTTCGCGGCGCCCATTGCCGTGCTGTCGTCCGCGCTGCTCTCCACCTGCGGCGTCTTCCTGGCGCTGCTGATCACGCGCACGACTTTTAATCTCTCGTCCTTCATGGGGCTGATCATGGTGGTGGGCATCGTGGCCAAGAACGGCATTCTGCTGCTGGACGCGGATCAGAAATTCCGCGCTGAAGGCGCCGCGCCCGAGGAAAGCATGATCCGCGCCGGAGAGCGCCGTCTGCGCCCCATCATGATGACCGCGCTCGCTACCGTGGCCGGGATGCTTCCGCTGGCTTTCGCGGTGGGCGCTGGTTCTCAAATGCTGCAACCTTTGGCCATCGCGGTAATCGGAGGCATTCTAGCCTCGATGGTTCTCTCTCTGGTAGTCACGCCGGCGGTTCGTTTTTATGCCGGAGGCCGGAACTGAAATCGAAAAGGAGCAATAACTATGACAAAGAAACTGTTGCTGGCAGGCTTGCTCGTGATCGCCGCGGCGTTCGCCGCCGAAGGCTTCAAGGTGATTGGGAAAATCAAGATCGGCGGTACGGGCGGCTGGGATTACCTGGCGGTCGACCCGAATGCCGACCGCGTATACGCATCGCACGGCACGTTAGTCGAAGTCGTGGATCCGAAAGCGGGCAAAGTGGTCGGTCAGATCGCGCAACTGCACGGCGTGCACGGCATTGCGCTCGCGCCGGAATTCGGCAAGGGATTCATCACTAACGGCCAATCCAACAGCGTCACCATTTTCGATCTGAAGACGCTGGCCAAGGTGGGCGAGCCGCAGACGGGAGGGAACCCGGACTCAGTCTGCTTCGAGCCGAAGACCAAACACATCTTCACTTTTAACGGCCGCTCCAGCGATTCCACGGCCATCGATCCTAAAACCAACGAAGTGATCAAGACGTTTCCCCTGGGCGGCAAGCCGGAAGAATGTCAGCCGGATGGCACGGGCAAGCTCTACGCCAATCTGGAAGATTCGAGCGAGATCATCGAGATCGACGCGGCCAAAACCACCGTGCTCCGCCACATGTCGCTCGCGCCATGCGAGTCTCCCTCGGGCCTGGCGATCGACGTCAAGGACAAAAAGCTATTCGCGGCCTGCGACAACAAGATGATGGCGGTGATCGACATGCCGACGTTGAAAGTGATCGCGACGCCGCCCATCGGTCCGGGCCCCGACGGCGCGGGATTCGATACCGGCCTAGGCCTGGCCTTCAGCTCCAACGGAGGGGATGGAACGCTGAGCATCGTCAAACAAGTGAACGGCAAGTACGAGACGGTGGACAACGTCCCCACCGAGCGCGGCGCGCGCACCATGACGGTAGATTCCAAGAATCATCGCGTCTATCTGCTGGCTGCCGAATACGGGCCGGCGCCGCAGGCACCTCCGGGGAAGAAAGCTCGACCGAGCATCCTGCCGGACAGCTTTCATCTTTTAGTGGTCGGCAAGTAGCGGCTAGCGATAGGCGCGCCTACCATTCCGCCTGCGTGGCGGGGACCAGAATCGATTCTGGCGCCAGGATCAAGACCAATCCGTTGCCTTTGCCGCGTTTGGCCACCGAAGTAACCAGGCCGTTGCCTTGCTCCAGCCCTGTGTCGGACAACTCCTCCATGTCGGCGGCAGCCAACTGTTCCACTGAGGCGACCGAATCCACGGACACGGCGTAGGTGCCCGCTTGTCCATGCAGCACCACCGCGATCTCGCGACGTGTATCGCGGATCATCTGTTGGAATTCCGTAAACATCGGCAGCATCTCGGCGAGAGCGCCGTTTCCCGCCTCCGTGACGGTCGTCAGAGCCTGGTCCGCGTGTCCCGCTTCCACCATCTCTTCCACGGTGTCCGCGAGCGCGTGGATTCTCTGATGGGGTGCGTCGAACCTTTTCAAGTACGCGGAGAGCTGGGTAGATTCCGACTTCTGGCTGTCGTACCACTTTCCGAACGCGCATTGGTGCGGATCTCTGGCCAGGGTGAACTTGCGCTTCTCCCTCACCGAATTCTTCAGCTCCTCGACCCAGCGCCGGTGATCCTGCGCCCGTTGCTCGACCATCCCGCACAGCGACTCGACTTCATCCTCAGAGGAGACCATCCCCAGGCGCCGGCGTAAATCCACTAGCGGCGTCACCCGTCCTCGGAGATTGATCACTCCTCGAATGTAATCGGGCATGCCGGGTACCAGACAAACTTCTGGCAGGATGACCATTTCCCTTACCACCGCGCAATTCAGGGCGAATAGTTTCGTGTTCAACTGGGCGATCACCCAGGGCATCTTCGAATCGGCTGCTTGTTGCATGTGCTAGTTTGTCCTGTCGCGCCGGGCGGCAGAACGCCGCCAGACCTGGCTAGAACTCTTTGAAGTCGTCTTCCAGTGGAATGGCGCTCTTGTTGACGACCGGCATTGGCTGTCCAACCGGATGTTGTATTTTGTGCGCCAGCACCGGCAGCGGTCCCGAGGAGCCCGCATCTGAAGAACGGCGAGGCGCTGGCTTGCTACCGCCGCCTAACCGTGCGCTCCCGTCATCTAAGGAGGTACCGCCCACCATGGCCGCCAAGCGCTCCACGATGTCCTTCATGGTCTCCGACTGCGCGGTCAGCTCCTCGGCCGCCGAGGCGCTCTCTTCGGCGTTGGCCGCGGTTTCTGCGTCACCTGCTCCATCTGCGCAATGGCTTTGCCGATCTGCTCGATGCCGCGCGCCTGCTCCTGGCTGCCCAGGTTCACCTCGTCCACCAGCGTCTTCACCTTGCCGGCTTCCTCGGTGATGGCGCGGATCGCGACGGCCACCTGATCCACCTTGCGTCTTGCCGTCGTTGGACTTGGCGATCGACTCCTCGATCAGACGCGGCCGTATCCTTGGCCGCCTGGGCGCAGCGCTGCGCCAGATTGCGCACTTCGTCGGCCACCACCGCGAAACCCATGCCGGCTTCGCCCGCGCGAGCCGCTTCCACCGCCGCGTTCAGCGCCAGGATGTTGGTCTGGAAGGCGATCTCGTCGATGACCTTGATGATCTTGGAGATCTTGTCGCTGGAGGCGTTGATCTCGCCCATGGCGACCACCATCTGATCCAAGGACTGGTTGGTCTCGGCGAACTTCTGCTGCGACTGCACCACTACGCCCGCGGCGGCCGTGGCATTCTCGGTGTTCTTGTGCGCCATGGAGTTGATTTCTTCGCTCGATGCGGAGGTCTCTTCGAGCGACGCCGCCTGTTCGGATGATCCCTGAGCCAGCGATTGGCTGGCCGAGGACACCTGCGCCGCGGCACTGGCGGTTTGTCCGGCGCCTTCGCTCAGCTCCGTGACGGCCTGCCGCAGGCTGCTATTGATTTGGCGAACGACGAACACCACCGCCATCCCGACCAGCAGCGCCAGTCCGATCATGAACATTGCAATCCAGCGGCTCTCGGACACGTTGGACTCCGCTGCTTGTGTCGCTTCGACCATCCGTTCGCTCTGGTGCTCGACCAGTTGTTCGGCGGTGGCCTTGGACTTCTGAATTAGCGGCAGGACCTTGTCTGTGGCCATGGCGGCCGCAGCGTCGGTTTGACCGGTGCTCGCCATCCGGTAGAATTCTTCGAAACTTTGAGCAATCTGCTCCTCGCCAGCTTGCAATTCCTGGATACCGCGGCGCCCGACCTCAGTATCAACCAGAGGGACAAACTGATCCGCGTCCTTCTTGAACTTCGCTTGGCTGTCGTGGAATTGTTGATTGTAGCCCTCCATCGCGGCCTTGTCTTTCATGAAGCTCCGTGCCAGGACTCCCCGTTCTTCTGCCAAGAAATCCGACATACTGGTGTTCATAGCGCTCGCCAAGTACCGCTTCGCCGCGTCCATCTTGGCCACTCTCTCCAGGCTGGCGCCCAGGCTACCGATGCTCCAGAACGCAAACAAGCTCATCGTCAACGTCAGCACCAGTGCGGCGCCGAAACCAGCGAACAACTTTTTTCCAATCGTCATCGATCTCATTGAACCGTTTTCCTTTTGTTCCTTAGAAGTCTTTGTCGAACCTCAGAACTCTTTGGCTACCTATCCGCGCCGCAATATCAGCTAGCGGAGTCAGGGCCGCCGGCCCCACATTTTCCATTTCGGACAAGAATGCCCAAGTAATAGGGACTGCGATTCTGCGGCGGACTACGCCTCCGTGATTAAATGGGTAGATGTCCACCGTCGCAGCGGCCGAACGCCCCGGGCTCCACAACCTGAGCCGCAGGCAATTGGCCGGCACCCTGACCGGTTTGTTCCTGACGCTCCTGCTGGCGGCCCTCGATCAGACTATCGTGGGCACCTCCGAACCGCGTATCATCGCTTCGCTGAACGGGTTCGACCGCTATCCCTGGGTCACCACCGCGTATCTGCTCACTTCCACCATCGCGGTTCCCATTTTCGCCAAGCTATCGGACATTTACGGGCGCAAATGGTTTTTCCTGTCGGGCAACGTTCTATTCGTCACTGCGTCGGCCTTCTGCGGGGCGGCCGGCAATGTGCATTGGTTACCCGGCGACGGGATGTCGCAACTGATCGTGTTCCGCGGCATCCAAGGTGTCGGCGCCGGCATTGCGATGGGTTTGTTGTTCACCATCATCGGCGATATTTTTCCGCCCGCCCAGCGCGCCCGCTACCAGGGCTTGTTTGCCAGCGTCTTCGGCCTGGCTTCCATCTTCGGCCCCACGCTGGGAGGCTGGATCACCGATCAGTTTTCCTGGCGCTGGACATTCTACGTGAACATGCCGGTAGGTATCATCGCCGCCGCCGCCATCCTGGTCGAGTTCCCCTACTTCCGGCCGGTCGGCATCCAGCGCAAGATCGACTGGTGGGGCGTGTTCTCGTTAACCGGCTGCCTGGTTCCCCTGCTTCTGGCGCTTACCTGGGTCACTGATTATGGCTGGGGTTCCCAGCGCGTGGTCTCGTTGCTGGTGGTGGCAGCCATCATGCTGGCCGCGTTCCTGCTGGCCGAATCGCGCGCGATTGAGCCCGTGATCCCGCTCTCGATGTATGAGAACCGCATTATCTCGGTCGCTACGGTGGCCGTTTTTTTGCTCGGCATCGCGATGTTCGGCGCCATTATTTACATCCCTCTTTTCATGCAGGGCGTGTTAGGCGTTACCGCAACCCGGTCCGGATCTCTGCTCACTCCCATGATGCTGGGCTTCGTGGTGGCCAGCGCAACCTCGGGTAATATCGTGGGCCGCACCGGGCGCTATCGTGTCGTGATGCTGGCCGGGGTGGGGATTACGGCGGTCGGAATTTTCCTGCTGGCGTCGATGAACCAGCAAACCGTGCAATGGCAAGTGATTCGCAACATGATCATCACCGGTCTGGGGATGGGATCGATCATGCCGATTTACACGCTGTGCGTCCAGAATGTCGCTCGCCCGGCCAACATGGGAGCAGCCACCGCATCAGTGCAGTTCTTCCGTTCCATTGGGGGTACGGTGGGAGTGGCGACCTATGGTTCGATCCTGCTTCGCAAGTACCATTCCAGCTTTTCTCACAACATTCCACAAGGAACGCCCCCGCGCGTGCTCGCGCTCCTGAACAATCCCTTGCAACTGCAACTGGCTTCCCGCGCGCCAGGCGTTCAGCCCGGCGACTTGCTGTTACTCCGCCGATTGCTCACCAACGTACGCGAGGCATTGTTTCAGGGCCTGCACCAGATTTTCGTGATCGGCTCGATTCTGATGGTGGTCGCGATTTTCGTTAACTTATTCCTGCAAGAAGTTCCGTTGCGCAAAAAGCATCACGTCCAGCCCGCGGCCGAGATGTAGAATCAGGCTGCGCTGAGGCGCCGCTCGGCCTCCTGCGCATCCACCACGGCGATGGCGGCGACATTCACGATTTCGTTGACCTCGGCGCCGCGTTGCAAAACATGCACTGGTTTGGACAATCCCATCAGGATCGGTCCGATCGCTTCGGCGCCGCCCAATCGCGCCAGCAGCTTGTAGGCGATATTGCCGGCTTCCAGATTCGGAAAGATCAGAACGTTGGCGCCGCCCTTGAGCGTGCTGAAGGGATAAGTTTCGCTCGATAATCTCCGGAGCCACGGCGGTGTCGGCCTGCATCTCGCCATCCACCATCAGGGCCGGCGCGCGCTTCTTCACCAGGTCCACGGCGCCGGCGGACCTTCTCCGCCAGCGGATGCCGGGTGCTGCCGAAATTCGAAAACGAGAGCATCGCCACGCGCGGCGTCACGTTGAAACGCTCGGCGGTTTCGGCCGCCGAGATCGCAATCTCGGCCAGATCCTCGGCCGTGGGCTCGATGTTCACCGTGGCGTCGGCGAAAAAATAGGTGCCTTGCTGCGTGATCATCATGTACAAACCGGAAACCCGTTTGAGCCCTTCGCGCAACGGGATCACCTCCAGGCCCGGCCGGATGGTCTCCGGATAATGCATGGTGAGGCCGCTCACCAGCGCGTCGGCGTCGCCCAAAGCAAGCATCATGGATGCGAAATAGTTGCGGTCGAGGATCAGTTCACCGGCTTCATTGCGCGTGATGCCCTTGCGTTGCCGCAGCCGGTACAGCTCATCGGCATAACGGTCCAGATCGGGCGAGCGCAACGGGTCTACGATCGCGGCTGATTCGAGCGGAAAATGCAAGTGCGCCAACCCCGCCCGGATTACGGCTTCGCGTCCGAGCAGGATGGGCAGCGCGATTTTTTCGTCATATAGGATCTGCGCGGCCCGCAGAATCTTGGTCTCTTCGCCTTCCGGAAACACCACGCGCTTGGGCCGCTGCTGGGCCTTGTGGATCATGATGCGCATCACGCCGTGCACCTTGCTCAAGCGCCGCTCCAGTTCCTCACGGTAGGCATCCAGATTGACCGGTTCCTGCGCTACGCCGCTCTCCATGGCGGCTTTGGCCACGGCGGTGGATTCGCGCAGCAGAACGCGCGGATCGAAGGGCTTGGGAATGATGTATTCGGGGCCGAACTCAAGCGGCTGCATGCCATAGGAGCGGCTAACCGATTCCGGCACCGCCTCGCGCGCCAGCTCCGCCAGGGATTCGGTGGCGGCCAGCTTCATCTCTTCGTTGATGGTGGTGGCGCGGACATCCAGCGCGCCGCGAAAGATGAACGGAAAGCCCAGCAGGTTGTTCACCTGATTTGGAAAATCGGACCGCCCGGTGGCGACGATCGCGTCCGGGCGCGTCTTGACCACCACGTCATAGGGAACCTCGGGATCGGGATTGGCGAGCGCAAACACGATCGGACGCGGGGCCATCGAAAGCAGCATCTCGGGCGTGACGATGTTGGCCACCGACAAGCCGATGAAGACATCGGCGCCGCGCAGGGCGTCCGCGAGCGTGCGCTTTTCGGTCTTACGCGCGAAGCGGGCCTTGTATGGATTCATTTCCTCAGTACGGCCCTCGTAGATTACGCCCGCGACGTCGCACATGATCATGTTTTCGCGCTTCATCCCCAGCCGAATGGCGTGTTCGGCGCAAGCGATGGAGGCCGCGCCTCCGCCCACGCACACCGTGTTCACGTCTTGAATGTTTTTCTTGACCAGGATCAAGGCATTCAACAGCGCCGCGCCGACGATGATCGCGGTTCCGTGCTGGTCGTCATGAAAGACGGGAATATGCATCGTCCGGCGCAGCTCTTCCTCGACCACGAAACAATCTGGGGCTTTAATGTCTTCGAGATTAATGGCGCCGAAGGTGGGCTCGAGCATCTGGCAAGCCCGGATGACATCCTGCGGATCGTTCGCGTTCAGCTCCAGATCGAATACATCGATGTCGGCGAAGCGCTTGAACAGCACGCCCTTTCCTTCCATGACGGGCTTAGAGGCCAGGGCCCCGATATTGCCCAGCCCCAGGACGGCGGTGCCATTGGTCACCACCGCAACCAGGTTGCCTTTGGCGGTGTAGCGATAAGCCAGCGACGGTTGGCGCTGGATTTCCAGACAAGGAATCGCAACGCCCGGCGTGTAGGCCAAGCTCAGATCGCGCGGCGTATGACACGGCTTGGTGGGCGTGATGGAGATTTTCCCCGGCGGCGTGGAGGCATGGTACTCCAATACATCTTCTTTTCGTATGTTCATCGCTCCTCCTCAAGTAATCCTCGCGCACAACGCAGCGGGCCGCGGGGCGCTTAGATCAGGCCGCTGTCTTTGAGGCGTTGCCGCAGCACTTGGCCCAGTTTCAAGAAATCTTCATAGCTGGGCGGCTTGCGGAAGTAGCCGGCGCCCAGCGCTGCGGCCTGGCTGACATCGGTGGGCGAGTCGGAGGAAGTGATGATGACCACCGGAATGGCCTTGCATTTTTCGCTGGCCCGCAGCCGCTGCAGCACTTCAAATCCATCTCGCTTCGGAAGATTTAAGTCCAGCAGGAGAAAGTGCGGACAAGGAGCGCTGGGATCCTCTTCGGCCTTTTCGATGAACTCGATGGCCTGCTGGCCGTCCGCTGCAATGTGGACGTCGATGGGCAGGTTCTCGGCGCGAATCACCTCCCGCACCAATAGAGCGTCCGGGAAATTGTCCTCAGCCAGGAGAAGATTTAGCCGTGGCGGAACGGGCTGGCCTAACTTGCTGCGGGACGCTGAAGAAGAAGGTTGATCCTTTGCCGGGTTCGGATTCGACCCAGATTCTTCCGCCATAGCGTTCAACCACGCGCTGGCAAATCGCCAGTCCGATGCCTGTACCGCCGTATTTCTGGTCATGATGCAGCCGCTTGAATACGCCAAAGATTTTCTCCTTGTACTGAGGATCGATGCCGATGCCGTTGTCTTGGACCGCGAAATACCACTGGCCGCCGCGATTGGCCGCCGAGATGTGGATTCGCGGAGATTCTTCGTTTCTATATTTGATAGCGTTGGCGATTAAGTTCTGGAAAACCTGCTGGAGGTGCGCTTCGCCCATATTGACTTCGGGCAAAGAATCGTAAGTCACTTTGGCGGCGCTTTCGCGAATGGCTTCCGCCAGGCTGGCGACAGCGTTTTGCAAGGGCGCGGATGCACTGACGGTGGTCGCGCTGAGCTCCGCCATGCTGGCTCGGGTATACGCTAGCAGATCGTTCACCAATGCCGCCAGGCGGCGGCCGCCCTCCCGCAGGAATCCCAGGAACTGGCGGCCCTCATCGTCCAGGACGTTTTGGTAGCGTCTGGCCACGATTTCGCTGTACACGGCCACGTTCCGGATGGGCTCCTGAAGATCGTGGCTGGCCGAATAGGCAAACTGCTGCAGGTCCTCGTTGGCGCGCCGCAATTCTTCTTCCGCTTCCTTCTGCTCCTGGATCTCGGTACTGGACCCGATCCACAGGATTATCTCACCCTCGGCGTTGCGCATGGCGCGGGCTCGGTTGAGATGCCAGCGGTAAACGCCGTCGGCGCGGCGAAAGCGGTTGGTCAGCTGCAGTGGTTCGCCGGTTTCGATGGAGTGCCCCCACACGCGCAGGCTCTCTTCCAAATCGTCGGGATGAATAAACTGTTCCCAGCCCCAGTCTCTGATCTGCTCGAATGGAAGGCCGGTAAAATCCATCCACAGCTTGTTGAGGTACAGCGATTCTCCGGCCGGGCTGGCGGTGAAGATCTTCTGGGGCATCGATTCGGCCATGAACTCAAAACGCTCTCGCTCTTTTTCCACCTGCTGCAACGCCGCCTCACGATCCGCCAGGGCCTTCTTGAGGTCGCTATCGCGCGATTGAATGCCGGCCAGCATCTCGTTGAATCGATCTACCAGCACGCCTAGCTCGTCGCCAGAGAGTTTTTGGGCGCGAATACTATAATCTCCAGTTTCCGATACCGATGTGGTGGCGCTCACCAGCTGCGAGATGGGTGTGGCGATGACGGAGCGTAACCGCGACGAAAGCAAAAGAGCCAGGAAGAACGTGGCTAGCAGGACGCCGAGGACGGTGGTGCCATACAGCCGGACACGCTCATTGATCACGCCCAGGTCGTATTGCAGGACTAGAGTACCGATCGGGCGGGCGCTGAGAACAATGGGCTGATCTACGATCAGAAAATCGCCACTGAATCGAATTTGATCGCCTTCGGGAGGTAGACAGGTGAAGCTGCTGGACGGGGAATACCGGGCCAGAATCGATCCGTCCATTCGATAGATGCAGGCACCGGTCACATGGGTGCGCGCGCGTAATGCGCCCAGTGTCTGGGCAGCGGAATCCGGGTCGTTAAAGGCCAACGCGGCGGTGCTGTTGTCGGCGATGATCCGGGCCAGGGAGGAAAGATCGCGCCGCAAGTAATCGCGATACAGGACATAGTCCGCTACCA
>CAVXJU010000019.1:0-127764 GCA_963761935.1 Terriglobia bacterium | reverse complement strand
TCAAGGACGAGCTGGCGCTTGCCAAAGCCTACCTGGCCGTGGAGCAAGTGCGCTTCGGAGCGCGGCTGCGCACTTCATTTCAAGCCGATCCAAATTGCAACGGCTGCATCGTGCCACCCCTGTTTCTGCAGCCCCTGGTCGAAAACGCGGTAAAACACGGGGTCGCGGGCATGGTGGACGGCGGAACCATCGAAGTCGCGGCCTGCTGTCAAGACGGCTGGCTGCGCGTAAAAGTGGAAAACGATTTCGATCCCGACGCGCCCCCGGCCAGCCGCCATGGCCTGGGATTACAGAACGTGCGCGGGCGTCTGCGAGCGCTGTACGAAAATCAAGCGCGCCTCGATACCGAGTTGACCAGCGGCCGGTTCGTTGTGCATGTCGAGTTGCCCTGCGCCGCGCATGGGTAACATGGAAATACGAATGGCTGAGACACTGGCGCCGGGCGCCGGAATCGCGCACTATCGCATCGTGTCGCTCTTGGGTCAAGGAGGCATGGGCGCGGTGTATCTGGCCGACGACACGCGCCTGGGCCGACGCGTAGCGCTGAAAATCTTGCCGCCGGAAATGGCCGCGGATCCGGAACGCATGCAGCGCTTCGGCCAGGAAGCGCGCTTAGCCTCCGCGCTTACTCACCCCAACGTCGCCACCATCTACGAAATCGGACAGGATAAGGACATCCGGTTTCTGGCCATGGAATACGTCGAAGGCCAGCCGTTGAGCGAGCGCATCCGCCAAGGTCCGTTGAAGACAGCCGAGATCGTCGCCATTGGCCTCGAGATCGCCGACGCTCTCGACGACGCGCATTCCAAGGGAATCGTCCATCGCGATATCAAGCCGGCCAATTTGATGCTGACTGCGCGCGGGCACGTCAAGATTCTCGATTTCGGCCTGGCCAAACAGGCCGCGCCGCCCGACACGCAAGAAACGCAGCTCATGACCAGCCTCGGCGTAGTGATGGGAACGGTCGCGTATATGAGCCCGGAGCAAGCGCTGGGCCGCGATGTCGATGCGCGCACCGACATCTTCAGCCTAGGCGTGGTGCTGTATGAGATAGCTACCGGCCGCGCTCCCTTCTCGGGCGCCAACGCGCAGCAAACCATGGCGCACCTGCTGCAGAGCATGCCCGAAGCCGCCGCGCGTTTCAATTACGACGTCCCGCAGGAACTCGATCGAGTGATCCGCAAGTGCCTGGAGAAGGATGCCGATCGCCGTTATCAGTCCGCGCGCGAGTTGATGGTGGATTTGAAAAACCTGGATCGCGATTCTAGTTCCAATCGCGCGCCCGCTCCCGCGGATCTGGCATCCCCCGCGACGCGCCGGCTCACAGCCATCATCGTGGATGACGAAGAGCTCGCGCGCCACCTGCTGCGCGAGTATCTGCAAGCGGCCGGGGGAGTGGACGTCATCGCCGAATGCGCCAATGGCTTCGAAGCCGTGAAGGCTATCTCCGAGCACAAGCCCGACCTGGTTTTCCTGGACGTCCAGATGCCCAAGCTGGACGGTTTCGAAGTGCTGGAGCTGATCGACCGCGAAGTCGCGGTGATCTTCGTGACCGCCTATGATCAATACGCCATGAAGGCCTTCGACGCGCACGCCGTGGATTATCTGCTCAAGCCCTTCGGCCAGGATCGCCTGGACAAAGCGCTGGAGCGCGCCCGCCAGAGATTGGGCCAAAAGCTGCCGGCCCCAACCGAGCTGGCTCGCGAAGCGCGTCCTCCGCAGCAGCATTTGCACCGCATCGTGGTGAAGGACGGCGCGCGCGTCCACATCATCCCGGTGGAGGCGCTGGATTACGCCGAAGCCCAGGACGACTACGTGTCGCTGCACAGCCAGCGCAAGAGCTACCTCAAGCAGCAGACCATTTCGAGCCTGGAAGCCGGACTCGACCCGGGACGCTTCGTGCGCATCCATCGCTCCGTCATCGTGAACCTGGAGCGCATCGCGAAAATCGAGCCCTATGCCAAAGACAGTCGGGTCGCGGTGCTGTCGGACGGCACCCAGCTCCCGGTAAGCCGCGCCGGATACGACCGCCTGCGCGCCCTGCTAGGCGAAAAATTCTAGGAGCAAAGGTGACACCTACTCTGCCCTTCGCCGCTCTACTCGGAATCCAAATCATCGAGTCTACGCCCGACAGAGTCGCCGCCGAGCTACTGGTGCGCGACCCCCATCCATCGCGGAAAACGAACCCAGGTCTGGCAGACTCGCATTTCCACCCGCGAAGGCCGACTCGTCGCCTTAGTGACGCAAACGCAGATGGTGCTCTGAGCGAAAAACGATGTTAGAAGTGCCGTTCACCGGTTTGGTGCGGTGTTTGGCCGAAAATGCGGCGACTCCATACTGCCGCGGCGCTATGCTCGAATCCATGAAACAGCCGAGGATGAGCCCCGCGAACGTCCACCCTCCGGCGCAACTGGTTGCGCCTGTTCCCCCCGAAAAGCCCTTGTCGCTGATCCAACTTATGCGCGTCGCGCGTGACAACGTCATCGCGGGAATCCCGGCCGCGGCTTACCTCGAACCGATCTACGAATTGAAACACGCTTTCGGCCGCATGTTCATCGTCAGCGATCCGGCCGGCGTGAAACGAATCTTGCTTGACAATGCGGCCAATTATCCCAAGGCGGCGATCAGCTCCCGTATCATGAGCGCCGCGTTCGGCGACGGCTTGCTCACCAGCGATGGGGAGAAGTGGCGGAAACACCGGCGCATCATGGCGCCATCGTTTGATCATCGCAGCATTATCGCCTACACTCCCGCGATGGTCGAGACCATCGCCAGCTTTATCGAGAAGTGGGATCACTTCGCGCCGAACACCCAAATCGACATCGATTCCGAGATGACCGAGCTGGCCCTGCGGATCATTTCACGAACGATGTTTTCTTCCGATAGTGACGGAATCTGCCGCCTGGTCGGAGACACGCTTCAGGATGGAATAGAGGCGATGTCGTTCGGGTTGATGGATGCCCTGCCGGTGATTGGTCATTGGAGGATGGGCCGGAAAATGGACCATATCCACTCGATTTTCAGCGCCCTGGACGCGTCCATCGGCAAGCTGATCGAAGCGCGCGTGGCCGCGCCGGACCAGGCCGGACCCATCGACTTGCTGGGGCGTCTGGCGGCCGCACGCGACGTTGAATCGGGCGCCGGTTTGACTACCCAGGAGGTTCGCGACGAGGTAGTAATCATCTTCATCGCTGGCCACGAAACCACTGCCGTCGCCATGACGTTTGTCTGGTATCTGCTTTCGAAACATCCCTGGGCGGAGGCGAAGCTTCACCAGGAGCTGGCCGAGGTATTGCAGGGAAGGCCGCCGAAGTATGAGGATCTCGAGCACCTGCCTTACACCCGGCAGTTGATTCAGGAGGCGATGCGGCTGTATCCGCCAGTGCCCAGCCTGACAGAGCGGCAGCCTACAGCCGACGATGTCGTGTGCGGTGTCCAGATACCGAAAGGCGCCCAGGTCGCGATCATGCCTTGGATCTTGCATCGCCATCAGACGCTCTGGGACCATCCCGATCGGTTTGACCCCGACCGCTTTTCCCCGCAGAACAGCGCCGGGCGCGACCGCTTCGCCTGGCTGCCGTTCGGCGGGGGGCCGCGCATCTGTATCGGCGCAGCGCTCGCGATGGCCGAGGCTTCACTGATCCTGGCGACCATCGCGCAACGTTTTCGTTTCCGCTTTGTCGAAGACCAACAAATCACCCTGAAATCGAAGATCACATTACGGCCACGCAACGGGATCAAATTGACGGTCGAGCCGAGAAGGCGACCCTGATCAGGCAAGGGCAATAATAGAAGAGACGGTGACACCCCTTCGAAGTGAAATGCCCCAATTGGCTATTCACAAGCTGATACATCACCTGAAATTCCCGCGCTGCCCCGCGCTATGCTGATTTGAAGTGCGCAAAGTCATAATCGCTTCCGAGATCCCGCTTTCAGGCGCGCTCCAAATTGCGAAGGGAAATGTTATAACGCCCTCGGCTCAGGACGCCATCCGCGAGCGAGGCATCCAGATCGTCGAAGTCGCCGACGATCAATTCGATACGGCGTCTCCGGAAAAACCCGTCGCGCTGGGATCGGATCACGGTGGGTTCGTTTTGAAAAAAACGCTGTTGTCGAGCCGTACGCCAAAGACAGCCGCGTCGCAGTGCTGTCGGACGGCACCCAGCTCCCGGTAAGCCGCGCCGGATACGACCGCCTGCGCGCATTGCTAGGCGAAAAATTCTAGGAGCAAGCCTGACGCCTTCCCTGCCCTTCGCCGATCTACTCGGAATCAACAGTTCGGCCACGACTCTTTCGGGCGCCGACTCGATTTAGTGCGCGACGACCTCTGTACTCATCCCGCGGTCCTGCATGGCGGCGCGGCCATGGCGCTCGCCAACACCCTCGGGGCTCTAGCAACCCCTGCAGAATCTCCCACCCGGCGCCGGCACAACGACCATCGAAAGCAAAACGAATTTTCTAGCCCCAGCTCCGGCCGGCAGTGACGCAAACACAACTCGTGCTGTAGAAACCCGTGAAGCTCCTGTGATAGGTTAACTTCACCGCCAGCTACAGCCTACGTCATCAGGTTCGCCTGGGCAACAGAAAGCCGCACGCCCGCTCGCGAGAGCCGCCTATTTGTTTTCGCGTCCTGGTGAAGACGACGTTCTCGGGATTGGTGTTTGACTGAAGTCGCCCCCCGTCAGACAATAAGAGTGGCGTTGGAGTTCGCCCTTAACCGCCCCACCGGGGAAGATGACTCCTACCAGGGATCTGCTCTGGCGGGGTCGTTTCCGATCGAAACCCCTCCGAGAATCCCTTTGGTAATTTGCTTACTGCTCTTAGGCGACAGTTGGGGGTGGTGGAGATGGAGAGATGCGATCTGAAGACGCAGATACGGGCCTGAACTCCTCGCAACGACTTCATCTGCTCAGCAGCTCCCAACACGCGGACAAGCTACTGGCGGACGTGGAATCCATTCTCGCAGCTACTAAGTCGAAATCCGCGTTTCGCAAGTACAAGAATGCGCTCTCGCCGGCCCAAGCGAAAGTTGTCGAGGACTACGTTTCCCGAATTCGAACCCAGATGGTACGGGTTCTCGAGTCGCAGGGCATCGGCTTGCCAGAGCCGATCTTTGAGTCCGTTCATTCAATCCGCGTGACGCTAGCGTTTGTCAGGATTGCCTTCCAGGAGTGCACGCCGGATCGCATGCGCGGCTACGGTGAAATCCCGGAAGACAAAGTTCGCGAACTGAACGGCCTGGTCGACGAGATGGTCGCGGCTGTCGAAAAGCTGGACGCTTACCTCGCGCAAGGATTAGGGCAAGACTTGGAAGGCCGGCTCGAGAGGCTTGCAAAAACCGGAGTGGACGTTGCGCTGCTCAAGACTCTGGAGAGGATCGTTAACGAGCATGGGCTGGTCGAGTTCCGTCCAACGCTTGCAATGATCCTCGATCGGTTGGAGTCAAAGAATTTCGAGATCGCTCTGTTTGGGCGGGTCAGCTCGGGCAAGTCCTCCTTGCTGAACCATATCGTTCAGACCGACATCCTGCCAGTGGGGGTGACGCCGATTACGGCGGTTCCGACGCGGCTGATTTATGGCGAAACGTCGCGTCTAAGCGTGTGGTACGCAGACCGCAGCCCGGAGCGAACCGATATAGTCCGCCTCGCGGAACTGGTCAGCGAGCGTCAGAATCCCGGAAATTACAAGCATGTTACGCGAATCGTGGCTGAGTTGCCGTCCGGCCGGTTGCGCGACGGTGTGGTGCTTGTCGATACGCCCGGCCTAGGATCGCTGGCAACGTCGGGCGCGGCTGAAACGCTCGCATATTTGCCCCGTTGCGATCTTGGAGTCGTACTAGTCGATGCCGGATCGACATTGACCGAGGACGACCTAGCGACGATTCGAACCCTTTATGATGCCGGCATTCCCGCCTCCGTACTGCTGAGCAAAAGCGATCTTCTGGCTCCGGAAGACCGTGACCGGTCGTCCGCGTACATTTCCGATCAGGTCCACGCGCAGCTTGGCCTTACGATTTCAATCCATCCTGTGAGCATCCAATCGACGCATTCTTCTTTTCTGGAGACCTGGCTTAAAGATGTGCTCCTGCCGCTATATGATCGGCATCAGCAACTGGCGCAAGAGTCCCTATCGCGGAAGATCGGTTCCCTGCGCGAAGGAGTTGTGACCGCGCTAAAGCTCAGAGTTGATCGCGCACCGGAAGATGGCGAGCCGGTTCGGGACCAACCTCCGGTCAACATCGACGAGGTCGATGGAGCGCTCAGAAATGCTGTCGGGAGAATCGCCGAACTTCGGCAGCTCTCGTTTGAGACGACACACGCCATTCGGGAGTTGGGGGATCAATCGCTCGGCAAAGCAGCCAGGGCGTTGTCGAGCGCGTGGCTGGGCGGCAGCGCCGAATCGCCTTCCACGCTTGTCGGCAACGAATTGACCCGCATCGCGGCTGAGCACGCAAGCATCCTCTCTGGCGGACTTAAAGACCTCGCCAGTGAACTTTCTCAATCACTCGAACTTGCGTCGGACGCACTTGGATATCAGGAGGCGCGCGGGGAGGACGATCTTAGTTCCGCGATCAAGGAGATGCCCAGGCTCGATCTCGGGAATCTCCAGATCGACGTTCGGCCGGGTTTTCTTGCGAAGCTCTCCAAAGGGCGATCGGTCAGCCACATCCAGAAAGTTCTCAGACGGGAGATCGGAGCCCAAGTTGAAGAGGCCTTTTCAAATCTCGGAAGAATGCTTGAAGCGTGGGCGCGCCGGACTCTGAGTGAGTTGCAACTGCGGTTTGAGCCGCATGCGGACCGTTACCGCGCCCACCTCAGCCGGATGACCGCTCGCGGCGGCGCTGCGAGTGCCGATCAAGCCGCAGTGATGCGCGACCTTGCATTAATAGAGGAAGCGCAGATCGAAGAAAGAGCTCAGATGGCTCCGGTTCCATAGCTCCCCGTCTATGGCCGATCATCGCATCGCAATGAGTAGGGGAGATTCTAATGCGGAACGCCCAGCCCGGGGGCAACGCACTCAGATGTCGTTTCGCAGCATCCTATTCCTGGAGCCCGAGACCGCCACGGATGTCGACCAACGCCAAGCGCCTGAGTTTTTCGCGGATCTCAATCTCGACCAGATCGTGGCTTCCATAACCGCCGGTCGAGATGAATACAACCTGAAGCCTTTCTTCTATGCGCCCTTGAGGCATGTGGACGCCATTTACTATCGGCATGAGATCCTGCGAGACCTCGAGCGCGAGGCGCTGTTCGGATATGTCCGGGCGTTCGCTGAAGCCATGCGAACGATGCGCAGCCACTTGGCGCAATCCGAGAGACTTTCCTACAAGCGTCAGAAGCAGAGTTGGTTTATGGACTCCGTGGGAATCTATTGCGAGGCGGTCAAGAGACTGAGCCGCAATCTGGAGATCTCGGACCTCCACTCGCGCGGTTTGCTGGCTTTCCGCGAGTTTCTCAAGAACTACATTGAATCCACCCAGTTCGTCTCGCTTGCCGCAGATACGGAGAAGCTGAAAGCGGAGCTGGCCGGCATCAGATATTCTCTGCATATCCAGGGCAATCGGATCAAGGTGGGGAAGTACGATTCCGAACCTGACTACGGCGCGGATGTATTGCAGACGTTTGAAAAATTCAAACAGGGAGCACCGAAAGAGTACCGATTCGATTTTCATTCCACGGCGGACATGAATCACGTGGAAGCGGCCATTCTGGATTTAATAGCTCAGCTGCACCCCGCAACCTTTTCCTTCCAGGACGAGTACTGCGGCCGCTACAGCGAATTCTTGAACGGCACACTTGCCACTTTTGACCGCGAAGTGCAGTTCTATGCCGCCTGTCTTGAGTACGTCGAACAGTTCAAGCAGGCCGGTCTGGCCATCTGCTACCCGACCGTGACCGACCGCTCCAAGGAGGTGTATGGGCGTGAAGTATTCGACCTGGCCCTCGCAAATAGGCTTATCCGCGAAAAGACCCAGGTGGTGACCAACGATTTCTACCTGAAAGACCCGGAACGCATATTCGTGGTCTCAGGACCGAACCAGGGAGGGAAAACGACTTTCGCCCGAACGTTTGGACAGATGCATTACTTGGCTAGCATCGGGTGCCCAGTTCCGGCCGGGGAGGCGAGGCTTTTTCTGTTCGACGCGCTCTACACGCATTTCGAAAAAGAGGAGGACATTCGAAATCTGAGTAGCAAGCTTGAAGACGAGTTGCTCCGAATTCACCGCATCCTCGATCTAGCGACGCCGAACAGCATCCTCATTATGAACGAGAGCTTTCTCTCGACGACCGCTAATGATGCTCTCTTTCTCAGCAAACAGATCATGGAGCGAATCGTCGCTCTGGACATGCTCTGCGTATCCGTAACCTTCCTCGATGAATTGGCTTCGCTACGTGAAACGACGGTGAGCATGGTCAGCACAGTGTATCCCGACGATCCAGCCATCCGAACGTTCAAGGTTGTTCGAAGACCCGCCGACGGACTTGCCTTCGCCGCCGCGATCGCGGAGAAATACCGCCTCACGCACGCCGATGTAAAGGCCCGCATCGCGGAACACTCAAAGGAACCAGCGGCATCATGAGGACTTTTCTGATGTATCGAGATCGGGATTTCGATCTCAAAGCCGGCTTGCCTTCGAACGCCGCGGCTCTGATCCAGGATCTTGAACTCCCAACGCTTTTTGGGGCCATGTCGGCCGGCGATTCGTTCTTACTCCAAGTAGCGGCACCAGCTGTCTTGGCGAGTCTTGATAAGCCGGAGGAGATCGTCTATCGACAGCACATATTAGCTGATTGCCTGGAACAGGCTGATGTTGTCCGGCAGATGTACGGCATCGCAGTGGAAGCAATTGAACGTGAGAGAAGCGTTTGGGGCTGGATGACCGCCAGGTATCCCGAGGGCACTCTGCACCATTCCATTGATGTACTGCAGATGTTTGTGGGTCTCCTCAAGAAGTTGAGGAAGATTGCCGACGAACGCCGCCCTCTCTTTCGGTCCGAAGGATTCGGGCGGCTGTTCGAAATGTTTACCAGCGAGCTTGGCGACGAGTACCTCAGCGTCATCGAGGAGCACCTCGAGCGTCTTCAATTTCGCAGTGGCGTTCTGATGAGCGCCGAGCTCGGCAAGGGCAACAAGGGCGTCAAGTATGTTCTCCGGAAGCCGTGGGAAATCAAGCTAAGCTGGGTCGGCCGAGTTCAGAACTGGGTGCAGCAGGTAACCGGTCAGAACGGCTCCGCCTACGTCTACGAAATCGCCGATCGCGATGAAGCCGGCTTCCGGGCGCTATCGGAGCTGAGAAGCCAGGGAATCGCCTATGTTGCCGCCGCGCTTGCTCAATCGACCGATCACATTCTCAGCTTCTTTCAGATGTTGCGCCTGGAACTCGGCTTTTACGTGGGCTGCCTGAATTTGCGTGAGCAGTTGACCAAGAGGGGCGAGCCGACGTGTCTTCCCGAGCCACTGGCTGCCGGCGCTCCTGCGCTATCCGCGCGCGGGCTTTGCGATGTCTGTCTGAGCCTGAGCTTGGACACCGCGGCGGTTGCGAATGATGTCGCCGCCGATCATAAGAGCCTAGTGATGATCACCGGCGCCAACCGAGGGGGTAAGTCGACGTTCCTACGCAGTCTCGGCCTCGCGCAACTGATGATGCAGTGCGGCATGTTCGTGCCCGCGGAGTCCTTCCGTGCCAGTGTTTCTCGTGGCATCTTCACGCATTTCAAGCGCGAAGAGGACGCCACCATGCAGAGCGGGAAACTTGACGAGGAGCTGCGCCGAATGAGCTCAATAGTGGACAAGATCACCCCCAACAGCATCGTGCTCTTCAACGAGTCATTCGCCTCAACAAATGAGCGGGAGGGTTCGGAGATCGCGAGGCAAATTGTGCGCGCTCTGCTAGAGTGCGGGGTCAGGGTATTTTATGTAACCCACATGTTCGACTTGGCCCACGGATTTTATGTTGCGCGCCTGGGTGGCGCCCTGTTCCTTCGAGCCGAGCGGCTCCCGGAGGGCCGGCGGACCTTTCGCCTAATTGAAGGCGAACCGCTGCCGACGAGCTACGGCGAGGATCTGTATGGGCGCATTTTCGGGCCGGTCTCCGAGTCCGCGGTTCCGGCGCGTAATCGTCTCGCGCGTGGGCAGTGATTACCTCCATCGATGGACGCCAGCCGACGGAAGAAAGCGCGTCAATACGTCAATTCGGAGGGGCGCAAACTTGATGTGCTTGCCGCTAACATAAAGGGGGTTACTGGCCAGTTTGCACATCTCAATAATCTGCCCGGGATTGCCTTCGGCGGAATCCAGCACCTTCTTCCGGAATTCATCCAAGTCGAACTGTTCAAGGTTGTATCTCTTCGCCGCCAGAGCAAGCAGCTGCTCGGCGTCAACGGAGTTCAGTGGCCGAATAGGCAGCGTCTTTCGGGGATCCCAAAAAAGCCGCGCTAGCACTCCAAGTGTTCCGGTATCGCGCCCGGCCGCGATGATTGCCATGCCTGGAGCGAAGTACAACCTTTGAAAAAACCGGTACATCGGAAAACTGGCGCCGTCGATTCCATCCAAGACGATTGTGAGCGGGTCGGCTTCAAGAGAAGTCCAGAGCAGTCCCTTCAGGTGAATGCTGGTTTGTTCGGAGAGCCAACGTTCGACGTCCGGACCGGGCCTGGCTCGGTTCCGCAAAACTTTGTGCTTCGCCGCTAGCAAACTGCGCGTCAGGTCCACTAACAATCGGTGCAGGTTGGCTGAGTAGTGGATTCGAACGATATCTCGCGCATTCGTCCGGTTGGCGATGGCAGCGTGAATCAGAGCCGTCTTGCCGGCGCCGGCCGGTCCGGTTATGAGCAGGGACTCCCGTTTCCGAAACGCGTCTCGTAAGCGTCGCTGCTCTCCGCCAAGGCCGAGCAGAGGGAAAGGGAGATCCATAGGAATTTCCTTATTTCAAGAGCCGGCGTCCTTGGTCTTTTGGATTCTCATCACGTTCACATCCGAAATGGCGATTAGGCCCTTGTCCATCATTTCCTCCAGAATCGGTACGAGCCGTTGAATGCTTTCGGCGCTGTCCACGATCTGCACAATAATCGGTAGATCATGTCTGAGGCCATGGGACCGGTGGATTTCGGCGGTATCGCCATACCCTTCTAAGCCGCGAAAGACTGTCGCACCGGCGATCTTGAGCTCGCGACACTTCTCAATCATCGCCTCATAAAGAGGCTTGCCTTGATGCCGGTCTCGCTCGGTGAAATGCAGCCGGAGGAGTTTAGCGGGTTGGTATGGTTGCATTGGTAACTTTGGTGGCAGGCGGGGCAGCTCGCACGAACGGTTGCTTACCTGCGAATCTCGCCGCTCCTAATTCCTCTTCGATCCGGAGGAACTGATTGAACTTCGCTACGCGCTCGCTCCGGCAACCTGATCCTGTCTTGATGTGGCCGGCCCCGGTGGCGACAGTGAGATCCGCGATGAAGGTGTCCTCGGTTTCGCCCGATCTGTGGGAGACGAAGCACCGGTAGCCGTTCCGGCCCGCCAATTCCATCGTGTCGAGCGTTTCAGTCACGCTGCCGATCTGGTTCAACTTGATCAGGATCGCGTTCGCGATTCCCTGGTCTATGCCCTTTTGTAGGATCTGCGGGTTCGTGCAGAAGATGTCGTCTCCTACCAGCTCAATTTTCGAGCCAAGCGCAACGGTCAGATTTCGCCAGCCATCCCAATCGTTCTCTCCCATGCCATCTTCCAGCAGCACGATTGGATACTGGTTTACCCACGATTCCCATAGTCGAACCAGTTCGTCGGACGTGATCGGCTTCTTGGTGGATTTGAAGAGCACGTATTTTCCGTCCTCCCACATCTCGCTCGCCGCAGGGTCGAGGCAAATCGAGATGTCGGCGGAAGGCTTATAGCCGGCCTTCGTAATCGCTTCCAGAATCAGATCCACCGCCTCATCATTCGACTTCAGATCGGGAGCGAAGCCGCCTTCATCGCCAACAGCCGTGCTGTATCCCTTGGCTTTCAGCACCTGTTTCAGCGTATGAAAGGTCTCCATGCCCATCCGAATGGCCTCCGCGAAGGATGGCGCGTTGTGCGGCGCAATCATGAACTCCTGGAAATCGACATTGTTGTCGGCGTGCTTGCCACCGTTGAGAACATTCATGCAAGGTACCGGCAGCGTGCAAGAATTCGCGCCGCCGAGGTATCGATACAACGGCAGACCGTGGGCGTTCGCCGCGGCCCGGGCACTGGCCATGGAAACAGCCAGGATTGCGTTGGCACCGAGTTTTCCTTTGTTCGGCGTACCATCCAGCTGGATCATCATTCGGTCGAGTGCGGTCTGGTCCGAGGCGTCGCTACCACGCAACTTCGCTGCGATCTCGCCATTGATATTCGACACCGCCTTGCGCGTGCCCTTTCCAAAGTAGCGAGCCTTGTCTCCATCGCGTAGTTCAACAGCTTCCAACTCGCCGGTCGAAGCTCCAGACGGGACGGCGGCGCGTCCCCAGCTTCCGTCTTCGAGCCAAACATCGGCCTCGACAGTCGGGTTGCCGCGAGAATCGAGAATCTCTCTTCCAACAATTTTCGTGATCTTGTTCATATGTTTTTGGTCCAAAAGTTATCTAGAAACGCACTGGATACCCTGCCTCACGAGCGCCCGCTGCCAGCAGGATCGGCAATCTCGCCTCGCAGGGCCTCTATTCTTTCCAGGTCCTGCCGGATCGCCGGAAGGCGATCACCTCCGCCGGTCTCTATGAGGTGCCCGACTGTGGCCACCAACTCGTCGAGACGGCGCTCGGCTTCCTTCTCCATGTTCAGCAACGCGGAGTTGATTCGCTCTTCCCACTGCGATACAAGCCTGGAAATGTTCGTGAAAAGTTTGTAGGAGGCCTGTCTTTCGAAATGACGGCGCACCAGCCCCTTAATCAGCGGCACAGGTACAATCGGCGACAAAAGCTCCCAGTTCCGATCGAATATCTTCCCCACATGGATGTCGGGGGCCTCAGGCTCTTGCACCTCGATCTCCACTTCCGTCGTTCTCAGCGGTACGCCGAACGCCCGCATCGTTCCGTCGGAGAGCCGGTCCCTGAAGTCCTGGAGAATACGTACCACCTGTTTGGAGGTGCGTTCCAATGGTGCCGAAAGCTGGGAACGCTCAATCGAGGACATCGCCGCGAGACTCTCCGTCAGCCAGGAGCCGAGCCATCGATCAAAGGAGTCAAGCAGAGAGGCAAGGTTCTTGGTCCATTTCGGGAACTCGACAGCGAGATCCTTCAGCAGACGACCCTCGATCCTCTTTTGGTAGCTCTGAAAACGGCCTTCGGCGAAGGTGCGCGTCCCCGCCGCGGCGTGGTGGGCGATCAAGCGAAGCTGCGACTTGACGTCGGCAATGACGCTCTGTTGTCCAATGAGCTGCTCCTTCAACGCCCTTTTTTCCGTATCGGCCAACTCCGCGGACTTGAGGCTGAGCGTGACGTAATCGGCGCACTCGCAAAGCAGCGTGTCGATCTTCCGCCGAATTATCGCGCCACGTTCTTCGCCGAATCTTGCCAGCACGGGCCGGAAGACATCTCGTTCCAGCGAAACCTTCAGGTCTTCATATCCGGGACGAATCGAATATGGGACTACGTGAGGTGCTTTTTCAAATGCCTTTCGGAGCTGCTCATTGACGAAGGCAACGACCTCAGCTCGTTCGTCCGTATCGATCAAATCAACCTTGGTGAGCAGAACCGTTACATTCGGCGTGAACCGGTAGAGGCGCGTCAGGAGTTCAACATCCTGCTGTGAGAGCGGCGGATCAACGCTGACGGCGACCAGCGCGAGTCCGACATTCGGCAGCCACCTCAGAGCCTCCTCGGTGTTGTGAAGGAGCGCGCTTGCGAGGCCCGGAGTGTCTACGAACTTGAGGCCGCGGAAGCGTTCCAGCTCCGGCAATTCCACCGTAATCAGCTGGACTCGTTTCGCATTCTCCGGGTTCTCGCGCTCTGATATGTATTGGCCGATCGATTCGACCGCGAGTTCGTCTACGCGTCCGTCCATAAAGTGAACGGCCGCTTTCTCCACTGGCCCGAACCGAATCTCGGTGACAACAGCGGTCACCGGCACTACGCCGACAGGCAGTATGGAACGATTTGTGAAGTGATTCAGGAAGCTGCTCTTGCCGGCTTTGAAGCGTCCGACGACGGCGACGCTGACCTCGTGCTGCGAAACAGCGGAACGTACCGAAGCTAGCAGCGGCGTGAGGGACGATAGCTCGTAGCGCTGGGCGAGATGGAAGGCGAAATCGATTGCCGGATCGAATTCTGGGTCGGAACTTGCCCCGTTTTCCGGTGGCGGTGAAAACAGGTTTGATCTCCCGTTTCTGTCCGAATTCCCGGCTGGTATTGTGTTGGAGAGCATAGGGTCTCTACGGGTCGTAGGAGCCATCGTTCCCGGAAACTAAGCGGGACGGTTGTGGTAGAGCCCCATCACCAAACTATCAACTCCTATTGTAGGCGCTGTAAAGCAACGAAGGGATTCGCCTCCGTGCCAGCGAGTTGCTCCTCACGCTGGCCGGGTTGCGGCATCCGGTAGACCGCCGTTGCGGAGCACAGCCGCCAAGCTGTCTCTGATCTCCGGTGGGATTGGAAGCGCGTCGATCTTGGCGATGGTCTTCTCAAACGGATAGTCGAAAGATCGAAGCTCAATGCCGCCCCGTCCTCGATCAGTGTCCCAAATGGCATACCGGGCTGCTGGTCTGCCGGTCTTCGGCTGGCCCAGGCTACCGGGATTCACAACGGTTCGCGCGCCAAATTCTCGAACGAACGGAATATGCGTATGGCCCACCAGCAGCACATCGGCACTAGCTTGCTCCAGTTCGGTTTCCCATCGATCGGAATCCGGCAGGCAATACGCGAACAAGGGATCGGATGGTATCGCGTGACAAAGCGCCACTCTGACACCATCCACCTCGCGGTACATTCTCAACGGAAGCTTTCTAAGAAATTCCTTGTGCGCCTCGGAGAGCACCGATCGCGTGTATTCCTTCATCGCATCCGCCATTTCGCGAAATGGTTTCGAACAGCGGGGATCTTGGTCGAATCCAATCGCGTGGTCATGATTTCCTCTGACCACCACGCCAGCCCTCGCCTGTACGAACTCCACGACGCCGATTGGATCAGGTCCATAATTAACCAGGTCGCCAAGCACCCAGAGTTCATCGAACTCTTCCGGCAGAGACGTCAGGGCCTCCAGATTCCCGTGGATGTCCGAAATGATTGCGATCTTCACGTCAATTCTTCTGTACGCTGCGGCCGTGTCGTGGAGTGATTGCGAAGCACCAGCATCATCGAAAAAGCTACACCTCGGATAGCCGCGATTGCAAGTGGGGAAGCGCTCGGCCCAGTTGCCGTTCGGGCTGATCTGTGCTGGAATGTGAGGTTGGCAATGGAGTTTGCCACCCGGGCGCGTCCTGGGAAACTGCCTTCATCACTGACGGCTGATAACTCCTCCCAAACCTGACGGAGGTGCGGTCCGCAAGGACCAGCCATGGGAGAAGTTGCTCGGCAACGTCGAACCCGTAAAGTACCCGGTCTCAGACTGCCTGACCAGCGCCCGTCCCTGCATCCCCACAGCACACAATCATGACCAAGACAATCGCCTACAACGCGCTGCAAGTCTTGTTTGTACTGGTCTTCGCACCCTTGTACGCCGGTGTGCTCTCCCGGCTCAAGGAAATCGTGCAAAGCAAGCGAGGGCCCAGCATCCTACAGCCGTATTGGGATATCTGGAAGCTCTTCCACAAAGATGAGGTCTTATCGGAAGAGTCCACCTGGATTTTTCGCATCACGCCCTATCTCGTGTTTGTGATGCCGATCTTCGTCACGATTCTAATCCCGGTCTTGACGGACTATCCCTTGGCGTTCGCCTTCATGGGCGACATGCTGGCCGGAGGCTTCTTTCTCGGCGTCGCGGGATTCTTCGCTGCGCTCGCCGCGGTCGATACGGCAAACCCGTATGGACCGATGGGCGCCAGCCGGACCCGCATGGTCGGCTTCCTCGCCGAACCGGTCTTCATGATCGTCTTCTTTACGGTGTCCTTCGTGGCTCAGTCGACCATCCCCTACATCGTGCAACAGAAATGGGTAGCCAATGCGGGCGCCTTCTTCTCTCCCGCGCATATCCTGCTGCTGATCGCATTTCTCATGCTGATTCTGGCTGAGGGAGGGAAGATCCCCGTGGACAATCCCGTCCGGCCACTTTGAACTCGCGATGATCGATGAATCGAAAGGGTTGGAGTTCTCCGGCCGTGGCGCGGCGCTGATGAAATGGGGCGGCCAGATGAAGTTCCTCGTACTGACGTGCATCTTCCTGAACGTATTGGTCGCGCCCTGGGGCTTGGCGCACGGCCAGGTTGATCGGCGATGTACTTGCCGCAGTTCCGCTGATTCTCTTGAAGGTCCTTGTGTTCGCACTCGTGCTGGTCACGATTGAAACTTCTCTCGCCAAGCTGCGCCTGTTCCGGATCACCGAGTTTCTGGGCGCGGCCTTCATCATATCCGTGGCGGCGATGGTCACAAGCATTTTTCCTGGAGCCTGAGAAATGCCGACTTCCATACCGGATGCACTCAACACGCTGAGCGCCGGCCTGATCCTTATCTCGGCCTTCGCCATGGTGGCAACCCGGCAAGTGCAGGGGGTTGTACGCTTCTTCGTGATCCAGTCTCTGCTCTTGGCGGCTTCCTGTTTGCTCCTCGGATACGGCCGCAGTTCAGTTCACCTGTGGGCCCTCGGTGCCATCACGATCGCAACCAAAGTTGTGGCGATTCCCTGGGTCTTGCGCCGCCTTCTGCCGGGCGATTTCTACGAACGGCGCGAGATCTCGCAGGCGATCAACATCCCGGCATCGCTGTTGATCGCGCTTCTGCTGACGATTGCCGCCGAGTTTCTGACCGGGCCTTTGGTGTCTGCTGTTCACGATCCCGTCGATTCGCGTCAATCTGCCGATCGGGCTCGCCGGTGTACTGATTGGCGCGTACTCGCTGATGGCGCGGCGCGAGGCGATTCCCCAATTGATTGGAATCCTGGCGATGGAGAACGGCGCATTCTTTGCCGGGATCGCGATTGCGCCGGAACTGCCGATCATCGCCGAACTCGCTGTCGCCGTGGACGTCATCCTGATCGCCGTTGTGGTCGGCTTGCTCACGCGGAATATTCGACAAACCCTGGGCACCACCGAGGCTGCGGCGTTGAGCGAACTGAAGGAGGAGCCAGCCCAATGGCGCTGATTGCGGCCCTTGCCATTCCCCTACTGGCTGCGCTTCTGTGTTGCGTCCAGCCTCTGCGACGAGCTGCGTGGGGCATCACGCTGGCCTCCGCGGGCATCGTCTTCGCGCTAGCGGTGTACGTTTCCACCGAAGTGATCGCCAGCGGGAGAGTCGTCGCCATTCCCGGCTGGTTCGAGGCCGACGGACTGAGTGCCTTGATGCTGGTTCTAGTGAGCTTCGTAACCGGCTTAGCTTGTGTTTTCGCGGGAGGCTACATGCGCCACGGCGAGCACAAGGCAAGCCGCTTGTGGTGGTTTTACGTCCAACTACAATTTGTTGTCGTTCGCGCTGTTGGCCGTGCCCGCATTGGCAGAACCGAATCTTACGTGGGTGGCAGTGGAGTTGGTGACGCTGTTTAGCGTTCTCCTGGTCGGCTTCGATAACACGTCGAGCGCTCTCGAAGCCGCCTGGAAGTTCGGGGTTCTCACCATCATGGGCGCCCCCATTGCGCTCTTCGGTTTTTTCACGCTGTTTTGGGCGTACCGTGCGGCGACTGGTGGCGCTTGGGAGACCTGGGATGCTCTCCAGGCGGCGGCATCTTCAATGGACCCGAACCTACTGAAGCTTTCTTTTCTCCTGGTGTTTGTCGGATTCGGAGCCAAGTCCGGTCTGGCGCCGATGCACACCTGGCTGCCGGATGCACATAGCCAGGCCCCCACGCCCGTGTGCGCTGTGCTCTCCGGCGTGAAGACAACCGTTCCGCTCTACGTCGTCCTGCGGTTTCTTTCGGTCGTTTTGGCCTCGCCGGCGGCTCGCCTTGGCAACTGGATGATCGTCATGGGACTGATCTCCGTCGGAATTGCGGCGTTCCTTTTGCTGCAGGTGCGGGACTACAAGCGCATGTTCGCCTACTCAACCGTGGAGCACATGGGTATCATTTTGACGGCTGCCGGACTGGCCACCCAAGCCTCTGATTTCGGCGCCGTTTCCCAGATGCTGAATCATGCGGTTACCAAATCATTGTGCTTTTACGTAGCTGGCGCGATCTTGCTGGTCTTGAGCACTCGCGAGATCCAGTCCGTCCGTGGGCTCTACCGCGTCTCGCCTTTTGCCGGCTCGGCGTTGTTGCTCTCTTCGCTCGCCATCGCCGGCGCTCCGCCGTTTCCCATCTTCTTGAGTGAGTTTTCCATCCTGTCCGCCGGCATGCAAGCCGGGCAACGCGTCGCCGTCGGCATATTGGCAATCCTAATCGCGATCGCCTTCGTCGCGATCATGCTGCACGTCAATCGAATGGTCTTTGGTAAACCGACAGTGCCTTACTCGAGCATCGCGCTGCCCGCAAGCTGCCGCTTCGCCGTGTTAGCCGCCGCGGCGCCTGTGGTCGTGTTGGGGGTTTATATACCGGCGCCGGTTCATAATCTGCTGCAGCTCGCGGCACGGCAATTGGGAGGCCGCTAAATGACCGTCATTCCTTCCCCGGCTGCCACTCCGCAGGGCTTCAATGCCGCCACCCTGGCGATCGAAATCGAGAATCGGTTTGGAACGGCAGTTTCGCCATTGATCGAAGATGCCGGCGCGGAGACGGCCTTCCTTGTGCGGCACCCTTCGACTCTAGCTCCGCTTTGCCAATTCCTTTTTGCGGAAGCCGCCTGTTCTTTTGGTGGACTGATTGTGGAAGAGCGCGACGAGTGGAACCTCCGCTACGTTTTCCTGAATCCGCGCTCCGGCTGGGTTCACTGCATTCTGCGTCTGCCCCTGGATAATCTAACCGTGCCGAGCATCAGCGTACCCATCAACGCAGCCGATTGGTACGAGCGCGAAGCGGAAGATCTGTTTGGCCTCGTGTTCGAGGAGCACCCTCGGCTCGGCGACTTCGTTCTCCACGATCAAGTCTGGCAGGAAGGGATCGCTCCTATGCGAAAAGCCTTCGACGCCGGACAAATGCATTTCGAAAAGCGTCCCCAGCAGGACTGGCGTCCAACCTTAGTGGTTCAGGACCCCGGCGCTTTTGCGATGCCTGTTGGACCGGTTTACGAAGGCGGCATCGGCGAGTCCGTTCATTTCCTGCTCGAAACGGTGGGCGAAGATGTCATTCGAGCCGTACCCCGCCTGTTTTACAACTATCGGGCCGTGGAAAAGATCGCCGAGGGGAAGCCGGTTTCGGATGTATTGCTGCTGGCCGAGCGCTTCTCAGCCAAGTCTGCGTTCGCTCACTCGCTCGGGTTTTGCCAGGCAGTTGAGAAGGTTGTTCACCTTGAGGTCCCGCAGCGCGCCTGCCGCTTACGAGTGGCGCTATGCGAGCTCGAGCGGCTTCGCCACCATGCGGGCGTGATCGAAGGAATCTGCCAATCGACCGCTCTCAGTGTCTCCGAGGCCCACGCTGCCATCGCCGAAGAGCAGCTCCTGCGCGCATCTTGCAGCTTTGGCGGACACCGTTATCTGTTCGGACTCAACACGCCCGGCGGGCTGCGGCGAGACTTTGACAGTGAAGCCTGCCGCGGCCTGTTGCGAGCCGTCGACGCCGCCTCGGCCCAGTTGAAGCGTCTGGAGGAACGGCTTCGCTATACGCAGCAGCTTCCTCGACCGCCTCGAGGATGTTGGCGTCGTCAGCCCTGGAAGCGCACGCCACCTGAATCTGCTGGGTCCTGTCGGGCGAGCGTCCGGCCTTCGCCGTGACTTGCGGCGGGTGTGCCCGTATTCAGGCTACGAGCAGTACCGCTTCGATGTGCCTTGTGAAGAGGAAGGAGATGGATACGCCCGTTTGCGCCTGCTCTTTGCCGAGGCTCAGCAATCCGCCGGTCTGATTCATCAAGCGATGGAGTCGATGGAGCCGGGAGAAGTGTGCGCGCCGGCCGGTGAGATGATGGGCGAGGCCGCGCTCGGATGGGTTGAAGCGCCCATCGGCGCCGCCGGGCATTGGGTCAGGTTGGATCGCGGAGGCAAAGTGGAACGCTATCGGATACTGTCTCCTTCGTTCCGAAATTGGATGGGCCTGCATATCGCCGCCGAGGATTTCGCGTTCCAGGATTTTCCGATCATCCTGGCCACATTCGGACTATCGGCGGCGGAGTGCGACCGGTAGGAGAAACAGATGAGCTTCTGGTTCTGGCACGGCCTACGAAACGGAATTCAATCGACGCGCTACCCTTGGGCGCCTGAGACGGCTTCTGGAATCTCTCCTGGCCGTCCACTCGCCACCGGGTTCGCTTCAGCAGAGGAAGCATCGCAAGCCGCGGCTATCTGTCCAGTGAATGCAATCGCCGCCGAAGGGGATCGGACCACAGTCGATCTCAGAACGTGTGTATGGTGCCAACGCTGCCGCTTTGGCGTTTCGCATCCGCTCCAGTGGGACGCGAGCTATGAATGGACCCAGAAACCTCCAGCCAAAGCTGCCGATGCAATGCTGCCGGCTGTGTTCACGCGATCGCTTCACGTCATGGTGATCGATGCGGGAGACTGCGGAGCGTGCTTAAACGAGGTCCGCCAACTGAACAACCCGCTCTACAACATGCACCGGCTGGGTATCTTTCTTACCGCTACACCACGGACGGCGGATGTTCTTGCTAGTGGTCGGGCCTGTGAGCGAGAACATGCGTGGACCATTACTCAAGACTTATGCAGCGATGCCTGGGCCGAAGCGGGTCGTGGCCGTGGGAACATGCTCGATCACAGGAGGTGTCTTCGGAAAGAGTTTTATGTCGGCGGGCGGCGTTGGCGCGGTCCTGCCTGTCGATCTCGAAATTCCGGGCGACTTATAAATTAACACACCAGAAAAAAACTCTTAAATATTTATTATGCCCAACCTGAAAGCTACGGGCAATTAGTACTGCTCGGCTTTGACATTACTGCCTTTACACCTGCAGCCTATCAACGTCGTAGTCTTCAACGACCCTTAAAGGAAATCTCATCTTGAGGCGAGCTTCGCGCTTAGATGCTTTCAGCGCTTATCTCTTCCACACATAGCTACCCTGCGATGCAGCTGGCGCCACAACAGGTACACCAGAGGTATGTCCAACGCGGTCCTCTCGTACTAGTGGCAGGTCCTCTCAAATTTCCAACGCCCACAACAGATAGGGACCGAACTGTCTCACGACGTTCTGAACCCAGCTCGCGTGCCACTTTAATCGGCGAACAGCCGAACCCTTGGGACCTTCTCCAGCCCCAGGATGTGACGAGCCGACATCGAGGTGCCAAACCGCTCCGTCGATATGAGCTCTTGGGAGCGATCAGCCTGTTATCCCCGGAGTACCTTTTATCCTTTGAGCGATGGCCCTTCCATACGGAACCACCGGATCACTATGCCCTACTTTCGTCCCTGATCGACTTGTCTGTCTCACAGTCAAGCACCCTTGTGCCATTACACTCTACGCACGGTTACCAATCGTGCTGAGGGTACCTTTGGGAGCCTCCGTTACTCTTTTGGAGGCGACCACCCCAGTCAAACTACCCACCACACAATGTCTCCCGCTTCGCGGGATTAGATCCCAAATAAGCAAAGGGACGTATTTCAAGGATGACTCCACGACTCCTAGCGAAGCCGCTTCATAGTCTCCGACCTATCCTACACATCACTTACCCAAAATCAATGTGAAGTTGCAGTAAAGGTTCACGGGGTCTTTCCGTCCCGTTGCGGGTAATCGGCATCTTCACCGATACTACAATTTCACCGAGCTCATGGCTGAGACAGTGCCCAGATCGTTACACCATTCGTGCAGGTCGGAACTTACCCGACAAGGAATTTCGCTACCTTAGGACCGTTATAGTTACGGCCGCCGTTTACCGGGGCTTCAATTCAATGCTTCTCCTTGCGATAACATCCCCTCTTAACCTTCCAGCACCGGGCAGGTGTCAGGCCTTATACGTCATCTTTCGATTTTGCAAAGCCCTGTGTTTTTGATAAACAGTCGCCTGGACCATTTCTCTGCGCCCCGCATTGCTGCGGGCACCCTTTCTCCCGAAGTTACAGGGTTAATTTGCCTAGTTCCTTAGCCATGAATCACTCGAGCGCCTTAGGATTCTCTCCTTGACTACCTGTGTCGGTTTGCGGTACGGGTTGCATATACCTGAAGCTTAGAGGTTTTTCTTGGAAGTCTGATTAGGATCACTATCCGCTTGCCCGAAGGCTCCGGTACTATCAGGTTCAGCATCTCGAGCGGATTTGCCTACCGATCTATACCTACGCCCTTTAACGTACTATTCCGTCAGTACGCGGATCTTTCACTCCTCCGTCACCCCATCGCAGTATATGCAAGTACTGGAATATTAACCAGTTGTCCATCGACTATCGCCTTTCGGCTTAGCCTTAGGCCCCGACTAACCCTGATCCGATTAACGTTGATCAGGAAACCTTAGTCTATCGGCGAGGAGGTTTCTCACCCCCTTTATCGTTACTTATGCCTACATTTGCTTTTCCAGACGCTCCAGCATGCCTCACGACACACCTTCAACGCTGACTGGAATGCTCCCCTACCAATCACACTTACGTGTCAATCCATAGCTTCGGTAATATGTTTGATGCCCGATTATTATCCATGCCCGATCGCTCGACTAGTGAGCTGTTACGCACTCTTTAAATGAATGGCTGCTTCCAAGCCAACATCCTAGCTGTCTCTGCAATCGGACCTCGTTAGTTCAACTTAACATATATTTGGGGACCTTAGCTGATGGTCTGGGTTCTTTCCCTCTCGGCCACTGGACCTTAGCACCCGCGGCCTCACTCCCGGAGTACATCTTACAGCATTCGGAGTTTGTCAGGGTTTGATAGGCGGTGAAGCCCTCTAGCCCAATCAGTAGCTCTACCTCTATAAGACTCTAACCCGAGGCTGCACCTAAATGCATTTCGGGGAGTACGAGCTATTTCTCAGTTTGATTAGCCTTTCACCCCTACCCACAGCTCATCCAAAAACTTTTCAACGTTTACTGGTTCGGTCCTCCATTCCGTGTTACCGGAACTTCAACCTGGCCATGGGTAGATCACAAGGTTTCGCGTCTACCCCCACTGACTATATCGCCCTATTCAGACTCGCTTTCGCTTCGGCTCCGGCACTTAAGCCCTTAACCTTGCCAGTGAGGAGTAACTCGTAGGCTCATTATGCAAAAGGCACGCCGTCACCCCGACTAAATCGGGCTCCGACCGCTTGTAAGCGCACGGTTTCAGGTACTATTTCACTCCCCTGTTCGGGGTTCTTTTCACCTTTCCCTCACGGTACTGGTTCACTATCGGTCTCTCAGGAGTATTTAGCCTTACCGGATGGTCCCGGCAGATTCAGACAGGATTTCTCGTGTCCCGCCCTACTCAGGATACTGCTAGCTATGTTAATTCTTTACGTGTACGGGACTTTCACCCTCTATGGTTCAACTTTCCAGAACAGTTCCACTTCAAATTAATCATCATATTGCAGTCCTACAACCCCAACATTGCCGAAACAATCATGGTTTGGGCTCTTCCCCGTTCGCTCGCCACTACTTAGGGAATCACTATTGTTTTCTTTTCCTCCGGGTACTTAGATGTTTCAGTTCTCCGGGTTTGCTCTCCTATTGCTGGGATAATACAGTCTTCAGTGTATTGGGTTGCCCCATTCGGAAATCTTCGGATCAATAGGTTATTTGCACCTCCCCGCAGCTTATCGCAGCTTATCACGTCCTTCTTCGCCTCTGAGAGCCAAGGCATCCACCATACGCCCTTACTTACTTTCTTACTGTTATGTTACATTAACTAAATATCTATTCTTAAATTTTCTTCCAATATGTCAAAGAACTTTTCACTCTAATTCGAATATGTTGCAATTAAATGAATCGAACTACGATTTATCTGCATTCTGAACTATGAACTGATCTTTACATTATAACTAATTTCAATATGTCAAAGAACTATATTCTCAATTCAATAATGTCAACTTGATTATTATTGTGGAGAATATCGGAGTCGAACCGATGACCCTCTGCGTGCAAAGCAGATGCTCTAGCCAACTGAGCTAATCCCCCATGATTTAATTTAGTCAATTAGTTAAGATTGTAACTTAATTGCATTTAACTTAGCTTATTGTAGTCCCGCGCAGATTTGAACTGCGGACCCCTACATTATCAGTGTAGTGCTCTAACCAACTGAGCTACGAGACTATGCAATCTTAGTCAGCTGCAGGATTAGCCACATTCGCTCTGGGTAATCTGTATTATATAATATATAAAGAAGTAAGAAAGGCAGAAAGAATACTATTGCTAATGTATCAAGAACTATATAAATCTTGCTCCAGAAAGGAGGTGTTCCAGCCGCACCTTCCGGTACGGCTACCTTGTTACGACTTAGCCCCAGTCACCAGTTTTACCCTAGGCCGCTCCTTGCGGTTACGGACTTCAGGTACCCCCAGCTTCCATGGCTTGACGGGCGGTGTGTACAAGGCCCGGGAACGTATTCACCGCGCCATGGCTGATGCGCGATTACTAGCGAATCCAGCTTCACGGAGTCGAGTTGCAGACTCCGATCCGAACTGAGACCGGCTTTTCGAGATTAGCATCCTGTCGCCAGGTAGCTGCCCTCTGTACCGGCCATTGTAACACGTGTGTAGCCCTGGACATAAGGGCCGTGCTGATTTGACGTCATCCCCACCTTCCTCACAGCTTACGCTGGCAGTCTCGTTAGAGTCCCCAGCATTACCTGCTGGCAACTAACGATAAGGGTTGCGCTCGTTATGGGACTTAACCCGACACCTCACGGCACGAGCTGACGACAACCATGCAGCACCTTGTAAGTCTGTCCCGAAGGAAAGCCAGCTTTCAGCAGCGGTCACTCTACATTTAAGCCCAGGTAAGGTTCCTCGCGTATCATCGAATTAAACCACATGTTCCTCCGCTTGTGCGGGCCCCCGTCAATTCCTTTGAGTTTCACCCTTGCGATCGTACTCCCCAGGTGGATCACTTAATGCTTTCGCTTAGCCGCTGACTGTGTATCGCCAACAGCGAGTGATCATCGTTTACGGCGTGGACTACCAGGGTATCTAATCCTGTTTGATCCCCACGCTTTCGTGCCTCAGCGTCAGTTATAGCTTAGTAAGCTGCCTTCGCAATCGGTGTTCTGTGTAATATCTAAGCATTTCACCGCTACATTACACATTCCGCCTACCTCAACCATACTCAAGTATAACAGTATCAATGGCAGTTCTACAGTTAAGCTGCAGGATTTCACCACTGACTTATTAATCCGCCTACGCACCCTTTAAACCCAATAAATCCGGATAACGCTTGCATCCTCCGTATTACCGCGGCTGCTGGCACGGAGTTAGCCGATGCTTATTCATACAGTACCGTCAGCTCCCTACACGTAGGAGCGTTTCTTCCTGTATAAAAGCAGTTTACAACCCATAGGGCCTTCTTCCTGCACGCGGCATGGCTGGTTCAGGCTTGCGCCCATTGACCAATATTCCTCACTGCTGCCTCCCGTAGGAGTCTGGTCCGTGTCTCAGTACCAGTGTGGGGGATCATCCTCTCAGAACCCCTAGACATCGTAGCCTTGGTGGGCCGTTACCTCACCAACTAGCTAATGTCACGCATGCCCATCCTTAACCGCCGGAGCTTTAATTATCAAACGATGCGATTCAATAATATTATGGGGTATTAATCCGCATTTCTCCGGGCTATCCCCCTGTAAAGGGTAGGTTGCATACGCGTTACTCACCCGTGCGCCGGTCGTCATCAGTATTGCTACCCTGCTACCCCTCGACTTGCATGTGTTAAGCCTGCCGCTAGCGTTCATCCTGAGCCAGGATCAAACTCTTCATTGTAATTAAGTTTTGAATGTCTGTCTCAAGATTTATCTACTCCTAAAATGGAATTTAATTTTTCAAACCTTTTTACCTCTTCAATATTTTCAAAGAACTATTCCTCTTCTTTTTATTCTCTACCTTCACCGTTTCTGTTCCAACTTTTCACTAATCTCCTACTTCCGGTTCCTTTTCTTCGGGCTTCAAATCTACAGACTTTCGTTTTTTAACTTCTCTCTAGCTTTTCTGAACTTTTATTTTTAACGTTTTTTTGAACTTCTCTTTTTTATCAGGCTGCAAATGTATGCATTTTATTCTCCTACTTCTCGCCATTCTTCATGCGCTGCTGATCGTTGCGGGCCGGAAGGAATCCTGACATGCTTGCCTGGACTGGCGGCGCTCTCTTGCTCTTCTTTATTCTGTGTGCGTCAGGGGTTATCCTTGCGTCCATCCTGCGCGGCGCCTATGCCGCTGCCGTCATCGCCTGGTTCGGAAGTTTGTGTTCGGTCCTATTGATGCTCGCCGCCGTGGCACGCTTAGCCACTGGGCAGGACTTCGACCTGAGTCTCTGGACACTCAACGGTTGGGGATCGCTGTCGCTGCATGTGGACGCGCTCTCGGCGATCTTCCTGTTCACAGCCGGCCTTGTGTACGTGTCCTGCTGCATCTTCGCGCCGGATTACCTACGGCACTACTTCCGCAACCGGTATCCCGCGGGACGCTACGCCATACTGCATTTCGCTCTCATGGCTTCGGTAGTCCTCATCCTCGCGGCCGGCGACGCCCTGACGTTCCTGCTCAGTTGGGAGTGCATGTCGATTCTGTGCTACCTGCTGGTGAACTACGAACAAAAGCAGCAGAATGATTCCACTGCCGGCTTTATCATGCTGGCGATGAGCGAGGCGGGATTTCTCGCCGTGGTGATTGCATTCCTCATCGCGGGAAGCGGCGCGTCCGGATTGTCGTTCGCAGCCCTTCGCGCTGCCGCGGGTCAACTCTCCGGCGAGGCTGTTTGGGGCGTGTTCCTACTCGGATTTCTTGGCTTCGGCGTCAAGGCCGGTCTGGTCCCGGTGAACTTCTGGCTGCCACGTTGCTACACAGCGGCTCCTCCCGCGTTCATCCCTGTCCTGGCGGGCGTGACCTTGAATCTCGGGTTCTACGGAATCCTGCGATTGAACGGCGACCTGGTTCCCGGACAAGGCATCGGACCGGGACTCATCGCTCTGGTTGTGGGCAGTATCACGGCGCTAGTCGGCATTCTATATGCCACCACCGAAAACGATCTGAAAACGATGCTGGCCCACAGCTCCATCGAAAACGCGGGGATCATCGTGGCCGGTTTCGGCGCCTTCCTGGTTTTCCGGAATTCGGGGAATGCCGTGCCTGCGGCCATTGCGCTCACTGCGGCGCTCTATCACATGGTCAATCATTCCGTTTACAAGGCCCTGCTCTATCAAGGTGCGGGTCATATCGAAGGGGCCACGGGCACGCGCGACATGGACCGCCTGGGAGGCTTGATTCGCATTCTGCCGGCTCTCTCGGTCGTCTTTCTGATTGGCTGTCTGGCGATCTCGGCGGTGCCACCCTTCAATGGGTTCGTCAGTGAATGGCTGACGTTGCAAACGTTCTTGCGCAGCGCGTTGCTGCCGTCGGCACTTGTGAAAGTCGTGTTCGCGCTATGCGGGGCCACCCTGGCGTTGACCGCCGCACTGGCCGTCACCTGCTTCGTGAAGGCCTACGCGATGAGTTTCTTGGGAATCCGCCGCGCTACTTCGAAGCTGAAGGTGGCAGGCCCGGCACGCAAACAGCGCTTGTCGCTGACTCTGCTCGCGATTGCCTGCGTTCTGCTGGGAATCCTGCCGACCTATGTCATCCCCAGCTTGGATCGCGCGGTCGAACCCATGGCCGGCGCCAGCGCCGCCGCTTCTCTGATTCCGCCATTCTTCACTGCGACGGAATCCAATCAGCAACTTCCTCCCGCGTTCCTGAACGACTTCCACAATCTGGGTGCACAAACGGGAAAAGGTGTGATTCCTGGCCGTGGACTCGTGGTTCTATTGCGCGGTTCGCAACAAAATCCTGTCGTCTTTGCCATGTCTCCGTCTTACGCTCTGGTGGCATTGGCGACCTTGCTGCTGGTCGCATGGTTTGTCGTCAGCCGGCTCACCCGTCATCGCTCAGTAGCGAAGAGCGAGGTGTGGGCCGGCGGGATACCCAAGCTCCTGCCGGAGCTCACCTACACAGCGACCGGCTTTTCGAATCCCGTACGTGTAGTCTTTCAAGCGATCTTCCGCCCCAACATCGTTGAGGACACGCGTCAGACCGTGGCCGTACACTTCAGGACGGCGATACGGCGGCGCCGGGATGAGACCCATCTAGTGGAGCGGCTGTTCCTTCGCCCCGTTGGTGCAGGCGTGAACTCGCTGGCTAGGCTATTCGCAGGAATGCACCACGGCCGTCTGAATGCATACGTCGGTTACGTGGTAGGTTTTCTGATCTTGATTCTTTTTCTGTATCGGCTCACCTGACCCCGGCCGGGTCCACCATCATTGCCTGAATCAGAGCTGGAAGTCGTTGAGGAATGGTGGGCGCGACAGGACTCGAACCTGTGACCTCCTGCGTGTGAAGCAGGCGCTCTAACCAACTGAGCTACGCGCCCCGCCTGTTGAGAGACGAACTGCGGACGCTTGTTAGTTTATCAAACCCCGGTTAAGATGGATCACTGCAGCAGGAGGATCGGCAATGAGCCTGAAACTGGACCGTAGAGAGCTTCTGAAAAGCGCCGGGCTGGGAGTGGCGGCAGCCCTGCAAGAGACTAGCCCGCTTGGGGCGCAGAGCAGCGGCGCCCGGCCGGCCGTCAAGGCATTGGTGTTCGACACCTTCGGCACTATCGTGGATTGGCGCGGCTCGATCATCGAAGAAGGCACGGCGTGGGGCCAGGCAAAAGGAATCCAAATCGACTGGGCCCATTTCGCGGATCGATGGCGCGCCGGTTATGGCCCGTCCATGAGCAAAGTTCGCAAGGGCGAGCTCCCCTGGACCAAGCTCGACGACCTGCACCGGATGATTCTCGATCAGCTCCTCGATGAGTTCGGAATCAAAGGGCTCACCGAAGAGGAAAAAGATCACTGGAATCGCGTGTGGCACCGGCTTAAGCCTTGGCCCGACTCCGTTGCCGGGCTCACGCGGCTCAAGAAGAAGTATCTCATCGCGCCGCTCTCGAATGGCAACGTGGCGCTGCTCACCGACATGGCCAAGCACGCCGGCCTGCCCTGGGACGCTATCCTGGGCGCGGAGTTGGTTCGTCACTACAAGCCGGACCGTGAGGTGTATCTCTCGGCCGCGGAGTTCCTGGGAGTGAAACGCGAAGAAGTCATGATGGGCGCCGCACACTCGGGCGATTTGCGCGCCGCGCGGGAATGCGGACTGCGCACCGGATTCATTTACCGTCCGAACGAGTATGGGCCGGGAGGCCGCGCGGACAAAGCCAAAGCGGGCGATTATGATGTGGTCTCGACGGACACAATCGATCTAGCCTCGCAGATGGGCGCCTGACTTCGCCGCGCTTCTCCTTCGTTTCGCCAAACCCGAGAATAGGGCCGCCTAAAGACTAAGCGGAAGCGGCCTTCGCGTTTTGCTTGACGGCCTTCGCGATTCCAGGACCAGCTTTGGCCAGGTCCTGCGCATTCATGACCGGGTAGAAAACGACCTTGGCGTTGTAGCCCAGGAAGAACTGCTCGGCGATGCCGGGGATTTGGGAAGTGTCTTTCATGTCAAAGACCATGAATCCGCCGCGCTCGCCGGTGGCACCGGTCCCAAAATATGCGGCCTCGGGCTTCAACGATTCAAGGATTTTCTGAAAAGGCAGGCCGAACGCTCCGGAACGTGCCGCCTCGTTTCCCGCTTCAACGGGGATCGTTATTTGCATCAACATTCGCATTGCTCGTCGCCCTCCCAGGCGCACCGGCAATAGTATCAAATGGGCCGCTCTCACGCGGAGTGAGCGTCTTGCCGGTGTCCAAGCGAATCGGGGATTTCTCGAGCTGGCTGGGCTGATCCAAGGTGAAGAGTCCATTGGGGCGGATGGGTTCGGTGGGTTCGTTTGTGCAAATTTTGTTTTCAGCGGGAGTGGGAGCGTTGTTGGGCTGGCGCAAGCGCTGGAGTTGGGTCAGGCTGCGGAGGGCGCGTGAGTAAGTGCGCTCCAGGCGAGCTTCGACGCGCTGCAGGAACGGGTAGGTATTGGAGTTGGCCAGCCCGGTGAACGCGGAGGTGAGGGACTCGATGGGGCTCTGGGGGTGGTCGGCGTTGTCTTCGGCGCGTTCTTCGGCGCGTTCGATGTACTCGACATAGAGCTGGTTCTCGATGATGGCGAGGCGCTCAAGGCGCCACCGAGCGGCGACCATATCGTGGACCAGGTGGAGCTCGGCGGGGCCGTCGGGTTGGAACCGATCGAGGTAGGAAGTGAGGAGCTGTTGGAACTCGTCGGGATCCTCGGTGGGCAGTACGAGCATTTGGGAAGAGAGGCCGTGTTTGATGGCGTTTTGGGAAGAGCGCTTGCGGCCGGCTTCGGTTTTAGGGCCGTGGGATTTTGCGCCGTTGATGCGGGCGGATTCGGATTTGGTCATTTGTCACCTCGGTGAATTAGGGTAGCGGTGAGATTGCTGGGTTGAGCAGCGCGGCGGACGCAAAAGCTTCTTGTCAGGGAAGATATGCGAAAGCGAGGAAGGTGATCGTGCAGTTGGAGGGTTATTAGGGCTCCAGGATTTGCTCCATCTTTTAAGGACCTGCGATAGACTTGGTTGATAATCATGCAGCTGAAGGCCCCATTGGTTTAAAGACATATGAACAGAGTCCCTTTCGAGTTAGCTCTAGCAGTGTTGCTCGCCACAAATCTTGCTGCTGCTGAGCCGAGGATAGAAAGCAATGTCACCTACGGCATGTACTCGGGCTTGGCCCTTCTGATGGATGTACATCATCCGGGCACTCCGAACGGGTATGGCGTGCTGTTCGTCTCGGGCAGCGGGTGGAATTCAGCACTCGAATATGACGCGCAGGGGCTGAAGGACACCCAGCTAAGCTACGTGAAACGTCTGGCCGATGCAGGCTATACCGTGTTCACGATTAACCATCGGGCTGCTCCGCGATTTCAGTTCCCGGCAGAGTTGGACGATGTCCAGCGAGCGGTTCGTTTTATCCGTCATAACGCCAAACAGTATGAGATTGACCCTAGCCGCATAGGCGGGGTGGGTGGTTCTTCGGGTGCCCATCTGATCAGCCTGGCCGGCATGTTGGGAACGCCTGGGATAAGCGATGACGCCGATCCCATAAATCGCGAGCCGGCGACACTTCAATGTCTGGTGTTGCGAGCCGCTCCTACTGACATGAAAGGCATCAGCCATGTTGCGGAGGGCCTTGGGCTCGCTGCGGTGGTCTCATTCCTGGGGCTCGCGCTGCCGATTGACGATAGGGCGAACGAGAAGCTGTTTGCCGCCTCCTCACCGATTTCGCATGTGTCGCGCTCGGCGCCGCCCGTGCTTCTGATACACGGGGATATGGACAGAACAGTTCCCTATCAACAGTCGGTTGCGATGGAGTCGGCACTGCGCGCCGTGAATGTGCCGGTATCGTTGTTAAGGATTCCGGGTGGAGATCATGGCGACGACTTCGGGGCCGCTGGTAAACCGCATCCAGAATGGCCGGACTATATGAAGGAGATGGTGCAATGGCTGGATCGGTACTTGAAGACGGGACCAGCGCGTACCGCCAAGCAGCCGTAATCCCTTTCAAGGCGCACGGCCAACTTACATTTCTTTCGGAGATTCCGCAGATTTTGGTTCTCAGCAGTTGGGTGGCCGGCGACTCGGAGAATGGTTAGGGTTAGGAACGATGAGTCTGCATTTCTAGAGCAGTCAACCCGGCCGCCGACTCGGAAAGAAGAGGTCGCGATCGACGTTTGTCGGGAATGATCTTGGCCGACCGGCATAGCCCTTGGAGGGTCCCCGGATGGTGAACGGCTCATAGCGGGCCATCACGCTCAACCCCTGACGACAAGATCCTGCTAAAATGTTTTGGGCGGCTGCAAAACGGTGGCCAAGCATACCTCTCTCGGCACCCAAACCGGCTTCTTCAAGAAGCTTCGCGAAGGTTCGCGCGTTAAGCAAGAGATCGTGACTGACTACTTCGTCTATTACAACCGCGTCATGGCTCGGAAGAGCGAAAAGGTCGGATATGCGGACCTCTTCGCCGGGCCGGCAGAGTACGTCGACGACTCTGGGCGCATCCAAAAATCCACGCCGGTTTTGATAACTGAAGCGACAATCTCCGAGCCGCTCTTTAGAAACAAGGTCCACCTTTGGTTCAATGAGGGTGACCCGGAGAATTACCGCCGGCTTAAAGAGACGATCGAATCTGTCCCGGGCATTGACTCGCTCCGGCACCGACCCACTATAACTAACAAGATCATTGACGCACAGTGGCCTGGCAAAATGGAGCGCGTCAAGGTGCCGACCCTTGTCTTTCTCGACCCGTGCGGTTACAAGGGTCTCTCTCTGAAGCTTGTCAAATCCATTCTGAAAGGGTTTGGAAATGACTGTATATTCTTCTTCAATTACAGCCGCATCAACATGAAGCTCGACCTCGAAATCATGAACAACTCAATCGATCAGTTCTTCGAGCCAGCGCGCGCGGCGGCCTTACGAACAGCCCTTCAGCAAAGGAGTCCGCAGGAGAGGGAGGACCTCATCCTGGAAGCAGTCGGCTCGGCCCTGGAAGAGTCTCGAGGCATCCCACAGTGCTTTCGGTTTGTCAGCGAACGGAATCGAACCAGCCATCATCTCTTCTTTGTCTCGAAAAATACGAGAGCGGCGGCATCAATGAAGAGGATCTTTAACTCCTCTAGTTCCACTGTGACCGAAGGCGTAGGCTCGGGCGAGCACGACCCTCGGGCCGCCGATCGCTCTCGATCGCTTTTTGCAGGCCTTTACGAAGTGCAGGAGCAGTTGATGAGCAGGTTCCAGGGGAGGCGCATTCAATTCGGCCAAATCCTGGAAGAAGAAGCGAGGACCCGATTCACCGATAGCAATTATCGGGATGCGATCCTGGAGTCGAGCGGGACTCGCGAGTGACGGTCGAACCGCGTGCTGAATTGAGACGTTGGCAGGCAGGCGGCTTAAAGCGTACGCTACCGCTCACCGTATATATCACCTTCCCGGAGCGCGGAAAAAATGGCTAACAGATCGTCAATCGAATGGACCGGAGCTACATGGAACCCCTCAACAGGCTGTGACGCACTTAGTCCCGGCTGCGACAATTGCTACGCGGAGAGGCTCGCGCACAGACTGAAGGCCATGGGTCAAAAAAAGTACGCTAACGGCTTTCAACTCACGTTGCACACCGAAGCGTTGGACCTACCGCTCAGTTGGAAGCAACCCCAGGTTGTCTTCGTGAATTCAATGAGCGACCTATTCCACCAGAACGTCCCGCCAGAGTTCATAGAACGCGTCTTTGCCACGATGCGTAAGGCTCACTGGCACCAGTTCCAGATCCTGACAAAGAGGTCAGGGCGCCTACTTGCATTGTCGGATCGCATAGACTGGCCCCCAAATGTGTGGATGGGCGTGAGCGTGGAGTCCGAACGATACGCAAAGCGAATTGACCACCTCCGTCGCACACAAGCGAAAACGAAATTCCTCTCGCTCGAGCCGTTGCTGGGCCCGCTTGATCACTTGGACTTGATCGGGATCGATTGGGCCATCGTCGGCGGCGAATCGGGCCCAGGGGCACGTCCGATGAGACTTGAATGGGTTAAATCAATCAGGGACCAGTGCGCATCAGCCGGTGTGCCATTTTTCTTTAAGCAATGGGGCGGAGTCCAAAAAAGCCGCGCCGGGCGAACCCTCGAGGGAAGGACTCACGATGCCATGCCGTCGGCGGGACTTGTGCAGGTTTCGGCGCGCTGACTCGACTCGCGGCAGGAAGTAAGAGCCTGCTGATGCCGCGGGATTGCTCCGGTTAAGTCGGCATGTGTCTGCCGATTCTGCCTTGATCGCGCGCTGTTTCGGAACTTAAGACTGGGGAGAGTGCCGTTAGGTGCATCCCGGAGATTGCCCGCCTTCCCGAAAAACGCCGGCATTGCACATCTGACGATCGCGAGCTGATCGGACACGTCAGCGTGCAAGACCAAGTCCAGGCTTTCACAATTTAGGGAAACGCTAGCGGGCTACGTCGGAGACGCACTGGAAGCCGGACAAGTAGCCCTTTTGGAACACCGGCGGAGCGCCTTTCAGATCTAATTCGAAAGGTAGGGTAAGAGCGTTGCCGTTGTCCAAGCGAATCGGCTGGCCGGACTGCCCTTGCCTGGGGACCCATTGCAAAGTGTAGGTAGAGCCGGACGCCTGGAAACGGTCTGCATCGCCGAAGAATCGAAACGCCGCCCATAACCCGTCATAGGAAATGAATCCGAATTCCCCGCCGCCCAGACTGCCTGCTAACCGAAGCGCCGGCGATCCATCCCGGAAACAGCTTAGGACGCATCGCTGCGGTTATCGCAACGCGAAGGCGATCAAGGCCTGTTCCCGCGCGCGACCCGTAGCGACTACCACGAACTGGTGGCCGTCGGTAGTGCGATAGGTCATAGGTGTGGACGTTGACTCGCGCCCTAGGGAGTAGCTCCACAACTCTCGCCCATCGGCGGCGTCTAACGCCCGCAGTGCTTCCCCATCGCCGCAGAAGATCAAGCCGCCCTTGGTAACGATAGCGCCCGCGGCGCCTATATCTCCCAGCCGGCCGGGCAGTCTCGCATTTTTCAACGCCGGCAGTGACCGAAGCATGCTTTGGTCGCCGAAAGGAACTTTCCATACGATCTCGCCGCGGTTGAGATCGATGGCCGTGATATGCCCGTAGGGCGGCCTAATTAGCGGGAGCCCGCCATGGAAAGTGGGGAAACCGGTATCGCCGACAAAGACGGCCTCGAGTTCGCCAGGAACGGGCGTCCCTACCTTTTTGATACGCACGAACGAAGGCCGGTTGCTGGATCTCACGTACAGTATCCCGGTGGACTGATCGAACGCGCCGCCGCCCCAGTTGGCGCCGCCTGAAGTCCCCGGCCGTATGAAGGTTCCCTGCATGCTCGGCGGCGTGTAGATCGGTCCGAGCCGGTACTTTCTCAGCTCGGCCCGCGCCTCGGATTTGAGCTCAGGCGTCAGGTCGAAGGCATCGTCGAGAGTGACCCCCTGATCGGCGAACGGCGGCGGTTTGGAGGGCGCCGGTTGAGTGGGCCACGCTTTCTCTCCAGGAACATCGCTGGCAGGAACCGGGCGTTCTGTGATCGGCCATATCGGCTTGCCCGTGACGCGATCAAATACAAAAGCCCAGCCCATCTTGGTGAGTTGGACAACCGCGTCCATCGGCGAGCCCCGCACCTGGATCCTTGTTAGGACCGGGGGCGATGCCAGGTCGTAATCCCAAAGGCCGTGGTGAACCAGCTGGAAATGCCAGCGGCGCTTACCGGTCGCCGCGTCCAGACACACCAGAGATTCAGCGAAGAGGTTCTCGCCCAGCCGCGACCCGCCGTAGAAATCGTTACTCGGGGTGCTCACCGGCAGGTAGAGCAAGCCGCGTTGGTCGTCGAGCGTCATGGGCGCCCACACGTTGGTGTGTCCTGTATATTTTTCCGAGCCGCCTGCCCAGGTCCGCCACCCCAGTTCGCCCGCCATCGGGACCGTGTGAAACGTCCAAACCAGCTTGCCGGTGTGGGCATCGAAGGCGCGTACATCGCCCGGCGGGTCCTTCTTGTACACTAAGCGGTCAGCGGCACCGTTGCCTAGAATCACCAGATCCCGATACACAACTGGCGGCGACGTGTTGGTATATTGCTTGGGATTTGTCTTCCACCGCAAACTGGGCAGCAGGTTCACGATTCCGTTGTCACCGAAACTGTTTACCGGCTTGCCGGTCTCGGCATCAAGCGAAATCAGACGATACCTGCTGTTGAAGAAGATCCGAAGCCGCCCCGTCCTTCGATCGTGCCAAGCGGCGACGCCGCGATGAATAAACCCGTTTCCGTTAGGCGGCTGCCCATCCGTATAGGCCTTTGGATCGTACGCCCAAAGCTGTCGGCCGCTGGCCGCATCCAGCGCCACGACCCGATTGTAGGGAGTGCTCAGGTAGAGAACTCCGCCGATCATTAGGGGCGTGGCCTCGAATGCACCCGGCTGGGTCTGATATTCCGCTGACTTCGCTTCGTCCGGCTTCCACTGCCACACAGGCCGAAGGCCGCGGATGTTGCCCCGGTTGATTTGGTCGAGCGGCGAATAGTGCTGCTCGCCTTGATCGCCGCCGTAAAACGGCCATTCCTGGACCATCGTGGCGGATGTCGCGGTGGAACCGACCAGCGCCAGCAGCCCGAGGGAAACGGCGCTATACCAGGCTGGCTGCCTAAATAATCGAATGGCGGTCTTCAGGCCTCTTTCATTGGCCCATAAGTTCAAAGGCATTCGCAACTCATCAGGATTCGTATACCGTCTCCCGCCGACCATGGTGCGTTCGATTCGGAATAGTCACCAGCGTGGATGGATTCTCCTTCAATGGATCGCGGCGGAGCACGGTAAGATCAGCGAGCTGGCCCGCTTCTACGGATCCCTTGATCTTCTCTTCGTACGAGTTGTGCGCGCCGCTCAGTGTGGCAACACGCAGCGCCTCTCGAATCATAATACGCTGTTCGGGGCTGTCTTCGCCCGCGATTTAGCGAAGTGGCGATAGGGTAGCAACTGAGGGAAACGCTAGCGGGCTACGTCGGAGACGCACTGGAAGCCGGACAAGTAGCCTTTTTGGAACACAGGCGGGGCGCCTTTCAGATCTAGCTCGAAAGGTAGAGTTAGGGCCTTGCCGTTGTCCAAGCGAATCGGCTGGCCGGATTGCCCTTGCCTGGGAACCCATTGCAGAGTGTAGGTGGAACTGGAGGCCTGGAAGCGGTCCGCATCGCCAAAGAATCGAAACGCGGCCCATAACCCGTCATAGGAAATGAATCCGAATTCTCCGCCGCCAAGGCTGCCCGCTAACCGGGCTGCCTGGGCCGATTTGCCGGGCCAGGTGAAGTTTTGCGGTTGGCTGCCGTTCGGGCCTCCCTTGAGCACCTGGCCGTCGAGAGTCAAGGTGACGGTCTTCAGCCCTTCGGCCGGGAGAGCGCGCATGGAATAGGCCAGAGCAGGATCTCGGGCGCCGGACTTATAGAGCGCGTTTCCAAACCCCATCGCACGGTTGAAAAATCGCAGGAAGGGTTCTGTAATCTGGACGCGGTTGCCGGATTTTCGCACGTATTCGGTGCCGTGTAATTCGAGATAGTTCTTTAAAGTATTCTCATAAAATGCTGGTAATTTACCATCCGGATTACGGAAAATATTGCCAAGATCATCCAGCGTGGCATCCGTCTTGGAACTTGTGTCGAATGGATACTTCTTCATGAGCGCAAGAGAAGTCGCTGCAGAAGCTCTTGCCTTGCGCGTTAATCTGCGACGGCCCCAGGCGTTCGAGCAGCGCTTCCACCTGGCGGATGGGGTCTTCCATTAGCTTCTGCACCATGCCGTGCACGTTACCGACTCTGGTCGATGCGGAAATTCTGCGCGATCTGGCGGGTGACGCGATAGCCGTTGGTCGCGTCCGTTTGGGTCTGCGTGACCATTTCGTCTTTGACGTTTGGGCCGGCACGCGCGACTTGATCGACCGAGGTTTGCAAAGCGATCAGAGCGCTCAGATAGGGGCTGTTGTGCTCGGAGACGTAATGGTCCATGCAATTCGCGGGCGTCACCCACAGGATGGGCTGATAGGGGGCGGAGGCAGGGTCGTCGCCCGCGGCGGAGACGTTGACGGAAGCGAGGCAGAACAGTTTCAGCAGATAGGATTCGTTGCTGGAGAGCTGCTTGAGCTTGGCGGCGGCATCGGGAACGCTTCGGTATCTCGCGACTTCCGAGTTGGCCAGGTAAGCGCGCCAGTTGGCGATGAAGTCCTTGTGGTAGCGCTCGCGCAATTGAGGCTGAAGCTGGAGGGGATCGAGCGAGCTGTAATTGCGATCGCCCAGCACCCAAGCCTCGCCGCCGAAATACTGCTTGACGTGATTAATCGCCTCCTGGACAGCTTTCCAGCCGTTCGCGGTAAACGCGCCGGCGACATCCTTATTATTGACGACATAATCGCTCGAGCCCGGAAATCGTTTGTTAAAGTTAACGGGCGGATTTTTCGACGAAGCGTCGGCGATGATGAACTGATAAATGCTCTCGATGGCATTGAATTGCGATAGGTAATAACGGGCGCGCTCGACGGACTCCGTGTCGTTGTCGGAGGCAAAGGGATTCGCGATAAAAAGCTCGTCGCTGTAGAAATCGAACTGGCGCCGGGCCAGCGCCGCGCGCTCCGGATCGATCTGGCGTCCGGCGGCCCAGCGATCGAACAGCAGCGGCGAAAGGAACGCGCGCGTGCTCTTTTCATGATGCGAGGTGGTGATGAGGTAGCCCTTGAGCGTATCGTAGGTTGGCTTGTACTCGTCGTTGGGGCCGGGTTTCGTCGGTAGTTTTTTGAGCCACTCGAGTAGCGCCAGTTGCGTAGATCCGAAGAGCAGTTGGCGGAAGCGGCTGAAGTAGAGCCGTCGCGTGGGTGGGTAAACGTCATGGCCGATGTAGAGGCCCCAGCGCAGGCTCCAGGGAGGACCTTGGCGTTCGTAGGTGGATAAGAGCTCGACGCTCTGGCGCAGGGTGTCCAGCCGTTCGAGCGAGTCGAGCGAAGGCAGGCTCTCGGAAGCGCCGCCGGATTCAGACGGCCCGATGCCGCGAACTGCGTCGGACACGCGGCTTTCGAGGGTGCGATTGCGGAAAAACGAAACGGTTAGGCCCACCGACCACAGCAGAAACAGACCGGCAGCGGCGCCCACCAGGATGCGGCGGGCCAGCACGGTCCGAATGCTTTCGCCGCTGGCTCCCAAAGCGGCGCGATCGCGCAGGATCACATCGTTGAACAAATGACCCAGAAAGAGCCACTGCGGAACGCGGCGCGACTTGCCGCTTTCGGCCGGCTGAGGCAAAGGATTTTCTATTCCTGGCTCCGAAGTTTTGCCGAAAAAGCGGGTGGCCGGGTTGCGCTGCGTCTGGGCCTGAGAAGCCCGCGCCAGAGGCGAAGCTTCGTTCACCACTACGGGACGGACGCCGGAGAAGTAGAAGCCGCGCAAGAAAGGATTGGCGCGAAGCTGGCTGGGGCGGCCCAGTTCGACCAGGAAGCGGACCACGGAAGTTCTCAGCTTGCGGAACTCGCGGGGAAATTCGTAGACCGGCGGAAGCTTGGCGGCATCGTTCTCGCGCCCAAGAAACGGCAGGCGTTTGCCGGCCAGCGCGTAAAACAAGCCATCGAACGCGCTGGTGAGGCGCCGGGATTCCTCTTCGGCATAGACGCCGCCCTGCTCGCGATCGCTGCGCAGCGGAAGCGTCACTCCCAGCACTTGCGTCACTTCGTCGGCGGTTAAATTACCGACGAAATCGGTGAAGAAGGCCAGCCGGTCGAGCTTGCTGAAGAGCACGTAGACCGGCAAGCGGATGCCAAAGGCCTGGGAGATCTCGCCGGCGCGGGTTCGCAGATTTCGCGCCATTACGGTGAGGGAATCCTCGGCGTTGGACTTCAGGAATGATTCGCAGTCCACGCAGACGATGGCGGCCCGGGGGGCTTGGGCGCGCTTGTGAAAAAAACGCCACTTGGGAGTTAAGCGTTTGATGAGCGTGACGGAGCGGTGAGCGTCGCCCATCAGTTTCCCGCCCATTTCGACGAATATCGATTTCTGGGCCAGCCACAGATTCACGGCCTGGGTGGAGGTGATCACGTTGTCCTGATACACCTGGCCGGACAGAAGCTCGGGCTCCACGCCGGAGTGCACGAAGATACTGGTTTTGGCCGCTGCTGTTTCCCCCACCAGGAAAAAAACCGGGAGCTGGACGAGTTTGGCTTCCTTGCCTAGCTCGGATTGGGCCAGGCGTGTCTGGGCGTCCCGGATGTAGGCTTCAACGTCCTTGTCAGCCGTGGCAGCCGCAGTCTGTCCCGGCGCCGCGGCCTGCTCCTTACGGGTTTGGCGGCGCTGGCGCCAGGTGTAGACCAGGCCGAAGATCGCGAATACCAGACCCATGGCCAGCATGCGCACGAGCATGTCGACGGTGGCGGAGAGATGGAAAAGGGAAGTAACCAACCACGAGATGCCGATGAAAATCATCATCGATACCGCGGCGATGATATAGAAGCCCATACCGCCAGGCATACCCGCTAACGCTGCCCCCGAATGGAGAGGAGTTCGAGGGCGCTTACGTCGGAGCCAAGCGAGATGCGATAAACCGAGTACAGGGCGATGGTCAAGGCGGCGCAGGCCGCGGCTCCGATGACGATGCGCCGCAGCCAGACGTCGGCGCGCGCGGGCGCAATTTCTTCGCGCACTCTCCAATTGGGCGACAACTCGGCGCTGCTTTGGCGAATACGTTTTATCTTGTCGTCGGTGTGCCCCATGAGGGCGCGCAGGTCGCCGCGGGAGGTGATGCTGTAGCGTCCGAGATACCCCAGCAACAAACAAAGATAGTAGACTTCCAGCAGATCCGCCAACTCGGGCGCATCGCGGCGTCCGAGCAACTGCTCGAGGTTCTGGAAAAAGGTCTCGCCGGCCACGTGCTGGCCGAACAGCTCTTCCTGCAGCGGCTTGCGCACCCATTCGTTGAACACCGGTTTGCGCAGGTTCAGAATGGACTCGTCCAGGAAAGCGACGATCGCGAAGGTCGCCAATTTAATATCGTTCGTCGGCGTAACCGCGCGCTTTTGCGTTCTGCTCCGAAAGGCGGATGGCCTGCAGCACCTGGCTGCGGAATAACTCCGCGTTATCGACTTCCTGCCGGTGACAGCGCAGGCGCACGATAGCGGTGAACAGTTCCTGGAAAAGCGCAGATTGTCGGGCCAGATTTTCCGCGCGAAGGTGCCCTCTTGCAGTGCCTTACGATTCCAGAATCACGGACAACTCGATCTCCGGATCGGGCAATTCGCCGGGGATGTACAGCCCCAACTCGCGAGTCTTCACCATATGCTCCCAGCAGGGACCGGACTTGTCAATGGCGAAGTATTGATATTCGATCGCGCGGCGACAAGGCCGGAGGAGGCACCGAGATGTGCGACAACTTGCAGACCGGGGAGCGCGCGCTCCACCAGCTTGGGCAAGAAAGCCCGCGAGCAGATCTTCGCCAGCCGCGGCACGCGCTCGATCAAGTCCGCTTCTCCGATCTTGCAGCGGATGCCGAAAATCCAGCGCGAGCGATTGAGCGCGCGCTCGTCGATGATTTGGCCTTCGTAGAAGTAGCGCGCGGCCTGGGAAACCGGGATTCGAACGCAATTGCTGGGAACGATCAGCTCCAGATGCGTGCGGATGTGCCGGTCGAGCTCTTCGAAGCACTTTTCCAATTGCAGGTGATCGTAAAGCGGGAGCGTGGTGGGATGCGAATCCAGGCCGAAGGTGCACAGCGCGCCGGCGAGCCGCGATAACTCGACGAACAGCTCCTCGGGATGCGCGCGCTTGGAAACGCACAGGTGCCGCAAGGGCGCGAGACTGGAGTTGATGCAGTGCAGGAACCAGGCGTTGGCGATGCCCTCGGCCGAGAAACCGGATACGGGCGTGCTTCCCAGGTCCTTGGGCTTGGCAACCGTGCGGCATTTTTCATCCAGCACGTCGATCAGACGCCGGAGCAATACCATTAAAGGAGGCGCGGCGCTGATTTGCAACGCGGGTGGAACGAATTTCTCGTCGTAGATGAACTGGCCGGTTCCTTGCCTGCGCACGCGTGCGATGGCGAGCGTGATCATTCCTTCCATCGGTTCGGTGGAGAGCAGAAACCGTATGTTCTTCCGGCCGAGCCGGATCAGCTTCACGTCGCGGCCGGTATTCTCGTCCGGGAGTGGCTTCTCCTCTGCGATGTAACGCACCGCGAGGTTTCGCTCGACATCGGAGAGGGCGCAATTCAATCCGTCGGGGTGACGCTCGGGAACCGCCAGGTACAGTCCCAGACTGTCGTCCATGGCGGGAAACGCATCCAGGATGTTGCGGGGCTCGGGAATTTCGTCGAACTCCGGCATATGGAAACTGAGTCCGTCGGGAAAAAGACCGCGTGCATGCACCAGAGCGACGGTGCCGTTGCGCAGCGCCTCGGCGTCCAGTTCGTAGCCACTGAAGCCGAACGGCTCAAAGAACAGATTGCTGGTGGAGTAGTGGACGGAATCTTCGAAGTAACGATTTTGCGCCTGGAAGTGATGGGTCCCTAGGTACATTCCTTCGGACCACACCACCCTGGACAAATTCATCATGAGACCGGTTCTTCAGGCAGTCTTGAACGGCCCATTGAACTTCCGCATCCGGAATGGGATCATCATACCACAAGGCCCGATGAGCTTTTATCAGAAATACGATCTGGAGCGATTGATCGCGGATGGCGACGCGAAGACGTTCCGGGCCAAAGAGAATGCCACTGGGCAGCAAGTGCTTTTGCATTTGTTCAATCCTGGCGGCGAGCCGATTCTGGCGGCGATTAAGGCGAAGCTGGGTGGCGCTCCGGGCAAGCCGGCGTGGCCGCTACTGGAGATCGGCGACTTCGCAGGCAGTCCTTACGCGGTCACGGATGTGATCGAGCCTTTCACGACGTTGCGGGATTGGGTGGCAACCGTGGGCGCGGCTCCATTGCCAGGGGTTCCGATGGGGGCTCCGCGTCCCGCACCTCCGGCGGCGCCTGTCGCGAGCCCTAGCGCCCGGGCGCAGTCCCCGCTTAATCCGGACGAGCAATTTTCGAAACGAAGCGAGGCAGCCGCCGCGCCTAAGCCCGCGCAGGAGCCAGGCGAGTTCACCAGGTTGTTCGATATTCCGGCAGAAAAGCCCCCAGTAAAGCCGGGCGTCCCGCAGGCCAAGCAACCTCAGGCGGACACGTTTGAGAATTTGTTTGGAGCTGGTGGCGATGCCAAGCCGCAGGCGCAACCTCGACCGCCTCAGGCTCCCGCGGCCAAGCAGCCTCAGGCGGACACGTTTGAGAATATGTTCGGTTTTAGTGGCGATGCCAGGGCGCAGGCACAACCCAGATCGCCGGCGCCTCCTGCCGCCAGGGCAGCCGATCCGCACACGGGCGAGTTCACGCGGCTGTTCGGCCGGAGTCCCCTGGGCGAACAGATCAATATTGAGGAAGAACAGGCCCGGGCGGCCCGCGCGGCGCCGCCGGAGAACCGTCCCTTCCAGGCGCCTGGGGATTTCACGCGAATGTTCGGGCCTGAGATGCAAACGTCCGCGCCGCAACCAGTGCAGCCGGCGCACCGGCGAGTCTCCGAAACGGCGTCGGGCATCTTCGCCCCAATAAATGTGCCGTCCAAGCCCGCGGCGCCTTCGGGTGAGCCGCCGGCGGGAGCGGCCGGTCTCGCGAACGCAACACCAGCTGAGCCGGACGAGTACATGCGAACCATTGCAATCGCGCCCGAGACCGATCAACCAGGCGCCGGCAAGCCGCCGGAGCCGGTACCGGTTCAGCCTACCGCCAAGCGCGGACTGGTTATCGGACTCTCGATTGGCGCGGCGGTGCTGGTGATCATCATCATCGTGGTAGTGATTTTCGCCGTGCGCGGAAAATGAGAAAGGTCGCTCGCAGCGCCGGCTTCTCACAAAGTGCGATCGCGAAGTGGTGCAAGAAAGATCCCACGGGAGGACTCGCATGGAAGCAGTGCGTACCGTCATTCGTGCCCGGATCGCTCCCGCGGCTCACTGAGCGGCGCATCAGTCAGCCTGAGGTGTATTTGATGATCCGGCGCCGCGTTGCCGGCGCGGGCATACAGACGCTGATCGGCTGCCACACGTTCCGCGCTCCGGCATCGCGGCTAACTTGAAAAATGGCGGCCAGCTCGAAGTGGCGCAGCAGATGGCCGCGCACGAGTCGGCGCGCACCACCGGGCCCTATGATCGGCGCGGGGATGATGTATCTCTTGATGAAGTGGAGAGAATCATCGTTTGATCCAGATATGGACGGAACAACGCTTTGCGACGTTCCCGCATTGGGCCGCAAAAGTCTTTCATCATCTCACCTATCGCGAGATGTTCAGTCGTCGCAAACGCAGCCTATCGACCCACATTGAAGCGGTAGATTCCTTCCTCTAATTCACGGTTGTGATATGCTCGCGCCGATGACCACGCGACAATGATTCATCGTTTGGGGTTTGGTTTGTGCGGTGGTCGCCGGCTGGAATTTATCCGCCCTGGGCGCAACGTGGATACCCGGCTGGGTATCACTTGCTCTTCGCCCCGCCATCGAATCGTGGAGCAATCCATGTGGATCAGTCCAGGCTGATGATCGAATGGATCATCTTCGCCGCGATTGCAGGTGGGCTTTACCGCACGTGGCCCAGGCGCGCTCCTGTCAGCCCACCCCACTCGCCCAGCCTCAGCCAAGCCGACCGCTATCGTCCCGGATTACCTCTTCGAGGTTGACGAACATATCTACGTCATCACCCGTGCAAGCCAGCAGGTTACAGAACGCGGAACCGCCCTGGATGGTTTTTATCTACGCGAACTATCAGCTGCCCCGAAGACAGAGGAGTTTTGGATGCTCACGGAGGAATGCCGGCTACTGGAGAAAAATTTAACCAAGAAATCAACAAAGGGACAGGGGGCAGGCAACTAGCGGCACTACGTGGCGTGGTGCGGTGCGCTGTTGCGATGAGATCACCGGAGTGGTTTTCGCCATCAAAAAAATTTGTCGCACGTGCTGTTCGATGCCCTGCATGGCTCCCTTGTAACGAGGATGTTGTTCAACCTTCTTCGGTTTAAGAGCCGTTTGACAGCCAATCCCCGACCGGTATACTGAAAGCGCAGTTAACACTAAGCACGACCATGAGAAACACGAAAACCCTGTCCGTTTCCCTGCCCCCAAAGCAACTCAAGGCCATGGAACGGACCGCGAAGAAAGAAAATCGCACGATGAGCGAGCTTATCCGCGAGCTCTACCGGCGCTATGTCTCGGATGAGGCTCGGCGCGAATTTGGCCGTGCGCTCGAAGCTCTCCGCAGCCAAGCTGCCAAAACCCCCGCGGCAAAGCTCACCATGCGACAGGTGGATGCTGAAATTGCAGCCGCCCGCCGGGTTCGGAGACGAAAACCCGAGCGATGATCCGGGTTGTCCTAGATACCAACATCCTCTTTTCAGCAGCCTTCAAACGTGCCGGCGTCCCGGCCCAAGTTCTCGATTTGGTGGCTTCCGGCATCCTCACGCCATGCATATCGGATGCGGTAATGGCTGAGTATCTGGACGTGCTCGCCCGTCCAGTCCTTCTGCCGCACGCCGAGGCCGCGCGCGAGGTATTGGCTTTGATGAACAAATTTGCCGTCCATGTGTTCCCTACCGAGAGGCTTGGCCTCTGTTCCGATCCCGACGACGATCGTTTTCTTGAATGTGCATTGGCGGCGAGAGCGGCCTTCCTCGTTACCGGCAACCTGCGGCATTTTCCAAAACACTACGACCCGATCCGGATCGTGACTCCCCGCCAGCTCCTCCAGCGCCTTGTTGCCGACCAGGGATAAGAATCGTCCGTGGCACTTGCCCGCCCCGCTCGCCTGGCTCACTTTTTCTTAATCTTTGGCTTCGGGCAGCAGCACGATCAGCTCGGCCTGGGCGTTTTCGAAATCGCCGGGGATGTAGGCGGCGATATTGCGCGCGCGGCCGATCGCTTCCCAGGCCAAACCCGCCTGATTCAGGCTGAAATATTGGTGATTCAGCTTGATCGGGATGGTGGTGGGCGGCGACATCATGTGCGTCAACTGCACGCCAGGCAGCGCCTGCCGGATCAGGTGTTCGATATGGCTGGCGGAGCAAACCTTGACCAACTGCGGCACTTTCTGAATCAACTCGCCTTCGTTCATGTCGGCCTGGATGGCCAGATAACATCCGCGTATTTTCGAGGAAACGGTCTTCGAAAATTGGCGCCGGCGTACATCGGACGGGCGGATCAATTTGAGCGGCAGCGAAACGAAGTTGCTGGGGATCACGGTTTCGAGCAAGTGGCGCAGTTTCTCGTCTAAGTTCGGCGAAACAGGCGCCCAGCTTTTCGTGGTCGTAAAGCGGGAGATCGCGCGGCTGCAGCTTTAACGAAAAGGTCGTGAGCGTGGAGGCGAGCGCCAGCATGGTGGAGAACAGCTCTTCGGGATGGCCGTGCCTGGTTTCGAACAAGTGGCGCACGATGGGGAAATGCTGGTTGATGGTGTAGAGCAGCCAGAAGTTGGCGATGTCGGCGGTGGTGAATTCGGCCAGGCTCTGATTTTTCTGGCGGCGCATGCCGGCCAGGATGCCGCTCTTGGCGGACAGAATTTCGATGAGACGGCGGGCGATGGAGGATATGAACTCGTTGGCCGAAAAATCGAGCAGCGGCGGGGCAAATTGCGGATCGAGCTGAAAGCTGTCGCCCGTGCGCTCGACGCGCGCCACCGGCATGGTCACGCAGCCGCCCTTGGGTTCGCCTTCCACCAGAATGCGGAAATTCTTGCGTGCCAGCTGGACTGGTTTTTCCGAACTGCCCGTGTTTTCGTCGCGGAATGAAAAGACCTCGGCTACGTAGCGGGTGTCGATTCCGCGCTCGCGCATGGAGAGATTGACGCCGCTGATGCGATGATTCGGAATCGCGAGATAGAGGTCGATGGATTTCTGGTCCGGCTCGAAGTACCCGGCCAGCGGCTTGGCGGGCGGGGCTGGATCGGAGGTGGGAATCTCGAACAACAGTCCGTCGGGAAAAATTCCCGAGGCCTCGTGGATCGCAAACGACCCGCCGCCCAGAGCCTCGTGATTGATCTTGAGACTGTTGAAGCCCCAGGGACGGAATTGCAGCGCGTCGCTACGAAACTGCAGGATGCTTTCAATGAAACGGTCCTGGATCTGAAGGTGCTGCGGGCTGAGAAATGTTCCCTTGGACCAGACTACCGGCTGCAAGATGCGCATGAAGAGACAACGTTACCACGCGCCGGGCAGGGCTTGCGGCGGATTGGCGATGGATTGAAAGCGAACCAACTGGATGGCGTCGCTGTGTTTGACCGAAGCCAGCGGCATGATGCCTTGATCGATGATGCGTGCGGCCAGCCGCTCGCTCATCCAGATTTCCGCTTGCGGAGTGGCATCGCCGGGGGCGTGGACATGAACGGGAATGCTGCCGATGCGATTCACGCGTCCCGACACGCGGCTTTGTGCGAGCAGGCAGGCACAGGCGATGGCGGGGTTTCCCCACAAATATTCTTCGTGCACCGGAGGCGAAGGCATTTCTTCAAACGCAAAGGACTCGGTGGGCGCGGTGGCTTTTCCGTACGGCAAGCGCAGCAAGAATCGCGGCGCAACCAGGCCAAGCCAGGCGGCATTGGCGGATTGTCGAAGCTCGAGCCAAGCGCGTGCGTCATCGGCCGGAAGCGGCTGCTTCCAATCGTCGGGATCGGGAGTGGCTTGGATGGACTGGCATCCGAACAATCGGGTATCGATGGCAGATAAGAATGGGGCGCCGGATTTACGGGCGACGGATGCCAGGCGCGCGAGAGCCGCGCAGTCATGCTGGCCGGGCGAAAACGAGTAAAGACCTACCAGCAGCGACCAGGGATTTTCTCCGAGCGTGGGCGCGGCGAACAGGCGCTCGATCAGGCCATCCTGATCGACCTCAGCGCGGCTGAGGTCGACCAAATGGATCTGCAGGTCCACGCCAGTTTCGAGCTGTTGGAACAGAAAGAAAACGGAACGCCAGGCCGCTTCGAGATCTTGGAAATCGGGATGATGCAGCAGCGTGCGCATCTGCGCGGCCGCGACGGAATCCACGGTGGCCAGCATTTCCTGCTGGCGCGGGTCGGGTGCGGGCGTCGCGTGGCGTGCGCCGATGTCGCGGATGGCTTGATCCAAGGCGGCTTCTTTGCCGGTGGGCACACGTTTCAACGCTGCCGCTGGCGCAGTGGAGCCGGCCGCGATTTGTTCGAGCAGACTTCCAGAAGTTGCCGAGTGGGGAGGCTCCGGCGCCGGTTCCCTGACAGTCTCTTGCTTCGGGCTGGTCGCGGAAAAATTTTTGGGATTGGCCAGTTCCTTTTTCGCCTCCCGAATCGCGTCGAACAGGGGCAGATTGGCATACAACTGATCGGGATGAAAATCGTCCAGATCGCGGAAGCGGAGCGAGGCAACACCGGGGAAGTCCAGCGCGACGCCGAGGTGCTGCATGACGTCCTCGAAATTCTCAGGATCGATCTGAATAGGTTTGGGAGGTGCACCAGCGCCGCGGTTCGCGCGCCCGCTGAAATCCCCGATCAGCGCGATGCGCAGTGGGGTGTCGCTTGCGTCAGCCATAATTGTCCGATTGTACTCGACACTGCGGTATGACTGGCACTCCTTAGAGTTGCTCCAGTCGTGTTTCCTTTATTTTGTCCGTGGACAACAGATAGCAGTTCACTACTTGGTTTTCCGAGTAGCGCTGCTTCGGGGTAGCTTTCAAGTATTTCCTAAAAATGTACTGGCCGATGATAATCATGGCTTTTTCATCGTCTTTGCCGTACATCTGCAGCTGGCCGAAAATGTGTTGGGGCGGGCCCTGGTAAGGACGTCCACCCATGACCTTGGAATGGCAGGTGTCCAGCCCTTGGTGAAAAGCCTCCGCCGCGTTAGGGTTCACGCCCTTCTTGCCCTTGTTATGGTGCTGCTCTCTGACGCCGTGCCGGAGCATGCCTTCCTGGGTTTCCGCCGCCCTAAAAATATTCTCTTCCTCCAGGGACTGCCACCACTGCGCGATCTTTGACACGCTCGCTTTCTTCTTAGCGCTGGGCGAGACATCGGCGGGGTCGTCGTAAATTCGAACCAAGTCGCCCTTGGGATCTTTCACCAGGCGCCCCTTGCCGGTGGTATCGGAATAGGGCGCATAGGCTTGGCGGGGCTCGATCTTTTTTTGCCCCTTCACCGTCACTTCCACATCGATCTTCAAATCATCGTAGTAATTCTTTAGGACAAAGTTTTTCAGTTCAGCGTGGAGCCTCTCCGGGTCGTCCTTGTACTGACTGACAATCTTTTTCAAATCCTTTAGCTGCGGCACGGAGAGCGCTTTATGCGGATTGCTCATCGGCATCCCGACGGCGGCGCGATCCTTGGCGCCTTCTTTGGATGCGTAGTCGTGATTGACCGCGGCATCGGTCAGCTCTCCGGGGTGTTCGTCTATCGCGTTTTTGATAACAAAAGCAGCCTGATCGTGAGTAAGCTCGAGATTCTCTTGGGATTTTAGCGTTCGCACCAGGTCGTCGGGGCTCATGCTTCGAAGTTGGGGCAGGATGGATTCATCCGCGAAATGGGCCACATCGGTGACCACCAGGGAGTGCCCGTTCATCCACTTGCTCCATTGAAGGCCGCGATTGGCCCGAATGTAATGGCCCAGCGCCTCCAGCTCCAGGTCCCCATCGTTTTGAGCCTTAGCCTTTGCGAACAGATCCTGCGCCTGCTGGAACTCCTTCCGCACGGCATCGTCCAACATCTGATCTCTGGGATATTTGTTGGGCTCCGGAATCTTCACCCACGCCCTTCCGTCATTGATCCCGCCTTGCTTAGCGGCGTCGGGGTGGACTTCTTCCTGGGCCCACTTAAGGGCCGCCGGCGAATCGCCGATGCGGGTCTTGCGAAGCTTGTTCCGCAGGAATTCCAGTAGCGCGACTCCTCCTTTCCCTATTCCCTCGGCAAGCTTCAGCAACATCGCCTGCATGACGGCGAATACCAGGGCTGCCAGCACTTCGGCTATCTGGGCGGCGCCCTGGGCCACATTTCCAATCCAGGCCGCCTGAACTCCCGCCTTGAGATTGTCTCCCTGGGCGTTGGCCTCTCTGGCGACGTCCATGATAAACAGGCCATCCATGATCTTGGAGGTGATGGCGACGGCGAGCGACGCCCCACCGACGGCGCATTGGCCGGTGCTCAAGCCCGGCAGCAGAAAATAGCGCTTCGCAAGAGCTCCGCCGATGAATCCGACCGCGGCGGCGCCGCCCATGATGCCCACCGTGACGCCCAGTTGTCCAAGGACCTGCAGCGCGACAGGCCACCAGCTTCCATTGGGCTTTTTTCCGTTCTTCGCCAGAATCTTCGCAAATGCAGATCCGAAATACTGTTGATTCGGGTCGGCGGCGTTGTTGAATGCCGTCTCGACGTTGTGGCAACCGTTCATCACCGGCCCGAGTCCGTAGGGGGAATTTACCTGCACGCCGATCGACTTGCCCCCGGCTTTTTCGTAGCCGTATTGGATCGCGTCCCAGTTGATGAACGAGTCGACGCCCTGCTGCTTGGCGGTAGAATCGACCTGTTGCCAGGGAACGAAAGTGCCCCGCGCTTCGCCCGACGGTGTCACGGGCGGAAACATGTGCGGCTTGCGCTTATCGGAAATCGTGTTTTGCTGGGTCTGATTCTTGCTGCGCTGTCCCGGCGGCAGAGCCAGCCCGTTGGCCTCGAAAAACTGCTTGTGCTCGGACATGTTTTTCATCGGACGCAGAAACAGGCAGTCATAGCCCGGCCGGGCGGCGCTGGCGAACACCACCAGAAAATTGTCTTTGCTGCCAATCTGGGCGCGCCGCAGATCGGAGACTCCCAGTTCGTTGTCGGAAGCGCCGGGCTTGGCCTTCAACTTCGCACGAATCTCCTCAATGGAACGCTTGGCCCAGTCCTCGGCGCCCAACGCCGACACTGGCTGGGTCGACTTTACCCAGCCCATAATTTCCGGGGCGCTGGCAATGAAGGGACACTGCGGCAGCATTCCATTGCCGATGGCCTGCTTGGTCTGCAGCACGATCCGAAACCGTCCGGTCATCAGGTCTTTATTGCAAGGCGGGCCACCGGACGCCCGGAACCTGTCGCAGCACTGTTCGCACTCGGATAAGACGTGAAGGCCCATAGTCGCACGACCCGCTCGGAGCCTGTCAGAAAGTATATATTCGGGGTATTCCGCGGCGCAAGCGATCTGCTACTGCCTGCCAATGCGCTACTTCTTGCCGGTCGGGTGCGAGGAGGCGCCCGCCATCAGCAGGAAGTTTTTCTTCTTGGGGATGAACTCTCCGCGGCTTTGAGGCGAGGAAAAATTCCCAAAGGTGAAGTCTTTGGTTATTTTTGGGCCACCTCCGGGCGGTATCCCGGTCACCTCGACGTTGCGATAGGCGGCCCGCGCCTCGCCGATCCGGAACTTGTCCTGCACTTTGATATGGATGCTCCAGCCTTCGTCCAGCATGTCCGCCATGTCGTTCTCGAATTGGAGATAGTTGCCGCCGCCGTCCTTGCAATAAAACGCATTGCGAATCGCCTTGGGCGAGTAGGTGTTCATGTTCGGATTCTGGAGACTCAAATTCTCCGGGCACTCCGGGCCGCCAAATTGTTTCCCGACCAAATGGCCGGCATGTTCGCGAGTGCCTTTCGATACCTTTTCCAGCTCGGCACGAATGCGGGCCCTCCAGGGCACCGTGCTGGGCCGCATCAAGTCGCCGGAGACTTCCTTGGTCGCCCACTTGTCGTTCGACCAAATTCGCGAGATGTAACCACCGCCAATGGGTTTGGGTACGGCCTTAGCCTCGGATGCTATTTCGAGAACCTTGGCGCTCTTGGATGTAGTGGCTACTTTCGACGCGTCGGCGGCCTTGGAGGCCTTGGATGCATCGGCAGCAGCGGTCTCGGCGGCTTCCGGTCGACTGTATGCCAGGGTCAGTTTGCGCTCGGTCTGGACTTCGGCGCGCAGCATCTCGCCGCCGGAGCTGGCTTCCGATCCAAGCCTGAAATCTCGCGACACCTGAGTGGACAGCCGGAGCGCATTTTCGAGCGCCTTCATCTCGATCAGCAGCCGGTCCATTCGGCTGGCGATGGCAGCGGCTTTTCCCGCGGCCGCTACCTGCCGTGCGACTGGAATTACGGCAACCAGCGCGAGCGCGCAACCCAGGTAATCGCCGCGCTCGGAGGCGCGTTCGGCCATCCACACCGCCGAGATTCCCGTTGGGTCGACAAAAGAGGCCGCCGTCAGCCCGGCATCGATACAAAATTCGTGAAATTCCTTCTGCGCCTCGATGAGCTGCGCTTTGGCGGCTTCAAGCAGGGGGCCGGTGACGATCGCGAACCAGTGCCCGATGTGATTCTGGGCGCCAACATTGCTACGTGGATTCGCATTAAACCAATCTTTGCCGAGAACGAAGCGGCGGCTGAAGCGTTCCGGGGTTTGTCCCAAATCGAGAGCGCCGAAGTGCAGGCTACTCAAATTGAACAGATTCCAAGACGGATTGCCCGTCCCGTAACACTCCACGAAACCTTCCAGCTGGCCGAAAGGATCGTGGAAGCTGCCTTTTTGGTTTGAAGCGTCCGGCGCCCACCAGGAGACAGTCCCCGGTTTGATAAGCTTCCATTCGCCCCGGCTGGTCACCAGAAGCACTGCGCGCAATCCGGTGATCTCCACCTGCATATAGAAATTTCCGACGCTGGTGCCCATGGAATTTTATCTGGAATTTCCGTTTTTTTGCCCCCGATACCGGGTTATTGTACACCCACCGATCTCAGCTTGTGCCGGCTTCTTGAATTTCATCCCGGCGGACGGGCATCTGCCGTGGCGGGGGCGATTCCGCGGGGGGACGCAACCGGGCAGTTTAATTTCGCGGCCGGCCCCGGCCCGTATCTGTCGACTGGCTTACATGATTTACTTGACATGATGTATGAGGCTGAAACATAATGGATCGCGCATATCACATTGGAGGTACCACATGGCACGGGAAAGCGTCCATGCAAAGCTGGAGCGAGTCCGCCCGCCACGAGTTCACGTTACCTATAACGTTGAAATCGGGAACGCGATCGAAATCAAGGAAATCCCGTTCGTGATGGGGGTGTTGGCGGATCTGAGCGGCATGCCGGAAGATCCCCTGCCTAAGATCAAAGACCGGCGATTTGTCGAGATCACGCCGGACAACTTCGATTCCGTGCTCGAAAGCATGAAGCCGAGGGTGGCGTTCTCGGTGGAGAACAAGTTGAGCGACGATGCCAACGCCGGCAAGATCGGCGTCGACCTCACGTTCAAGAGCATCGAGGACTTCGAGCCGGAGCAGGTGGCGCGGCGGGTAGAGCCGTTGCGCGAGCTGCTGGATCTGCGTACGAAATTGTCCGACCTGGTGGGGACGCTGCAGGGCAACGAAAAACTGGAGCGTCTGCTGCAGGACGTGATCAGCAACTCCGACAAGCTGGAACAGAGTCCGCAACGGAGATCGGCACAGCGGAAAAGCCCAAGGATGGTGGTAGCAATGGCTAAGCGTCAGGAATCGGAAAAATCGACGGCGGCTGCCGCGGCTGCGGCTGCCTGCCACGGCGCAGCCCAGCCTGCTCGATCAGATTGTGCAGGAGGGACGCGTCGGCCGCGACGACTCGCGCGCAAGGAGTGGGGCAAGGGGCCTGGTGAAGGAGTTCGTCAAGCAGGTGCTGGAAGGGCAGATGACGGTTTCGCCGGACCTGGAAGCGATGATCATGCAGCGCATCGCGCAGATCGACCACCTGCTCTCGCTGCAGCTCAACGAGATTCTGCACCATCCCGAAGTTCCAGAAGCTGGAATCCACCTGGCGCGGCATCCGCTATCTGCTCGAGAACAGCGAAACCGGCGTCAACCTGAAAATCAAGGTCTTCAACGCCACCAAGAAGGACATCCTGCGCGACTTGCAGCGCGTGCCCGAGTTCGACCAGAGCCAGATGTTCAAGAAGGTCTACGAACAGGAGTTCGGCGTATTCGGCGGCGAGCCGTTCGGCTGCCTGCTGGGCGATTATCGAGTTCGGCCGCGGATCCGGAAGACATCGAGTTTCTGGAGCGGATGTCGCAGGTGGCGGCGGCCGCGCACGCTCCGTTCATTTCGGCGGCGTCGTCGGAGCTGCTGAACCTGGAGAGCTTCACGCAACTGGACGCGCCGCGCGATCTGGCCAAGATCTTCGACACCACCGAATACGCGCGCTGGAAGGGCTTCCGCGATGTCGGAGGATTCGCGCTACGTGTGCCTGACCTTGCCGCACGTGCTGACTGCGCGTGCCCTATGGCAAGGACACCAAGCCGGTGGACGGCTTCCACTACGAAGAGGGCGTGACCGGCGACGACCACTCGAAGTATCTGTGGGGCAACGCGGCCTATGCGCTGGGCGCGCGCATCACGAACGCATTCGCGCGCTACGGCTGGTGCGCCGCTATCCGCGGGGTGGAAGGCGGCGGGCTGGTGGAGAGCCTGCCCATCACACGTCTTCAAGACCGAAGAGGGCGACGTGGCGCTGAAGTGCCCCACCGAAACGATCATCACGGACCGGCGCGAAAAAGAGCTGGCAGACCTGGGCTTCGCGCCGCTGGTGCACTGCAAAGGCACCGACTACGCGGCGTTCTTCAGCGTCCAGACCTGCCAAAAGCCCAGGCATCTACGACACCGACGAAGCCAACGCGAACGCGCGGCTGTCGGCGCAGTTGCCCTACATGATGGCGGTCTGCCGTTTCGCGCATTATCTGAAGTCGATGATGCGCGACAAGATCGGCAGCTTCACGTCGCGCAAGGATTGCGAGATTTTCCTGAACAACTGGATCGTGAATTATGTGACCGAAGACGACACGGCGCTCGCACGCCATCAAAGCCCAGTATCCGCTGAGGGAAGCGCGAATCGAGGTGATCGAGGACAAGGCCAAGCCGGGCGTCTTCAAGGCCGATCGCGTTTCTTGCGGCCGCACTTCCAATTGGACGAGCTTTCGGTATCGCTGCGGCTGGTGGCGGAGTTGCCGAAGTCGGCCCGGTAGCTTCGGATGTAAATTTCATGCGAAAGGGAAATATTTATGGCGGATGAACAAAGATTTTTCTTCCTCGACCTGACCAAGGTCGGGGTAAAAGGCGGCTGCACCAAGGCCGGCCATATCGACTGGCTGGAGATCGACAATTGGAGTTTTGTCATGAACCAGCAGGCTGAGCCGAACTCCAAGGGCGGGCGGCCCATGAACACGGCTTCTTCCGGAACGTTCTCGTTCTCGGTTAAATATTCCGACCCAGCGGTGTTCGCCAACTGCGCCAGCGGAAATGTTTTGAACGGTGTGATCACCTTTGAGGCACAGCGCACCGGTGTTTCGCAGGCCGGAGGGACCGGTACCGCGGGCCAAGCGTCCGCTGTCACGTACTTCCAGCTTTGGTTCCGAAACGTCTGCATCCATGCCTGGGATCTGAGCGGCGATTCCGGGCAAAAGACCGAGAACACCAGCTTTTCTTTCGAATTCGCGCACATGACTTACTGGCCCCTTAAAACGACCGGCAACACAACCACGCTGGGTTCGCCCGTTTCGAGGGCCTACGACACCAAGTCGCTGGAAGCGACGGCATCATAACAGGAGGATTGAACCATGGCAATGTTTCTGGATGTACAGAATCCGGTCATCACTGGCGAAAGCACCAGCACGAATACGAACTGGAACAACAAGATTGAAGTGGATCACATGAGTTTCGGCGTCCACGTTCCCACCTCAATGCAGCGCGGGAAAGGTCTGATGGCGGCCGGCTCAAAGGTTGGAGCGCTTTCCATCACTAAAACGATGGACGCGAGCACACCAATCCTTTGGTACTACCTCGCGGCGGGCATGCCTATCGATCAGATGACAATCCGAGTGAATAGGCCTGGCGCTAAAGGTGGCCCTCAAGGCGGATTGTTCGAAGCCGAGACCAAGGAATTCGACAACGTGGTGGTCTCTTCGTATCAGACCAGCGGGAGCGCGGGAACAGGCGGATTGCCCACCGAACAGTGGACGTTTGCGTTCACGAAGCTTAGTTTGACGACCCAAGACGTCGACGCGCAAGGCAATAAACTGCCGCCCAAGACCAAAAAATTCGACTTCGGCGGGGGCGCGCCGATGTGATTCGGCCAGCATGACCGCTCGGCAGCATTACGAGGCCGGAAAACTGAACGAAGCCATCGAGGCTCTGGGCGCGGAGTTGCGCGAGCGTCCAACCGACGCGCAGTTGCGCACGTTTTTGTTCGAGCTGCTGTGCTTCGCCGGCAACTGGGATCGGGCTGACAAGCAGCTCGATATTCTGGCCGGCGACGACAAGGACCGGCGTTTGGGTGCGCTGCTTTACCGCGCGGCGATCAATGCGGAACGTACGCGCCAGGAAATGTTCCAAACGGGGCTGCCCTCCAACGGCGATATTCCGGGGCCGGTGCGGGGAACCTTTAACGGCCAGGAATTTCAGACGCTCGAAGACGCTGACCCGAGGATCGGCCCACGCTTGGAGGTCCTGGCCGGCGGCAATTACATGTGGATTCCGTTTGCCCATATCGCCAAGATCGAAATGCAGCCGCCTAAGCGCCTGCGCGATCTTCTGTGGGCGCCGGCCACGGTGGAAACCGGTCCGGCCTTCGGGGGATCTCCGCTGGGCGAGGTATTGCTTCCGGTGCTGGCGCCGGCTTCGCACTCGCATTCCGACGACACGGTCCGGCTGGGACGCGTGACGGTATGGGAGTCGGACATTCCATATGGGCAAAAGCTGCTAGCGGTCGACAACGAAGAAATTCCCCTGCTCGAGCTGCGGAGATTGGAGATTGCTCAGCCTGAGGGGCAATGATCCGCAATGCCGATCGATATCGAAGCCCTGCTGCAGCCGATTTCGGCCGAAGCGCCCAGTGGCGCTGACATCCGCTATCATCCTTTAACCGACCAAATCCGCGAAGCCCGCCGCCAGGAAGACGGCGTCGCGCAGGGCGTTTGGAAACGCGACGTGAAGACGGCCGAGTATCCGCGGGTCATCAAACTGGCCCGCGAAGCCCTCACCAAGAACACCAAAGACCTGCAGATCGGAGCCTGGCTGACTGAGGCGCTCTTGCACCAGGAGGGCTTTCAAGGTCTGGGGCAGGGACTGGAATTGCTACAGCGTTTGCTCGAGAATTTCTGGGATACGGTTCATCCTGGGATGGACGAGGACGGCGATCTGGAGATGCGCGCCACTCCGCTGCGCTGGGCAGCCACGCAACTGGAGCCGGCCATTCGGTCGGCGCCGCTCACTGGCGCGGGCCACAACTGGTATCAATACAAGGAAACGCGCACCATCCCCAGCGAAGAAGATGCGCGTATGGATCCGGCCAAGTCGCAGCGCCGCCAGGAGGCGCTGGATGAAGGCGCGCTGCCTCCCGAGGATTTTGAAAAAGGCTTCGAGACAACTTCCGTTGAGTTCAGCCAGAAGGTCCACGACGATTTGGGAGCGCTGCTCGAACGGGTGGCGCAGCTTGCAACCTTATGCGACGAGAAATTCGGCGAAGCTTCACCGGATTTCGGTCCGCTGCGCAATTCGCTGGAAGAGGTGCAGGTCACGGCGCGAATGCTGCTGGCCAGGAAGGGCGGTGTTCCGCAACGGCCCGCCGAAGAGGAGCTCGATGAAGAGGTGGCGGCCGGGACCGCTAGCGATTTTGCCGCCGCGGGCGAGCCTTCGGCAGCCGCGCCAAGACCGCGCCGCCGCGCCGCCGCCGGATTGGATCCCGCCGATGGGGAGGACGCCGCGGAGCGCTTGCTGGCAGTGGCACGATTTCTTCGCAAGGAGAATCCGCTGGGCGCTGCGGCGTACTTGATTCCACGCGCGTTTCGCTGGGGCGAGCTGCGAACCGCCGGGGCGTATCCCGATGCCATGTTTCTGGTGGCCCCGCCCAGCCAGATCCGTATGGACCTGAAGCGCCTGGCGCTGGAAGGATCCTGGGAACAGGTTCGCGAGGTGGCCGAAGAAGCCGCCGGCCAGCCCTGGAGCCGGGCCTGGTTGGATTTGCAGCGCTACGCCGTCAACGCCTGCCGCTACACCGGCGCCGATTCCGCGGCCCTGGCCATCATCGCTGAATTGAAGGCTCTGCTAGCCGATTTTCCCGAGCTGCCGAACTGGACGCTGGCCGACGACACCCCGTCCGCCAATGCCGAGACGCAACAATGGCTGAAAGACGAGAATATCGTGGCGCAGCCGCAAGGCGAGACGTCGCGCGCGGAAATACAATGGGCTCCGCCGCCTTCTGTAAACGGCGACAGCGGGCCAGCCGGCGCGAATGGCGAACCCGCCGCGCCCGATCCTTACGACCTGGCCATGGAAGCGGCGCGCTCCGGACGCCTGGACGAGGCCATGCACATCCTTTCTGAAGAGGTCGCGCAAGCGCAATCCGGACGCGCCCGCTTCCTGCGCCGCGTGCAAATGGCGCAGCTGTGCCTGGCGTGCGGCAACGACGAGATCGGACGGCCGATCCTGGAGCAATTGGCTGAAGAAATCGAGCTGCGCAATCTGGAAGCCTGGGAAAATATGGACCTGATCGCGCAACCCCTGGCGCTGCTCTACCGCAGCATGGGTACCTCCGAGGAGACCGAGTTGGACAAGCGCAAGCTGTATTCGCGTATCTGCCGGCTGGACCCGGCGCGCGCCTTGAGCCTGCACCGATAAACGAACCGTGGCACAAAAATCGACACAACGAATCATGCTGCCGTCGGTGCTGGACCGGCTGATCGACCGCGATCCCACCAACCGCAACGAGCCCACCAACTGGCGAAATCAATCGATGAAGGAACTGAAGGATTCGGTTCGCCGCGATCTGGAGTGGCTGCTCAACAGCCGCCGCTCGCCCGTTGAGCCGCCCGATTCAGCCAAAGAGCTGTGGCAATCGGTCTATTGTTACGGCCTGCCCGACACCATTGGCCTGGCTTTGCGTTCCAACGACGATCGCAAGCGCCTGGCCACCGTGGTGGAGCTGGCGATCGCCGCGTTCGAGCCGCGCTTGTTGAATGTCAAGGTAACGGTGCCCGGCGTGGCTCCCACCACCAATCGCGTAGTTCATTTTCAGATCGAAGCGCTGTTGCGCGTCGAACCGGCTCCCGAGCGCGTGTATTTCGATACGAAGCTGGAAATATCCAGCGGCGAATACCAGGTGGAGGGAGAAGCGCGTGCGCGATGAGCTACTAGGCTACTACGAGCGCGAGCTGACTTATGTGCGGCAGATGGGAGCGCAGTTCGCCGCGCGTTATCCCAAGGTGGCCTCGCGCCTGCAGCTGGAAGCGAATCGCTGCGAGGATCCGCACGTCGAGCGCATCATCGAGGCGGTGGCGCTGCTGGCCGCGCGGGTTCATCTGCGCCTGGACGACGATTTCCCCGAAATCACGCAGGCGCTGCTGAATGTGGTTTATCCGCATTACACGCGCCCCATTCCAGCCATGTCGGTGGCCGAGTTCCAGCTGCGCGAGGATAAGCTCACCACTTCGCTGAAGATCCCGCGCAATTCCATTCTTTATTCGCGTCCGGTGGAAGGCTTGCCGTGCAAATTCAGGACCTGCTATGACACCGAAACCTGGCCCATGCGGATATCGGAAGCGCAATGGACCACGCTGGACCGGCTGGATCCGCCTTTAAAAGCGCCCGGCGCGTCCGCCGCTCTGCGGCTGAAGCTGGATTGTTGGCCGCGCGTGAAGTTTGGCACGCTGCCTTTGAGTACCTTGCGTTTTTATCTGGACGGCGAGCCGGCCTTATGCCACGCGCTGTACGAGCTGCTTTGCAACAACACGCGCGCCATTGTGCTGCGCGATCCCCGTCCGAAATTCCGGCAGCGCCCGGTGGAACTGGTTGCGGACGCGCTGCGCCCGGTGGGTTTTGCCGAAGACGAAGGCATGTTGCCTTATCCCAGCCGTTCGCTCAGCTCCTACCGGCTGCTGCAGGAGTATTTCGCGTTTCCAGAGAAATTCTTCTTTCTGGATTTGCGCGGCGTGGATGCATTGCGCGCCGCCGGATTTCAGGACAGCGCCGAGATCGTGTTCGTAATCTCGCCGTTTGAGCGCTCCGACCGCCAGCAGTTCCTGGAATTGGGAGTGGGGCCGCGCACCTTCCGGCTGGGTTGCACGCCGATTGTGAACCTGTTTCCTCACACCGCCGAACCGATTCAGCTCACTCAGACCAAATACGAATTTCCCGTGGTTCCCGATTACCGGCACAGCAAAGCCATGGAGGTTTTCTCGATCGACGAAGTCCAGTGCACTTACGAGAAAACCAGCGAAACGGTAAAGTTCGAGCCGTTTTATTCCTTCCGCCATTCCGCGCGCGAGCAGCAACCCTCGTTCTGGCACGCCACCCGGCGGGCCGGAACGCCTCCGAACGAAGGCTTAACGGAAATGTGGCTTTCGCTGGTGGATCTTTCCGGGCAAACCGTCACCCGCGATCTGGATACGCTCATGGTGCGCTGTACCTGCTCGAACGCGGATCTGCCGTCGCGGCTTCCGTTCGGCGACGCCAACGGGGATTTCGATCTGGAAGAAGAATCGGCGGTAGAAAAGATCGTGGCCACGCGCGCGCCTACGTCCAGCCTGAGGCCCGCGGTCGGCCGCGACGCTTTGTGGAGGCTGATTTCGCACCTGTCGCTCAATTATCTTTCGCTCGTCGAAGACGGCCGCGAAGCGCTGCAAGAGATCCTGCGGCTGTATCAGGGCCACGCGCTGTTTGTGGAGCAGCAGGCCGATGGGATCATGAATGTCAAGAGCGACCGGAAGTTCGCTCGCGTAATCGGAGACCATGGGATCTCCTATGTCCGGGGCATGAAAGTGGATCTCGAATTGGACGAAACGAAATTCGTGGGCGGCGGGGTGTATCTGTTCTCGAGCGTGCTGGAGCATTTTCTGGCCCAATACGTCTCCATAAACAGCTTCAGCCAACTGTCGGTGAAAACCCTTCAAAGAAAGGAAGTGCTGCGGGAATGGCCGGCCAAAGCGGGCAACCGGATCTTGCTTTAGAAAAGCCGTCGCTGCCCGAACTGCTCCAGCAGGACGCCCCGGACTTTTCATTTTTTCAGGCCGTGCGGCTGCTGCAGCGCGCCGCGGGACTGCGGGAGCCAATCGGTTCGTTTCTCAATCCCAACCGCGAGCCGGTGCGATTCGCCGCGCATCTCTCGCTGGCCTTCCCGGTGGCGGAGATTCAATCGCTCGAGGAGCAGATCGACGCCCGGTCGAATGAGGACCAACCGCCTAAGATGACGGTGAATTTCTTCGGCCTGCATGGCCCTTCCGGCGTTCTGCCGACGCGGTTCACGGAGATGATGATCGAGCGGCGGCTCTCGCGCGACCATACGCTCCGCGATTTCCTGGACCTCTTCAACCACCGGATGATTTCGCTGTTGTATCGCGCTTGGGAGAAATACCGCTTTCCGGTGGCCTATGAGCGCAGCCGCGACGACGCCTTCACCGGCTACATGCTGGACTTGATCGGCTTGGGCACTACCGGACTGCGTAACCGCCAGGCCGTCCCGGACGAAGTGCTGATCTGCTACGAGGGACTGCTGGCGCAATTTCCGCGCTCCGCAATGGCATTCCGGCTGATGCTGGCGCACTATTTCGAAGTGCCGGTGGAAGTGGAACCGTTCGCGGGAACGTGGCGGCCGCTGGACCCCGGATCGCGCACTTGTTTGAGCGGCGGCTTTTCGCGGTCCGAGCAGCTGGGTATTGGAATCGTGCTGGGCGACGAAATTTGGGATCAGCAATCCGTGGTGCGGGTGAAGCTTGGTCCGATGCCGCTGGAGCGCTACAACAGCTTTCTGCCGGATGGCGACGCGCACGAGCCCCTGAAAGCCCTGTCGCGATTTTTCTGCGGAGACGACATCGACGTAGAAGCGCAGCTCATCCTGAAGCGCGAGGAAGCTCCGCGCGCCGCCTTGGATGCGGAGGATGTTCCGGCGCCAAGGCTCGGGTGGGTCTCCTGGATGTTCACGCGCTCGCTCGATCGCGATCCGGACGAGACCATCCTGCGCCTGTGGGAAATGTAGGAGAAATATGAACCCCAGCTTGAAATCCATTATCGGAAAATTGAATAACACCACTCGTAACGCGCTGGAGTCGGCCGCGGGACTGTGCGTCTCGCGCACCCACTACGACGTCGAGGTGGAGCATTACTTGACCAAGCTGCTCGACTCACAGGACGGCGACTTCGAACGCATCCAGCGCCGCTTCGGGATCGGCCGCGCCCGCCTGGCGGACGACCTGACGCGCAGCCTGGATCATCTCAAGACCGGCAATGCGCGCACGCCGTCGTTCAGCCCCACGCTGGTGAAAATGCTTTCCGAGGCCTGGAGTTTCGGCTCGCTCGAATACGGCTTGGAGGAAATTCGCAGCGGCGCGACCATCCTGGTGTTAGCCGCCGACCCCGAACTGTCCCGTATGATGCGCGAGATCAGCCGGGAATGGCAGAAGATCGACGCGCATAGTCTGCAAACCGAATTTTCCGGCATCGTGGCGGGATCTTCCGAGGATATCGAGACCGCTACCGGCGCTCCCGCGGCGGCTCCGCGCGCCGGAGGAAAAACGCCCAACCTGGATCAATTCACGATCGACGTAACACAGAACGCCCGGGCTGGAAAAATCGATCCGGTATTGGGCCGCGACGGCGAGATTCGACAGGTGGTGGACATTCTCATGCGGCGCCGCCAGAACAATCCGATTCTCACCGGGGAAGCGGGCGTCGGAAAAACAGCGGTGGTGGAAGGATTCGCACTCCGCATCGCGCAGGGCGACGTCCCTCCGCCGCTCAAGAACGTCGCGGTGCGAAGCCTCGATCTGGCGTTGCTACAGGCCGGCGCCGGCGTGAAGGGCGAATTTGAAAACCGGCTGAAAGGGCTGATTGAAGAAGTAAAAAATTCTCCCACGCCGATTATTTTGTTCATCGACGAAGCGCACACCATGATCGGAGCGGGTGGCGCGGAAGGGCAGGGCGACGCGGCCAATCTTTTGAAACCCGCCCTGGCTCGCGGCGAGCTGCGCACCATCGCGGCCACCACCTGGTCGGAGTACAAGAAATATTTCGAGAAGGACGCCGCTTTGGCGCGGCGCTTTCAAGTGGTAAAGGTGGATGAACCGGAAGAGCTGCGCTGCATGGTGATGCTGCGCGGCGTGGTTCCGGCGCTCGAAAAACACCATAGCGTCAGGATTCTCGAGGAAGCGGTGCAGGCGGCGGTGCGTTTTTCGCATCGCTACATGGTGGGGCGCCAGCTGCCGGATAAGGCGGTGAGCGTTCTCGACACGGCCTGCGCCCGGCTGGCCCTGGGTCATCACACTACGCCCCCTCCCATCGAGGAGGCCATGCGCCAGCTGGACGATCTGCTGGTGCAGGAGCGCATTCTCGGGCGCGAAGCCGCCGTGGGCGCGGATCACCGCGAACGGCTGCAGCAGATCGAGCAGGATAAATCCCGCATCGAAGCGCGCCTGGCGATGCTGCAGGAGCACTTCAATAAGGAGCGCAGCATGGTGGCGCGCATCCGCGAGCTCAGGTCGCATCTGGAGGGCGAGAGCGCGCTGGCTACAAGCGCCGCGACGGAAACACTGCCGGAAGACACGCGCGCGGCCGCTCGCGCCGAAATCAATTCCCTCACCGGCGAGCTCGAAAAATTGCAAGGCGATCAGCCGCTGATGCGCGTGTGCGTGGACGCCCAAACAGTGGGCGAAGTGATCTCGGGCTGGACCGGAATCCCGCTGGGCAAAATGGTGAAGGACGAAGTGGCCACGGTGCTCGAACTGGAGCAGCACTTGGGCCGGCGGGTGATCGGCCAGACCCACGCCCTGGCCGCGATCAGCGAACGCATCCGCACCTCGCGCGCCAGCCTGGACGATCCCAATCGTCCGGTGGGCGTTTTTCTCCTGGTTGGCCCCAGTGGCGTCGGCAAGACGGAAACCGCCCTGGCGCTCTCGGATTTGCTATACGGAGGCGAGCGCAACCTGATCACCATCAACATGTCCGAATTTCAGGAAGTCTCACACCGTCTCGACTCTGAAGGGTTCGCCCCCCGGCTACGTCGGATATGGAGAAGGCGGCGTGCTGACCGAAGCGGTTCGACGGCGCCCCTATGCGGTGGTGCTGCTGGATGAAGTGGAGAAGGCGCATCCGGACGTGCTCGAGCTGTTTTATCAGGTCTTCGACAAAGGCGTCATGGAGGATGGCGAAGGCCGCGAAATCGATTTCAAGAACACCATCATCATTCTCACCAGCAACGCCGCCACCGACACGCTCATGAAGCTTACGGCCGATGCCGAAACCAGCCCGTCGCCGGATGCCCTCGCAAAGGCGCTCAAACCGGAGCTGAATAAGATCTTCAAACCGGCTTTTCTCGGCCGGCTGGTGATCGTGCCTTACTTCCCCATCCGCGACGCGGCGCTGCACCAGATCATCTCCTTGAAGCTCGCCAAGATCCAGCATCGCATCGGGGAAAATCATAAAATCAAGCTGACTTGGGATTCGGCTCTGCTCAGCGAGGTGGCCAGCCGCTGCACGGAAGTGGAAAGCGGCGCGCGCAACGTGGACAACATTCTCACCAATACGTTGCTGCCGGACTTGTCGCGCCGGTTGTTGAACGGCATCGCGGAAGGCGCCAAGCCTTCCTCAATTCACGTGGGAATCGGAGAAAACGGCAAGTTCGTTTATTCCTGAGGTATGCAGATTACTCTCAGCCAGACGGGTCGCCTATTTTACTTCGATAGTCCTCTGGGCGAAGGCAAACTTCTGGTCAACAAATTTTCCGGCACTGAAAAAATGTCGGAGTTGTTTAAGTTCGATCTGGAGCTGGTCTCGACCGATTTCACCATTCAATCGGAGCAACTGCTGGGCCAGAATGTCACGCTCGGCATACGCCACATCGACGGCGAGAATTTCCGCTATTTTAACGGGCACATCAGTAGGTTCACGCCCATTCGCCACGATGGACGCCTGGCTTATTATCACGCCGAGATGGTGCCGTGGCTGTGGTTTTTATCTCTGACGCAGGGTTGCCAGATCTATCAGGACAAGACCCTGGTGGAAGTGATAACCGATACGTTCAACAAACACGGGTACAACGACTTCAACTTCAACGTGACGGACCGTCACAAGCCCTGGGAAAACTGCTGCCAGTATCAGGAGTCGGCGTTCGAATTCGTATCGCGGCTGATGGAAATCGAGGGCATGTACTACTTTTTCAAACACGAAGAAGGCAAGCACACGCTCATGATCGTGGATCACATGTCCTCGCATACGCCTTGCCCTTTTCAGTCCACGTTTTCCTACGAGCACGAGACCGGACAGGGCGCGATGCGCGACGATGACACGATTCTTAGCTCGAACATGCGCAAGATCGTGAAGCCCAACAAGTATGCGCACAAGGATTATAACTTCAAGATCCCGCAAAACCCGCTCGAGATTACGAAAAAAGTGCAGCGCGATACCGGCGTCGATCGCGAACTGGAAGTCTACGATTATCCCGGCGAGTACGAGTTGCCGAGCGACGTAACCGATTGGGGCGACCTGCGAATGGAAGAGCAGGAAACCGATCACACCATCGCCGAAGGCACCGGAACCGGGCGCGCCATGCTGCCCGGCTACCGATTCCAGCTCAAGCAGCACGACCGTCCGGAGCAGAATATCGACTACCTGCTGGTGAGCGTGACGCACAAAGGCCAGGAAGGCTCCTTCGGCGCCGGCATGGACGACCAGGAAGCGGACTACACCAACTCCTATGTCGCCCAACCGTCCTCGGTGCAGTTCCGGCCCACCATGAAGACCGACGAGCCCAAGATTGCGTCCACTCAGACGGCTTTTGTGGTGGGCCCGCCCGGCGAGGAAATCTACACCGACGAATGGGGACGTGTGCGCGTCAAATTCCATTGGGATCGCCGTAAGGGTGACGAGAATGGAAACTGCTCCTGCTGGATCCGCGTCATGCAGCCCTGGGGCGGACCTCGATACGGGCATATCTGGATTCCGCGCGTGGGGATGGAAGTCATCGTCACCTTTCTCGAGGGCGACCCGGACCGTCCCCTGATCACCGGCTGCGTTTATCACCAGAATAATCGGCCGCCCTATCCGCTTCCCGCCAACAAAGAGTGGAGTGGAGTCAAAACCCGCAGCACCAAAGGCGGCACTCAGGACAACTACAACGAGATTCGCCTGGTGGACAGCATTGGGCAGGAATTATTCCGGTTGCAGGCCGAACGCGATCTGCACATTTTCGTCAAGAATGACCGCAGCGAATACATCTTGAAGGATCGCTTCCTGGACGTAGGCCAGGACAGGCACGAGCGCATCGAGAACGATTCCACTTTGACGGTTTCCGGCGATCAGACCGAGGAGGTCGAGGGCGATAAGAACATCACCGTGGATGGCGATTTCGCCGAGGATATTCAGGGCGACACTTCAATCCACAACGAAAAAGATCTGGATTGGCAAGTGGATGGAGACGCAAGGCTCACCGTGACGGGTGACCTGCACATCAAAAGCAAAGGAAAGCTGATCCTGGAGGCGGACGGTGGCCTGACCGTGAAATCCGGCGACGCATTCTTCGACATCAACGACGGCATCATTACGATTCAGGGCACGCAGATCTTGCTCAACTGCGGCGGTTCGGCCGATGGGGCCGACGAGGCCGACCCCGACGATCCCGACACGCCGGACGATTACATCGATCCCAACGATTCGCGATTCCAGTCGCCCGCCGGCGACTTCCCTCTGCCCGACAAAGAGACGTCGGAGCCTGACACGTCCCCTAGTAGCTCTAACCCGTCGACCAGTCCCAGTTCGTCCTCGCCGGGAACAGACGGTGGATCGTCGGATCCTTTTTCCGGCGGCGCCAATCCCTACGCCGACGCGGAATCGTTGACAGACACCTTTGATCCCGACGCCACGGACACGGACGCGGGGAGTTCGCCCGACCCGTTGGCCGGCAATCCCTGGGTGGCGCAAGGGCAAGGCATCCTGGGCCAGTTGAGTTCGAGTCTGCAACAGATCGCGACACAAGTCGCAAACACGGTGGAGCAGGCAGTTTCGGGCCAGGGCAGCGCGCCGCCGGATTCCACGGACCCCTCCACTACGCCGTCTTCGCCGGATGATTCCCAGGTCAGCGGAACGCCGGATGAAACCCCGGGTGCACCACCCAGCGATCAGGGCATCGCGTGACGGAAGTTCAGTCTCCGACGAACACATCCGGGCTGGCCTGGATCATATAACCCGGGCCGCCGCAGTGCTCATCCATGTCGTTCAAGCGATGGGCCTGAAGATTATTGATTAAAACCGACTCGCTGCCCTTGACCGCCACCCAGGTATTCGGTCCGCAGCACTTGGCATGGATCCCCGTGTCCGTTACCCGCAGAGCCTGTCGCTCGTTCACGAAAACATCGGGCGAGCCGGTCTGCGCCGGACCGGTGCAGGGATGTGGGCAACATGAATTCCCGTGCGTATCTTCCGGAACAAAGGAGTTGTCCCCTAGCCTGGATTGCGGCTGCATGGGCAAGCACAATTAGAACACTGTTTTCCGGGGCGTGCAAGATGCGGCAAGCCCGGCCCCCGTACGGTCAGTACTAGAGCGGGGCTCCTACATACAGGACTTCAGTGTATGCTAAACAATAATAAGACCCTATTTGTCTGGAACGGTGCGCCGCCAGGAGCCTGGAAGCTCAAGCTGGCACGTTGCCATGATGCGTTTCGCGGCGCGTTAGCGCATATGTCATTTAGGGTACTTCGAGCGGAATTGACAGATGGCCACGAAGCGGACGAATCTTCAAGACCGTTATGAATTGCGCGAAGCCTTAGGGCACGGCGGGATGGGTGTGGTCTATCGCGCCTACGACACCGTCATGAAACGCGAGGTGGCCCTCAAGACTATTCTGGACATCGACAATCCCGCCACCGTTTCGCTGTTTTACAAAGAGTGGAGCATCCTGAGTACGATGGTCCACCCCAATGTCATCAACATCTACGACATCGGCGAGTTCGAAGAGGATGGCGTAAAGAAGCCCTTCTTCGTGATGCCGCTGCTGCCAGGCGTCACGCTGGACAAGCTAATCAAAGAAGGCAGCCCGCGGCTGAGCGTTAAGGGACTTCTCGATCTGATGGAGCAGGCCTGCCGCGGCCTGCATGCGGCCCACGAGCAGGGGCTGGTGCATCGCGACGTCAAACCGAGCAACATCTTCATCATGGATGACAACTCGGTGAAGATCATCGATTTCGGCATTGCGCGCCAGGCCGCCGCTACGTCCAACACCAGCCTTAAAGGCACGCTGTACTACCTGGCGCCCGAGCAGCTGCAGATGAAGCCGCCCACGCCGCTGTCGGATCTGTTCGCGCTGGCCGTGGTCACCTATGAAGCGCTCACGCGGCACCGGCCATTCACGGGAGGCAGCGATTCCGATGTCGTAGAGGCCATCCTGCATCACAGCCCGCCGCCCATTTCCGAACTGAATCCACGAAGTCAGCTATGCCATCAGCCAGGTGGTCCACAAGGCCATGGCCAAGCAGCCTTGGCATCGTTTCTTCAACATGCGGGAGTTCGGCGACGCGCTGCAAAAAGCGTTCCGCAGCGAGCCATTGGAATATTTCGACGTCAGCAAAATCAAGCCTCGCCTGGAACGCGCCGAGCAAAGCTTCGCCGCAGGGCGACTACGAATTCGCAACCGAAATTCTCGGCGAGCTGGAAGCCGAAGGCCAGCTCGATCAACAGATCGGGCTGTTGCGCGGCCAGGTGGATCAGGCCGTGCGCCAGACGCGTATCCAGCAATTGCTGGAGAACGCCCGGCGTTTCTTCCAAGCCACCGAGTATCCGCTAGCGTTGCGCAAGGTGCAAGAAGCGCTTGGAGCTGGATCCCAACGATCCGGCGCGCTGTCACTGAAGGCGCAGATCGAGAAGGACCGCCGCGAAAAGAAAATTTCCGAATGGATCACGCTGGCGCGCCAGCACCTGGATAATCAGGCCTTCCGCCAGGCTCGCGAGGCTTTGGACAACGTTCTGCAGCTGAAGCCCAATGAGACCGACGCGCTGCGCCTGCTGGCCGAGGTGGGGCGCCGCGAGCAGGAAGTGGCCCGCATACGCGACGAAAAGGCGCGCTTGTATCAGGCTGCCATGCAAGCCTGGGAGAAGGGCGAGGTCAGCGCCGCCATGACCAAGCTGGAAGTGCTGATGGCCATGAATCGCGATCTGCCGGAATCCGACAGCGCGCGCAGCAGCTCCTATCAGAACTTCTATAACCAGGTCCATTCCGAACACGACGCCATCAAGAATTCCTACGACGAAGCGCGCCGCAATTTGTCGGCCGACAACTTCGAAGCCGCTCTCGGCATCTGCAAGCAGTGCTTGACCAAGTACCCTAATCACGCGCTTTTTCAAGCTCTCAAGTTCGATGTGGAAGAGCGCCGCCGTCAGAACCTGTCGGCCGTGATCGCCGACACCGACCGGCGCGTGGATGAAGAGCAGGATCTGGATAAGCGGGTCGGCATCCTGGAGGAAGCCGCTCAAACTTTATCCCGGCGAGCCGCACTTCGACCGCGCCATGCGCCTGGTGCGGGACAAGCGCGATCTGGTGAACTCCATCATCGCCAAGGCGCGCTATTTCGAGGAGCGCGGCCAGTATGTCGAAGCGCTCGACCAATGGCAAATCCTGAAGTCGATCCACGAAAAGCAGCCGGGTCTCGCATTCGAGATCCAGCGCTTGATCAAGCGCCGCGATCAACAAGCGCTGCAGAGCTCCAAGGACGCACTGGATCGAGCAAACCGACAAGTACCTGGAAGGCGGCGATTACGATCGCGCGATGAAGACCGTGCAGAGCGCGCTGGTAGAGTTTCCCAATGAGCCGGAGTTGATGGAGCTGGACAAGCTGGTTCGCAAGAGCCAGGAACGCGCCAAGCAGGCGGTCGAACTTTTAGAGCACGCCCGCGAGGCCAGCGAAGCCGGGGCTACCAGGCAGAGCCTGGAGTTGTTACACGAGGCTCGCGACATGGATCCTCGAAACTCGGTGATTCGCACGGTATTGGTGAACACCCTGCTGGTGCATGCCCGCAACTTAGTGGATACCGACTGCGACGCTGCCGACGCCGCGGTGCAAGAGGTTTTGCAATTAGCGCCGAATCACATGCAGGCCCAAAGCCTGGCCAGCCAGATCTCGGACAAGAAGCGAGAAGATTTCATTTCGTGGTGCCTTACCCAGGCGCGCAGATTGCAGACCGATGGAGATATCCCCGGAGCCCTGGCGCTGGCTGCCCAAGGGCTGGCCTCTTATCCGAATGAGCCGCGTTTGCAGAAGCTGCAAGCCCTGCTGCAACGCTCCGAAGCCGAACGGCGTGCATCCACCACCACGTTCGAAGGTCGCGACCTGCCGAAGCCGTCTCCAACTCCCGCGCCGCCTCCCGTTTCCGCCGGGACCCCGCCGCCCGCGCCTCCGGCAGTGGCGCCGGCATCTGAGATTTTCTCGGCCAGCGCGGTGCAGCAGAGCGTTCCGCCTCCCGCCGCTCCGGTCCAGCCGAGCAGTCCGCCGCCGGTTGGCGCCGCTCCTACTTCTGGATCACCCCCGCGGCCACCTGGACCGCCGCCCCGGCCACCGGAGCCGCCACGCCGGCCCCCGGAACGGACCAACCCACCGCCGTCCGCGGGATCGCAACCGCCCGGCACGCGCCTGGATCATCGCAAAGTTGTGCTGACAATCGGCGGCGTGGCGGCCGCTGTGCTTCTAGTCGCTGGCGGCTTGTTCTATAGCCGGTCCCAGAACAAACCGAAAGCCCCGCCTGCGAAGCCGGTCGCTCTTGGGAAATACAAGGTCAATGTGCACTCTTCGCAGCCGGCCGCGGAATTGACCGTCAACGGCCAAGTGTGCGGCAAATCCACTTGCGATCTGGATCTCGCTCCGGGCGATTATGTCGCCGAAGCCCGCATACCCGGTTATGAACCCGCCAGCGCGAACTTCTCGGTGAATCGGAGCCAGAGCGGCCCGCTGGACGTCAATCTGATTCTCCGCCAGACCCCGCCGCTGATGACGATCTCCACCGATTTGGCATCGGGAAAAGTATTGCTCGATCAGGCCCCAGCGGGTCAGATTCAGGGCGGCGAACTGGACATCGCCAGTCTGGCGCCAGGACACCACACCTTATCGCTCGAAGGCGGTTCATTCCGCGCCGCAGTTCCTTTTGACCTTGCCGACGGCGCTTTGCCGAAACTCACCGGACCCATCCAAACGCAAGGAATGCGCGGCCTGGTGGTGATCCACTCGGGGCGTGAGGCTAAAGTTTACGGAAGCGAGCCAGGCTCACAGGTGACCCTGGACGGGAAGTCCGTCGGATCCTTGACCCCGGACGGCCTCCAGATACCAGACCTCGCCCCGGGCTCGCATGAGCTGGTGCTGCAATCGCCGGCCAAGGAAACCAGTAGGGTGGTGTTCGATTCCGGCTCCTCCACGTCCATATTCGCCTCCTTGCTGACCAATCAAAATCTGGCCGTGCTGAATATTTCCACCAGCGATGACGGCGTCGACATTTATATCAATGGAGAGAAATATCGCCGGCAGAGCAAGAACGGCGCCCTCCGGGTCTATTTGCCGCCCAAATCCTACACCGTGCACGCGCAGAAGGATGGCTTCGCTTCTCCAGCCGACCAGACCGTCGAGCTGCGCCCGGGTCAGGAAGCGAAAATCGATGTCCGGCTCATGCCGCTCAAGGCCGCGTTGGTAATTCATCACGGCGTTCCGGGCGCGGATGTTTCCATCGATGGAACATCCCTTGGCGTGGTTGGATCGAACGGCGAATTCTCCATGCCCAACCTTGCGCCTGGACGGCATTCCGTGGCGATACGGCACGACCACTACAAGCCCATTCAATCCGATCAGGTGTTCATCGTGGGCAAGCCGGTGGAGTTGGAGGGAGCGCTGCAGAGCGTCTTGGGAACTTTAAAGGTCGAATTAAATCCCGCCAGCGTGGACGCGCATGTAAGGCTTCGCCGCGAGGGCGATCCACATGACCAGGACATCGCCAAGGATGCCAGCTTGAGCCTGCCGGAAGGTTCGTACACTATCGTCGCTTCCGCCGCGCGCTATCAAGATGCCACGGCGTCCGTGCACGTCGTGGGCGGTAAAACCGCGGTGGCCGCGCTGGCCCTGAAACGCATCGAGACTCCCGTGGCGAAAGCTCCGCCCCCAGTCCCAATTTTCGGGATGGAGGACTGGCGGAAGACGGGCGATTGGATCCCGGCTGGTAACATGCTCACGCACAAAGGCGAAGAGTTTGTCATTTCGCCGGTCGACTTCGGCCCGGGCACCATTCAATTCACCGCAGCCTTATTTCATGGCAAGCATCTCGAATGGATCTTGGCCTACCGGGACAAGAAGGACTATCTGCTGGTTCAAGTGGACGACAACAGTTTCAGCCGTTACGAAGTTTCGGACGGCAAGAAGTCTCCGGTCTTGAAAGTGCCGCTAGGATTCAAACGCAACGGCTTCATCCACGTTTCGATTACCATCACGCCTACCGGCATCTCGCACAGCGTCACGCACGATCAGGAGCCCTGGCGAGTGATCGATCAATGGGACCGTCCCAGCGCTCCGGTGAGCGGAAAGTTCGGATTCCATATGGCTTCGAATCGGGACGAGCTGGCCATCAGCGCCTTCCGCTACACACCCAACTAGCCGGGCCAATAGCCGAAACGCCGCCGGCTTACTTCCTGTTCAGCCAAGTCTGGTTTTTGGGCGGGACGTCGGCACGCCAGATTTCTTTTCCGTTTTGGTCCAAGAGAACAATGCTCTGATCCGGCCGTGTGCCGGAAGGCTTAAAGACGCCCACGGGCTTATTGTTTTCGTCCATAAGAACGAAACTCCGCGCGGCGATCTCGTTCGGCGCGCCGGTTTGAGCGAATGCAGGAGCCGGCGCGATGTAACGGGACAACGCTCCGCCCAATAAACCAGCGCCTAGCGCAAGAGAAAGTAACAACCCTCTGTGCATGTGATGGAACCTCCTTGAAATTAAGCAGACCATGCGGACCTTCTCAACGTGGAGGTTAGTTAAACCACATTTCTACGAGGAATGACCATTAGAGTAGCACGTGCTTCGGCGAATTTGCTGGCGATAAACTCGGCCTAGACTGGCAGCGCGACCAGCCGTGGCTAATAGCCGCCGATTCCGAATCTAGCCGAGATCCCGGTCGTCTGCAATCCCGTCAACGTGTGCCGTACGCTCTTGAATATCGCGCGTGAATGCTAACAGCGCACGTCCATCGAACGTAACTTGATGCAGGCCCGGTTCCACGAGATCGTCGGAAGTTTGGATCGTGGCACCGGCCGGGATAGTCACAAATTTGTGCTCGGCGCTGGCCGCGACCGCGAGAAAAGAGGACGTAACATGAAGATGAAGTTCGCTTGGCATGTTCAACCTCGGATCTACTTCCATGCTACCCACGGCATGCGCATGCTGTGAACTGGCACTTATGCTGGCCGCGTTAAGTGCTGAATCTAGCGCGCGGCTCCAGCTCGCGAATGCCAACCGTCTCCTCGGCGTTCATGGTGGCGTCAACGGATACGCTTCCGCTGGCGGGCGCCTTGATCTGTCTTTTGATGGTGACGTATCGATCCGCTTCGAACGTGAGGGTGCATGCGCCGGCGGGAATGCCTGAAATCGAGTAACGGCCTTCGCTGTCCGTGCTAGCTGTTCGCGTCGCGCCGGAGAAAGCCACTTGCACGTGCACGTTCTCCATGCCATTGCCGACGTTGTCTTTCACCACGCCCTGAATCGTACTCTGAGCAAAGACCAGCGAGGCGGACATCAAAACGAAGCTGCAAAAAGCGGCCGGAACGTAGCGAGTCATAGCAATCTTCCGCGCCCAGCGGATGCGTTCCATTGTTATATTTTGAATCTTCGCCTGTCAATGCCGTCAATCCCGCACTTTCTCGGCGCGTTCCTCAATGTCGCGGAAATATACGGCCAATCTTTTCCCCTGGTACTCGACATCCACCAGGCCGAGGGGGCCTGCGTTCCCGTCGACCAGCACCACCGATCCGCGCGGGATCGCGATGAACTGAGCTCCACCACCGTCCTGGCGCGCTTGCGCCATCAGCGGGGTATGCACTCGGTAAACGCTTGTTCTTGGGTCCTGTGGCATGAATCCTCTAACAAACGGAGCTGAGAAGAAATCGCTGCTCGGTCCGCTTCCTCGATGGAGCCGGCGAACCACTCGAAGTAGCGCCGGAATTCGTGCGCTACCTTCCAAAGCTGCGTCTCATCGGAAGCGTGCAGCACGCGCCGCAAATGCGTTTGAATGAATTGGCTTCGAATAGCACCCAGTTCCATGAGCGAGCTCTCTGGCGCATGCTTATCGCATCTTGAATGCCAGTGTGGATGGCGCAGGAAAATGAAATAGATAAGAGCGATTCCAGGCTATGAAAGAACTCCAAACCAATGGCAAAAACGACCAGTTTGTCTTCAATTTCACCCACGGCGCGCTCGAGCTATTCGAAATGTCATAATCAAACTGGTGGCGTCCCGTACGCAGAAACAACGTCTCCAGCAGGAATACCGGGCGGCGTCGGCTGAATATCACCGAATCAGCCGATACCTCAAAGCCGCAACCGGCGCTCTTACCCAAGCCGAGCGCAGCCTGCTTTCAGAGTTCGCCGAGATCGCCAAGCGTAAATACGAACGTTTGCGGAAACGTGTCGTCAAACACGCGGCGTGACGGCGTCCTCCCATTACCGGCCCAGATAACCGGCTCAAATCCAACAAATAGTTACCGATGAGCTAAGTTGAGGCATTGCAGAGTTGAATTCGCCGGGGCGCTGCCCCTGTTTGGCGGAATGCAATGCGTAGTATTCGATGCTGAAATCGCCAACAGATGCGGCCATTGCGGACCTCGCTGGAAACGAGATCGCCTTGGCCTCGGCGATCAACCAAGCCGGGCAGGCTGTGGTAATCACCGACCGGCACGGCGTCATCCTGTATATTAATGCCGCATTCACCAGCATGACCGGATACAGCAGCCCGGAAGTGCTCGGGCAAAATCCTCGAATACTGAAATCTGGCAACCAAGCCCCCCGCTATTACAGAGATCTTTGGTCCACCATTACGGCGGGCCGGAGCTGGCACGGCGAATTGGTAAATCGCCGCAAGGACGGCTCCCATTACATCGAGGAGATGACTATCGCCCCGGTGCGGGACTCCAGCGGTGAGATCGTTCGCTTCATCGCTGTCAAACAGGATGTGACCGAACACCGCCAGGGGGAGGAAGGCCAGCAGCTCCTGGCCGCGCTGGTGGCATCGTCCGACGACGCAATTTACAGCATCACACTGGATGGAATCATTTCCAGTTGGAATGCGGGTGCGGAAAACGTTTACGGATACTCGCGAGCTGAGCTGCTCGGAAAACCGATATCCATCCTGCTGCCCTCGGACCGATTATGCGAACAGGCGGTGCTACTGGACGGCATTCAGAGCGGCCGGAAAATCTCACAGTTCGAGACCATTCGGATCAGAAAAGACGGCCGGCTGGTGGATGTCTCGCTCTCTACATCCCCGATCCGGAACGCTGCTGGGACCATCGTAGGCGCGGCCACGATTGCGCGTGATATCAGCGCGTGGAAAGGGATGCAGCAGGCTCTGCGGGAAAGCGAGGCAAATTATCGCGCGATCTTCGAAACCTCACGTGACGCCATTTTGATTGCCGATGCTCAAACCGGAATGGTGTTAGACGCGAACCCGGCTGCAATGACTCTGCTGGGCCGCTCCATCGAAGAAATTCGCCGCCTCCATCAATCAGAGATTCATCCTCGCGACGAGGCCAAGGTCGCGCGGGACTCCTTCCAAGAACATCGCCAGGAAGCCGGGGCGCGGGAGTATTCGATCCTCCGGCCCGACGGCGGGCGTGCTCCAGTGGAGATCTCCGCCGGGCCCATGCGCGATGCGCGCGGCCGCGAACTGGTGCTGGGAATCCTGCACGACCTCAGCGAACGAAAACGCGCGGAAGCGGCGCTGCAGGAAAGCGAGGCGCGCTTTCGCATTATGGCCGATAGCTGCCCGATCGGAATCTGGGTCACCGGCGTGCACGGCCGAACTCTGTTCGCCAATCGAGTTTACCGGGAATACACCGGGATAACGTCCGATCAAATAGATCCGGACTCGTGGCAGTCCTCAATTCATCCGGAGGATGCGCCCGCCTTTATCGAAGCCTTTCAGATCGCATTGACGAACCACACGCGCTTTAGATGGGAGCACCGCAGCCGGCGTGCGGACGGGGAATGGCGCTGGGTGGAATCGTTGGCCGAGCCGCGTTTTTCCTCGCAGGGCGATTTCCTGGGACTGGTCGGGACCAGCAAGGACATCAACGAACGCAGAGAGGCCGAGGAGGCGCTTCGGGCCAGCGAAGAGAAATTTCGCCAGTTGACCGAAAATATCCGCGAAGTATTTTGGATGATGAACGCGGCTGGCACCGAAGTCCTCTACGTCAGCCCAGCCTATGAAGAGATTTGGGGCCGGACTTGCGATGAACTTTACTGTCACCCGATGTCTTGGATCGAATCCATCGAGCCGGAAGACCGGGAGCTGGCCCATGCGACTTTCCTTAGACAGATGCAAGGCGAGCGCATCGAATCCGAATACCGGATTCGAAACGCTAAAGGAGAGTCGAAATGGGTGCGCGACAGAGCTTTTCCGATCCGAAACGAAGCGGGCGAGATCGTTCGGGTCGCCGGCATCGCGGAGGAAATCTCTGAACGCAAGAAAGCCGAGGCCGCGTTGGCGCACCAGGCCCAGCACGACTATCTCACCGGGCTGCCGAACCGAGTGTTGCTGTGTGACCGGCTCGAAGCTAGCATTGGGCGAGCCGCCAAAAGCGGATTAATCGCGGCCATTATCTATATTGACCTGGATAATTTCAAGTTAGTTAACGATACTTTAGGCCACGAAGCCGGCGACACCTTGCTCCAACTGGCAACCGAGCGGCTGCAACGCTGCATCCGGGAATTCGACACTTTGGCTCGCATGGGCGGAGACGAGTTCATGGTCGTGGTAAATGAAATAACCGGCGATCAGATGGCTTTAGCGATCGCCGAACGGCTGCGCACGGCGCTTCAGAAAACATTCCATCTGGCGGGAAACGAATTGCATGTGTCGGCCAGTCTGGGTGTCGCCATCTATCCGCGCGACGGCCGGGACGTGAGCGCTCTGCGGCGCAATGCGGACGCTGCCATGTATAGCGCTAAACGCGGTGGCAAGGACCGCGTACAGTTGTTCTCGTCCGAGATGCGAGACATCTTCGTGGAGCACTTCGAGCTGGAAGCCGATCTGCGGCACGCTCTTGAGAGCAACGATCAACTGTCCTTGGTCTACCAGCCGATCTTTGAAGCTCGAGGTCATCGCCAAACTGCTTTTGAAGCGTTGCTGCGCTGGACGCACCCGGTGCTGGGTTCCCTTTCGCCGGTTAAGTTTGTGCCCATCGCCGAAGAGAGCGGCTTGATTTTCCGTTTGGGTTTGTGGGCGCTGCAGCAAGCGTGTGGACAATGCCGGATCTGGCAGGACCAGGGGCACCCCGGCGTTCGCGTGGCGGTGAATGTGTCTGCCCTGGAATTTTCGCAGCCTGAATTCGCCGCCAACGTCTTACACACTTTAGAGCGTTGCGGATTGCCTGGACACTTGCTCGATCTGGAAGTTACCGAGACCGCTTTGATGCGCGAGGTAGGAGAATCCATCCGCAAGATGTCCATGCTGCGGGCGCGCGGGATCCGCATCTCGATCGACGATTTTGGCACCGGATACTCTTCCCTCGGCTATCTGGCGCAGTTGCCCGTCGATACCCTCAAAATCGATCGCAGCTTCATCGCCCGTCTGGCTCTCGACAGCAACAGCCGTTCGCTGGTGGAGGGAATGATTTCACTGGCGCACAGCCTCGGCAAGCGAGTGATTGTCGAGGGAGTGGAAAGCAGCGAGCAGCTTAGAATTCTGAAAGCTTTGGGCTGCGACGAGATCCAAGGCTTCTTGCTCGGCCGTCCGGTTCCGCTCGTCGGCTCCAATAGCCAGGCCGCTCGGAAACTGGTTCCTTCTGGTTTGGCGGAAAGCGGTCCAGCGGTGACCGCCGGCTCCAGAAGCATAGAACCGGCGCTGCAGCAATCGAAGCCGCTTTAGGGTGCGAAGTAGCCAGAGATATCTAAGATCAGATAAGCGCTGTTGGAAGCGAACACATTGATCGATCCGTTGCTGGTTGGCACGATGGCCATGTTCGATGTGATCGCTCCGTCGGTGGCGTTCAATGTCGATACCACCGGTTGCGAGCTCCCTTGAGGCCACATCGTGATGTAGCCCAGAAAACCGGGCGGGACCACGGTGGCGTTCAGGACGTAGGCTTGCGCAGTGCTGGGTACTGAGCAGGCGCTCCCGCTGACGTTCACCGCGATTGTGGAACTGAACGGAGGCGTTCCCGGTGGATTTCGCGTGTCTAGAATCCGGCACGGCTGCAGAGGATAAAACGACAGCCCCCCCGATCCCGGCGTCCCGAAATAACCATTAATGTCGATCAGCAAATCGGTTTGGTCGGTGACGAAAGCGCTCACCGCTCCGCCCGCGCCACTGGGCACGATTACAGCATTGGCGACGTTGATGCCATTAGGATCGTTCAGGGAGGATGCCAACGGCTGGGCTTGACCGGATGGCCAGGCGGTCAGGTACCCCAGAATCCCGCTTGGGACGGCGGTAAAATTCAGCGAGTAGGCCTGCGCGCTGGGCGGCGCCCCGCAAGGGCTCGAAAGAATCGGAAAGGACCGGCTGCTATCCGGCGCCAAGCTTGGAGCGCCCAGAGGACCTGCCGGGTTGCGCGTATCCACCATCCGGCACGGCGCTAATGGGTAGAATGTCTGCGCGCCGGGAGTCCCTGCCGGCACGAAGTATCCATTGACATCGAGAATCACGTCGGTGTCGTCGGTGGCAAACGCGCTGATGGCGCCATTGGAACCAGCCGGAACGATTGCGGCGTTGGCTTTGACTCTCCCGTCCAGCGAGTTGAGCGTCGACACCACCGGCTGAGATTGTCCGGTCGGCCAAAGCGTCAAGTATCCCAATGTGACGCTGGGAACAACCGTGAGATTGAGCGAATAGGCAGTCGCGGAGGCAGGAATTCCGCACGAGCCCGCGGGAAGCTCAAAGCTGCGAGATGTGCCCCCGCCGATCAAGGGTCCTCCGAAGGGGCCGTTCGCAGTTCTCGTATCGACCACCCGGCAAGGAGACATGGGTACGAAGTAGTTTCCACTCGAAGCAGCGATTTGGTTCACCGAGACCGTCGCGTCTGCTGTCAACGAACCTGCGGTCACTTGGATCTGAGCGTTGGGATTGCTCAGCGGGAATTGAGTAGGATCCACGCTCACCTGGATGACCGCAGAACTCGTTCCAGTTGTCCCCGATGTCGCGCCGACTATAACCCAACTTGCGCTGCTCTGCACCGAAAACGGGACTCCTTCCGGAGAAGTGTCGACTTGGAACGAGCTAGTGTGTGGAGTGATCGCGCCCTCCTGGTAGGTAAATGAGAGCGACTGCGGATTGACGGTGAGCGCGGTTGCGGACGGGGCGGCGGCCGTGATTATAACGTAATCCGTGCCTTGGTTCGATCCCTTGCTCGACAAGATCAGTTTCCCGGAGACGGAGGTCTGGCCCGGCGGCAACAGGGTTTGATTGATGGATATATTCAAGTTCGCCGGTGACGTGGAGGTTGGTGCACCGCTGGAATCGGTCAAACTGAAACTGATCCAGGGCGCCCCGGTACCATCGTTCGCATAGGGAGCGACATCCAGGACTGCCATTGCGTCATTGCTGTCGCTAGTCGGCAGGTTGAGATTATCGATCACGTTTACATGCACCGGTGGTTGGGGCTGGCCAGCGGTCAACGGGAAAGAAATACTTTTATGGTCGAAATTCAGCCCATTAATGGTGAGCTGCAGGTAACCACTCGGAATCGCGGAAAGTGCAACGTCCAGGACTGCTTCCGCCGAGCCTACCGTAACCTTGACCGCGCCGGAATAACTGCCCTGAAGCAGAGCGGGAGTGGTCTGCACAGCTTCTATGCAGAGGTGTGCGGGCGTGGTAGTGCTCACGCCATGTGCTGCATAACTGGCGCTCGAACAGTCGGCATTCCCGGAATTTACGGCCGCAATTTGCAGCCATTGGCCCGTGGCGGTTGGTCCTCCGATTTCAACCGGAGAGATGAAAATCAAAACAGGGGACGGACTGCTGGTGATGGTAATCACCGGCGAATAAGCAGGCGCTGGGTTCGCAACGTCCACCTCAACTGTTAGCGCCAACGGATTGGAGCTGCCCGACAGTGTAAGGGTTTGCGCGATGGCCAAATGTGAAAAAGCCAGAAAACCGAGAAGCAGGCGCTGCATAGTGTTTTCCTTTCACCCCTGTAAGGAATAATGAAGAACATTATAGGACAGTTTTACCGGCGTACTGTGCTGCGATCGGAGTCGGCGCTACACTGCATAAGATGAAGGCGTGGCCCGAAACAATTTGTGGCTCACTGTTCCATATTTCAATTCTCCTTGTCATCTTTGGACCAGTGCTGCGGGCGCAGACGACGCACGGGCTAATATTCGGGCGGATTACCGACGATGTCGATCGCCAGCCCCTGCACGCCGGAGTATTCGCGACTCAGACAGCGTCCGGAAGCCGTTTCGACGCCACCACGGATAATTCGGGCGTTTTTGTGATCCCGCTCCTTCCGCCGGGCGATTACACCTTGGTGGCCGAGCTGGATGGATACCGGCCGGCGCAAATCGAACATATCGATGTTCCAGTGGGAGGATTCGTCGAACAGAACGTGTCGCTTCGATTGCTTACAGACTTGTGGCAGCGGCAATTCGCACGCAGAAGCTTCTCGCCGGACAATCTCAGCGTCCTGTTATTCTACGGTCCCGACGTCGACACCAGCCGCTCGGAATATATTGACGCAGCGAACACCATCCACGGCGATGTTGCGCCTTCGCTCTCCTACGTTGTCGACACCTCGTTGATCGAAAATCTGCCATTATCCGGGCGCGACGTTTACCAACTCATCACGCTTCAGCCCGGGGTGACCAGCGATCTCGCCACGCTACGCGGCGTGGGCGTCTCAGTGAATGGGCAGCGGCCGTCGTCGGGAAGCTTTCTGCTGGATGGTCTGGACAATAACAACTATCTGATCACGGGACCCTATTCAGCCTTGCCCCCGGAGGCGATTTCCGAGTATCGGATCTCGACCAACAATTTTTCAGCCGAGTACGGAGGCACTTCTGGTTACCTTGCCAACGCTGTTACTCGGGCCGGCGGCAATCAGTGGCACGGCCTGGGATATGGGTACTTGATCAACGAGGCGCTGGACGCCGACGATCCTGGACGCAAGGAAGCTCAAGAAAAGCGACTGCCGCTGCGCGATTATGAACCTGGCTTTCGCATCGGTGGACCGCTGCTGCGAGATCGGTTATTCGAGTTCGGATTCATCGATTATGGGCGGCAGCAGAGCTGGAACGACGCGGTGAACTTCAACGTCCCTACCTCGGGCATGATCGCTGCGTTGCCGCCTGGCTCCCTGGCAGCGTCGTTATTTCGCATGTTTCCCGCGCCGTCCGCCGGCAGCACGGGCCAGGTACAACTGCGGCCTCCCGTCGTGAGCGATCGCGTTACCGCTCTCAACAGCCTGGATTGGGTTCACGCTCAGGATCGAATTTTCGGACGGCTGATGATCCAGCGAATGTGGGAACCCGATTTCATTTGGTCTCCTTACCCGGCGTTTGATTCAGCGCTGAACCAGAACGCCGCCTCAGCGTCCGTGGTGGACACCCACGCCTGGACGCCGTCCATCACTTCCGAGCTTCGGGCGGGTCTGGGACGGGACCTGCTCGGATGGAATCAGGCACATCCAGAAATCCCTCAATTGGACCTCGGAAATCTCACGCTGCCAGGCTCTCCGGCGCGATACGTTTTCAACAATCACGGCACCCAGGGCGAAGTCTCCGGCAATTTACTCCTGAACGGACGCAGGCAATTCTTTAAGGCTGGTGCAGGTCTTCTTATGCGTGCTACCAGTTCGTCATACGTGCCGCCGGGTGCGGCGGAGGCGTTTGGATTTTCTTCCTGGGATCAGTTCGCCGCCAATGAGCCGGGTCGGGTGACATTTGCGGCGGCCAGGGATGCCGCTACCGCAAACAATTATAGTCCGGCGCAAATCGCCCGCGACTACCGCTATGGGCAGACGTTCTTCTTTGCCGAAGATAGTATTCGAGTCACTGACAGACTGCTGGTGCATATCGGTGTGCGCTACGACTACTTCGGCGCGCCGCTCAATGTAGGTCCCGCAGAAGGACTGGTTGATTCAGCTGGGCACGGGAACCAGTCTTCCGCAAAAACTGGTGGGAGCGTCGCTGCCGCCGCCTGGATCGGGCACCCAGCAGCTTTATGCCGGTGACGGGAAGAACTGGGCGCCACGCGCCGGCTTCGCCTGGAATCTCCGGCGCGATGCGGCGACGGTACTGCGCGCAAGCTATGGAGTCTTCTACGATCGTCCGTTCGACAACCTTTGGCTTAATCTGCGATTCAACAATTCCGTTACGGCGGGCGCCGCGCTTAGCGGCCCTGTGGACTACCTCCACACTCCGTTGTCACAGTTGCTGAACGGAGTTTCGGTAACTGGAAATCTCGAGACCTCGCCGCTTACTCTGTATCAACCGGGAATCCGCACTCCCTATGTTCAGAGCTTTTTCATGGAATTGGAGCAAAGGCTCTCGTCCAAATTGCTTTTACGCGCCGATTACGCCGGCTCGCTGGGCCGGGAGCTGCTCACTACCGACCTGGTGAATCGCATGGGCAGCACGCAATCATATTTTTCGTGCTCCGACCCGGATGGCTGCCGCTACAGCGCCGCTTTAGGCGACGATGTGGACTACCGCGCCAATCAAGGCAGCTCATCGTATAACGCCGGGACTGTCTTATTGGACTACCGGCCGCGTTGGGGCGAGCTCCACGCCTCGTACACGCTCAGTCACTCCATCGACAATCAGAGCGACCCCCTCACGGGCGGTTTGTCGGCGAATCTGGAAGTGACCAATCTGTCGCCGGGCCTGATCCAGCCGCGGCCAGCGGGATTTACAGAACAGTTCAACAGTTCCATCGACCGGGCCAGCTCGGATTTCGATCAGCGGCATTCGTTTGTGTTTTACTCGACCTGGGCTCTGCCTGCCGCAGCCGCGCAGGGATGGCTTTCCAGTTTGACGCGCAACTGGCGCATATCCCAGCTCGGCGCCGTGCGTTCCGGTTCGCCCTATACGATTTACGCCTCCGGTTCGTTGAACACGATCACTATCCCGGGCGTTGCGGGACTGGTGAACTACAATCGAGCGAATTTTATTTCTTCAGTGCCGGTAAGCGCCAACACTGGGCCTTATGCAGATGGCGAGCGCCTGGTAAATCCGAATAGCTTTGCCGATCCCACCAACCAGCTCGGAAATCTTGGCCGCAATGCTCTAGTGGGCCCCGGTCTATTCAACGTGGATCTGTCGCTCGCCAGGAGCTGGATGCTCGGGGCGCTGGGTGAATCCGGGCGGGTTACCATCCGCGCCGATGCCTACAACGCCTTCAATCATGCGAACCTCAACAATCCCAGTCCACTTCGCGCGACCATTGGCGCCGACGATTTCGCGGTGGCGCAGTTTGGCCGTATTGAGGGCACCAGCCAGCTCTTCGCCGCCAGTCCTCTGGGCGAATCGGCGAGGAGAATTCAACTGATGCTGCGGATTTCATTTTGAACGTTCCAGTTCTTGGCGTCTCCGCCGAATCTCTTTCTCATCCGGTGAACCGGCGGCCAGACGCAGCGCGCTCTCCCAAGCGGATTTAGCGCTGTCCCGGTTATTTTCTTTGTCCAAAAGCTCCGCGCGAGCAGCCCAGACACCGGCATTGCGAGGCCGTTCCTGGACCAGGCGATCCAACAGTGCGGTCGCTTCTTGAAAGTTGTTGGTACGTGCCAGCGCGCTGGCTAGATCGATTTGCGCGGGAACATACTCTTTCATTTTTTCGGTGAGTCTGCGATAAAGCGGGATCGCTTCGTCATAGCGGCGCTCACGCTTCAGCAGATTCGTGTAGCCGATCAGCGAAGGAGTATGAAATGGGTCTTGGGCTAAATTGGCGGTCCATATCCGCTCTGCTTCCGGCTCATGTCCCTTCCAATCGGCGAGCAGAGCGGCGTCATTGTGCGCAGCCAAAAGATCCTTGGGATCATCCTGGCGGGCCTGTTTAAAGTAGCTATCGGCCGCCTTCCGCTTATGCTGAAGCGCAGCCAGCGCGCCCAGGCCTGTGCGGGGAAGCGCGCGTTCCTGACAGGGTTGCGTAAAACCGATGCCGAAGCGAACTTCGCAGCGCTTCTGAGCCACGCGTTCGGCTTCCCGATACGACCGGCGAGCATCGTCCACACGATTCAATTGCTGGTACAGCAGGCCCAGGTTATAGGGCAAGTATGAGTACATCGGCGCGACGGTCTCGGCATCGCGGTACTGAGCCACCGCGTCGGCATAACGGCCGCGTTCAGCCAGCGTCAGGGCCAGATTGTGCCGCGGATATGCCCAGTAGGGTGCCAAACGGATGGCGTCACGAAAGGCCGCGATGGCATCGTCGAACCGGGCCTGCTCGAGATTAGCAATACCGATTGCGTTGTAGGCGTAGGGACGGCCGGGATCGATGCGGATGGCCCGCAGCAGCCTGGTGTCGGCCTCCGCATACTCGCCCCTAAAAATTAATTCTCGCCCCTCGCAAAATAACCGGCGCGCTTCGTCATAAGCTGCGTCCGACGCGATCGCAAGCGCGCGCGAAAAATAATCGGCGCAGCGATGAAAATCGCTCGCCTGCTGCGGGTTTTGATCGCCCTCCAGATACTTGACCACGATCTGTTGACCCTGATTTTCCAGCGCCACGCGGTAATCCGTGCGGCGGGAAATATAGATCGGCGACTGGTCTCCGTATTGCGCGCGAATGCTTTCCAGCTGTTGCGCGGCTTTGTCCGGATCGTCCACCGCGAGCGGCACGGTCTGTGGATCGTCGCCGCCTGCGTCCGCGGAACGGCGCGTCGCTTCGTCGCCCACCGATCCGGCTCTCAGCGTGAGATCGATTTCCGGCTTGGCATCGTTATCCACGGCCACCAGCCCGGGATCGGATCGATAATGCTCGGGAACCTGGCGCAGCCGGCCGGTAAAAGTTAGAACCGCGCTACTTACTTCCGCGAAGACCGATTCGAAGAGAACCTTGCCATCAATAGCGCGGACGCCGCCATTCAGCCCTTGGACCAGGTAATAAGTGAACACTCCGTGGCCGAGCCGGTCCGATTCGTAAGCATATTCAAACTGCTTCTTCCCTTTCAGTTCAACCGAGCTGGCCGTCATAATCCCGAGACGCCCGTTGCCCGCTTCGAGTCCCGCTAAAACATCGGACGGCGTCAAGCTCGAATCCCCAGCCCTCCAATTGACGTTGCCACTATGGCAAACATCCACGTAGACCAGCACCCGGCCAAACTCCGCGGCACGTTGCGTCACTAGATCGCGCAGCCGGAGCATGGAATATCCGGTAACTGTGGGGGCTTCCGTTTCTCCATCGCGGACGATGATCACAGGCTCCTGTTTTCCATCCTCGCAAGGCGCGCTTGGACTCAAATCCGGATCTTTATCGGTACAGACGTAGTTTCCGTGAGCAGCGATGAAGACGATAAGCGTGTTCCTGGGACCGCCTTTTCCTTGCACGAACTGAAGCAGCGCCTGGTCGATCCCGTCGCGCGTGGCCTTCTCATTGGTCAGGAGCTGGATGTGCGACGGCGGCAGGTTTCCGCCGCGCTTGGATCTGAGGAACGCGTCGAAAAGTTCGGCATCCTTGTCGGCGAACCGCAGGTTCGTGACACGCTTCCCGGCGGGGTATTCGGAAAGACCCACGATCAACGCGTACTTTTCGCCGGAACTAAAGTCCGGATCCTCGCCGGGTTGATCCGTATTCTCGGGCAAGAGCGTACCGCGGGCCGAGGGAAGGTTGGAGGCGGGCTCGGGCAGCCGTTCCAACAGAAGACGCGAAATCACGTCCCGGGTCCAGGTGGCCTCCGGGTAGATCCGCCGGATCTCGCGCAGTTCTCGAAGCGCACTCTGCGGCAGTCCGAAGGACTCGAGCAACGCAGCCCTGGTGGTTCGCGCCACCAGATCGAGCGATGCGTCTCCATCCAGGGAGGCCGTCCGGTCTAGCTCACGCTGCTGATCGGCGCTCGGCGTTTCAGTGTTCCTCCCATGCACTTCGTCCGGATCGTAGTCGGTGCCCGGGCGCGGAGCCCGGTGAACTTTCGGGATACGGCAGATTGGAATTTCACGTTCGACAATCGCGGGCGGTGTGCTGGAAACCCCGCTCTCAGTAATTACCGCTTGGGAACCCCTGGCTAGCTTCAACAACGACGCCTCGCCACTCGGAGGGCAAAAGGCGATCAGAACATCTCCATTTGAATCGGCGCGAATCGTGTCGCCTGCGAACAGTTCCACCCCACGTTCGAGTTGCATCGCGAGACTGTGGCTACTATCGGAAATACGCGCCGGATTTCCGTGAGCAACTAATGCCAAGGGTTGATCCACCAGTTCCGATGTCTGGGAAAACGCCACGGGCAACACCAGTGCGGTGAGGATCACAATACCGTTTAGAAATGCGTCTCTTATTGCAGCCATTTCACAAATCATTACGTTAGCCTAAACTCCGCTTACAATGGCAGGCGGGTAGTGTCCGGGTCTATGATTACAGAACCGGATGTTGGGACACGCTAAGCGGTCTGATGAATTTTCGAAGGAGGAGAATCCATGGAATCGTCGCGCCGACTTCTTTTGGAAGAATTGCTGGCAGGTGGAGGGCTGGCGGCTTTGCTCGCCGGCGACGCAGCCGCGCAAACACAAACCGCATTGAACGCTGGCGAAATGCGGCCAAACGCGTTTTGGGGATCGTTCTACGACATTGTCGATCCGTCGAAAGGCAAGGGCATTTTCAAAAACAATCAAAAAGCGGCCCAGGGCAAGGACGTTCGTTTCCTGTATTACGACGCGAACGGGGGCCTTCGCTATGCCGATCAGTTGAAGAAGACCGATCTCCTGGATCATGGAGGCGACGTAACGGTAGACGTGGTGCTGGGACAATTTCGGCCCAGCAAGGACGATGGCAAGACGGTTCAGAAATATTCTTCTTCGCAGCTCCGCATCGACTGCGTGCAGACGAAATCGTTCCTGAACATTCTGGCGCCGTCGGCGTGGATCGCTCTCGCGGCGTTGTTCACGGATAATGCCGGGAAACTGCCTTCGCTTCAGCAACTGGGCTTCCAACAGCCGAATCTGATGAGCGGGCAGAACAAGGTTATTCTACCTGGCGGTTCCGGAAAATTCTCGGTTAACGTCTCGGCCATGTCCAAAGAATCGAAGCTTCACGCGATCCTTCGCCAGGGCGTAAAGATCGGCGGCATGGTCTCACCGTTGTTCGGATTTCCGGCGATCAGCATTCCGGCGGCCCAGACATTCACGGCGATCTATAGTCTGCTCGAGGAGAGAGCTTCGTTCATTCTGAGCAGTCCTTTGCTGGACGCCGCAGCGACGCGGGCCTCTCTTTCCGATGGAAGTTTTCCGCCGACTTACCTGCCGCTGAAGACCGGGGATTATGTGGTTGTTCCAAAGGAGAGCGCCGATCAGCTCACCCCAAAGCTGCCGCAGCTACGCGTCAATCAGGGGTACGTGGTGGATGCCACCTTGCCGGCCAACCAGCCGGTGGATCAGATCGCAAACAATTCGATTCCGGATGTGACATACGTGTCGCTCAAAATGACGGTTACGCCCATCAATCTTGCAATACCGCAGGCCGGCGCGAGTGGTTCCAGTGCGGCCCCCAGCGCCAAGCCGTCGACTGGTTCAACCGCTCCTAAAAATAAAAAGAATTAAATCAGGCATGAGAAACGGATGGATTCTCTGGCTGCTGCTCAGCGGAGTTGCCTGTCGAGCACAAGCGCAGTGCCAACCCGTACGGAGGGCGGTGGTGGTTGGCATCAATACATATGAAACAGGCCAGCCGCGCAAGGCGGCATACCAGGTTGCAGCGCCGGTTGTTCCCCGCATTCCCGTGCTGGGCGGCGGAGAACGCCGGCCTTTTCAGAATTTGGAGGGTGCGGTTAACGATGCCGTAGAGTTCGCGGCTCTCTTGCAGAACCATGGCTTCGACGAGAAGAATATCGATCTGCTAATCGAGGAAAAAGCGACTGCTCAGAATATTCTCGATCAATTCCAGTCCAGGTTGGTTGATGCATCCAGTTGCCCGGGCGATGTCAGCGTGTTCTTCTACTCCGGCCATGGTTCTGAAATCCGCAACATCGCGCGGCCTGAAAACTCAACCGACGCATACGATCAAACCATCGTGCCCTACGATGCGGCCGATGGAGTTGCCGACATTCGCGACAAAGAGCTGGCGCGGCTGTATCTAGCGGCGGCGAAAAAGGGGATCTGGCTGACGGTGATTGCCGATAGCTGTCACAGCGGCGGCCTAAGCCGTGGCGCGGCGCTCTTCTCGCGGGGGAAGGATGCGCCGGCCGATCCTCGATACGTGAATGATAAAGGCATCGCGGTAGACCCCACTCGCGCCGATTCCGGAGTTCCCCACACGGTGCTCGTTCTGACAGCGGCCTATGAGAAGGAGGAGGCCAGGGAAGACGACACCGGCAATGAGCCACATGGAGCGTTCACCAAGGCGCTGCTTGAAAAGTTGCGGGACCATCCGGAAAACGAAGCGATCGGATCCATCTTTAGCGACGTGCAGGCCGAGGTGGCCAGCCGGTACGTCGACCAGCATCCGCAGATTTTTGGCGAAGGCCGCAGCCAACTTGACCTGTTCGGACAGCAGGCGAACTCCACCCGCGGCATGACTGTTCGATTCACCAGAATCAATCCCGACGGCACGTACCGCCTGGATCGGGGCACGGTCTCCGGATTGTATAAGGATTGCGTGCTCGGAAGCGACGCAATGGATTCCAGTGGCCTGAAATTTCGCATCACAGAATCGCGCCTGACGGATTCCGACGCCCAAATCGACGCAGGCAGCGCCGCCAGTTTGCGGCCCGGAGACCGTTTCCATCTGGAGCGTTGGGTGGTGCCGCAGAACAATGCTCTGGTGGTTTATTACGAGAAAAATGGGCCGCCGCTCGCGGAGCTCGAGCGGGCCGCCGCGGCCATTGCAAAGCTGGAGGCTGACGGAATCAAGATCATCCGCGATCCGCTGGAAACGCCGAAGTATCAGATCTGGTGGACCAAAGGGAGCTGGCAGTTGATAACCGGGCCATCGGGCCGTGGCAGAAAGCTCGGGCCCGCGCTTGATCCTGAAATAGTGAGCAAGTTGGTCGGCTCGAGCGCGAGCCTGTTCGTTAACTTCCCGCTGCCGTCGGCCTCTGGGAAAAAGATCGAGCTCGGAGCTGGAACGGATAACGACGCAGTTCGCGTACAAGCGTCTCCCAACGCGCCCGACTATTTGCTGGCAGGCCAATGGACCGGCAAAGAACTCTCCTATGCCTGGATTCGCCCGGGCGTCACCGGCGAAGATCAGAAAGACCTGAATCTGCCGATACGGACCGATTGGTTTTCGTCCTCTTCGCCGAGTTTCGAACAGGATCTTCAGGATATGGCGCTGAAGCTGAACCGGATTAAGGCCTGGATGACGTTGAGTGGACCGCCGGGCGGCAGCAGCGAGGACGATAGCTTTCCGTATCGTCTCGGCCTTCGCAAGGTGGGAAGCTCGGAGTATCTGCGCGAAAAAGAATCCCACACAATCAAAGGCGAGACTTACAAAGTTTGGTTGACCGCGAGCCCCGCTGAAATCGCAAAAGCTACCAGCAGTGGGGACATTCCGCAGCGCTGGGTTTATGTGCTGGCCATTGATCGAGAAGGGACCATTAACGTCGTGATTCCGCGGGGCGGAGGCAATGTCGGCAATCACGTGCCTGAGCCTGGAACACAGCCGACCGATCTGCAGTTAACAGCTCAAGCTTACGACTTTTCGGTGGGTCAGCCATTGGGGCTCGATACCTACATTCTTCTGGAGTCGGAGGATCCTATCGACCCGCGCGTCCTTCCGGCTTCCGGCGTGGTTGGAAGATCGTCGAGCCGCGGCAACGCAAGTCCGCTGGAAAATTTGTTGAGCAACATCGGCGCAAGCACGCGAAGCCGAGGCACTCTAGCAGCGCCAGCGGTGCCTCAGACCTGGTCGGTGCAAAAGCTGACCGTTCGTTCGTTGGAAAAATGAAAAGTGGTGGGCGGTCGCGGGCTCGAACCGCGGACCTCCTGCTTGTAAGGCAGGCGCTCTAACCGGCTGAGCTAACCGCCCGTTCGCAATGAGTTACGGCTGCTTTCGCGAGGGCAAAGCCGCTCACTTTGGGGACTTCTTGTAGTACGCCCTCCGAAAATGCCGAGCGAGACTCCACTGCAGCCATCGCTTCAACCTTCGCAGCCTTCCGAATATGCGAGTACCTCTCCAACATCGAACGGCTCATGTGACCCATGATAGCAAGCATGGTTGCTTCGGGTACTCCGGCCTCAGCCATCTTCGTGCAGACAGTGTGCCGGAGATCGTGGAAGCGGCACTCAACGTTCGCTGCGTCGCGGACTGAGTCCCAGGACTTCTTGAAATCGCCCATAGGTCGCGTAGCGTCCGTTGGCTTCCCTCGATTGGAGAATGGAAACACATGACACTCAGGCTCGATTGGACCGAGCTTCGATACGTACCAACTTGCGTAGATTGAAAGTACGCCTGCGAGGGTTGTGCCAAATGGAATCACCCGCCCCTTGCCTGCATCTGTCTTAGCTTTGCCAACGGTGATTTCCTTCGCGTCGAAATCAATCTGCCGCCATTTAAGCAATCGGATTTCGTCGCGCCGCATACCTGTCATGAGAGCAATGCGGACGATGGGGCCAATCATGCGAGAACGGTTTTTCATAGCCGCATTGACCAGACGCTGCTCTTCGTCGGCTGCTAGCGCACGGCCTACATCGTGGGACTCTTCGAGATGCTTAAGCTTGGGCCATAGGATGGACCATTTCGAGCCAACCGCACGTGCCAGCACGCCAAGCTCGATGTTGATGGTGCGGTTGCCTGCGCCTTCCGCTTTGCGGTCTGCCATGTATGCTCGAACCCTTTCTTCGGTCAGATCCGGCATGAGCAAAGAACCGAGATGACGGAGCAGGTGCGGGGAACGTTCGGAAACCACGTCAACCGATTTCTGCCGATGGTTGATAGGGTAGGTCTTCGCGTACGCTTCTATCGCAACCTTGACCGTGCGAATGCGGTCCTGAGGGGTTTCGCGCGTGGGCAAGCCAGCATAGGCACGCTCCAACTCTTTGCGGCGGTTATCTTCAGCAACCTGAGCGAGGCTCTTCTTGCTCTGCTTGCTCGACTCGCGGATGCGCTTGCCAGCGTAGGTGAACTCCATCCAATACACACCAGCGCGCACAAGCTTTCCAGTCTTCGCGTCACGGTACTTAGGTCTGTAAATCGCCATCTCACTTCCCGCCTTTCTTCGCTCGCTTGCCAGTGCCCCGAGGGCGTCCGCCCAGCTTGCCCCATTCTTGCAATCGCTTGACGAACTCCCGCTTGCCCCATGCCTTGATGCGTGCTTCGGCGCTGCGTCGCCCCATTAGACTGGCTGCTCGGCTCACTGGCTCCATACTATATATTGTAACCTATCGTTAGGTTATTTGGCAAGTCACGAGCCTCGGCTGAGCGACTACGCCGGAGCAGAAAATGGAGTACGATTGGAGGCGAACCGCCGATACTGATTTAAGCGCAGCCGGGGGAGGACGAGTGCGTCGAAGAAGTGGCTGGCATCGATTCGAGCAAGTAGCTAGGTTTCTAGTCCCGGTGCTTCTCGCGAGCACTGCCGCCCAGGCAGAACTCTCTGTGAGCCCGACCTCGTTGACGTTCCGCTTTCAAACAGGCGGCGCGGCTCCGGCTAGCCAAACACTGAGCATTTCGACTGGCACGCCAGCGCCTGTTGCGTTCACGACGGGTGTATCCTTTAGCGGCAGGGGGGAGCGGAGTCACGGTAACTCCGGCCAGCGGAACAACACCAGTCACACTGACCGTTTCTGTTGACCCAAAGACTCTAAACGTGTCAGGTCTGGGTGTGCCGACCCAGCCGGGTTTCTACGTTGTGTTTATACTCATCGACGGAGCACCCGGCGTCACCGTTTTCCTCGATGTATTAGACGCCTCGGGAGCGGAGGCGTACAATCCTATGGCCGGAAATTGGGAGTTCACTGGTGGGTCCGCGTTCATCATTACCCCCGCGACCACGCTGTTCACAGCTTCCGTCCAGATAACCGACACAGGACCGCCGATGGGGGAAGTGTTCACTCCGCCACTCAACGCACCACCCCCCGTGTCCCTTACCACCGAGATGCTAGTCACGCTCTCAGGCCAATTTAACTTCACATTCGGGCCGGGTACAACCGGAAGCCCTTCCTGCGTGACCACAAGTCACTTCAGTGGTGAGTTTGTCATAGCGGAGTGGACGTCTGGTTCCACTGTCGTGGAATACCCGTTCAGCGTGAATCTAACGCTGACGGAGAACGGGCGCGTCATGAACTTCAATGGCGATGTGGACCTCAATAATGCAAATATCTACACGGGCACGTACAGCACCGTTAGTGGCGGCTCTGGGTGTACCGAAGGGCAGTCCTATCCGACGGGCTACTGGAAGGCGACTCGGGCCCCTACCATCTCACCCTCGATTTCATTCACGGCTAGCGCCGCAACAGGAACCTCGCCGTTCGCTGCTGGACAACTAATTTCAATCTATGGCTCGCAACTCGGACCTGTGGCAGGTACCGGACCGCAACTCGGCCCCGGCGACGTGGTCACTTCATCCAACAACTCTACGAAGGTGCTTTTCGATGGGATGCCAGCGCCCATCATCTACACAAGCGCCGATCAGGTGAATACGGTGATTCCCTGCGCTGTCGCTGGTCATGCTTCAACCCAGGTGGTAGGGAGCTACCTCGGCGCACAGTCGCCACCCGTCACACTGCCCCTCAGCACGGCGGCTCCAGGTATCTTCACCGTCAATGGCACTGGCAGCGGGCAGGCAGCCGTGCTCAACGCCGATGGCACGCTAAACGGGCCGTCGAACCCTGCCGCACGCGGTTCGGAGGTCGTGCTCTACGCTACCGGAGTCGGACCAACTTCGCCATGCGTTGATGGGCAGGTGTACCAGAGCAACTACCCCACACTCACGCTCCCGGTGGTGGTTGGAGTCGCCAACATCGGCGCGCAGGTGGTCTATGCAGGGCAAGCGCCGTACCTCGTGTCGGGAGTCGCCCAAATAAACTTCATCATCCCGAGCGACTCGCCGACCGGCGTGGTGGCGCTGAATATGGAAGCCGGAGGCGTGTTCAGCCCGGCCGGAGTGACCGTTTCGGTAAAGTAGCTCGGTTCTTACGCCGCATGGCACGATGGACAAAAGCCGATACCCACTTTCTAGGTGACCTTTTATGCTTGAGCGCTCAATGCTTAGCCCGCTGACCGTCGGAGTGCGCGGAGTATCCAAAAAATATTCTACTAACCTCATTCATATAAATGAATTACACACTCCGCCAAGACACGGTTTCTTCGGAGTGCCACCGGAGAGAGCGGAGTAAACATCTCTCGCCGCTCTCCAGTTGTTCTCCGCTGCGGTGTGGAACTGAGCGGAGTGGATAAACACCCTAAAACAGGGAGGATTCGTACAAAATGACGTGATACTCCGCCCACTCCGCCAAGGTGCCCACTAAGCAGCGGCTGGAGCGGGTTGCGGAGTCCCGCACTGAGCGCCCGCCTGAACCTTCTCATACCAGCCCTTGCGAGGGTTGTTGAGTATGTTCGCACCGATGCATTTTTTCAAAAAGTCTGACGTAGCCTGGTCGCCTTTGCCGTATACAGCTTTGGCTTCTTTGAAGGAGAACCGGGCCGCGAGTCGAGCGAATGCCGCTTGCTGTTCTGAATTATTGAGCATTTCAACCCCACTGAGCGCCCGAAAGCCCTGAGGTTCACCGTCATCATCCAGAACGCGAACCACACGTTGTAATGGAATCTCGCCATGCACCCTTCGAAACCCGCGAATCACCAGAACGTCATCGCCTGAGTGGTCGGAAGGACGGTCCACCCCGATGCGCACATCGCATCCGTTGATTAGCTCGCGAGGACCGCGCGCTTGAAGGAACCAAGGGTGCGCTGTACCCCTGTCGAGCCAAAGCGGTTGCTCGCCTGGTTTCCGAATGTGGTGAACGCCATCTATCGCGCAGTGATGGCGGCTCATGATGTCACGAAGAATCCGATATGCGTCAATCGCACCTTTCGAGTCGCGCTCGATGAACGGGAAGAATGCCTTCAGGGGGTCGGCAATCACCCAATCGGGCTTGGTCTCGTTTATCAGCTTCTCAAAATCCCATCCAGGGTCACAATCGTTCAGGTTCCACAGCAAAAGGTCACTAGACGGAGCGTCGAGACCTAGATGTCGCGCAATCTGTGACACGATAGTGTCAACCTGAGCAATACCGTTCTCGCAATCGAGATAAGCACCCTCCCAGAGCGTACTTGATGACCGAGGAATGGAATGCCTGCTGCGACGCACATCCCGCCTTGGTAAAGCCAGGGACTCTTCCCGAGCCCTGAGTCGCCTACAACGAGCCCAAGCGCTTGGGTAGGTATCAAACCTTCAATCAAGTACTCACTCGCCCCCACGTCGGCGCACCGTTGCTTCAATTGCTCAGCAGTACGAATGCCAAAACGAAACTGCTTCGGTTGCTCATTTGCTGGGGTCACGATAGTTCCTCCGGGTGTCCGGTGCGATGAGTTTCTCAGTTGGAATCGACTCCTCACGAGTGACGTGAACCACGTCGCCGTGTTGGAGTTTGAAAGTGACGTTACCCCAGAAGCCAAGCGACGCGATGTCCCGAAGGAACTTGATTGCGGCTTCGGTGGAATTGGAAAGAACGGAGACGGCGCTATTCATGCGGAGACTCCGATGGAACAAAATTTAATCATCTATGTGATTTCCTTTTTTTTAAGGTCTATTTACGAGTAGTCTTCACGATGGATACACGGAACTTCCACAACGGAAGTTCCAAAATGAACGGAACCCATGCGGAGATGGGAACTATCTGGTTGGGTTGTGTTCTTGGACCGTCGCTCGTGACGAGGTAATCCACTCGGCGAGGTCTTGAGGGGCGTTAGCGAATCCGTCCGCCAAGCTTATAGAAAACGGGAGGATGTCCAGCGTATCTGCGGCTTCGCAAGCCAGCCACTGTGTAGCCAACAAGTCTGGCGGCTTCAGATTCATTGACTAGGGTTGGAAGAATGGAAGCTGGAGGCTCACAGCCCGACACAGCGGGCATAACTCTAGTTGGGGATTGTTTCAAGGGATTCACTACCTGGTCTTTGCCAGGTTTCCTTTCTTGATTCTGTTAAATATGGTACCACGATAGAACCTAAACAGTCAAGCAAACGCACGATATTTCCGCACTTTTCAGCGACCGGATTCGGCAAAAGTGAAACCATCAGCAAATTCCCTTGGATAAGATGCGTATCACTGGTTCTTACCTGGCGCGTCTTATCAGCAAGGCTAACAAAGCCAGGCATTGACCGATGGCATCCGGTCCTTGGGAGCGTCCACTAGTAAGCTGTCCCGGCGATTTTGTTAGGACGGATTCTGCGGGTGGTGTCGGTGTAGGTCCATCGGAATGGCTTGGCTGATTTTGAGTAGGCGCGGATATACTTGCGTAGTTTGTTGCCCAGATCAGCGACCGAAGTGAAGACGCCGCGTGTGATCACGTCGCGCTGGATTTTGGCAAACCATAGCTCCACCTGATTGAGCCATGAGGAGTAGGTTGGGGTGAAATGAAATTGCACCTGAGGATGCTCGGCGAGAAAACGCTCGACATCTTTGGTCTTGTGCGCCGAAAGGTTGTCGAGAACCACGTGGATTTCCTGGGCCCATTCGGCGCGTTCCACCAGACCGTTCAGAAAGGTGATGAATTGCTGCGCAGTATGCCGCGCGGCAGTCATGCCGTGTACCTCACCGGTCTTGACGTCAAGAGCTGCGTACAGCGAAAGCGTGCCGTGACGATAGTATTCAAAACCATGCCGCTCGGCACGGCCCGGCGACAACGGCAGCACTGGGTCCAGCCGATCCAGCGCCTGGATCGCCGTCTTCTCATCCACGCAAAACACGGCAGCATGCTGCGGCGGATTCAGGTACAGGCCGATAATGTCAGCGGCCTTTTCCTCAAAACGTGGATCGTTGGAGGCCATGTAGCGGTCCAATCGATGCGGCTTCAGCCGGGCTTGGGCCAACACGCGCTGCACGGTGGATTTGCTAAGGCCGAGGGCTCTAGCCAGTTTCCGGCACGACCAGTGAGTGGAACCATCGCTGGGTTTCTGCTGCGTCTTACGCGCGATTCTGGCTTGCACTTTCGCATCGGCTACGCGCGGCTGGCTGCCTTTGTGTCGCGGATCGAGTCCGGCGATTCCTTGTTCCTCAAACCTCTGCTTCCAGCGCGAAATCGTGGGCGCCGTGGTCTGCAGCGAGGCCATGATCTGGCTGTAGGTTTGTCCGTCCGCCAGCGCCAGGATCAAGCGCGCCCGAAACACATCGCCAGCCGGCAATGTGCGGGATGTTGCCCACTGGCGCAAGTCGCTTCGTTGCTCGTCGGTCACTCGCAGCACAAACTGATTCCGTCTCATAATTATCAGACGGATCAAACCGAATAACGTTATGACCGGGACATCTTACTAGCGCATAGCCACTCAAATTCTTAGTAAGTAATAGTACTCACGATGCGTGTGTGCCTTATGGCTTTTTCATTTAGAGTATATCTTCGCACTAAGTCGTTTGAGGGTATTCAAGGAGTATTTATGAGAAATGCCGCGAGGCTGCTATTACTTGCCGGACTCGCCCTGGTAGTTTCGACGTGGCGTGCGTCGGCGGACACCGTATGGGATGTAAATGCGACGTTTAGCTACGACGGTCTCACAAACAACGCCAGCGGCAGCTTCACACTCGATTCATCGCTCGACCTGGTGACGTGGAACCTCATGGTTGACGGCACGAATACCCCGGCCGATAACGACTACACGACAGGCGACAGCATCGCGATCTACCCGGATCAGACACACTTGGACTTTTACGATGGCGGAACCAATCAGTACATTGATTTGTATTTCGCGTCGCCGTTGAGCACTGCTGGAGGAACCATCAACTTACTGTATGGGGACGGCGGCGAGAGTTCGGATTCCACCATCGTATGCGATGGGTGCGGCACACTCGTCTCGGGAAATGTTTCAACTCTTTCAGCTGTTCCGGAGCCGTCTTCAATCGCCGTTTGTCTGGCCGGCATGCTCGCGCTGATTTTGTTTAGTCGCCGCAGGATTCGAGTGAATCAACCGGTGGCCGAGTAAGCCGCCGGTATCCCGCTCCGCGTCGTGTCGCTGCCTTGCGACACCCGGGAAGCTTACTTGACGAACACAATGCCCGTTGGAGGAGTAACGAACAACGCTTGCACCGAGTAGGCGAGGCCAATTGAAACGCCTAACGGTCGAACGCCGGTGCCGGACACATCCGATGGAATTTGTACGTTAATCTGCACCACTGCGGTTGTGAGTCCGGGCGCCGAGCCTAAATACCAGATTTGGCTGCACCCGCCGCAGCCGTCGACGAGCTGTGTGACAGAAAGCGGCCCGGCTGGCGGAATTGGGCTGATTGCCCCGGTCTGAAGCGGCGGCGAGAGGATTCCGGCACCACTCCCGAACACGCTCACGATGGATCCCACGGGGGCTGGATTGTCGATGGTGTTGACCGTGCCATCCTCGTTCAGCGCGGCGAGCGCTGGCAGATTGAGAGAATTGTTACGGTCGCCAGTGTCGAAGAGGTTCAGATTGACATCTGTGGGGTTCACCGAGATGGACTGGAAAAGCTGATCACTCTGGAAGACCTCAATCGTGAGTGAGTTGGCTGCTTGAGTAATTGAAGCGATCTCGAATGGCACCTGCACCGCGATCAATCCGCGTGCTACGGCAAAGATTGGCGCATCCAAGCCGCCGATTTTTACACTGTAGCCGCTGGCTGTCAGAGGATACGTTCCATCGGATCCCGGCGCGGTGTAAACCGGACTCGATGGACCAAAGCCCCCTCCCGTTAAGGTGATCATCTCTCCGGCTGCGGCAGACGTCGAAGGAACCCGTCCAGCCGTCGATGCAATACAGCTAATCGTCGCGGCTGGCGGCCCGGCGCTCTCGTTCTGCTGCGCGAAATTGAAACCTGTCGCCGGAACATACGTGGCGTAGACAGGCTGTCCCTGGGGCGAAAGAATAATGAAGTACGACGTGTTAGGACAGGCCGCAACTAGTGGCGCATCCGGCGTTGTTGTCTCGGTAGGAGCTGGACTCTGTAGCAACAGTTTCAGGTTCCCAATTGGGGTGAGACCAACGGCAGCTACCGAGCCCTGATCGGCCACGGGGCTGGTTACTACAATCTGTCCGGATGCAGGTAGGATTCTTGCCGCCCATACCGACGCCCCGTTGGGAGCTTCTTGCTCGACTGGATAAACAACCCAGAGCCCGTTCGCACCGGATGGTTGCAATTGAATTGGGCCCGTTTGAACACCCGCAGGCAAATTGATGTTAACGGTCGTCCCCACTGCGTTTCCTCCGGAATCCAGCTCGCCGACGTCAATCGCGCTGGCAGTAGTTGAGGTTTGGACCGAGGCGAAGTAAAGGTTCGAGCTGGTGTCAAATGCCAGGCTCACCACCGGCGCTGCGGTCAGTAACCTGTAAAGGAATTTGTCCTCGGAGGGCTGCCAGAGAGCAATGTAGCCGAGGGATCCGTTCGAAGCCGAGTAACCTCCGCTGAGCGCGATCTGGCCTCCGGAGTTGGCGATCTGCTGCGTTGGATAAGCCGCTCCGGGTAGCCCAACGTAGGTAGAATCGAGCAATTGTCCAGAAGCCAGGTCGAAGTACGCCAGGAACGCATCTTGTTCCGAGCCTGGGGTCGCGTAGGGCGCCGTACTTGTAACCGGAAAATCGGTTGATTCGGTAGTGCCCGTGACGCTAACGCCGCCTTGGGTCGTGGTAGCAAGCCAGGCTTCGTCGCTTCCGGAGCCGCCGAAGAGGGTTACCCAAAGCGGATTCCCGTTGGCGTCCAGGTTCGCCACCACGGCTTTGGTGCAGTTATCGCCACAAGTTGAATTCGGGAGCGTGCCATCCGGGCCAAAGCTGGACGGATTCGGGACAGACAGCGCGACCAGACCTTGCGCTGGCTGCCCAGTCGTCAGATCATAATCCGGAAAAGTGATCGCGACATCGGTCTCAAGCGCTGCATTCCGATCCGGTAGTTGTATCGATAGAGTGCCGGACGAGTTGATCGTCAGTCCGCATGTGACTGGTGTGGTTGTTCCGTCGCTCGTTTGCGTGGCTTGCGCGCTGACCGTGAAAACGCCCGGGATGCGACCTCCCGCAAACCAGATGCCGCCGGGACCGGCAAATGGAGTGGCGCCGGTATTGAGCACGTTTACTTGAATCGGAGACGGATCGGCGCCCGCTGCAATCGAGAAGATTACCTCGCCCAAGCCAAAGGACGTGACGGAAACACCCTCGGACGTGGTGGTGAACGCCGCACTCACTCCCGGATAGACATTGTTCAACTTCGCTGCTCCGAATAAATGTGCATTCGCGATCCATTGGGACGTGTCGTTCGTCTGGTAGAAATTGTAGATTGTTGTCGTGGGAGAATCACCGGCTGGCTGGGCGTTGGGATCGATATTGGCAAGCTGTATCCTGACGCCGGTAGCGAGCACGAAGCTGTCGCGCGTTAGATAGCTGAAGTTGTCATTTGCGTAGCGAACAAAGCGTACGGCGGGCGGAAACTGGCCCGAATTCGGCAAGAACCCGAACAAGGGGGCTGGGCCTTGCCCGAACGTGAAGGGTGGCAGAGTTTGCCCGAACGCGATCGAGCAAAAAGCGCAAAATGACAAAATGAGCCGCATAGGAATACGGAGAGCCGCACTTTAGGAATCAACTGCCAGGACGCGGGGGTTGAACCAGCTCCTATTTTAAGCGTTTTACGGAATTAATTGGTGCTGGAGGAGAGGGTCGAACTCTCATGACCAGTGAAGGCCGCGGGATTTTGAGTCCCGTGCGTCTGCCAGTTCCGCCACTCCAGCGCCGGGTGGGTGAGGACGATTTCGAGTATACCAGCCCGGCCCGGCGGCGCGCATTCGCTAATCTCTTCCAAGCGCTCCTTCTTTATCGCATGCTAGGCTTGTTCGGGAGGAATTCCTCAAGTGAAAAAACTTTGCGTCGTTCTGGGACTGTCCGCGCTGGCCTCCATGACGGCCTGGGCGGGCGAATTCACCGGCTATCTTTCGGACGAGAAATGTGCGGTCAGCGGCGCCAAAGCGAAAACCGCGGCCGAATGGATTCAACCGAAGGCGTTCGAAAACTGCGTGAAGAGCTGCGTCAAGAGCGGTGAAGCCGTGGTGTTCGTCACCGAAGATAACAAGATCCTGAAGATCGAAGCTTCCTCCATGGACAAAGTGACGCCCGTGATCGGGCACAAAGTGAAGGTCAGCGGCAAAGTGGCCGGCGGCAAGCTCACGGTGGATTCCATCAGCACGCTGCCGATGTAAGCGCTCAGGCGCGCGGCTCGCCGTACAGCAAAAACTGGGTACAGCGAAACAACGCGATCTGTTTTATCCGTGGTCTCGCTTTTGACTTCCGCATCCCAGACTTGAGTGGTTCGTCCGCCGTGCGCCAGACGAGCTTGGCAACTTACGCCGCCTTCTCGCGCGGTGCCGATGAAATTGGCTTTCAGTTCAACGGTGGTGAAGCCGGATGCGCCTTCCGGCAAAGACATCAGACATCCGAAACCGCAGGCCGTATCGGCCAAGGCCACGATGCTGGCTGCGTGCAGATATCCAATTGGCGCCAAGTGCTGTTTGCGGACGTCGAATCGTCCCCGGGCAAAGCCCGGCCCAACCTCGACCCATTGGAATCCGAGCAGATCGGTTAGCGTGCCCGCTTCCTTCTGGCGGAGCGTCTCGATCGTCATAATTTCAGCTCAGCTCGCGCACGATCTCGCAGGCGCGATCATACATCATCCCGGTTTCATTGCTGCAGCCCAGGAAGCGCATGCCACGCTCGCGCCAGAATTTGGCTTGCGGAATAGAACGCGTCTGGGTACCGGGTGCGATGCCGCGCTCGACGCAACTGTCGCGGATCTTCTCCATCGCATCCACCATGCTGGGATGCTGAAATTCGCCGGCCACGCCGAGCGACACCGACAGATCCGCCGGCCCCACCATCACCACATCGACGCCCGGCACTGACAGCAATTCATTGCGCGCCTCCAATGCGCGCCGCGTCTCGATCTGCAACACCACCATGGTTTGCGCGTTGAGGTGATCGATGATCTGCGGAATGCTTAGCTTCTCGTGATCCACTTGCAGTCCGGTGAGCCCGAACCCGCGCACGCCCAGGGGCGGAAACTTGGTCCAGCCGATGGCTTTCTCCAGCAACTCGGGCGATTCGACGCGCGGGAACATGATTCCCTGCGCGCCCATATCGAGAGCGCGCGCAACGAGCGAATATTGCAATTCCGCGACGCGCACCACTGGACAAAAGCCGATAAACGCCGAGATGCGGCAGACATCCTGCACGGTTTCGAGATCGAATCCGCCGTGCTCGGTGTCGACGAAAGCCCAGTGGAATCCCGCATCGTGCAGGATGCGAACGACGTCTTGGGAGCGCAATTGGCCGAAGCCGGTTCCGAGCTGCACCTGGCCCGCGGCCAGCGCCTGTTTAACGGTATTGATTCTCATGAAAGATTGAGATCAGACCAGCAGCACCTTGTGGTCCGGACAATCTAAATTGACGTGCTGGTAAAGCAGATCCATCAACTCGATACCGTGCTTGGCGACGAAGGGCAGAATCGAATAAAAGCGTTCCTGAAGATGCTTCTCCGGGAAGATCAGCCCGGCCATGTAGCTAGCGTCCTCGGCCGCGCGATCGTTGCGCTGCAGAGTTTCGCGCGCGGTTTTGCGTTCGATTTTCGAGAGCTGATAGAGCATCTTCGAGCGTGCCTTATCGGCGGCTTTGGCCAGCGTGGAATCGAAAGAAACAAGATCGGCGCGCATGCGATCCAGGGAATCGGCCACGGTGGTTCGGGTTTGCTCAAACTCCCGCGACAGCTCCGGCGGCACAAGTTGCTGGGCGATGCGTTCACGCACGGCCTCTTCGCCATGGAAAAAGTCCGGGATCGCGAAACCGTAACGCGCCATCAGCTTGGCAGTGCGCTCGCCTAGCAACGTGAATCCGTTGCGCGCCAGCATCACGGGCATTCTTCCCAGCAGATCCTGGTAGAGCACTTGCGATTGCGCCATGTAAGCAAGCTCAGCCGGGCCGCCCACGTACGCCACCGTGGGAAGCACATAATCCTGTACCACCGGCCGCAGCAAGGCGTTCGGTGAAAGATGCTCGGCGAGGTCGATCAACTGTGAAACCGAGTAACGGCGGTCCTTAGAAACATAGTCGCCATTTTGGCGCCGCAGCGTGATCCGGCGATCGCCCTCCAACAGGAACGCAAGCGACGTCTTCTGCTCCAAATGCACTTGCGCGTGATAACCCTCCGCTTCGAGTTCGCGGTTGCGGTCCAGCAGTTGCTGTTTGAGCTTGTCGCCATCGCCCAAAGCCTTTCGCAGAACTGGGGCGGCCATGCGCCGCACCGCTTCATCCAAAGGGTCGATGAACAGCAAGCCGAATTGGGCGAGCAAGCGCTCGAGCAAAGCCTGGAAGGCGGCGCCGAAGGTCGCACCGGGGCGGTACGAGTCGGCCACCATCGTTGTTACCGCGTCGCCGTGCGGAAACGACGATAACGCCTGGCGCAGCGCATCGATGGGTGGATCGGGAATCGGGATAGCGCCCACCGGATGCTCGGGGGCATCCACGCCACTCACGCTGAGCGTGACCGGCAGATGATCGGCGCCAAACACGAAGCTATGGTTGACCTCGGCGAAATCGTGATCCTCGGTAGCCAGCCAGAAAACTGGGACGGCCGGAATGCCCTGCCCGGTCAATTTCTCAGCCAACCGCGCCGCCGTCAGAGCCTTGTAGATGGTATAGGCGGGGCCGGAGAACAGGCCCACCTGTTGACCGGTTACCACCGCCACGGTACCGGGCTTGGCCAACCGGTCCAGTGAAGCGCTTTCCCCATTGCGCGCGCGTAGGGCCGATACCAGCGCCGCGCGGCGGTCATCGGGGAAGACGATCTCGCCCGCCGCCGAAGAATAGGCGGCGGGGTCAGCCGGTGCGTGCCGGTAGAACCGCGCTACGCGATCGAAATGATATTGAAAATCGGAAAATAGCCGCGAGGTGTGGGGGATCTCCGTATGTCTGATACAAGCTGGCTCCATAGCGCACCCGGGTTCCATAGCGCGTCAACGTCCAAGAGTAACAGATGAGCGAGGCTGGCCCAAAGTCGCGAATATTTCATTTGCAGGCTGGCTAGGATTCGCCTTGTTGCTCGAAGTCCGGCTCTATCTCAGGCAGGACATCGTTTTCGCCGGCCATCCACACATATAGAGTAGGCAGCAGGAAAATGCTCAGGACTAAGTCGGAAATAAGGCCGCCGACGATCACGATGGCGAAAGGCCGCTGCGAATCCGAGCCGATGCCGTGCGAAAGCGCCGCCGGCAATAGGCCCAGGGTGGCCACCAGCATGGTCATCATGATGGGCCGAAGCCTCAGGACGGCTCCTTCCACCGCCGAGTCCACGATGGTGTGGCCGCGAGCGCGAAGTTGATTGATGTATTCAAGCATGATGACACCAACCTGCACGGAAACGCCGAACAATGCGAGAAAGCCCACGCCGGAGGAAACGCTGAAATTGGTATGCGAAGCCAGCAGCGCGAGCACACCTCCGATGGGCGCGATCAGCACGTTGACTAGAATCAACCCCGCCCATTTCAAGGAGCGAAACATCGTGTACAAAATGATGGCGATCAGCAAGACGGTGAGCGGCACGATGATGGCCAGGCGCGCTTGGGCGCGTTTTTGACTCTCGTACTCGCCTTCCCAATCGATGCGATATCCGCGCGGCAGTTGTACCCGCGCACTCACTTTCTGGATGGCCTCTTCCACCGCGCCTCCCAGGTCGCGATCGCGCACGCTGTACTTGATGGCGACGTAGCGCTGATTTCCTTCGCGATAGATTTCCGAGCCTTCGTCGCGCTCTTCGACTTTACAAAGCTGGGCGAGCGATACGCGTTCGCCGGTTGGCGCCAGCAGCCGAATGTTCTCGATGGCTTGCTTGGTGTTGCGAAATTGCGGGAGGTAGCGCATCACCAGGTCGTAGCGAGCCTCGCCCTGCAGGACTTGCGTGAGAGCGTTGCCCCCGGCGGCGGTTTGGATAGCATCCTGCACATCGGCGACGTTGATCTGGTAACGGGCGGCCTGTTGCCGATCGACGACGAAGTTGTCGTTGGGCTGGCCCAGAACGCGCAAAATCCCAAGATCCTGAATTCCCCCGATCCCGCGCATGATGCCGAGAATCTGCTCGGCTTTATCTTCCAGAATGTGGAGATCGTCGCCGTAAATCTTAGTGGCAAGCTGGCCTTTTACTCCGCTCACCGCTTCCTCCATGTTGTCGGCGATGGGCTGCGAAAATCCCCACACCACGCCGGGGATTTTGGAAAGTTGGAGGTTCATGGCGGCGATCAGTTCGTCTTTGGTCTGGTGAAACGCAGGGCGCCACTGCTCCTTGGGCTTCAGGTCCACGAAATACTCCGTGTTAAAGAAACCGGTGGCGTCCGTTCCGTCATCCGGGCGGCCGGTTTGGCTGGTACACTGCGTCACTTCCGGCCACGAGCAGAGCAGAATTCTAGCCTGGTTAGACAGCCGAATGCCTTCGCTCGGTCCCGTGCTGGGGGCGAGAGTGCCGCGCACCCACAGCGCTCCTTCGTCCAGGTGCGGCAGGAACTCGGAGCCGATGGTGGTTCCGAGCCACAGCGCAGCGGCCAGAATCGCGATGGCGGCCGACACCGTGACATAGCGGAAGCGAATAGCGATTCTCAAAAGCCGCCGGTATCCGCGCGTCAACCAGGCCATCACCGGGTTATGCCACTCGCGCGTGCCTTTCGGAAAAAACAGGCTAGCCAGAGCCGGCGCAATCAACATCGAGAACAAGATGGCTCCCAGCAGCGCGAATGCCACCGTCCAGGCCATGGGCTTGAACAAACGCCCTTCCACACGTTGCAGCGTGAAGATAGGAAGGTAGGCCGTAATGATAATGGCAATGGCATAAAATACCGGCCGCTGCACCTCATGCGCCGCTTCGAAAATCTTCTGCTTGGGTGTGCGGATGTCTTGGCCCTGGCGGCCGAGGTGGCGCACGATGTTCTCCACCATCACCACGGCGCCATCCACCACCATTCCAAAATCCAACGCGCCCAGGGAGAGCAAATTGGCTGGAATTCCTTTCAAGTTCAGGCAGGTGGCGGCGAATAATAGCGAGAAGGGGATGGTCAAGGCGACGATGATTGCGCCGCGCACATTTCCAAGAAACAAAAACAGAATGACGATCACCAGGACGATGCCTTCGGTGAGGTTATGCAATACGGTGTGGGTGGTGAAGTGCACCAGATCGCTGCGATCCAGGAAGGGAACGATTTTTACGCCGGGCGGCAGAATACGATCGTTCAGCTCCTGCACCTTGGCGTGTATGCCTTTCAGAGCGGCGTCGGCTTCAGCGCCTTTACGCAATAGCACGATGCCAGAGACCACGTCCGGATTGTCTACCAGCTTGCCGTCCTCGCGGCGAATGGCGCGGGCGAACTGGCCCAGGCGAATCTTGGGTCCTTGCGCGATCTCCGCAATATCCTTGATATGTAGCGGCGTTCCGTTCTTGGTCAGGATAACCGTGTTCTGGATATCCTGAACATTACGCACCAAGCCCACTTCCCGGATGTTGATCTGCTGGAGGCCGGCTTCGATGAAGCTTCCGCCCGCATTGGCGTTGTTGTTAGTTAGTTGCTGCTCCACCTGCGCGATACTCAATCCGTAGGCGATCAGCTTGTTGGGATCCACCCGCACCTGGTATTCGCGCGTGGGTCCACCGAAGCTGGCGACATCCACGACATTCGGGACAGACTTGAGATTTTTTTCCACCACCCAGTCTTCGATGGATTTCAACTCCATCACGTCGTAGGCCGGATTGGAACTATGCAGGGTGAAGAAAAAGATCTGGCCCACCGGGCTCCAGTCGGTTCCCATCTGCGGGACGACGCCGGGCGGCAAGGTCACTTGGGAAAGACGTTCGAGGACTCTTTCGCGGTTTCTAAAGTTCTCTTCGTCGTCGTCGAAGATCAGCTTCAAATCCGACAGCCCAAACAGCGAGAACGATCGCAGATGCGTGACGTGTGGAATGCCGTTCATCACGACTTCCAAAGGAATGGTGACTTGCTGTTCGATTTGTTCGGCCGAGATCCCAGGCCACTGCGTAATTACCTCAACGTAGTTATTGGCAACGTCAGGATAGGCTTCGACGGGCAGCTGATGAAACGAAATTGCACCCCAGACAAACAGCAGGAGCGCCGCAGCCAATACCAGAAAACGATTGTTGAGCGCGAAATCGACTGCCTTGCTGATCATTTACGTTCTCTTACTGCTCCACCGTGTTCTGAAATACGAGCGCGTTGGCGATTACTGTGTCGCCGGGCTGGAGACCGGAGATCACTTCCTGCAGGTTGTTGGGGAGCATGCGGCCGGCGGTCACTTCCCGGCGTCTGAATGCGCCGCTGCCTGCGGGCGTATAGACCCACTCGCGGTCATGCAGGTGCAGAATCGCGGTAGCTGGAACGGCGGCGTGCTTTTCGGCGGTTTGGCCATGGAAGGTTGCCGTAACGAACATTCCCAGCCGCATCAGGCCGGGATTCTCCAGTTCCAGACGCACCTTGGCGGTGCGGATATTGGGGTCCATCACGGGAAGAATGTTGCTGATTCGCGCCCTCAGGACGCGGTCGGGATATGCGACTAAGTGGATGTCCGCGAATTCGCCAATATGTACCTGCGCCAGGTTGTTTTCGTACACATCGCAGATCACCCAAACGTGCGATAGGTCGGAAATGGTGAACGGGTTGGGAGGCGTAAGCGCCTGCACGCCGGACTGGTCGGTGATTTGTTGATCGGTGATGACGCCCGAAACCGGTGCGTAGGCCTCCACGATGCCGGAAGGATGCTGCGGGTCCGACCCGAGCAGGCGGAGATGTTCTGTACTGGTCTCGATATCAACGAGTGCGTTGTCTTCAGCATTCTGGGCCACTTCGAGCGCGCTCTTCGGGACGGCGCCGTGTTCGAACAAAAGCTTGGCGCGGTCGAGCTGTATCTTAGTCAGTTGTTCATTTTTGACGGCCTTGCGGTAATCCGAATAAGCGCCGGCTACATCGGTGCTCCGGACTTTGAAGAGGAGCTGACCCTTTTTCACTTCGTCGCCCAGACGCGCGTCGATTTCGACAATCCGGCCGGTGGCGAGCGACGGCACGGGCACTTGCCGCGATACATCCGGACTTACGACGCCTGTCACGTTCAGTTCCGGCGCGGCGGTGTACTCGCCCGCGGTGGCGAGCGAAAATTGCTCCGGGTGTTCGACCTTGAAGTTGTTAGGGTCCATGTCCGGCACCACGGTGGTAGAAACAGGGCCAACGCTGGCTAGCGCGCTTCCCTGGGCCGAGACCTTGCGCTCACAACCGGCGACCAGCAGGCTCAGCCCGACACAGGCGGTTGCCTCGAGGACAATTAGTCGATTCATTCAATAACCTCCCGGCCGGCCGCCAGGTTCAGCTGCGCCGCGGCAGTCAAGTAGGAGCCAATCAAGTTCAAGTACGCCAAGCGAGTGTCACGGTATGACTTTTCGGCATCCAGAAAATCCAATAGGGATGCGCCTCCGTTGCGAAACGAGAACGACATCCGGTCGCGAACGTCGACTGCCAGGGGCAGGTATTTGGTCTTATAAGGGCGGAGGAGACTCAGAGCCTGCACCAGTGTCCAATAGGCCGACTCCACGTCGCTGAAGACCTGGGCCTGGGTGGCGTCCCGCAATCGTTCGTTGCGGCCGATGTCCAACTGAGTGCGCGCCTTCTCGCCCTGATTGCGATCGAAGATACGCAACGGAATGTTGACGCTGCCGCCGATGGTCTCGCTAGCGAACGAGTTGCTGAAGGAGGGATTGTTGGAGAACCAGACGCTGAAAGTTGGATCGGTGGACCCGTTGGCTATGGCGAGCCGATGATTGAGCTGAGCAAGCGTGACATTCTGGACGGCGGCTTTCAAATCCGGGCGCGATTCTAGCGCGATGTTGCGGTAATCCTGCAGCGGCCTCAATTCGCCGGCGAAATCGAACGGACCAGTTACGTCGAACTGCTCAATCGGCGTGCGATCGTTTAACAATGTCAGGAGCTGGATTTTAGCGGTACGAAGATTCACCAGCGCCGTCTCATAGTCCGATTCGAACTGGACGCGTTGCAACTCCAGGCGGTTCAGATCCATCAAGGCCAGGTCGCCGGCGTTGTAACGTGTCCGGCTTATGTCCAGCTCGCGATCCCAGTAATCCAGATTCTCCCGGGCGTTCTGGAGCACCGCCTTCGCTTGCAGAGTCTCGACAAAGGCATTTCGCAGATTGAACAACAGGCTGCGCTCTTGATCCAGAAAGGTGGATTCGGCGACGGCAGTGGACTCCTGGGCGGTATCGCGGCGCAGCTCGCGTTTGTGCTGGCGTTCGTGCAGATAGCTGACGGCGGGTGTTTCCAGCACCCCGCTGAGCGGCCGCCAAACGCCCTGATTCCGGCTGATTTGAAAGCCATCCGCGGTAAGGCTCAGGTCCGGATTGGGGCGCAGATAAGCGGTGATTTCGGCGGCGCGCGACTCATCGATGCTGAGCTCGGAGGCCTTTAACGTGGGATTCGTGCGCTCGAACTTCTGCCTGATCTGCTGCCAGGTGAAGGCGGTCTGAGCGAGACACGAGTTCGCCAAAAGCACAACGACCGGGATCGGGCTTGCGGCGTCATGTAACAGGGCGCGCGTAACGCGTCGAATTGTGAGCCGGCTTATCTTCATAGCAAAGGAGTGACACTGGAGCGGAGCAAGCCGCTTCAAACGGGTAGATTTTAAATTTAGCGCCTTCGGTTCCGAGGAGCCACAGATCTTATGTGCAAGATCGCGATTCTTTCGATAATCCGATGGCGCCGCGCTTGGCTGCAGGCGAGACTTGCGGGTAGCGCGCTATCTTTTGGCGGCCACGCACTATCTTTCGGGTGAAACGCTTGGCAGCGCGGGCGATTCAACATACGATTGAACTCAGCGTGCCGCAGGCCAATAGTTACCGGGCCGGTGAATTTGCTCGATCCGCTGTTACAGCGCGCTGTGACGTAATGAACCAGACAGACGAACAAAGAATTCGGTTGGTGTTGCTTGACGACCACGTTCTGTTTCGAGCGAGTCTGGCCCACTTTCTAGCCGGCGAACCCGGCTTTGAAATAGCAGGCGAATACAGCACTTTCGCTGAGGCTCTGGAGGTCTTACGGGCTTCTGAAGCGGACATTGTCTTGCTGGATTTCGAGTTAGGGGCGGAGCGCGCCAGTGAATTTATCTCCGGGGCACGCCAGGCGGGCTACAGAGGTCACTTCCTTTTGGTGGCCGGCGCGACCGACGCCAGGTCCGCGGCGATTGCTCTTAAGAACGGAGCCTCTGGTATTTTCCTGAAGTCGGAGGCTCCCGAACGGCTGCTGAATGCCTTGCGGCTGGTGGCGGCCGGCGAGGTATGGGTCGATCCCCGGGTCACTCAAATGCTGGCTGAACATCTAATCGCCCATTATCCTTTGGACGATCAAGCGCCCGCGGGTGTACTCCAAGAACGCGAGCGCAATGTCCTACTGGGCATTCTGGCCGGGCTCACCAACAAGAAAATCGGGGCGGGCATGGGACTTTCGGAAAGTTCTGTTAAGAACATCGTGCAGCGTTTGTTTGGCCGGGCCGGCGTCAAGACCCGAAGCCAATTGGTACGGGTGGCTTTGGAAGGCGCTTTGGGCCCTACCGGGTCTCTGTTGAGCCGGCACTCGAGCGAAGCGCCAGTTCACAGTCATGCGGAATCGGAGCGAACACGGCAGACGCACTGAATCGCGCGATTTATCACTTTACCAATCTTTTGATTGGGCTTTAGACCCATGTTGCCTTTAGAACGGCTGTGGAGTGAACGAAATCGCAACCCGATCCTGCTCATCAGCGGCGTCATCATTCTGGTTGTAGCCTTAATCGATTGGTGGACGAAGCCGTTTGTATCGCTGGGTTTTCTCTATCTGTTTCCCATTATGTTTGCGGCGGGTTTCCTGCCGCGCTGGCTAGTGGCAGCGCTGGGGATCGTTTGCGCGGTGCTGGCTGAAGAGTTCAGCGCGCTGGAGCCCTCGGTGGTTCGTCTGGGCTTTGAGAGTCTGGCGTTGGTCGGATGCGGATTGTTCATCCATGAACTGGCGCAAAACAGGCGTCTGAGTCTGGAGTCGGAGGCCCGGTTGAAAGCATTGGTTGAGACCAGCCCAGCGGCGATTGTCACGGTAGACGGGCGCGGGTTCATTGAACTAGCTAATCGCGCGGCGGTTGATTTGATGGCCCCGCGAGAGGGCAAGCTCATCGGCGATCCGATTGCGGCGTTCCTGCCCGAATTGCATCACGCACTGCGGTGGGAGGAGGCGCCGCAGTTCCGGGCATCCATGCAATGCCGGGGACACCGGGGCAATGGCGAGACGTTCACCGCCGATGTGTGGTTCTCCACGTACAAAGAAGGCCGGACACCGAAACTAGCGGCCATTATCGCCGACGTCAGCGAAGATGAAGCGACGGTTGCGGCGGCCGCCATGCCGGGAAGCGCCAACGCGTTCCAGGTTGATCTTGAAGAACGTGCCAACCTGAGCAATCGGGAGACCGACGTGCTGCGGCTGTTAGTGCAGGGTTTGGCCAACAAGGAAATCGCCGCGCGCATGGAAATTTCAGAAAGCGCAGTCAAAAATGCGATTCAGCAACTTTTCGCCAAGACCGGCGTGCGCACGCGCAGCCAACTGGTGCGGGTGGCGCTGGAACGGTATAGAACTATTCTCTGAACCCGATGTCAGCGGTTTGCGCCGACATTTCCGCCGGCGGCCGCAGCTGCTCGCTTCTTGAGATTTTGGTCCTGGTCCGGCAGGGATTCGTGGTATTCCATTTCGGTGTTGACGGACCAAATGTTGTCTTTATCCCTGCGTCCGCTTACTATGTTGTCCACCGCGGTCATGGCCGTAAGCATGGAATGGTCTTGATTGTTGTATCGATGCATGCCATTGCGGCCGACCAGGAAAAGATTCTCATAGCGGTCCACGAATTCGCGGATTTCTTGAAACCGGCTGTAAGTCCCGAAGTAGGCCGGATAGGCCTTTTCCATGCGTATTACGGTGGCATCCAGGACATCTTCACGGGCCACTAAGCCAATTTTTTCGGCCTCGCTCACCGCCAGCTCGATCATCTCCCGATCCGGAAGCCGCCAGAGCTCTTCGGTGTCGTAGCAGAAGTACTCCAAGCCGATCCAAACCTTGGATGGATCGCTCACCATGTAAGGGCTCCAGTTATTGAAAATCTGCATGCGCCCCGCCAGAACATCGGGCTCCTGGATATACACCCAGTTGTCGCTCAACGACTGCTGGCCGTTGCCGCGCACCTTGAAGCGGTTGAGCAACAGGCCGACAGTGATGAAGTCGCGGTACATCAGCCCGGCGCTGACTTCCCGCACGTTTTGCGGCACTGGTGCTTGGAAGCCCTCGATTAGTTCCTGCACAGCCATGGTGGAGAATACATAAGACGCGGGAAAGTAGCGCAACTCGCCGTTATCGTGGCGCGCTGTGACGCCCGTGACGCGGTCCCCATTAGCATGGATTTGGCAGACCGTCCAACCAGTCAGGATCTCGGCGCCGGCCGAGCAGGCCTGTTCGGCCACCTCTCCCCAGAGTTGTCCGGGGCCTAGTTTCGGATACAGGAACTTCTCGATCAGTGAAGTTTCGGAGTCTTTCTGTTGGACGTCCGCCGGAGCAGAGGTGAAAATTTTCTTTACGCTATGGGTCAGAGCCTTGCGGAGCGAGACGCCCTTGATGCGCTGTGCTCCCCAGTCGGCGCTTATCTGATCACAAGGCACGCCCCAGACCTTCTCGGTATAACTCTTGAAAAACGTCAGATACAAATAATGCCCGAAGCGGTTAGTGAGGAAATCCTCGAGCGTCACTTCGGGACGAATCGGCCTGAGACTCGCCGCCAGGTAACTGAGGCCCGCCCGCAGCGTGCGCCGCAAGCCCAGTTGTCGAAACGTTCGAAGATTGATAGACAGCGGATAGTCGAAAAACTTCCGAAGATAAAGAATTCTCGACTTACGCGGTCTGACCAGCATGACCAAGTCGTTGGAAGCGGCATTGGGGCTTGACCCGTTAGCCCGGATTACGCGCTCGCGATTTTGGTAGACTAACCGGTGCGTGGGCTCTGCCGATTGTTCCACAGGGAGGATCGAGGTCCACCACTCCATCACGCGGTCGACCTTGGAGAAAAATCGGTGCCCTCCGATATCGATCCGGTTGCCTTTGTAGTTGACGGTGCGGGAGATTCCGCCCAGGTAGCTGCTTTTTTCCAACACCACTGGCCGGATGCCAGTGCGTCGCAAAAGCTCCAGTGCCGCGGTCAGACCGGCCGGCCCTGCTCCAATGATCACAGCTCTCATGTGGCTTGGCTACTCCGCAAACAAATGAATACGTCCCTGACCCGACCAGGGCGTCCAACCGTGAATTCTAATCGTTAATGGAGGTTCGCCCGGGAGAAAAGGTTTCGGCAGATTTGGCTCCTTATCGGTTTTTTGGCGCCGGAACGCCCCTACTTGAAACACCCGTTAGGCCTGCGACGTCTATTATCTCAATTTCTACCGTAAGCCGGTATGCCTAATAGTTCTGGTAAAAGGGACCAATGACCGCGCCAGCTGTTGCATTAGCCCCGGCAACCGCCCGATCGAGCGTGACGCCGCGTCTACTGCCTTTCTGCGTTTCCATCCTGTACGCGCTGGTGGTAGCTGCCGCCGTTTTGCACCATGAGCCTTGGGCCGACGAGGCGCAGGCCTGGCTGCTGGCACGGGACGCCAGTCTGTCCGATCTCTGGTTGAAGCTGATGCACTACGAAGGTTCTCCGGGCCTTTGGCAAACTCTGTTGCATGGCCTGGTCCGGATTGGCCTGCCGTACTCGGCTTATAATTTTCTTACCGCGCTGCTTGGCCTGGCGGCCGCGTGGATGCTGATTCGCTACGCGCCACTGCCGCTGCCGGTTCGTCTGTTACTTCCATTTACTTACTACTTCTGCTATCAATACTCAGTTATTGCGCGCAGCTATGCCTTACTAGCGCCATTGCTGTTTGGGACCGCTCTCGTTTTCAGAAAAGCGGTACAAAGGCCGTTTCTATTTATTACGCTGCTCACCTTGATAGCTGGCATCAGCGTGCATGGAGTGGTGATATCGGTAGCCATCTGGCTGGCCGCATATGCCCCGCTGGTTCCGGGTTGGCGGCGGCTCACAAGTTCGGAGCGGCGCCAAATAGCCATCGCCGGAACGATCTACGCTGTTGTACTAATCGGATTTGTGCTGTGTGCCTGGCCCGCCAAGGACGTTGCTTTTGCCGAACATCGCGGCCTGGCGAATCTTCGCTACATGCCGGACGTGGTCAAGTTCACCTTGGCTGGAGCTTTTACTGGGGAATGGATCACGTCGCTGGCCGTGCTGGCAATCTCGCTGCCGTTTCTCTGGCGCGGCGGGGGATGGCTGGTCTTTGTTCCCGTAACCGCGATTCTACTGGTATTCGGAACACTGGTCTACGCGCAAGTCTGGCATTTCGGAATATTCCTGCTGGTGTGGTTGTTCGCCATCTGGATTTCGGCGCAGCGGACTAAAATTACCGGACTGACTATGCTCGCGTTGGGTGTGGTTATCGCTTGCCAGTGTTATTGGAGCGCTGAAGCCATTTATTACGACTGGGGGCACCACTATTCCGGGAGCGCGGAAGCGGCGCAATATTTCCGCCAGGCCGGGCTTCCGGCTCATGGTTTATACGCGATCGGCTATTCGTGCACCGCCATCCAGCCGTACTTCGCCGCCAATATCTATTCGAACTTCAATAATGGCCGTCCGGCGGCTTATTGGGATTGGTCCAAGCGAAACTTGGTGAACGATCCAAGCGCTCTTTTCTCTTCCCGCCGGCGTGAGGCGGTAGTGGTGGGCTACAAGAATATCGTAGAAAAATCCCGCTGGGCCAAGCTGCTAACCCTGCTCGGCTACGAACAAACCCGGCATTTCGATGGCGCCACGTTTTGGCAAACGGGAATTTTCGAGTCTGAATCGTTCGATCTGTATCGCATGGCGCCAGCCGACAAGATACCTGTCGCCGCCAGTAGGATCAGCACCGGAGATGCATCCCAGGCAGTTCAGCTGCTAACGGGATTTTATGGCGTGGAAGGGCACGCCTGGCGCTGGGCCGCCAAGCAATTCTCCGTGGTGCTGAAGCCGCCGCCCGATGCCGAACGCCAGGGCGCAAGATTGGATCTGAACCTTTACCTGCCACCCATCCAGCTTCAAATGCTGGGCCCCATTATGTTGCGCTCCGAGGTGGGTGGTTGCGCCTTGCCGTCGCGGACGTTTTCAAGTACCGGTTCATATACCTATTCTGCCGCCGTGCCCTCTGAATGTCTCCAACTGCCGTTAGTCAGCGTGAATTTTTATCTCGATAAAGCCGTGACGACGCTGAAAGCCGATGCCAGGGAACTGGGAGCGGTGGTGAACTCAGTTGGACTCAGCCGCGGGCCAATCCCTAATCGCTCGGCCCCTTTACTTGCCCGATAGCGCCGGTTGCGTGCGCATCGTCCGGGCGCCGGTTGGAATTTCTGGCCAAAAGAAAGAAGCGTCCAGCCTGGCTTGGCGCAGCGATGTGCGTGCCATTTCCGGCTTCGACCGCCAGCTCGCGCAGATTATCGGGAAGGAAAAAATCGCGATCCGGACTGCAGCGTACGATTTCGGAAAGCTCGCCGCTGTCCTCTCCCGAAATGAGGGCGCCCAGGCCCTTTGCATCCGGATCGCGCCACGCGGCCAGCCGCTGTTGGTACACAGGCAACAGGGCCGGGAGGTTGCAAAAATCATGAGTGGAAAGATTCACGCCCAGCCAATAAAAGAAGTCCGATGTCTTGGTGGGATCCAAAGTCCCGAGGTAGACATAGCGGAGTTTGGGAAGATCCAAAGTGGCTGAGTAAAATTCATCGTCCGGCGATACAATCAGCAGGTCGTTGGCCCGGCGCAGCCGGCTGTAGTTTTCAAGCGCGGCCGCCGAAGGCACGGTTTTGCGTTGATAGTCCAGGCCCCAAGGTGCATCACCTTGCCAGGCTTTTACACCGAATGCAAGAAGCAGGAGCGCGTACATGGCAAGCGCCCATCGGCCGCGAAACAGGGGTGAGAACTGGACGCTCATGAGCACCATGGCCGGCATCAAGGGCAGCAGGTAATAGCCGACACGCGTTCCGAATGCTAGCAGCACGGCAATGGAGCCCAGACACCAAGCCGACAGCAGTTGCACTTCCCATGCGCCGGCGGATCGCTTCCACGCCTGCACGATCCCCGGCAACGCCGCGCACCACAGCAAGAGCAAAAGTGGGTCCAGCACTAGCAATCGCCGCGCGTAGAACCAGACACTGGATTCGCCGGAGTAACGCGATGGCGCGTTGACACCGGAACCCAGCACTTGGAATTGAACGTACTCCGCCATGAACCAATCTTTGTGCACCAACAGCTGGTACAGGTGCCATGGAGCGGCGATCAGAACGGCTACGCCCAGGGCTGCAAGAATACGAGTTGGCGCCGGACGATTCTCCGCCCGCAGGAAGAAAAAGACGATCAGGATCAGCAGCGGCAGCAGTCCAGCCGCGCTTTTGGTGAGGATCGCGGCCCCGGACAGGCAGCCGAAACCGGCGACACTGGTCCACTTTTGGAGGCCAGGATCGAGCGCCAGGATGAACATCGCGGCGGTGATCAGCAGTGTCAGCACAATGTCTGTCATGAATTTTCGCGCCATGGAATGAAATAGCCCATTTCCCAGCGCTAGAAGCACGCCTGCAAAAGCGACCGGCAGCGAGCGCGATCGTCTGAGCCAGGCGTAGATCAACAGGCAGCAGAGAACACCGGCAGCCAGGGCGGGCAAACGCAGCGCGGTGGGGTTCACGCCGAGCAGGAGCATGCTGCCTGCTCCCGTCCACATCAGCAGAGGCGGCTTGTTCAACAGGAAGCGATCCAGGAACACGGGCGTTAGCCATTGTCCGGTGCGAACCATATAAGCCGCGGCGTGCCCGTAGACTGCTTCATCCTGCGCTCCGGCGTGCAGGATGGGGTCTACATAGCCACTGGCGATGCCGGCGTTTTGGATTCCAAAACCGAGCGCCACGGCTGCGATGAGAGCAATGGCTAGAAGTTCAATTGATATTCTGTGTCGCGCCATTCACGTCTGTCACATTGTACGCGAGGGGCGGATTCGGACCGCTTTTTTTCATCCAAGACGTCCAGCACCAAACGTGGTAACTTGAGCCGAACAGCGCCGAACAGGGGCGCAGCAGCGAGGAAGCTATGAAACGAAGCTGGAATCTTCCGATCTGGATCGGGTTCGTGATCGTAGTGATCGCGCTCGCTAGCTACATCCCGGTGTTCACGCCATTCGCCGCGACGCGCGATTTTCCGTGGGCCAATTATCTGCTTTTTCTGATTGGAGGCGCTGTGCTGGCCTGGGGTCTGCGGCGCGCTTATCGCGATCCGCAACGCTACCGGGGAAAGATCAGCGGAACGCTTCTGGGTGGGCTGGCCGTGCTGTTGGCTGGCTTTTTCGTAGTCTTTACCGTTTACGCGACCAAACAAATCCCGTCCGCCGCGAGAGCGCTGCACACCGGCCAGCGAGCGCCCGCCTTTACGCTTCAAAATGCGGATGGAAAACAGGTCACGTTCTCTGATCTAGCGAACAATCACCGCGCCGTGCTTCTGATTTTCTATCGCGGCTATTGGTGACCGTTCTGCAACTCCGAGTTGCGGAGTTTCGAGCAGGACCTCCAGGAATTTCAAACGCGTGGCATCGCCATTGCCGCCATCAGCGTGGATTCGACGGGCGAATCGAGAAAGCTGTGCGACGCCAAGGGCTACACGTTCCCGTTTCTGTCGGACCCTAACGCACAGGTGATCCGGCAATATGGCGTTCTGCATCCCAGAGGCGGCCAGGATGAGCACGACATCGCGCGTCCGGCCGAGTTTCTGGTGGACCCATCCGGCACGATCCGCTGGGTGAATCTCACCGACGATTTGCGAGTGCGCGCCAGGCCCGAAGCGGTTCTCAAAGCGATCGACCAGCTTCGGTCGTTTTAGCTGGCCTAAAAATCGGCGCGGATGCCGAGTTGGATCAGGCGTCCTTCGAGCACCGTAGAAACCGGCCCGAGCGAAGGTGCGAGGGTTATCAAGCCCAACGCATTCACATTCGCCTTGGTGTTAATGGTGGTCACGTTGCGCGTGTTGAACACGTTGTTGGCTTCGGCCAGGAACCTGGTGTAAAAGCGATCGTGCCGCGAGAACAACGTCCGGGTATAGCGCGCGTCCACTTGATAGATGTTGCCGGTGCGCAGCGTATCGCGGCCGATGAATGCCGGGCGCTGCGCGCCGCCGGGACTGGGATCGTTGTCCAGGTTGAGATTGGCCGTTTCATTCTGGGCGTCGCCAGTGGCCAGGTTCGCCAGGATGGTCAGCTCATTGCCGTTGGCCAGGCGATTCAGAAAACCGTTCCCGAGCGATGCCTTGGGGGAGATAAACGCGCTCATGTTAAAAGCCTGGGGCCTGTTCACGATGGAGTTTCCGCGATCGTAGGCGCGGCTGTAGGGGTCTTCAATCACCGAGCTTTGTTCGAAGCTATTGGCGTCGGGAGCATCGCCGATGGAGTGCGACCAGGTGTAATTGCCGCTCAATTGAAATCCTTGCCCGAAACGATGCAGGTAATTCACCACCAGCGCGTTGTAGTTGTTGGAAGCTCCGACATCTTGCAGCGTGATGGCGTTGAACTGCGGATACAGGCGCGTACTGGCGTTGATCTTGGTTGAGAAAATGGGGCGGCCGTCGGCCAGAAAACCGGTGGGATTGATCAGGTTCATATCGCGCTCGTAGCCCAAATCGCGAGCGCCGGTGTTCACGTAACCGAGGATCACTTTATCGTTTTTCGAAATCTGCTGTTCAACCTGGACGCTGGTGTTGAGAGTGTAGGCGTTCTTGAAATTCGGCGTCACGGCGTAGATGCTCGGAATGGCGGGCAGCGTCGCGCCGGGCAGGAAGCTGAACACGTTAGGAAACGCCGGGGCGTTCGCTTGACCAGGCAAAAATATGTCTGTAAACGCGCGGGTGGAACCGTCGTTGACGAAAGAGTTGTACCAGAGGTTGGTGGGCGGAGCTTCGTAGAACATGCCCCAACTGGCGCGTATCACGGTGGTCGGACGGATGGACCACGCCAAGCCCACCCGAGGAGACCAGTCGCGATTGGGTGTGTCGAAATGCTGGGTATAGCTGAACGGCGCGTTGGCCTCGCCGCTGGGCGCCTGGAAGCGATCCCAGCGCACGCCGTAAGTCGCCAGCAAGTTGGGCCGGATCTGCCAGCTGTCTTGCACATAAAAATCGTAGAAATACGATTTGTAGGCGGCGCCGGGCGTGCCGAGAACGGTTTGGAATTGCGAATAGGCCATCGGATTGGCGCCGCTCTCGGCTTCGAGGTAGGCGGCGGTGGTGGGGAACGTGTATGCGCTGTAAGTGTCGCCGATCTGGTTATCGTTGTTCATTTGCCAGCCGAATCCCATCTTGTAGGTGTGGCTGCCGCGGATCTTGGTGAAGTTGTCGCTCAAGCTGGGGATCTTTTCGCCGAAGCGGTCGCCGGCGGACTGCGGTGCCGTTGAACGTCGCCACTCCGGTGATGACGATTTCCGGGCCGGGGCCGGTCAGCGCGTCCGCCAAATGGTGTTCGTTGCGATAGGGCTCCGAAGCGCGGAATTCATTCAGCGCGGTGGGCGAGAATGTGGTCAGGAGTTGAAGTCCGCCGATGTGCGCGCGGTCTTGAAAATCGACACCGGCATCGAGCGCGTTCACTCCGCCATTCTGCGTATTGAATGGGTAGACGTTGCGGAAATAATCGTAGCGGAAGAAGGCCTGGTTTTTGTTGTTGATATTCCAATCCATGCGCAAGTCCAGAAACTGCACATGCTGCACTGTGGGCGAGGTGGCGAGCTGGCTGGGCGGGATGCCGATCTGGGCGGCGGCATTGGGATCGATGGTGACAGGAGTGGGCGTGCCGCGCAACAGATGCTCGTAAGCGCGAAGAAAAAGAGTTTGTCTTTCTTGATTGGACCGCCGACGTTGAACGCGTAGTCATGCAGGTCGATGCTCGAGTTGGGTTTGCTGGCAGAAAGCAGAATGGTGCGCGCTACGGCGTCCGGCGGGCGCCCGATGAAGTAGAACTCGCCGTGCAATTGGTTGGTTCCGGAATTGGAAATGACGTTGAAAATATCGCCGGCGGTCTGGCCGAATTCAGGCGCGAAGCTGTTGGAGACGGTATGCACTTCGCGAACATAGATGTCCGATATGGCGAACAGGCGTAAACCGTAGCGGTCGGTTTCCGTGTCCACCATGCCGTCCAACTGGTAATTGATTCGATCCAGCAGGCCGTTGGTGTTGAGTGTACGCGGAATGCCCAACTCCGGATTCGGGTGCCCGCTCAGGCCCGGCTGGAAGATTATGAAGTTGTATGGATTGCGGGACGAGAGCGGCAGATTGTCCACTTCGGCGAACGAGATGGTGCGGCCGGTGGAAACGCGGGAGGGCTCCAGGACCGGTGCGCCGCCGGTGACTTCAACGGTAGTGCTGACCGCGCCGACTTTAAGCGAGGTGTCGATGACAGCCTCGGTTCCGGCATTGAGGACTACATCGGTGTGGCGTTCGGTCTCGAAACCTTCTTTCTTGAAAACGACGGTGTAGGTGCCGATCGGAAGGTTCGGGATCACGAAGTAGCCGTCATCGGCTGTCTGAGCATCGCGCGTAAAGCCGGTGGCCGCGTTTGTAACCGTCACCGTCGCGGCCGGGATGGCGGCGCCGGCGGGGTCTATGACACGGCCGCGAATGCTGCCGTTGATGGCCTGCGTCTGCGCGGCCAAATGTAAGAAACCGGCGGCCAGAAGGCTCGTTAGCAAGAAAGATCGAAGCGCGAACGTGGCTCGACCATAACGTGGTTTGGAAAAACTAAACATTCTCGCTCCCCTGTCTGAAATCTGCCCTATTGGGCCCAGTATGTGCTTTTTCAAAGATGCACGTCAAGGCGGTTGGGATTCGAGAGATCGAGCGCGCAAAAAGGGAACTGCGCCTTTCGGACGCCGTCTTGCATCTGATCATTAGTTCACGGAACAATGATAGATATGCAGGGTATGATCGTTCGCACGCGCGTGTTGATCGTGGCGTGTGTTTTGGCGATGCTGACGCTCGTTGTAGGGCTTGCCTGGGCCCAGCAGGCTGCTCCGGCGCAGCCGTCGCCCAATGCCATGCCGATCGATGTGGATCGCGGCGCCTCCGGTTTGACGCGCTGGCTGCACGCGCTGCGGACGCGCGCCAGCGTCCTCATGATTACCGCGCATCCCGACGACGAGGACGGCGGTATGCTGGCGTTTGAGACACGCGGAGCCGGCGCTCGAGCGGCGCTGCTTACCTTGAATCGCGGGGAAGGCGGCCAGAATGCGATGTCGCCGGACATGTACGACGCGCTGGGCTTGGTTCGCACCGAGGAATTGCTGGCGGCCGACCGATATTACGGCGTCGATCAATACTGGAGTCGCGTGGTGGACTACGGCTTCTCGAAGACCCGCGAGGAAGCGCTCGAAAAATGGGACCACGACCGCGTGCTGTCAGACGTCGTTCGGGTGATTCGCATGACGCGGCCGCTGGTGATCACCGCCAGCTTCGTCGGCGCCGCGACTGACGGTCACGGCCAGCATCAGGTGTCCGGACAAATGGCGCAGGAGGCATTCCTGGCCGCGGGCGATCCCAACAAATTCCCGGAGCAGATTCGGGAAGGCCTGCGGCCCTGGTCGCCGCTCAAGATGTACGCGCGCGTGCCGTTTTTCGACGTTACGCCGAAAGGCATGTACGATTACGCCATCGACAAATACGTGCCGGTGCGTTTTTTCGATTACATCAAGCAGACCTGGTCGACCGAGAAGCCTTCGACCACGCTGGAGATTCAGGAAGGCGATTACGCGCCGGCGGCCGGGCTGACATACTTGCAAATTGGCAGGGACGGTCTGGGCCAGCAGAAAAGCCAGAATAACGGCGTCGCGATTCCACCGCCCGCGCCGCAAGCCAGCGCCTATCATCGATATGGCTCGCGCGTGCACGCCGCGGATCACGAGGAATCGTTCTTCGATGGAATCGACGCGTCGATTCCAGGCATTGCGTCGCTGGCCGAGAATCCGCCGGATTGGTTGAAGAGCGGCTTGGCGGATATGGCGCGCATTGCCGATCAGGCCAATGCGCAATATCAGCCGGATCGTCCGCAGACAATCGCGCCGCTGCTCGCCGACGGGCTGCGTGCAACACGGGCGTTGTTGGAACGAGTGCGTACGAGCAGCCTTCCGGATCCCGCAAAATCGGATGTTCTGTTTGAACTGGCCGCAAAAGAAAACCAATTCGAGCATGCGCTTAAGGACTCGCTCGGATTGTCGTTATTCGCTGAAGCCGGGCCGGATAAAGAGCCGCAGCGGCAGGGTCCGTTTAGTCAAGCCGGTCCGTCGTTCACCATTGCGATTCCCGGCCAGACCTTCGGCGTACGTGCGGATCTGTTGAATCAGAGCCCGGAGAGCGTGAATGTCGAGAGCATTGCAGTGGCCGCTTCGGACGGGAAAGCGTGGCGCATCACCAGCAAGGGCGACCCGGCGAAAGCGCTGGCCGCTCGCACGCTGGGTCAAGTTCGTTTCTCGGTGACGGTGCCGGCCGACGCCGCGCTCACTCGCCCGTACTTCACGCGACCCAACGAAGAGCAGCCTTACTATGACCTGACCGATCCGCGGTACCGCAATCTTTCGCTACCGCCTTATCCGCTGGCGGTGAATGCAACCGTCTCCTATCGCGGTGTGCCGGTGCATCTGGCGGAAGTGGTGCAGGCCATGACGCGCGTGAACGGGGAAGGAGTCGTCCCGCAGCCTTTGATCGTCGGACCGGCCATTTCGGTTGCCGTGTCGCCGGCCGCGGGCGCGGTTCCGCTGGGCGCGAAATCGTTCGAATTCTCCTGCACGGTGCACAGCAACGTCAAAGGACCGGCCAAGGGTACGCTGCATTTGAAACTGCCGTCGGGCTGGCGCTCGACGCCCGAATCGGGCGAGTTCGCAATGAAACGCGACGGTGAAGATCAGACCATTACTTTTGCGGTGCAGCCGAGTGCGGTTGAGGCGGGCGAACATCGTATTACAGCGGTCGCGGAATACCAAGGCAAGACTTACGAAGAGGGTTACCACTTGGCCGGTTATGCGGGCCTCCGGCCGTACCCGGACTTTAAGCCGGCCGTGTATCGCGCTGTGGGCGTGGACGTGAAGACCGCCGACGTGCGCATCGGCTATTTGCCGGGCACGGGCGACGATGTACCGCGGGCGCTGGAGAATCTCGGCCGCAATGTTCGCATTCTGGCGGCCAGCGACATCGCGCAAGGCAATCTGTCCGGCTACGACGCCATCATCCTGGGGACGCGCGCCTACGCCGTGCGGCCGGAGCTGAAAGCGGCCAACGCGCGCCTGCTCGACTACGTGAAGAATGGCGGAGTGCTGATTGTCCAGTACGAGCTGCAGGACTTCGACCAGAATTATGGCCCCTATCCGTTCAGCCTCGGCAATAATCCGCAGAAAGTGGTGGACGAAAATTCCAAGGTTCGGCTTCTGAAACCGAATGATCCTGCGCTCGCGTGGCCCAATCGGATCACGGCTGCCGATTTCTCCGGCTGGGTGGAGGAGCGCGGCCATGGTTTTATGCAAACCTGGGATCCGCGCTACCAGCCGCTGGTGGAGACCAACGATCCCGATCAGGATCCGCAGCTCGGCGGACTGCTGCTGGCGCGCTACGGCAAGGGCGCGTACATTTACGATGCGTTCGCGCTGTATCGCCAGTTACCGGATGGCGTTCCGGGCGCGTACCGGATTCTGGCCAACTTAGTAAGTCTTGCTAAGAACCCAACCTTCATCGCCCAGACGCCTAAGAATCAGGCGGCCCAGTAAGTGGACGCCGAGCAATTCCCCGCCCGGCTTTACGTTGAGACGGTCCTGGCGCCGAACTTCCAGGAGGCCCAGCGGCACTTTCTGGACGCGCTGCTGGAGATCCACTACGCTCATACGCGCATGCTGGCGCGGCAGGGAATCCTGACGGCGGCCGAAGAGACGACGCTGCGTAAGGCGCTGGACCAACTGAACCGGAGCGACATCGCGGCGGCGACTTACGATGGGTCGAACGAGGATCTGTTCTTCTATATCGAACGTCTGCTGGAGCAAGCTTGCGGGCCGCTGGCGGGGAAAATGCATACCGCGCGTAGCCGCAACGACATCGCGATCACTCTCTTTCGAATGACTCTGCGGGAGGAGCTGCTGCGCCTGGCGGCGGTGATCGGCGAAGTGCGTCGCGCGGTGTTGGATTTAGCGGAGCGCCACGTGGACACGGTAATGCCGGCCCATACCCACACGCAGCCGGCACAGCCCACCACGCTGGCTCATTACCTGGTCGCGGTAAGTGAATTTTTGGAGCGCGACGCAGCGCGGGTCAGGGAGGCTTTTGGGCGCGTGAACTTGAGCCCGATGGGTGCGTGCGCGATTACGACCACGGGGTTCCCGATCGACCGGGCGTTTACCGCGGCCCTGCTGGGGTTCGACGGGCTGGCGGAGAACTCTTACGGCGCGATCGCATCCATCGATTATCTGACTGGGTCCGCGTCCGCCGTCGCGGTGGCCATGGTGAATACCGGAAAGCTGGTGCAGGATCTGCTGCTGTGGTCCACGCGGGAATTCCGGTTCGTGCGCCTAACCGACGCGTATGTTCAGTCCTCCAGCATCATGCCGCAAAAGCGCAATCCTGTGGCGCTGGAGCATGCGCGCATCCTGGCCAGCCGGGCGCTAGGAGAATCGCAGGCTGTGCTGACCTGCGCCCACAATACTCCGTTCGGCGACATCAACGACAGCGAAGACGATCTTCAACCGCTGGTGTTCACGGCTTTTGAGGATGCATCGCGAGCCTTGCGGCTGCTGGCTGGGCTTCTGAGAACGGCGGAGTTCGACCGTTACCGCTTAGCGGAACGAGCCCGTTCCGATTTTATGACCGTGACCGAATTGGCGGACACACTGGTACGCGAGGCGGGTCTCAGCTTCCGGGAAGCTCACACACTGGTGGCCAATGCCGTTAACACTGCAACCGACGACAGTCCGGGCGCAATCGCCACCGCGCTCTTGTCGCAGAGTCCGTCTTTGCCGTTGAGCCGGGAAGTTATCGAGAGATCGCTCGATCCGCTGCACTTTATCAGGGTGCGGCGCATCGTTGGCGGTCCCGCACCCGAAGTGGTCAGCGGCGCATTGGCGCGCGCCCGCGAAGGGCAACTCGCGATCGAAAGCTGGATTCAATCGCAACGCGAGAAGCTGGAGGACGCGCGGCGCCGGAACGTGGGCGGTTAGCTCGCAGCTTTCTTCGCCTTGGGCGGCACGATGGCGTCTTTCACTGCCTTGGCGACGCGGAATTTAACGACTTTCTTGGCGGGAATGTTGATGGTTTCGCCCGTGGCCGGATTGCGGCCGATGCGGGCCTTGCGATCCACGCGGACCAGTTTGCCTAAGCCGGGCAGCGCGAATACGCCGGCCTTCTTCACTTCTTTCACGGCGGTTTGGGCGAGATTCTCTAAAAATTGCTTGGACACCTTGTTGCTGACCTCGCAGTTCTTGGCGAGCAGCTTGACGAGTTCGCTTTGAGTCATCGACTTCTCCTTGGTTGGGTTTTCGTCACCGAATTATGATATGCCGATGCCAAGCGGGGTGCAAGCCAATTTTTCGCATATTTACTGGCTTTTTGTGAGCTGCGCGCCAGCCTGCCGGCGATCGGAGGCGTGCCTGCTTCCGGTTCGCCGGTTTCGGTGAAGTACTGCTTGATGTTCTTAAGTCGAATTACGCCGCGCGGCCCACCGCCGACAGTTCTTTCACCAGGCTGGATACGAAACGCCTTGGCGTCGCCGAAGAGCATGAGCGTGTTGGGCATGTAGTACAGCTCGTTGTCGATGCCGGCAAAACCGGGGTTCATGCTGCGCTTGATGATCATCACGGTACGGGCCTTGTAGGCCTTGATGATCGGCATGCCGGCGATGGGGCTCTTGGGATCGGTCTCGCGCGACGGGATTCACCACGTCGTTGGCTCCGATGATCAGCGCGACGTCGGCATTGCGGCATTTCGGGATTGATGTCGTCCATCTCGCGCAGCTTGTCGTAGGGAACGTCGGCTTCGGCCAGCAGCACGTTCATGTGGCCCGGCATGCGTCCGGCGACGGGATGAATCGCGAATTCGACATTGACGCCGCGCTTGGTGAGGAGGTCGTACATTTCGCGGAGCTTGTGCTGCGCCTGCGCGACCGCCATGCCGTAACCGGGAATCATCACTACGGTTCGCGCGCGCATCCAGAATCTGCGCGGCCTCTTCGGCGGTGGCGCGACCGATAGGGCCGGGCTTCCGTTGCAGCCGTCGACGGTCTGCAATCTGGCCGAAGGCGCCGAACAGCACGTTGGCGAACGAGCGGTTCATGGCGCGGCACATGATGATGGCAGAGAATGAAGCCGGACGATCCGTCCAGCGCGCCCGCGACGATCAGCATCTTGTTGTTGAGCACGAATCCCATGGCGCTGGCCGACAGCCCGGCGTAAGAGTTCAACAGTGCGATCACGGTGGGCATATCGGCGCCGCCGATCGGGATGATCAGCAGAACGCCGAACACCAGCGCGAGCACGGTGAAGATCGGGAACAGAACGGTGCGCTCGGGTGAAATGATCAGAGCCAGCCCGATGCCCGCGGCGGCCGCGAACATTCCCAGGTTGACGAAGTTCTGTCCTTTATACGTGATCGGCCGCTGGCGGCAAAATCTCCTGGAGTTTGCCGAACGCCATCATGCTGGCGGTGAAGGTCAGGAACCCGAGCAGCGTTTCGATAATCAGGGCGGTCATCTCGGGGTAGTCAGCGCGGGCCCTTGGTTGATGCCCTTGTAATATTCCGCGGTTCCGATCAGCGCCGAAGCCAGCGCGCCGCACGCGTGCGAGAACGCGGTTCGCTGCGGAACAGCGGTCATGGGCATGATGTAAGCGATCGGGAATGCCGACCGCCGTGCCGAGCGACGAAGGCCACGATATCCACTCGTAACTGACTACTTCGAAACGCAGCAGCGTGCCGACCACCGCCAGCAGCATGCCGATCTCGCCCATGATGACGCCGCGCCGCGCGGTGGCCGGCGAGCTCATCCATTTGATGCCAGGATGAATGCCATGCGCGGCGAGCATGTAAAGCAGGGGAAGAATGGTATTGTCCAGCTTCATTTCTTTTCGGCTCCCGTCTCTTGAACATCTTCAGCATGCGGTCGGTGATCAGGTATCCGCTGACCACGTTGAGCGCGGCAGGAGCACGGCCGAGAAGCCCAGGACGCGCGACAGCGTGCTGCGCATCCTTCGCGCCGGTGATCAGGATCGCGCCGACCACCGCAATGGCCGAGATCGCGTTCGTCAGCGACATCAGCGGCGTGTGCAACAGCGGCGATACGCCGCGAATCAGCTGGAAGCCCAGAAATGCCGCCAGCATGAACACCCAAAGATCAAATTCATAATCTCCCATGCCTTACCTTCCTTCACCGGCTCGCACCGGCGCCAGGCCCAGCCGCTTCGCTCACGCGCGCATTCACCACTTCGCCGCCCGTGCGTCACCAGCGTTTCGCGAATAATTTCGTCCTCCCGATCGATCTTCAGCTCGCCTTCTTGACCATGATCTTCAGGAAGGTCGTGATATTGCGCGCGTACATTTGGCTGGCGTGATACGGAATGGTCGACGGAATGTTCAGCGGGACCCAGGATGCTGATGCCGCTGGTGCATCACGGTCTGGCCGGGATGCGTCAGCTCGCAATTGCCCCCGCGTTCGGCGGCGATGTCGACGATGACCGAGCCGGGCTGCATCGCGCTGGCCATCTCGGCGGTGACCAGGATCGGGCGCTTTCGCGCCCGGAACCGCGGCGGTGGTGATGACGACGTCTTGTTCGCGCAGCACTTCGGCGAGCAGTTCGCGCTGCCGGCGATAAAACGCCTCGTCCATCGCTTTCGCATATCCACCCTTGCCTTCGGCGCCGGCGCCTCGATATTCAGAACGACGAATTTCGCGCCGAGGCTCTCGATCTGCTCCTTCACGGCTGTGCGCACGTCGTAAGCGGACACCACCGCGCCCAGACGCCGCGCCGTGGCGATGGCCTGCAGGCCCGCGACGCCCGCGCCCAGTACGAAAACTCTGGCCGGCGGTGATCGTGCCAGCGGCGGTCATCATCATGGGAAACATTTTCGGCAGAGTGGTAGCGGCCAGCAGTACGGCCCGATAGCCCGCGATGGTCGCCATGGAAGAGAGCGCGTCCATGGTCTGGGCGCGCGTGATGCGCGGCACCAGCTCCATCGCGAAATAGGACACGCCGGCGCGCGCCAGGTCGACCATCTCTTGGGCGGCGGTGAGCGGCTCGCCGAAACCGATCAGGATTTG
>CAVXJU010000018.1:0-11819 GCA_963761935.1 Terriglobia bacterium | reverse complement strand
GGCCGCGGTGGCAACCAACTTGAGCGCAACCAGCAGCCCCATCAGTTGGAGCGCCATTTGCCCGTTTAAAGCCTCACTGACATGGCCATAGCCGACGCCCAGGACTTCCGGAACGAACCATCCCATGAGGCCCACCAGCAATCCACCGGCGGCGGGCTGCATCCATTCAGTCCACTTGGGGAGGGCCAGGAAGGTCTTGCGGATGAATAGCAAAAGCTTTACGAAGCAGACCGAAACCAAGCCACCCACGACGCCCAGCACGGCATAGGTTAAAAACTCGATGGGGCTTACCAGCTGATAGGCGGGAACGTGAAACAGCGGCTCGTCGCCCAGGAGCAAGTGCAGCACGATCCAGGCAGTGGCGGAGCTGAGGACAATGGAGCCGAGCACGGGAGCGTGCAGGTCGCCCATGACTTCTTCGAGGGTGAATAGCACGGCGGCGACTGGGGTATTGAATGCAGCGGCCAGAGCGGCGGAAGCGCCCACGGGGATGAGATCGCGGACGCGCTTGGGGCTGAGTCCCACGCGGCGTCCCAGAACCGACGACAGGCCGGCGCCGATGTGAACCGACGGACCTTCGCGGCCGAGCGCGATGCCCGTGGCCAGCGAGACCGAAGAGCAGAAGAACTTGCCCAGCACGGTGCGGAGGGTGATGAAGCCGTCGCGCAGGAACAGAGCGGCTTTGGTCTGTGGAATTCCGCTACCGCGCGCATTGGGGAAGTAGCGGGAGAGCAGGTAGCCGGTCATCAGGGCTCCCGCCGTGGGCATGACGAGCCTGCGCCAGGGAGCGCCGCCCGCTGGGTACATGCGCGCGCCCAGATTCTCGGTCACGTAAATGAAGCCGGCGATCACCAGCCCAACCACTGCGCCGATAATCAGGGTCAGGATCAGAAGCACCCGCTGTTCCTGGGCTTCCATGTCGCTGGTGGTCCACTGTCTGATGCGGGACTTCCAAAACGGCTGATAGGGTTGAATCGGTAAAGGTGGAGGGCTCGATTTCATTTTTTGGACGGATCTGAAGCGGGCGCGGCGAGCCGCAAGCGCCCTCGACTAGAGTAACAGACCATGCTGCGAGCGTGTTCGTCTTCACCGGATTGTTGTCGATCTGACAAAAAGGCGGGATGACTCGAATCGTCATTCTGATCGCTCTGGCGGCGTCCACGCTGGCCGCTCAAGACTGGGCCAAGGCGATTTTGGACAAGTCGCCTCGCAAGCACGAGTGAGTGACCGTGACGCACGATGGCCCGGTGAAAACTTTCGTCGAATATCCGGAAACGAGATCGAAGATTCCGGTGGTTCTGGTCATTCACGAGATTTTCGGCATGACGGATTGGGTGGAGGATCTGGCCGACCAGGTGGCGCGGGCCACGGCTTCATGCGCGCCGGTGACGATCCTGCTGGGACCGAGGCGACGCATGTAGCCAACGTCAAAGCGCGCCAGGAAGCATGGGCGCGTTGGAAGAAGCTACTCGCTGAATAAATGAGTTGATGCGTGGGCGAGCGGACTCGGGGCCGGATACCGTGCGAAATCAGGCCGGTGGCGTGCTACATTTGAGCTTCGGCGCAAACTTCGAATGTCGGTTCAGATCCTATTACAGGGCAAGATCTTGGGAGTCCAGGAGTTTCTGCTGGCCGGCGATCCCGCCGAGCCGCTGTTCGTCGGCCGCTTACGTTGGGTGAGCCTGCTGAGCGAGGTTTTGCCGCGCGCTTTGATCGCCGAGCTGGGCCTGTCGAAAATGCTGCTGGGATCGAGCGGCGGCGAGCAGTTTCTAGTGGTGCTGCCCGAAGAAGTTCGCCTGCAGGCCGATCAATTCTTGAACACCGCGCGCGCCGGAATGCTGGAATTGAGCGGCGGCCGTCTAGAACTGGTGTGGGCCATCACGGAGAATCTGGGCGATTGGACGGTGGTACGCAAGCGCTTGAACGAAGAATTCGAGCGCAAGCAGAACACGCCGTTGGCGGGTAGCGGTCTGGACTCGACCGAGTCCTATCCGGAGCCGGATGCGGGTTATTTCATCCAGCTGGCGGTGGCGCTGCGGGATGCCGAGTCGGTGGGTTGGTCGCCGGAATCGCCGGCGCGCATCGAGGCCGCGGGAGGGAAACATTCCTGGCCCATCGGTACAACGCCGGATTCAGTTCCGCTCGCTCGCCACATGGCTCTGACCGACGATGGGCGCGAGGCCGCCAGTGCGTCGGTGTTAGCTTCCCGAGCCGAGGGCCGTCCGGTGTGGGGCGTGCTGCGCGGCGATGTGGATGGCCTGGGCATTCGACTGCGCCGGCTTCAGAGCATCGAAGAGCACGTGCAGCTCTCGGTGTTGTACAAGCAGTTTTTTGCGGGCGAAGTTGAAGTGCTGTGTTCGCTGCCGGAATTCTGGCGCAAGGTGAATCTGCTGTACACGGGTGGCGACGACTTCGCGGTGTACGGCGCGTGGGATGCGTTGATCGCGTTAGGGCGCGAGCTGCAACGGCTGTTCCAGCGCTTCAGCGAAGAAAATCTCAAGGATTTCCCAGGCGCCGAAGGGAAGACCATCAGCATGGCGCTGGCGCTTGCGCCAGAGCTCGATACCGCGCTGGTATCGGTGTATGAGCGCGCGGCGGACCGTCTGAACGCCGCCAAGTCCGCCGATAAAGACTGCTTTTATCTTTTGGGGCGGACGCTCGAATGGAAGCAGCTCTCAGACGCCGCCGAATTGAAAGATGAGCTGACCGGCATGGTACGCGAGTTTGGAGTTGCGCCTCAGTATATTCGCGATCTGTGCGGGATTTATCGTGAGACCCGGCGCGCGCCGGGCGCCAAGCGCGCCGAGCGTCCCTGGCGTTTTCACCGGCGGCTGTATAGAATTCTGGGAAGCTCGCGTTCACGCGATTTCCAAAAAGCGCGCGCCAGCCTGATTGCCGACCTGGTGGGCAAGAATCCGGCCAACCTGAAGTTGCGGCCCTCGGGGCGAGTAGCGATAGAATGGGCCAGATTGTCGACGGAGGGGCCGGGAGAGTAGTCCAAGCGCAGAGCGCGTTTGCTCGCGCTCATGGAAAGCCCGAAAGGATTTCGAGATGGCAGAGACTGAGACACCACAGCAGCAAGAACCGAAAAGCCGCGAGGGCGCTGGGGAAGCTGCGCCCCGGGAGGGTGCGCCGCGCGAAGGTGCTCCACGTGAGGGTGCGCCACGAGAAGGTGCGCCGCGTGAGGGCGGGAAACGGGAAGGTGGCCCGCGCGAAGGTGGACCGCGTGAAGGTGGCCGGCGCGAAGGCGGCGATCGGGGCGGACGCGAGGGCCGGGGTGGGCATCCCGGCGAGCGGCCGGGCGGGCGAGGCGATGAGCGGCGCGGCGGAGATCGCGGGCGCTTCGAAGGGCCTCCCGAAATCGACCTCGAAAAGCTAATCTCCGATCCGCTGTACCTGGATAATCAGGCCCACGGTGTCGTCAGCCGCATGCGCGACATGGATTCCGGGACCAGGAGCCAGTTGCGGCGTCTTTATAACGCGGTGCGCCGGGCAGTGCGGGCGCCGGAAAGCGAGCGCCAGCAGCAGTTCGTCATGTTGCGGGCCCGCTTGGCTTACACCATCGCGCGGCATTCGCTGCGGAGTCTCGATTCGCTCGAGAAATTGCTGCTGCAGGTGACGCGCAAAAACGATGCCCGCGGTTACGAACGCTTCCGCGATTTGTTCGAAGCCATCGTCGCATACAACGAATAAGAAACGGTTGACATGAGTTCTCACACAGCGCAAACGGAACTGAAGCTGGTTGGAAAATTGATTCTGGAAGGCGATCTGACGTGCCAGACCGGACTGCACATCGGCGCCGGCAAGGGCTCGCTCGAAATCGGCGGCGCGGATAATCCGGTGGTGAAAGACGCCTTCGGCCTGCCCTACATCCCGGGCAGCTCGCTGCGGGGGAAGGTTCGCTCGCTGCTGGAGCAGTCCTCCGGCCTGGCGGTGCCCGCCGAACTGGTGTATCTTTCCAAGCGCAAAGGGCAGGAAGTGCGCATTCACCAGAGCGATCGGCCGGACGACGAAATTTGTCTGCTGTTCGGGCGCAGCCCGGGCCGCATGGATCGCGTCATCCGGCGAAGCGTTGGAGTCGAACTCCGCCACTCCGGCGCGCCTCACCGTCTACGACGCGCCCCTGATCTCCGACAGCATCACGTCGCAGATGCGCGAGAACATGGACGACGAGCTGACGGAAGTGAAAAGCGAAAACGCCATCGATCGCATCACGTCGCAGGCCAATCCCCGGACGCTGGAGCGTGTGCCGGCCGGCGCGCGCTTCCATTTCCGCATGGTGCTGGACGTGCTTTGTCCGGAGGATCGCGAGCTGTTCCCGCGTCTGCTGGAAGGCCTGCGGCTGCTTGAAGACGACAGCCTGGGTGGTGGCGGCTCGCGCGGGAACGGACGCGTGGCTTTGTCCGGACTGAAGCTGGTGTGGCGCGGGCGCAGCTTCTACGCCTCCGGCGCGGCTGAACAGGATTTGATGGCGGGCGCCGACCTGGCGGGCTTGCAGTCGCTGGCTAACGCTCCCGATTTCGCGGAGAAACTCGCCGAATAGACATGTCCCCGGCTGGCTCCAGCACGAGCTATGCAGTGCGCTTTCGTCCGTTGGGACCGTGGCGGTTCGGTCCCGATTCGGGCGCGCGAGATCGCGTAGGTCTCATCTATCACAGCGACGCGGTTTACTCGGCGGTGTGCGCGGCGATGTCGCAACTGGGGCTCATGGAGGACTGGCTGCAGGCCACGGCCAAGGCCGAAGATGCGCCGGCAGTGCGGTTCGGTTCGTTTTTTCCGTTTCATGGCGACACGCTGCTGGTGGTGCCGCCGCGCAGCCTTTGGCCGCCGGCTGAATCGGCCAAGATTCGTTACAAAGGGGCACGTTTTGTTCCGATGGGAATGGTGGAAGCGCTGCTGGCGGGCAAGGCGATCGACGAAGATCGCTGGTCGGTGGACGGCGAGAGCGAGTGCCTGATCTCGCACGGCGCGCATGGACCTTTCAAGATCGCGCTGCGGTCGAGCGCGGGCGTGGATCGCCTGGAGCAGAACCGCGTAGAGCCTTACAGCACCGCGTGCCTGGAGTTCGCGCGGGGAGCGGGGCTGTGGACAGTGGTGGAGTTCGCGGATGCCGGCGCCGCCGAGCGATGGGAAGCGCCGGTTCGAAGCGCATTCCGGCTGCTGGCCGATTCGGGATTTGGAGGAGAGCGGTCGCGCGGTTGGGGTCGCTCGGAGGAGCCGGAGTGGGAGCGCTGGTCGCCGGTCGGCGCGAATCTAATCGAGCAAGCCGGTGAGCAAGCCTACTGGCTGTTATCGGTATTTACGCCCTCGGCGCGCGATTCAGTGGACTGGACTCGGGGAAGCTATTCGACGCTCTCGCGCTCCGGGCGGATCGAAAGCAGCGCGAGCTGGGGTGAGCCGAAGAGCCCCACGTTAATGGTCGCCGAGGGATCGGTGCTACTGGCCGGCTCGCGATTGCAAGGCGCTGCGCGCGACGTAGCGCCGGCTGATTTTCCGCACCCGGTGTATCGCGCCGGATTCGCGGTCGCGATTCCGATTCCCTGGAAGGCCGCCGCATGAGATACCGCGTTACGTGTCTCACTCCTACCCTGGTCGGCGACGGCCAAAGGCTTTCACCCATCGATTACATGGTGTGGAAAGATCACGTCAACGTTCTCGATCAGCACCGCATCTTTCGTTTGCTCGCCAAGGGGCCGCGCCTGGATGGCTATCTGAGCCAGCTCAAAAAATCGGAGAAGCTGGATTTCGCCTCCTGGGGCGGCTTCGCGCAGAATTATTCGGACCGCCGCATTCCTTTCGAGCATGCCAGCATCACGCCGTATTGGGAGAGAGCGCACGCCGAGCACCTGTTCATTCCGACTTTCAGCACCGGTCCCAGGGGACCATATCTTCCGGCCACGGCGCTCAAGGGCGCATTGCGGACGGGCGTCGTGCATGGACAAGTCCCGGAGCGCGTGCTGGCCGATCTGGCCGCGCGCACCAGCTCCGAAGGCCGATTGCCACGGCGTCCGGCGAGTTCGGCTGAGGAGGCGGCGCTCGGGTCCGGCGGCGCCGATTCGATGAAGCTCATCGCATTGTCCGATTCCAACACCGTCCCGCAAAACTCTTTCAAGGTGTATCTGCTGCGCGTGGCGACGCTGGAATCGCGTGGCGGCGGAAAGCTCGATCTGGCCTGGAAGCAAAGCCCGCGAGGCAGCGTCAAGCGAGCCGAGGAAAGCACGCCGGCCTTTGCTGAGATGGCCGTTCCCGGGACGATGTTTGAAGGCGATTGGCGCGAGAATGCGTTTCTCAAGCAGCCCGAGATCGCCAAGGCGTTGCGGAAGCGCGCGCGGCTGGATACGCCGGCGATTTTTGATCTGGTGAATGGCTACACCGAGCAGCTTTTGCGTTTGCAAAAGCAGTACGCCGAATGGACTGGCCTGGCGCTGCTGAAGGCGACCATCGAAGCGCTGGAGACGCGGCTGGGCGAGATACGCGCGGCGCACTACGGTTGCATGCTTCCGCTGGGATGGGGCGCGGGCTTTCTCTCCAAGGCGGCGTTTCTCAATACCAAGGACGAAAATTACCGCCAGCTTTTGAGCCAAGTGGGATTTTACGCTCGCGCGATTCAATCCGGGCTGCCGTTTCCTAAGACGCGGAAGATTATTTTTCTCGCGAATCAACCGGCGTCGCTGGCCGGGTTTGTGCATCTGACGATTGGCGATTGAGCCGTGCCGGCGCGCGCGGCGTGCTAAGATGCCCTCAAGAAGATCCTAAGACACGGACTGCCAACTCCGCGTTCCGCCTCCCGCATGTACAACAATTATTTCGGATTCTCGGAGTGTCCCTTCAGCCTTAGTCCTGATCCGGCGTTCTATTTCCGTAGCGCGCAGCACGAAGAGGTGTTGGCCAATCTGACTTATGGCGTGGAAGCGCGCAAAGGCTTCATCGTACTTACGGGCGAGGTGGGGACGGGGAAAACCACCATGCTCGAATGCCTGCGCGATTTCTTGACCGCGCGCCAGATCGCGTTCGCCTCGCTGTTCAACTCGCGGCTCAGCGTGGATCAGTTCTTTCAAATGCTGGCCTACGATCTGGAGTTGGCTTGCGATCGCAACTCCAAGACCGAAGTTCTGTTCGCATTGAATAATTTTCTGCTGCAGCGGGCTGAGCAAGGCCGAACCACCGCCTTGATCCTGGACGAAGCCCACAGTCTGGCCAGCGATGTTCTGGAGGAAGTGCGGCTGCTTAGTAATATGGAGACCAGGCGCGGTAAATTGCTCCAGATCGTGCTGGCCGGACAAACCGAGCTGGACCGCAGGCTCGAAGATCCCGAACTGCGGCAGCTCAAACAGCGGATCGTACTGCGTTGCCGGCTGGAGCCATTCTCGGCCGAAGAAACCGCCCAATATATCGCGGCGCGTCTCAACAAAGCGGGGATGCCGGACCAGACGGTTTTTCCTTCCGAAATTCTGGCCGCGATCCAGCAGCGCTCGCAAGGCATTCCGCGGCTGATCAATTCCATCTGCGACAATTTGCTGCTCACCTGTTTTGCGCAGTCGAGTAACGTGGCTACGGCCGAAATGCTCGAAGAAGTGAGCCGCGATATGCATCTCGAATGGCCGGGCGGCCGTCGGACGCTGGCTACCGCTCATCCCTCCTATTGACGAATGGTCGGAAATTGGGCGCGGCAAGCCCAGAGCAAGCGTACTCTTGCTTGCAGAGAGGAGTCCACATGAAATTCAAGTTTGCAGCGGTTGTTTTGATCGGCGCTACCGGCTTTTTGATGAGCCAGGAGCGATTCGACTACACAGTCCGAAATTACTTTTTCGCCGGATTTTCAGGCGACACGGCCTCGCTCGAAAAGGGTCTCAAGATCTGCGAGGATGCGCTGGCGTCCGATCCCAAGAACGCTCAGGCGCTGGTCTGGCATGGTGCGGGTGTGTTTTTCGAAGCGGGGCGGGCTTTTCAGAAAGGCGACTCGCAGAAGGGTGGGGAGCTTTGGCAGCGCGGGCTGAAGGAAATGGCGGACGCGGTCGCACTTGATCCGGATGAGCAGGGAGTGATCCTACCGCGCGGCGCGGTGCTGCTCACGGCATCGCATCGGGTCCCGCCGGAAATGGCGCGCCAGCTCATTCAGACCGGCGTGCAGGATTTCGAGAAAGCTTATGAGCTACAAGGGCCGGATCTGAGCCAGCTTCCGACGCACCCGCGCGGTGAACTGATGATCGGCCTGGCGGACGGATATAGCCGCCTGGGCGACCAGGAAAAAGCACAGCAATGGTTCGAAAGAATCCAGAAGGAAATGCCGGGCACGCCGTACGCGAAGTCGGCTGCGGTGTGGTTGGAGACGAAGTCGCTCGCGCCGGCACAGGCTGGCTGCCTCGGCTGCCATACTGGAAAATAGCTGCGGTTGTAAAACAGGGCGATCGACGATGTGTACGAAGAAATTATTGCTGCGAATTCTGATTGTAAACACCACGCTTGCCCTCATTCCGCCGTTCCTGCAGTTGGCTCTCGAACATGACGTCTCATGGCATCACCTGCTGGGCAGTTTCGGGTATTCCCTGATTTACGCGCACTGCATCGGCTCGCTGGCATTTGCAACGATGCCGCGCGTTTGGATCGCCAGCGAAAAAGTTGCTGTTTGGGCGGGCTGGCTGCTGCGAGCCGCGACTGCGTTCGGATCCGCACTCGTGGGTGGCTTGCTCGCGTGTCTCATTTTCATCGCCATCGGCTGGACTCCGGCTAACCAGTACTGGGCCGAGTTCCTGGGCAGCCTCAAGATCTCCATTTTTCTGACGGTGGTTGCTTGCGGCTTTATTTCCATGTATGAGAGCTTTCGCTCCCGCCTGGAAGAAACGACGCTGGCGCTGCGGACCAAGGAATTGGAGCGCGAGCGCGCTTTGAAGCTGGCCACGGAAGCGCAACTGGCATCGCTTGAATCGCGCATCCATCCGCATTTTTTATTCAATACGCTGAACTCGATTTCGTCGTTGATTCCCGAAGATCCGAAACGCGCCGAGCAATTGGTGGAGCGGATGGCCGCGCTGCTGCGCTTCTCGCTGGACGCGAATCATTCCGGGCTGGTGCCGCTGGAGCGCGAGATCAAGATCGTTTCGGACTACCTGGCCATCGAGCAAGCGCGTTTTGGCGATCGGCTGCGCTTTCAGATCGACGTGCCGCCCGAAGTGGGCGAGAGCAAAGTGCCGCCGCTGGCGATTCAAACTTTGGTGGAGAACAGCGTCAAGCACGCGGTAGCGCGCAGCCGGTCGGGCGGCGAGATTCGGGTAGCTCTTGCACGCGACAACGGTTCGCTGCGCATCGAGGTACGGGACGAAGGCCCCGAGTTCGCGTTAGACGCCGCGCCATCCGGCCACGGGCTCGATATCTTGAAGGGGCGGCTGGTGGCGCTTTTTGGCCAGCAGGCTGGGCTGGCGCTGGAGCGCTCAGGCAATCGCAATCAAATCACGCTCTCGGTTCCACAGAGCGCCAACGGACATGCGAGCGTTTCTGGTTGACGACGAGCCGCTGGCGGTCAAGCGCCTGAGCCGCATGCTGGCCGCCACGAAACGCGTGGAAATCGTGGGGCAGAGCAGCGACCCCGAGCAGGCTGTCTCCGCCATCCGCACCGCCAAGCCAGACGTTCTGTTCCTGGACATCGAAATGCCAGGGATGACCGGCTTTGAAATGCTCTCGCGAATCGAGCCGCAGCCGCTGATCGTTTTCACCACCGCCTATGGCCAGTACGCGCTGGAGGCATTTGGCGTCAATTCCATCGACTATTTGCTGAAACCGATTGAAGCGGCGCAGCTGGATCGCGCGCTTGACAAAATCGAGCGCATGCGCGGGGGCGCCGAACCGCGGCCTGAGGTTAAGGAGTTGCTGGCGCGCGTGGCGGCTTTGGCCAATCCAGCCAAGCAAGCACAATATCCGGATCGCGTCGCATCGCGAATCGGCTCACCTACGCCGCCACTGGCGCGAAGAATTACGTGGTCGACCATACCATCCTGGAGTTCGAACAAAAACTCGATCCGCGCAAATTCATCCGCATCCACCGCGGCACCTTGCTCAATCTCGACTACATCCACGAGCTGCATGCCTGGTTCTCGTGATGGTGCGCTTGAAGGACCCCAAGCACACCGAGCTGAGCGTGTCGCGCGACCGCGTCCGCACGCTGAAAGAAAGGCTGATTTGGTAGTGGGTCAGTTTGAAACTGACCCACTACCGGGTATTTAGAGTAACCTTAAACTATGGGATCGGCCACTCTCATCCCGGTCGAGGAATATCTCCGCTCCAGTTATTCTCCGGATCGCGAATATGTTGACGGCGAGATCGTGGAGAGAAACTTGGGCGAGAAGACACACGGCAGAATTCAAAAGAATCTGATCCTCTATCTGGATGCGCGGTCGCAGCAATACGGGATCGAGTGATTCCCGAGCAGCGGGTTCAAGTTAGCTCGACCCGCTTCCGCAGTTCCGGATGTGACCGTTGTCAAATTGCCGCAGGCTGAGGAAGAGATCGTTACCTCACCGCCGCATCTTTGTATCGAGATCCTCTCGAAGGACGACACCATGCGGTATATGCAGAAAAGATTGACGAATACCTCGATTTTGGCGTGCCATACATCTGGATCATTAATCCGTGGATCCGAAAAGGCTATATTGTGACACAAGCCGGTATGGTGGAAGCAAAATCCGGTGTCCTCGAGACCCACGATCCGGACATCAGCGTCCCGCTGAGCGAACTGTTCGTCGAATAATTAAATGCTGACCGACAAAGAACGCGAAAGCGCGATCAAGCGGCTCACGCGCAGCCGCCAGACTTTGCTGGAAGCGGTGGATGGAGTCACCGAAGCGCAGGCTCGCTGGAAACCCGCGCCGGACCGCTGGTCGATCCTGGAATACGTCGAACATCTGGCCGTCTCCGACGATGCGCTGGTTGAGATGATTCGCCGCAGCCTGGATACGCCCGCGCGGCCGGAGACAGAAGAACAGCGGCTAGAGCGCGAGCAAAAGATCCGCGAGACACCCATGCCGCGGGGCGTCAATCGGGCTCCTGCGATGCTAATACCGGGCGGCCGGTTCCAATCGCTGGCGGACGCTTTGGCGGCATTCCTGACAGCGCGGGAACGGACGCTGGAGTTCGCGCTTGGCACGCAAGACGATCTGCGCAGCCACTTCTCGCCGCACACGGTGCTGGGACCGCTGGATGGCTACCAATGGCTCAACGGCAATGCGCACCATGCCGAGAGCCACGCCGGCCATATCCGCGAGCTCCGCGAAATGCCCGGATTTCCCGCTTAGCGGACCTTACGGCAGCACGATCTTGTCGAACCGGTAGCTGAACTCGTTGGCGATGTACAAGGTCTTTTCATCCGGACACGCCAGGGCATGAATGGAATCGAAATATCCGGAGATCCGCCCCAGCTTGCCGAACTCGCCCAGCAGCTTGCCACTCAGATCCAGCTTGAAGATTTTGCCGACGCTGCCGACGTAAATCACCTGATTCAGTCCGGGCGTGATGCACAACGACCATGCCAGACCGGGCAAATTCCACACGTTTTTGAAATTCCGGTCGGTGTCGAACACCTGGACGCGGCTGTTCTGGCGGTCGGCCACATACAGGAGGTTGTTGTGGTCGATCACGATGTTGTGCGGTGTGTTGAACTTGCCGTTCTTAGTGCCGCGGTCGCCCAATAGTTCACCGGATTCGCTTCGCGGGTTAATTTCGCGATGCGGGAATTGCCGTAGCCGTCGGTGACGACGATGCTGCCGTCCCCGGCTTTCCTATGGGATGGCCGGCCGCCAACGTGTCGATCAGTATACATCGGGTTCGAG
>CAVXJU010000017.1:0-16887 GCA_963761935.1 Terriglobia bacterium | reverse complement strand
GATTGTTTTTCTCCCGCTACGGGGATCTTGTCGTTGATGGTGACGAAGCGCTGGATTTCGCGGCAGGCGGGCTTCAACTGCTCGACCAGCGGCGCGAAATCGTTTTCAAAAATCAACATCCGCGCGCCGGAATGATTCAGAATGTTGACCAGCTCCAGCGGCGACAGGCGGACGTTGAGCGGCATCACGATTGCCCGCGCCTGCACCACGCCGTAATAGCCTTCCAGCAACTGGTGATTGTTGAAGCTCAAGTACGCGACGCGATCGCCGTGCTGAATCCCCTCTTGGGAAAGCGCGGTGGCCAGCTTTTCACAGCGCTCGCCGAACTGCTCAAAGGTGAACTGGCGCGCGCCGCACACCACACCGATCTTTTTTCCGAACAGGTCCACGGCCCGATGCAGACACCGGACCGGAGTCAAAGGAACGAACATGGTCGCATTGTACCGTTAAGCAGGGCGGGACTGTAAGCGGTCCGTCAAAGTGCCCGGCTCACGCACCGCCATTGCTGAGATTGCGCGCTATAGCGTTTTCAAGTCCTCTCACTAGGTGGAAACAGTGCTCCTCGACGATGGGCCTCAGCGAAAACAAACCTGTCATCCGCGAAGCCATACAATATGCCGTTTTTCACATCCGGCAACGCCATCATGAGTTTTTGTTTTGAAGCCAGCGATGATCCCGTTGCCGGGTCAATGACGTCAACGGAAGCCACGTCAAGAAGATAGGCCAAGCCCGTCTCAGTGCACGTTCGAAGTGCGCTGATACCGGGGATTGGGCGTCTCGCTCGCAAGCGCCCGCGCTCTGCGATTACAAGTTCCCAGCCGGAGCAGTCCGGCACGGCCCCGGTTGTATCGTAGTCCGGCCCCACCACGGCGAGCAGCCTTGGTCCTGCCACAGCCGCTGAGTACACTTTCTGGCCGGCGAACTTCAGCCGATATTTCACCAAACCAGTACGCAGGTCCAAGGCGTACACGGAGCGCGCCGGAACGACTACAGTCGACCCGATACGGAGAAGTTCGTGCGTGCACGGGCCATCCACCTTATGGCGCCAAACCGTCTTGCCCGTCGGCGCCTCGAAGCCACAACGACGCCGTTGTTAGACGCCGTGACTACTCGGGGCCATTTGACTAGCGCTGTTGAGTTGGTCTGGTCATTCGGTCGGCTGGACGATGCCGTCGCTGCCAGCGGCATTTTCCGGTCTTGGCATCCAGACAACGGAAGATGCCGGTTCGGTCGCCGAAAAACAGCAGCCCGCGATGCACGACGGGTCGAGAGTAGATCCATTCGCCGGGCCGTTCGTAGGGTTTGAACTCCCACCGGGTTGCGCCATTCCTGGGATCCAAAGCGAAGATGCTCTGTGAGGTGGAAGCAAAGAGGCTGCCTCCCGCAGAATATACGGCCTCGCTTGCGAACGGTAGCAAAGACTTCCGCCAAACCAGATTGCCGCTCTTTTTGTCCAGTGCGCAGATCGCGCCTGGCGAGAACACCGATACGACCACCAAATCGCCAACCACAAGGGGGTTCGGACGCGTTGTCGACGCCGGAAGGACCGCACATTCGACATTCGGCAGCTTTGTTTTCCACAGCAGGCCCGAGCGAGACGGCATGAAACTTTAGAATAGTATCAATGGCGCCGCGGAAGCGCTCCTGCGAGGCGTAGTCAGCTCATCGGCTCACGGAATTTCGACCACGGCTGTCATGACTACGTCCTGAACGGAGGCGGCCGCATCGAACAGCGCCCAGAACACCTCACCACTCAAATCGTCGACCTCGCCATTAGAGGAGACGATGCGCCCAGGCGTCTTTACGATGAACATCAGCGGGGTCAGGCCGCCGGTATCGTTCTTGCCTGAAACGGCCGTGGCGGGATCGGGCGTAGTCATCTTCGCCGAGTTGAATGTTTCCTGAATCAGTTGCCGCGCCACCTCCCTGCGTTGGGCAGCGGTGAGCTGATCGTCGAACTGGTCCTGAAGCGCCTGTATCAGGGCTGTTCCGATGCGCTGGCCCACGCGGCGCGCCGCCAGATCCGGATGTAACAATCCCGTTGCTAACAGGGGATCGCCGGGCCCGAACAGCATGGGCATCAGCAGAGCCGTCATTTTAGCGGTGAGGGCACGCGCGTTGGCGTCGGTGGCAAGCGGCGTTGGCAGGATTGACTTGACGATGGCCAGATCCTCCGGCTTCAGCTGGCTAATGGCTTGGCTGGGGCCGCCCTTCCACTTCAGCGTCTCGCGATATTCGAAGCGACGCGGACCCACGCGCGTCACCGTAACTTCGTTCGTCAGCCGCAGCTGGCCGCCCGCACCCGCTTTGAGAGAAACATCGCCCTGAAGCGACGCGCCGGCTGCGAGCGTGCGCTCCAGCGTCAATACACGATCGCCGTTCCTCATCACTTCTTGCGACTGCCAGCCGTCGCCGGACGGAATCACGAACGTGTCATCCAGCGTCGGCGTAACTTGCATGTCTTTCTTTTCCTGGCCCGTGAGCATCACGGTTCGAGTCCACGAGCCATCGGCCTGAACGGCGGTGGTCACGCGTGCCCGCGCGCAGCCGGCCAGTGAGCCCAAGCCGATCACTGCCAGCCCGATCCCAAACAATCTCACAGGATCATGTTGACACGAGGCTATCGCGCGCGCACTCAGGCAAAAGCCGTAGCTCCTCGGTTGGATTAGTACGCTAAGATCACTGCTTGCGACTCGGGCTGCACACGTCCATCTCAAAGTCTCTCGAGCGCGCCGCGCTCGAAGCCGTGGAAGCAGGCGGTAATACGTTTCAGATATTCTCCGCCAGTCCGCGCATGTGGCGTGCGTCGCCGGTCCCCGCCGCGAGCGAAATCAAATTGCTGGCCCGCGCCCGCGAGCGTCATGACCTTTATCCGTTGGTGATCCACGATAACTACCTCATCAACCTGGCTTCCTGCACCGAAGCGCTGCGGCTGCAATCGACGCAGGCCTTTCGCGGCGAGATCGAGCGCGCGCTTGCCATCGGAGCCGAGTACCTGGTGGCTCATCCCGGCAACTGCAAGGGACATTCGGTGGAACAGGGCATCTATGCGGTGATCCGTTCGCTGGCCGAAGCCGCGCAAGGACTCGACACCGCGGCGCTGACAGTGCTGCTTGAAAACACAGCCGGCGCGGGCGCGGCGCTGGGGAGCCGTCTCGAAGAACTCGCGGTGATGCGCCAATTTGCCGCCGAGCTAAGCGAGCTGAAAATCGGGTTTTGCATCGACACCTGCCATCTGCTGGTGTCCGGCTTCGATATCTCGCATCCGGTGGGCGTCAATCAGACGGTCGCCATGGTCGATAAGATTCTAGGCTGGGACAATGTCCCGGTGATCCACGCCAACGATTCGAAGGCGCCGCTTGGTTCGCACCTGGACCGCCATCAGCACATCGGGGAAGGCCACATCGGCGAACAAGGCTTTCGCGCGATCCTAACTCATCCGCGACTGCGCAAGAAAGCCTTCATCCTGGAAACACCGCACGACAAGCCGGAGGACGCCCGCCGCAATGTCGACATGTTGAAGAAGCTTAGCCAGACCCGTGGCGTGCGTACTCCTGCGAACACCCGACGCTAATCGCCGATCTTCGCCACCAGAAAATCTACTACGCGCTCAAAAGGGTCGAACCCAAACTCCTTTGCGATGGGCGCGCGCAGATTGGAATTTGCGTTGATGTCGTAAAACACGAGTCCGCCGTCGCGGGCTTCGAGATACTCGATGCCTCCGACATCCAGCCCGCCCGCCGCCATCAGTCTCTGGCCAGCTTCCACCGCGGCAGCAGGCACATCCTTATATGGATAGAATTCCACCGGCTGGACAGGTTTTGTTTCGACGTAGCACTCAGCCGCCGCACCGCCCTCGGGATTGCACGTCTCCGACGGACAGAGATTGAAGGCGCCGTGTGAAACCACGCGCATCGCATACAACAGCTCGCCGCCCAAAAACTCCATGCGGACGATCCCGCGCGCCGCATCCACCTCGAAATATTCCTGAAGCAGCAGCAGATTGTCGGGCAGCCAAAGTTCCGGCCGGTCGCGCAGCAAGCGCACCAGCTCTTCCCCGGAATTCAGCAGATACATACGCGCGCCGCTCCCGCCCTGCTCCGGCTTGAGCAACGCCGGCCATCGATCCCATTGCTCCAACGCCGCGTCCGCGTCGTTGAATGCCAGCGTTCGTGGATGCCGGATGTTCAAGCAGCGCATCAACGCGGCCTGCGCCGACTTACTGATTTCGAGCGCGAATGCCCGCGAGCCATTCAAAACCCGCGCGCCGCCCAGCTCGAGCGAGCGCATCAGCGCCAGAGCCAGCGGTACCGCACGCGTGTTCCCGCGTACGTACGCGCTTGGACTCGCTTGATTGAAATACAGCGCGGCCTCTGGCACGCGATCCGGATCGAAAGCCGCGCGCTTCAGATCATAGGCCACAAAGCGCACACCACGCCGCTTCAGCGCCGCAAATAGCGGCTTCTGCCACTCCGGATGCTCGAACAAAACCGCCAGATCGTGCCGCATGGCCCTTGCTCGAATCACCGGCTGGACGCCGCGCCAGCTTCCATATCGTTGCGAATCACTTTTCCGCCTTTCATGACGAATTTCACGCGCTGCAGCTCCGTGATGTCAGCCAGCGGATCGCCCGATACCGCGACCAGATCCGCGTACTTCCCTTGGTCGACGGACCCAATCTGATCCTGCCAGCCCAGCGCCTCCGCGTTGACGATGGTGCCGCTCTGGATCGCGCGCGCGGGTGTCATTTCCGCCTGCTTCACCAGCGCCTCAAATTCGAGCGCCTGGGACCCGTGCGCGAAGGTGGAACCATCTACGCCGCTGCCCACCATCATCTTGATGCCTTTGGTCGCTGCCGCCATTGACGTCGCGCGCTCGAAAATCGGAATTATGCGAAACTTACCGCCCGTGTTCTTCGAGTCGTTATCGTCCATGTACGGCTCGATGTAGCGTACGATGGTCGGGTCGTAATACAGTCCTTTGGCGGCCATCATGTTGATCAATTCCTGATTCAACCCGAAGCCGTGCTCGATCGTGTCGCATCCGGCGACAATCGCGTTCTTCAGTCCTTCGCCGCCGTACACGTGGCAGCCCGCTTTCTTGCCGAGCCGATGCGTCTCGTCGACCATGGCTTCGACCACTTCCAGCGGATATGTGACCTGATATTTATCCCGCCCATCGGCGGTGAACGAATAATTGCCCGCCGGGAATAGCTTGATCCAATCGGCGCCGTGTGCAATCTGCTCGCGCACCGCGGCGCGTCCTTCTTCAGCCGATCGAACGACCGTGCTCGCCAACGGATTTTCGGGACGGGCGGGATCCTTGGGCGTCGCGCCCCATACGATTCCCAGGGTCGACACCTGATAGCGCGGCCCGTCGATGCGACCCTGATTGATGGCATCGCGGATCTCAACGTCGCCGTATCCGTTACCGTGCGTACTCATGTCCCGCGCCGCTGTGAATCCCGCGCGCAGATCGGATTGCACGTTCGCCACCGCGATCACCATCGATTTTTCGGTGGTCCCGTTGCGCCCGCGCGTGTCGAACATGTGCGTGTGGGCATCGATCAACCCCGGCAGCACCGTCGCGCGGCTCAGATCGAACACCTGGGCGCCGGCGGGAATCTTCACCTGACCCTCCGCGCCAACCTCGGTAATGCGCTCGCCCGAAATCACGATCACTTGCTTTGAGAGCATGCGTCCGGCTTTGCTGTCGAACAGATGTCCGGCCCGCACCGCGATCACTCCGCGCGCCGGAGGGCACTGATAGATGCCGCCATCCGAACCCACGCAAGGCGTTGGCCCGGCGCCACGCCAGGGAGCGGGCGGAGACTGCACCTGGGCATCCAGGGCGATCCCCATGGACAACATCGCGAACGCCGCCGAAAGAGTTCTCACGCGATCACCTCAATTTGAGAGTGATCTTGATTGTAACCAGCTTTCAAGCCGCTGTCGCCACTGTGTTCGCGCAGCGCAGGATCGCGTCGGCAGAGACGTCGATGTCGGCCTCGGACGTGGACCAGTTGGAAATCGAGATACGCATCGCGCTCATGCCGTGCCACGTGGTGGGACCCGCCCAACAAGTGCCATCTTGCTGCACCTTGCGGATGATCTCGGTAGTCAGCGCGTCCGCACCGAAACGGACCAACACCTGATTGAGAACAACCTCGTTGAGGATTTCGACGCCCCGCGCTTCGGACAGCCGGTCCGCCATGCGCCGCGCCAGCGTACAACAACGTTCGATCATTTCCGCGATCCCTTGCCGCCCGAGGCTGCGTAGCGCCGCATAGACGACAAATCCGCGGGCGCGCCGCGAAGCCTCTGCAACCCAGTTGTAGTTGTCGCGTGCCACGTCCGGACGTTCGCCATAATAAGCCGCGCTTAGCGTCATGGCAGCATGGTGCGCCGCCGGATCGCGGACGAAAACCAGGCCCGAATCGTAGGGCACGTTCAGCCATTTGTGACAATCGGAAGCAATGGAATCGGCCTGCTCGATGCCCTGCGCCAGTGCTCGATAGGCCGGCGAAGAGGCGGCCCACAATCCAAAAGCTCCATCCACGTGCAGCCATCCGGACGCGGCGTGAACGCACTCGGCAATTTCAGATATTGGATCGAATGTGCCCGTGTTGACATTCCCTGCCTGCGCGCAGACCAGCACCGGATCGCGGACACCGTGTAGCGCGTCGCGAAGTTCTGCGATCTCCATCCGCCCTTCGGAGTCGGTAGCAATCCGTTGCACGCGATCGCGTCCGAACCCGAGCATCTGCAGCGCCGCAAAAATCGTCACATGCGATTCCTCGCTCGCGATCACCCTGATCGGAGGCGCTCCGAACAGCCCCTGGCTTTCGACATCCCATCCGAGCCGGCGCAAAAGAGCGTGCCGCGCGGCCGCCAGGGCTGTAAAGTTGGACATCGTGCAGCCCGTGGTGAATCCTACGCTGGTACCGGTAGGCAGCCCGAAGAGATCGACTAACCATCGGGCCGCGATCTCCTCGGCGGCAGCGGCAGCGGGCGAGGTGATGGAATTGAAACCGTTTTGATCCCAGACGCTGGTAAGCCAATCGGCCGCAACCGCTGCTGGAACGGATCCGCCGGTAACGAATCCGAAATACCTCGGCCCCGCGGACGCGGTGAGCCCGGCGTCCATCGACCTGACCAAATGCTCGATTACGCAGACTGGATCTTCCCCTTCTACCGGCAACGGCCCCCCGGCACTGTCAATCAGTGCAGCGAAGTCCACCGGCCGCCCGACCGGATGTTGGTCCAGTGAATCCAGAAATTCAATGGCGAGTTGGTGAGTTTTTTGAAGCAGCGCCCGATATCGAGAAGACGGCATGCGAGCAAGATACCGCAACGCTGGAGATGGTGTACAGATTCAGATCGGCCGGCCGCCGCCCGGCACAGTTACGCCGTCGATTCACGTCCACGATAAAATCGTTCTATGCCCGAGCTCGACCGAATTACGCGCAATCCCGATGTTATGGGCGGCAAGCCCTGCGTGCGCGGCATGCGCGTCACGGTCGGCACTATTGTCGGACTGGTGGCAGCAGGCCGCTCCTTCGCTGAGATTCTCCAGGCTTATCCTTATTTGGAAGAAGCCGACATTCGTCAGGCGCTTTCATACGCGGCGTGGAGAGTCGATGAAATAGAGGTCCTTCTACCCACGAAATGAAGTTTTTGGTCGACATGAATTTGAGCCCACTCTGGGTTGCGTTCTTTGCCGATCACGGCTTCGCCTCGGTTCACTGGTCAACCGTCGGTGATCCGTCTGCACCGGACACCACTATCCTGGATTACGCTTCCACCAATGGCTACATTATTTTTACTCACGATCTGGACTTCGCAAGGCTGCTTGCCGCTCAGGGAGCGAAGCAGCCTAGCGTAATTCAGGTCCGTACTCAGGATGTGCTGCCGAAAGCGATCGGAAATGCCGTACTCCGCGCTATTGATGGGGCACAAACGTACCTCGAGAGTGGCTCGCTTGTTACGGTCGATCCAATCCGCCACCGGATTCGACTATTGCCTATCGATTAAGAACGCAACGAGAGTAATATGGGATCAATGTTCAAGCCGCTAATTCTCGCACTAGCGGCGACCGTTGCGTTCGCCTGTTCCGCCGATTACCCGATCTGGATACCGCGCACGAAGACAGCCGATCCGCTGTACCGCTTCATCAAAAACGGACGCGCCGGCTACATTGATCGCTCCGGGCACGTAATCATTCCGCCCACCCTCGATCCTCACGGAAATTATGGTTCTGAATTCCACGATGGATTGCTCGAGATCGCCGTCAGCGATGGGCGCTACATCGACCGAACCGGCAAAGTCGTTCTCGATAAAAATCTCTATCGCGGCTGGGATTTTTCCGAAGGGCTCGCCGTCGCGATGCGGAAGGGGGAGAATCTCTGGGGATACATCAACACCTCTGGCGAGTTCGCGATTAGCCCTCGATTCGAAACAGGCCATGATAGCTATGTTTGGCCGTTTTCAGATGGCCTCGCGCTGATTCAGGTCTATGGGAAATACGGTTTCATCGATCATTCAGGTGACTTCGTGATCAAACCGCGGTTCCCTGACGCAACTGGCTTCAGCGACGGCATGGCGAGAGTGGTCACGGAGGGAGGTTGCATTTATTCTCCTGACGGCGCCTGCGCGAGTCCTCGCGTCGCCGGCGGAGGGAACGACTTCAATCGGCCGCCTTGTAAATTCACCTACATTGACAAAACCGGGCGGGTGATTACTAAGGAGCGCTTCGACAACGCCCGCGAGTTTTCCGAAGGACTAGCTCCCGTTCAGATCGGCAAACTGTGGGCCTATATCGACAGGACGGGTGCGTTGGCGGTACCTCCCAAGTTCGATGACGCGGAGCCATTCGCGTCCGGGCTATCTCGGATTCAGGATCATGGCTTCTCTGGCTATGCCGGCCAGTCCGGAAACATCGCCATCCTTCCGCAGTGGACTTATGCGGAAGATTTCAGCGAAGGCTTCGCCGTGGTCGGTAATCCGTCTGGACCGTTCTGGTATATCAACCGTCAGGGTATCCGCGCATTCCCGGGCCAATTCGATGCGGCAAGCCCTTTCTTCAAGGGGCTGGCCGATGTCAAGCTGTCTTCGACGGACGCCGCGCAGGCGCATGCCGACTATGCCTACATCGATACCACTGGACGTCGTATATTCACTTATTGAGCCCGCCTTCACTGAAACTGCAACAACTCTTCGACAACAACCGCGCCTGGTCCCGGCAACTGACCCAGCGCGACCCGGCCTTCTTCCGCAAGCTTTCCGAGCAGCAGGCGCCCCAGTACCTCTGGATCGGATGCTCCGACAGCCGCGTCCCGGCCAACGAAATCGTGGGCCTGCTGCCGGGCGAGTTGTTCGTCCATCGCAACGTCGCCAACCTGGTGGTGCACACCGATCTAAACTGCCTCGCGGTGATGCAGTACGCGGTCGAAGTCTTGAAGGTGGAGCACATCATAGTCTGCGGCCACTATGGTTGCGGCGGCGTTCAGGCTGTGCTCGAAAAACGCGAGCTCGGTCTGGTGAGTAATTGGCTGCGCCATCTGGCCGACATCCGCGATAAGTTTTCCAAGACCATCGCAGAGCTTCCGGTCGAGGATCGCGGTCCTGCGCTTTGCCGCCTGAACGTCGTCGAGCAAGTTCGCCATGTGTGCGATTCGACCATCGTTCAGAGTGCCTGGAAAGAGCGCCAAACGCTGGCCGTGCACGGTTGGGTCTACAGTCTTCGCGACGGCCTTCTGCAGGATCTACTCGAAAACCCTGTAACCTCGATCGCCAGCCAGCCGCGCCTGATCGAACCGTTATAGCGACCGCGTTCTTTTTCGCGCGGGCTTCTTGGTGGCCGCAAATCGCCATGCGAGTTTCAATAAGCTCCCGAGCGCGTCCGACCCAATCCGAGGCAAGCGTGCCAGCACCAGAGGATAATTCTCGTAGTGCGGCGTCAGGTAGTACGTCTTAGGGTCCTGCTTCAGCAGCTCTTCTCTTTGTTCAAAACCGACGCGCGCCACCAGAGTGTTCGGTTCGGCGGATTTGTTCGACGCAATGCACGCCAGCAGCTTGCCTTTGATCTTTATAGCCGGCGCGCCGTAGGCGGTGCTTTCCTCGACGCCCGGCAGCGCGAGACCGATCTTTCGCACCGCATCGAAGTTCGTTGCTTTTGACATACCACAGTCTGGATGGGCCGATGGACTGATCGAGCTACTTAATCTCAACCGCGATTCGGTCGGCCGGCTGGTCGCCGTTGTTTCGCTCAGTGTGGACGCCAGCCCCGCCGATGCGTACATCATCGGCCTTCGCTGCGGCTTGATCGTTGAGATACAAGACCACGCGGTTGAGGATGTGTTCATGCTCCACGCCCTGGTCGTGAGCGTCGTAGTGGACTCGAAGAACGCGCACCTGCTCGTTCTCGAATTCGACCTTGTAATGCTTGGCATCGACCACCGTCGGATCCAGTTTTGAAACCGGCGCCGGGCCGGCCGGCTTGCCTTTCAAATCGATCTCCAGAATGCGAATGGGATGATCGCTGATGTCCTCGGCCACGTACGCACCACTAGCCGGACGCCAGCGAACTTCGCCGCGGTGGACCTCGAGTTCAGCTTTTCGGTCGCCGTCTTGCCGGGTCATGGCGCCATTGTCGAGATAGATCAGAACGCGATTGGTGGCATGGCCATTCCGCGACTGCACTGGCGTGTGGGGCGCGAGCGTCGCCACATAGACACGCACCTGCGGCGTATCGAACTTACCGGCGATCGAGGCGCGGCCGGGCGGGTTTTGAGCGCCTAGCGTGGCTATCAGAGCAAGCGCGGGAATTGCGAGCCGCGGTGTTTTGCGCATGAGTCGAGTTTATGGATGCTGGCGGGCGATGTCAATTCGCCGCGCGCCGGGACAAGACGGTCAACGCGTGTTAGTTGAGGCCTTGCTTGGCCACGAAGTCGATCATGTCGACGATGCGCATCGAGTAGCCCCATTCGTTGTCGTACCACGCCAGGACTTTTACCAGATTGCCGTCCAGGACCTTGGTCATCAGGGAGTCCACGATGGAGCTGGCCGGGTTGTGCAGCATGTCGGTGGACACCACCGGATCTGCCGTGTAGGCCAGGATGCCCTTCATTGGGCCGTTGGCGGCGTCTTCGAGAGCTTTATTGACCTCTTCGGTGGTTGTGCTTTTCGAGAGCACGGCCACCAGGTCCACCGCGGAGACGTCGGGTGTCGGGACGCGCATGGAATAGCCGTCCAGCTTGCCTTTCAGCTCCGGCATCACCAGGCCGATGGCTTTGGCGGCGCCGGTGGTGGTGGGGATCATGTTGACCGCGGCGGCACGCGCGCGTCTCAAATCCTTGTGCGGAAAATCGAGCACGTTTTGATCGTTGGTATAGCTGTGGATGGTGGTCATCGAGCCCTTGGCGATGCCGAATTTTTCGTGCAGCACCTTCACCACCGGCGCCAGACAGTTGGTAGTGCAGGAGGCATTGGAAATGATCTTGTGCTTGGCGGGGTTGTACATTTCGTCGTTGACGCCCAGGACGATGGTGACGTCTTCGTTCTTGGCGGGTGCCGAGATGATGACTTTTTTGACGGTGCCGCGCAGATGCTTGGCGGCGTCCTTGGCTTCGGTGAACTTGCCGGTGGATTCGATCACGATCTGAGCGCCTAGCGAACTCCAATCCAGCTCGGCGGGATCTTTGATGGCGAAAATTTTAATGCGACGGCCGCCGACCGTGATGGCATCGGCTTCGGTCTTGACCTCGGCGTGCAGCGGGCCGAGTATGGAATCGTATTTCAAAAGATGCGCCAGCGTCTTGGTGTCGGTTAAGTCGTTAGCAGCGACAAACTCGATATCGGGGCGGTCCAACGCCGCGCGAACTACGTTTCGTCCGATCCGGCCGAAACCGTTTATGCCTACCTTGATCGACATATATGTTCAGTGTAGCAACGGGTCGGTTTGCCCCCGCGAAGCTTGCAGGGCTAGGTGCAGGATTGATCCGCGGCCGCGTTAGCGAACAGGGCTAGCCGGCGGTGCTGCTTTCTGTGCCGCGCGAACAGCGCTCATGTTCTCCGCGTCCCGCTCGCCTTCGGCGCAGAAATACTCCACCATATCGCTGGTCGGGAGCAGGAGTTCGGTAACCCGCACCGTTACCGGTTTTGTGAGCATCACCGGATCGTCGACCGTGATATCGATGTCCAGGTGGCCGAAGTCGCGGCGATGGAACCGCTCCTGGATGTGCATGGACTCGCTGTGCGGGTAGCCCCCGGGGAGCCGCGTTTTGTCGTTATACCCGGTCGAATCCACGATAAGCGTATCGCTTTCCCAGTGTCCGGAAGAATAACCCAGCCAGGAAGGAAACGGCTCCACTGGCAGTTTGCGGCCGTCGGTGTGGATCTCGCGGAACGAGCCGTCCGCTTCATAGAAGATTCCCAGTTGCTTCGGGGTTTGGAAAATCGTGAGCGGCCGGTCGAAGAACCAGCGGTTTGGCATTCCAGTAGGCAGACAGTAGGAAAGCGCCGGACGTTCGCCTCCGCCCTGCGTGCGCCGGGCGGCCATGGCAGCGCGGGCTGCCGGGGTGAGTGGTTCTTCACCACGTTTGTAATCGATGAAGATGTTCATGAAATACTTGCTGTGAAGGTTGACGTCGTCACCGGCGGTCGCCAGAGGACCGGTAGCCACGTCTTTGCCGTAGAGCCGCTCGATCTCGCCCGGCGGCGGCGGTTCCACTTGCCAGACTCCTGAGAGGTCCGGCTTGCCGTCCATGGTTCGCGGCGCTTTCGCCGACAGGTCCGGTTTGCCGGCCGGTGTCAACGGTGTGGAGGGGTCCAGATAATCCAGCCATTGGGCGCTGGCGGAACTCAGAAAACACGTCAGAAGAGCGGTTTGTACGATCACCAGCCGAAGCGTGGCCGCAGGCATCTCAACTCCTGTCTGTCCGAGCGGGCGGACTCGACCGGGAGTGTATCACAGGGACCATCCTCGCCGCCAGAGTAGCGCGGGACTAGCCGGTGAACTGGGTAGCCGGCCTGCTAAAATCGAACTTCGGATATGCGAAAATTCTGGCCTCTGGCGGTTGCGCTCGGTGCGGCCGCTTTCGCTCAAGAGTACGCGACTGACGCGACCATCGAGTTCGAAAATCCCTGGGTACGGATCGTGCGCGTCCACTATCTGCCGCACGAGAAAACCGCCGAACACGAGCATCCCCCGGCGCCCACGGTTTATGTTTACGTCACGGATGGCGGGCACCTGAAGCTGACGCACACCGGCGAAAAACCGGTCATTCGTCCTCCGGTCAAGGCGGGCGGGATACGTTTTCAAAAGGCCGTGTATGAACGGCACACCGCCGAGGAGTTGGACGGCATCGAGAGCGAGTATCTGCGGATCGAGTTGAAGACCGAGCGCGTGGACCAGCCCGAACAGGATGTCCGCCGCGCTCCCACCGACAACACGCCCTATGAGAGCCGCATGATCCGGATTCTGCGCGTACATTGCGCCGCGCACAGCGCCTGCCCGGCTTCGGAGCATCCGGAATCTCCGGCAGTTGTGGTGGCCGGCGGAAAATTCAAGTGGCTCGCGCCAGGCTCCGCGCCGGTTCAAAACGATTCGGACGCCGCGATCGAGCAGGTGCGTATCGAGCTGAAAACGCCTCCCGCGCCTTAGGGATTGCCGCGTACGTTAACGAACGGGCACGGGCGAAGCCGTGGTGCCACCGATATCGGCGTAAGCTTCCTTGACACGGATCACCTTGGCATCGGCGAACGTGACGAAAGTGATTTTGCCGGGAGGATCGCCGTAAATCCAGTCTTCCGTCTCGTTGCCGTCCTTGTCGGAGTTGCGCTCCTTGTGGCGCGGCTTGCCGAGCGCCAGGATCACCTGATCGCGATCCATGCCTACGATCACTTTGTTGGCTTTGATGGCTTGCTGGACTGGCTCTGGCAGCGTGTCGAAGTAATTTTCGGTGGCGGTATCGTTGTCGAAGACCAGGATGGGGCGGAGAATCTTTTTGATCTCGTCGGCTTTCAACGGGGGAACCGGTCCAGTGAAGATGAGCGCGAGGCTGGTTCCGCTGGGAGCGCTGGTGCTTTGATTAGGATCCACTTGGCTCACGCCGCCGCCGATCGGGCCGGCCATGCCGATCTGAACGTGATCGCGCCAGCTTCCGCGCTGCCCTTTCATGCCATGGTTGATCTCGAAGATGATTTTGTCGTCCTCGATGCTGACCTTGGTGATCTGAATCGAGTCGCCCAGGCGCGCGGCCGGGCCGTACCTCTGTCCGGTTTGCGTCCAGAATTGTTTGTCCCAAGTGCCATCGCTCAGAAACGGCAGGGGCTTGGGTGAACGCGGCAACAAGGACTTCACGGTGGCGTATTCAGACAACAAGCCACGCAGGATTTCGACCCGATCGTCGTCGGTCAGTTTCTTGTCGGCGGCATTAGCGGAACCGAGCAGCCAACTCGAAGCCAGCAGACAACCAGCCACCGGAAGCCAGCGTTTATTCATGATGACGGCTCCCGCAACAGAAAGGCGTCCTGGTGCTCGATGGGGGCTCGTTGCAGAAAAAAGAACAGCGCCACCGCAATCGCGCTTGTGAGCAACCCACCCTCAGGGCCATAAGCGCCTCCACTCCACAGGTCTCCGATTTTCCATTGCACCGAATACCCCGTGACTCCCATTGTAAACCCGCTCAGGTTGACCCCGAAAATCGGCATGGTAAAGTTCCAGCCGAAGTGCAAGCCGATGGGCAGCCAGAGATCGCCGCTGCGCACGAAAGCGTAGCCGAAGAGGACGCCCCACAGGAAAGTGTTGACCATCGCGAGCCAGGTGAAATTCAGATTGGGACTGTGGGCCAAGGCGAAGAGTACGGCCATCGGCAGGATGGTGGCGAAAGGGCCGATGGCGCGCACCAGAATCTGGAATCCGTATCCGCGAAAGAGCATTTCCTCGCCCACGGCTCCAAACAAAAGGATGAGTGTGACGAAGAGCAGGCTGGCCCAATGCAGGGATTCGTTGGGGACTGGAACGAGGTCAGCGGCGCGAACCAGGATCGGGCCGGCCAGAACGACCACGCCTGCCCCCACGCCTCCGGTTACGCCGATGATTAGATTGCGGCGCGATGCGGCGGTCCAGCCCAGCCCGATATCGGCCAGTTGCCCGCGCTCGTAGATCCGAAGCGCGACGGAGTTGGCTACTGCCGCGGCGGCGAAGCTTGAAAGCGTCGCTACCACCAGCGGCGCGCCCTCGCCCAGGAAGAACAGCAGGATCATCGGAAAAAGGAAATATCCGAGCAGCGCTATTAGGACGAAGACTCCGAAGCGCAGCAGCACGCCCAGGTATTTGTTGGTTTCGGTGGGAGTCACAGGGGACAACCCTCATGTTACGTGAAGAAGGAGATGCCTGCGATGCCGGCCGCGCCCGCCTGAAGGCACAGCGGTTCGCTTCCGCGCGTAACTCCGCCCAGCGCGTAAACGGGCAGGCGGACGGCGGCGGTGGCTTCGCGCAGCGCGTCCAGCCCAAGCGGCGTTACGGATTTGGTGGGGCTCAAGAAGATCGGACCGAAAACGGCGAAGTCGGCGCCTTCGCTTTCCGCCGCGCGCAGTTCCGGGATGGTGTGGCAAGAGACGCCGATCAGAAAGCCCGGTGGCGTGATGCGGCGAATGGTGCTGGGTGCGATGGAATGGGCGGGCAGATGCACACCTTGCGCTCCGCAAGCCAGAGCCACGTCGGTGCGGGTGTTGACTAGCACGGGGCAAGCGGCTACCGCGACGACGGCTCGCACCAGGTCTGCCAAAGCGCGCGCTGGAAGATCCTTGGCGCGGATTTGGATCATGCTGGCGCCTTTTTCGGCCGCATGGCGCGCGACATCGAACGAATCCGTAATCGCGTAGCGCTTCACAGAATGCGCAGGCCGGCGTTCGGAAACTCGATCATCCATTCTTTTACGCTGCCGTAGCTTTGGAGAGTGGCGCGGTCGGCGTCAACGGCGATGCCGCCGGAAAATTCCAGCCGCACGCGATCGGGTTTCTCAATCCTGCGAACCAGCGCGGCCGGGATCTGATTCATTCCGGGGCGTCCGTTGCGCGGCGCCACCGAAAGGACGTCGGGACGGATGCAGAGCCAGACCTGATCGCCGATCAGGCGGCCGGGGAAATATGGGCCGTTGAGCTCGAACTCCTGGTAGCGCAGGCGGCTGGCATTGCGCCCGGGATCGAGCGAGCGGATCTCGACCGGCAGCAGGTTGAAGACGCCCAGCAGGCGCGCGACGTCGACGTTGGCGGGTTGATCCAGGATGCTGCCAGGCGGTCCGCTCTGCACCGAGCGCCCTTGGCGCAGCACGATCATTTCATCGCCCAGCTCGAGGCACTCTTCGAAATCGTGCGTGACCAGCAGGATCGGGATGTCGAACTCTTCGCGAACCTGCCGCAGCAGGGAATACAGTTCGGCCAGCAACGGGGCATCCAGGCCGCGCGAGGGTTCGTCGAGCAGCAGCAGGCGTGGCGCGCCGATCAAAGCGCGGGCGATGGAGCAGCGCTGTTTCTGCCCGCCCGATAATTCGTAGGGGCGGCGGCCGGATACTTCGGCCAGATGGAATTTTTCCAGCATCTCGTTTATTTTTCGGTGGCGCTCGAGGCGCGGGATGCGCTCGGCGGCGAATTCGAGATTCTGGCGCAGGCTCAGATGCGGGAACAACGCGTAGTTTTGGAAGACATAGCCGCAGCGCCGGGCGCGCGGGGCCAGATGAACGCCGGCCGCGCCGTCGAAAAGAATCTGGTCGTCCAGCAGGATGCGGCCTTGGTCCGGGCGCGCGAAGCCGGCGATACTATCGAGCGTTAGAGTTTTGCCGGCGCCGCTGGGGCCGAACAGAACGGTGAAACCGCGCGAGGCCTG
>CAVXJU010000016.1:0-10322 GCA_963761935.1 Terriglobia bacterium | reverse complement strand
GCGAGATCGAAAACCGCGAGCCCCGTCCCGAACCGCCCCGGCGAGGAACGCGGCACGCTCATCAAGAACGGGAAAGGCTACCAGATGCAGCGTGGCGACATCGTGGAACATGCCGCCGCAGGTCCCGCACCAGTCCTTGCCCGATGCCGGCGGCTTCACCTACATGCTGATCAAGGTGAACACGGGGACTTATCCATGCGTGAGCTGATCGAGAAGTAGATCGAATACCGCGCATTGGAGCCGCACCAAAGCGAGCTCATCCGGCTCTCACGCAAAGCCCACGACCGTTCAAGTTTCCAGAGCGGGTCAGAACCACTCGACCGCTACTTGCGCGAACAAGCTTCCCAGGACTCCAAGCGCCGCCACATGTTTTATAGCCGTGCACATCGATGATCGCGCCTCCATCAGCCGCGCCAATTTCGCAGCATTCCTGCGGTTGAGTGTGGCAGTGCTGAGGCGGTCTACTGCGCGACGAGTGACCAGCGCGGGCAGGGGTGGCAACTCGCTCAACAATACCAGCAGGTGGTGGCTCAGACCGACCGCAGAATGCAGGAGCATTAGCCTGGTGTCATCGCTATCTACTTGAGTGACGATGGCGGAATTGCCATCCGGCGATGCGGCGACGGCCGTCTGCCACTCGTGGCTCAACCTTCGAAGCGGACCGAGGACTTGGCGGCCGCCGGTGTTCAGATCGACGACCTCTAACTGCGCCAGCGAGCTCGACGGATCGACACCGACGTAGAACAGCCTGTTCGACGAAACGTCCCAGGCGTCAAAAGCCGTCAAGGAATCCGCGAACGTCCAGAGGGTCTTTTCGTCCTTGGTCGCGAGATTCATTTGAACCAGCCGTTGGGGATGATCGGAGCGGAGAAAATATAGATAGCGGCGATCCTTCGAGATGCGAAAGAAGCGCACTTCGTCGACGACGGCGGGCGCGGCCGATCCGGCGCCGGCCAGCGGCTCGCGCCAGATTCGAAAGCGATGGCCGCTATTGGAGACAAAAAAGATCGATTTGGCGTCGGCGGAATACTGGGGGAACAACGCATAGTCCTGGCCTCCCCGCAGCGGCCGCGTGACGCCAGTGGCAACGTCGGTTTCGTAGGCGTAATTCAGGCCACTGCTGCGGCAAAACAAAGCGATCTTGGTTCCGTCGGGCGACCAGGACGGGGCCATCGGAAGATCGCCTTCGCGCAGCGACGTTAGTTTTCGAGGCTGGCCGCCGTTCAGGCCGGAGATCCAGATCTGGGCCGCGCCGGAGCGGTCAGAGATGAACGCCACCTGCCGGCCGTCGGGAGAAAACTCAGGAGAATACTCGGCGGCGGTGGATGGAACCAGCAGGCGTGGATCGGAGTTGCGCCGCACGTCGTACAACCATAGATTCACGTCCACCACCGGTTGAGCGAAAACCAGAGAGTGACCCGCCGGATCGATAGCGGGCGCAACCGCAGCCATGCCCTGGGGCGTGATTAGGGTTGGCCGCCTCGCCCTTTCGCAGACTCCAGATTCCATATTGGCCATGCCCGCGCTGGCTGCCGAAGTAGATGGTGTTGCCGTCGTGAGAAACGCTAAGCCCGCGAACGCCGGCGTTGTCAAACGTCAGTTGCACCGGCGGAGCGGCGGTGGTTCCGTTCAGCGAGAGCATGTAGAGATCACCCTGTCCTCCACGCCGAAACAGAATGCGTTTGCTGTCGGGGGAGAAGCGCGCCTCCAGATCGCCGGTTGATCCGTTGGGAGGATCGGTAATCACCCACGATCTTCCATCCTGGGGCGAGATCAGCAGAAGATGCACGGGATCGGGCCCTTCGTTGGGCTGCTCACTGGAGACCAGCCATTTGCCATCCGAAGACCAATCCAGAGCCGGGGGAATGAGCATGGGCGAGAGCTGGAGAACTGTGCGAACGATGCGTTCGGCGCGGGTGACCTTGTTCACGAGAACAATCGCAAAATGGCGGTCCCGGTTTTCCCTGAGCAGGGCGATGGATTTTCCATCCGGAGACCAGACGGGGCGGGACTCCGGCTGGGCCGCATCGGTCAATCGAGTGGGCACGGACTCGCCGTTCTTGAGCAGGTACACTTGCGAGGCGCGGGAAGCGCCGCCATCCCAGGTGAACGCGATCGCCTTTCCATCCGGCGCCCAGGCGGGATCGTTCACCGAGCCTGGCAGGCTGACCAGCGGTTGCACTTTGGGCGGAAGCAGGTTGGGTCGCGTTGCTAGCCAGGCAAGCGTTACGAGGGCGCACAGGGAAGCGACGATCCAGGCTGTTGAACGCGCGTTGCTGAGCGTGCTCTTTGGAGGCGCATCGATGAAGACCCGTGTCACGATTGCTGCGCTGGAAGGCTGACTCGTTTTTGCACGCGCGGGCGCTTCCTCGAAGCGAGCGACGTAACCGCCTTTCGGCATTTGAATGACGATGTCGTGACAGCCTTCGGAATCGTAGAAGTCCTTCAGCTTTTCGCGCAGGCGGCGGGCGTGCACGCGAACGATGGGGTCGGCTTTCGGATCGTAGCTCGGAAGGCGGTCGAACACACTGACTCCGATGACGGATTCCTTGAGGCTGTCCAACTGCCCGGCATGAGTTTGTTCGACGCAATAACGCAAGAAGCGGATGAGCCGCGGCGAAGAGGAGAACTCCTTGGAGTTCACGATGCGCTCGAGTTCGGATTGAATCGGGTCGGTTGCAACTAGCAAGATTTTTCAAGTATAGGAAGGCACAGTTAACGTTTGATGAACACGGGAACGGGGTAAAACGGCGGTTTAACCCCACGTATCCGCTCGCTACCTCTCGCCGCGCCGGCGCCTCGCTGTATAAACGCACATGGCACGAACGAGATCGCTTTATCGCGGGGTGTTTGCGGCGGTTGCCGTGGCCGGCTTGGCCTGCGCTTTCGCCGCGGATCTGCCGCAACTTTCCGGAGCGGCAAACTTTCGAGACATCGGAGGGTACAAGACAGCCGGCGGCCACAAAATCAAGAGCCGAGTTATTTTTCGTTCGGGCGAGCTGTCGGGGCTGACGGCATCCGATCAACGTGCGCTCGAAGCATTGCAGATTCGTTACGAAATCGATCTTCGAACGAATCAGGAGCGTGGCGAAGCACCGAGCCGCTGGGGTGCGAACGCCCCCGAGGTGATCGCGGTCTCGGTGGGCGAGCCGCGCAACTCGGATGCGGCACGGTCGGCGACGAACAGCATGTCGGCGATCGGCAATGCCGCGGAGGCGGAGCGGTTCATGCAGCAAACCACAGCCCGCCTTTCTACGGACGGGGCGGGCGCTATCGGCGAAGTGCTCCGGCGCCTGGCCCAGGGCGACGAGCCGGCTCTGATCCACTGCACCGCGGGAAAGGATCGCACTGGAGTCACAGTGGCGGTTCTCATGACGCTGCTGGGAGTGGCGCGGGGCGAAGTGGACCGCGAATATGCGCTCAGCAACGAAGCCGTCGACCAGCAAATCGAGCGGATGAAAGCGCGCGGCGAGACCGCTTCAGCGTCCGGACTACTCGCGCTCAGGCCGGATATCGCTCGAGTGGTGTTCGGCGCGAAGCCCAGCTATCTGGAAGCGGCGTTCCGTGAGATCGACAAAAAGTATGGTTCGTTCGAGGCGTATTCGAAAGACGCCCTGAAAATCACGCCGCAACAAATCCAAGCTCTGCGAGCCAAGCTGCTCGAGCCCTGAGCGGGAGCAAAACGAAATCGAGGTTCAACATCATGACCATGAAATCCATCACCCTGAAAGTCCTGGCGATCGCCATTCTCTTTCCCGTTACGACGCTCGCGCCGTTGTTTGCTCAGAGCAGCAGCATCAGCGGACACGTCGTGGATAGCGCGGGGGCGGCCATTCAAAGCGCCGCCGTCGATATCACCAGCAAAGCAACTGGCGAAACACACGACTCAAAAACCAATGGCGAAGGCTATTTTCTATTTCCTCCGCTGGCGCCCGGATCTTACGTCGTGCATGCCAGCGCGCCCAATTTCGGAAAGGTCACCATCGATAATGTCACGCTGGAGGTTGGCGGCTCGCGCTCGATCGATGTCACTCTCAAGCCGGAAAGCTTGACGCAGAGTGTTACGGTTACCGCGGCTCCGCCGGAATTGGTGACCGACAGTCCGGATCGCGGCGATGTGATTGAAAGCGTGTTCGTGGGGAACACGCCGCTGAACGTTCGCAACCCGCTTCAACTAGTCAATTTCGCCCAGGGCGTCACTCCATATGTCGGGTTAGGGTCCTCTTCCGGTAGTAACGATGTGAGCCAGGCGCTTACGAACACCTTCCGCATCAACGGCGGCAAGATGTCCAGCACGGAAAGTCTTCTGGATGGCGGCGCGAACACAACCTTGTACGACTACAATGCGGAGGCCGACGTTCCGCAAGTGGACGCGGTCCAGGAATTCAAGGTCTTGACCACCGCGTACGCGCCGGAGTGGGGCCGCACCAGCGGCGGCGTGGTCATCTTCGCCACCAAGGCCGGCACCAACGAGTATCACGGCAGCGTGTTCGAGTACATCCGCAACAGCGATCTGGATGCGGCTGGCTTCAATGCCGACGCGGCCGGTCTCAAGAAACCGCATTTTCAGAGAAACCAATTTGGATATGCGCTGGGCGGGCCGGTCATTTTGCCGAAGCTTTATCACGGCCGCGACCGCACGTTTTTCTACGTGACTTATGAAGGATTGCGCCAAACCCAGGCCGGTTCTTTCACCGGAACGGTCCCGACCGCGCTGGAGCGGGAAGGCAATTTCTCGCAGACCCGGGATGCCAATGGCAATCCGATCGTCATTTACGATCCTCGATCAACCATGCTCAATCCCGCGGCGCCTGCTGGGACGACCAGTTATATCCGCACGCCGTTCCCGAATAATATGATTCCGGCCTCGGAATTTAACGCCGTGGGCGTGAATATTCTCAGCCACTACCCGCTGCCGAATCAACCGGGTCAAGGGGCCAGCGACGTCAACAACTATTATTCAAATGCGCCCACTACCAGCAACCAGAACACGGTGGACGCGCGACTGGATCACAGGTTTAGCGACACGCAGTCCATGTTCGCCAGATTTGACTGGTTCCAAAGGCACAACAATTCCGCGGACCCCTACGGAAATGGCCTCTCTCCGGGGCTGAACCAACAGCGCCTGCCGGGCCTCAACACTATGCTGGACCACACCTGGGTGCTCTCTCCGGGGCTGGTTTTTGAACACCATTTTCTCTATGCGCACCAGGAATCGAACCGGACACCGGCGGGTCTTGGCATCAACCCAACGACGTTGGGCTTCGATACGAGCGTGGCGGCGAATCTGAGAGCGTTGGCGTTTCCGGATGTCACGTCGGTGAATCGGATTAGCGGGATCGGACCTGCAAGTGGGCTCGAGGAAGATTTTGGCACGGTCTTCGAGTACGCGGCGGCGCTCTCGCAGTTGAAGGGAAAGCACTCCTTCAAATACGGTTTTGACTGGCGCTACTTTCCCAGCGGTTTGAACATCGCTCCGCTGGTTACTGTGACGGCGAACAGCAATTTCACCGGTGGACCGAACCCGCAGGCAGCGGTTGGAGATTCCGGCAGCGGTATCGCCGATCTGTTGCTGGGCGCCGCGACGGTTAGCAGCGGTTTCACGCCGCCCTACTCGTATGGGCATCCTTACTTCGCGTTCTATGTCCAAGACCAGTACGCGGTGACGAAAAACCTCACCCTCACCTACGGCTTGCGGTACAACCTGGAGCTGCCCGACATCGAAGCCAAGAACCAATATCCGTATCTGGACGTAAGCACGCCCTCGCCGCTGAATTCACAAGTAACCTCGCTCGGCACTCTGACGGGCGGCCTGGGATTTGTCGGTGTGAACGGCGTGGGTCAGCGGATCCAGACATCTCAAACCAAGAACTTCGATCCACGCTTTGGTTTCGCTTACCGCGTCGGCGACAAGACCGTGGTTCGCGGCGGTGTCGGAATTTTCCATGAGCCGGCGTTAGATTCGCTGGTTACCAGCGCGCCGGGTTTCGCCGCGGTGACTACCTCACTGCCGGTCGAAGCGAACGGCGTGACGCCTCTCTTCAATTTGAGCAGCCCATTTCCGCAAGGCTTGCTGCAGCCAACTGGAAACAGTCTGGGCCTCAACACACTGCTCGGCCAAAATATCACCGGACTGCCGCGCAACGAGAAGATCAGCTACAACGAAGTGTGGTCCGTGGATGTGCAGCGGCAGTTGCCGTGGAATATTGTAGCCACTGTCGGCTATTCGGGAAATAACGGTTTGAATTTGTATGTCCCGTATAACTTCAACCAGTTGCCGGACGCCGACCTGGCTCTGGGATCGAAACTTCTTTCGTTGGTGCCTAATCCTTTCTACGGGGTGATCACCGATAAGACCTCGCCGCTGAGCGCTCCCACCGTGCAGTTGGGTCAGCTGCTGCGCCCGCATCCGCAGTTCCTCAACATGACCGCGACCATAAGCGCCGGACAGTCGAACTACAACGCGTTGCAGCTTTCCCTCGAACATCGCTTCTCGTCCGGGCTGGCGCTGCTGTTTGCCTATACGCACAGCAAAACGATCGATAATGTCGGCGATTATCTTGACTACGCCGTGGGTGTCACCCAGATCCAGGACTACAATTGCCTGCGCTGCGACCGGTCCATTTCCAACCAGGATTTGCCGAACGTCATCCGGCTCAGCGGGCAATACGAGCTTCCGTTCGGGCGATCAAAGCCGTTCGCCAACCAGGGCTGGTTGTCGCAGGTCGTGGGCGGGTTCACTCTCGGAAGCTTCTTCACCTATGACGACGGGCTGCCCATGGCGGTCAGCTCGCCGAACTTTTCGAATTCCTTCGGCGGCGGCGTTGGCATGCGTCCGGATGCCACCGGGCTCTCGACCAGCGTTCCCGGAGGTCCGCAAATCACCAACGGCGGGCTGTATTTCAATCCTGCCGCCTTCAGCGAGACTCCGTCTTTCCAATTTGGCAACGCCCCCAGGTTCCTGGATAGCGTGAGAGCGCCGGGCACGTTCAACTGGGACATGATGGCGTCGCGGCGGTTCCGGCTGACGGAGCGGTTCGCGCTCGATTTTCGCGGTGAATTTTTCAACGCCTTTAATCGCGTCCAGTTCGCGGGACCGAATACGAGCATCACTTCTTCGTCTTTCGGACATATCTATTTAAGCCAGGTGAACAGCCCGCGCTCGATCCAGGGCAGCTTGCGGCTGAGTTTCTAGCGGGAAGCGACGGCGAAAGGAGCAGATTGTGATTCGATCAGCGCTGTTGGTTTGGGCTCTCACGGCTTCGCTCGCGCCCGCGGGGGTGGAGAACGCGGTCTCGGAGCAGACTGGTCCGTCGTCTTACCGGCTTAGTTACGAGGCGTCCGAAGGTGGTCCGGTGACGGTGTACGCGAGTTCTTCGGCCGATCGCATCGACACCCGGCAACCCGTTGCAGTCATCCAAAAGTCACCGGCGGAAGTTTCGGTTCCTGGGCGGATGGGCCGGGTCTATTTTCATCTGAAACCGGAGAATGGCACCACGCGCGTCGTGTCGATCCGCAGATTACCGCTGGATGGGGCGATCAACTTTCGCGATCTCGGGGGATACCGGACGAAGGACGGCAAGTATGTTCGGTGGGGCCTGCTTTATCGCTCGGATCATCTGGTTAATCTCACGGAAAAAGACTATGAATATTTGAATGGTCTCGGAATCAAAACTGTTTGTGACCTTCGCACCGGCTTCGAGCGCGAGCGTTCGCCCACGGCGTGGCAGGGAAAGCCGCCCGAATTCCTGATTGCGCCTGTCGGCGACGACAATTCCATTCGAGCGTCGATCGCAACGTTGAAGCACGCATTCGAGAGCGGCGGCGATCCTAGCGAATACCTTCGCAGGCCGAGTAATGGCGGCAACGCCGGGTACGCCGACATGCTGTTTGCGTATCACGATCAGTTTTCGCGAGTGCTGCACCGGATTGCGAATACCAACGATCCGGCGCTTACGCACTGCAGTGGAGGCGCCGACCGGACCGGTATCTATTCCGCTCTGCTGCTGGAGACGCTGGGCGTGCCGCGCGACGTGATCGTGCAGGATTATCTGCTGACGCGCCACTACTTCCTGGACGAGAAACATATTGCGCGGAATGCAAAACAAATGCAGAGCATGCTGGGGCTCGACCGTCCGCCCGATCCTGACTTTCAGCGGCGAATGGCGTCCGGCATGAATTCGGAGCGCCTGGAAACGATGTTCCGCGCGATTGATACGAAGTACGGTTCTTTCGACGCCTTCCTTAAGGACGGCTTGCAGATTTCTGAAACCGACGTGCAGCGTCTGCGACAGCGCCTGCTGGAGCCATGAATAAAATGAAGCTTTCCTACGCAATTCGACGGTGTTCCTGGACTCTCGGAGTTTCGCTTGCCCTGGCGGCCGTTGTTTCTCACGCCGCGGCGGCGGAAGCATGGAGACCGGCCTGCGATGAAACGCGCGACGGCCGGTACACGTTCGAACGGCTGGGCGGCTCCGACGGACGGCCAGCGGTAATCTCTGTCTGTCCTGACGTTCACTGCGCAAGCAAGACCGCATTTGCGTCGGTGACGGCGGATACTTACTCGGCTCCGACGCCTTCAGGCCCGGCTCGTCCATACTTTTTGGTGGAACGCGAGGGCGAAAAGCGGATCATTGGCGCCCGGAGGCTGGCGCTACAGGGCGCCTACAATTTCCGCGATCTGGGCGGCATTCAGACTTCGGACGGCAAGACCATTCGCTGGGGACAAGTATTCCGCGGCGACACTTTGACGAGACTCACGCCCGCGGATTACGTTCGCCTGAATGCGATTGGGATTGGCCTGGTTTGCGACCTTCGGACGCGCGAGGAGCGCAAGACAGATCCCACCGAGTGGCAGGGAGGAAGCCCGCTGTTCGTGCTGGCTCCGGTCAGCGAAAACGACAAAGGCGATTCGCGGAACAATACGCTGATGGATGCACTACGGTCCGGTAAGATGTCGGAAGAAGACGGGAAAAACGTATTCGAGCAATTTTATATCCGCATGGTGTTCGACTCCGCGTCGAAATTCGGAGTAGTGCTGCGCGCCATCGAGACGTCGGATCGGCCGTCCATGTTCCACTGCACGGGAGGCCGCGACCGGACGGGAATCACGGCGGCGATGCTCTTGCACATGCTGGGCGTTCCGAGGGAAACGATCCTTGCGGATTTTGTCCTCTCGACCCGGTATCTGAACGAACGCGCGGCCCCGGCGCCTGCTCCGGCAAACGAAGCCGAGGCGCGGCAAGCACGCTTATTCGCGGAAGTGATCCGTTTGCAGCCGCGCTATATTGAGGCCGTATTCAAAGCGATCGATGAACGCTATGGCAGCTTCGACGCATATCGACGCGACGCGCTGCATTTCACCGACGCCGACGTCAGTGCGCTGAAAGCCCGCCTGCTCGAGTAGAAGCGGTGGCGGCTTTGGATTCCAAATCCGCAATGAACGCCCGCGCCTCGCGCATGGCTTCGTCGGTGAAACCGATATGGCCGCGATCCTTGTAGTGGATAAACTTGTGCTGTACGTGCGCTTCCGTGAGCGCCTTGTCCATATCGATGGCTTGTTGAATGGGAACGGAGCGGTCGTCGTCGGAATGCAAGAGCAGCAGCGGCTTGGTTTGCGCGCCGATATTATGCAGAGGAGAGGCAATGCGGCGAGCTTCCTCTAGCGCCGTACCGGTTAGAGTGATGAAACCGGTGCTGGCACTGCCCGTGAGCGGCGTCCAGAGATTTCCCCACGACAGCGTATTCAGATCATAAGCCCCGGAGAAGCTGATGGATGCGCGGAAATCCTCGGATTCTTTGTCCCAGCCGCCGGTTTTTCCGTACGGTCCCTCGCCCAGAGTGGCGGCGAGAGCGACCTCGTGTCCGCCCGAAGAGTTGCCCATCAGGTAAATCCGGCTGGTATCGATGTGGTATTCGGCTGCATGGGCATGCACCCAGCGGAGCGCCGTGTACATGTCCTGATAACAGGCCGGCGCGGGCGTGGAATTGACCAGCCGGTAGTCAATATTCATGGCGAAGAAGCCGTCGCGCGCCCAGCCGTCCTGCTTGGCGTAATTTGCGTCGCTCTTTGATCCGGCTCGCCAGCGGCCTCCGTGGACCATGAGAATCACGGGCAAACGATCCTTGCCGCTGGGATAAGCGATGTCCGCTAGCAGGGCCGCGCCATCCGCGCGTCCGTAGATAACATCCTGCTTCGCGATTACGTCCGCGGACTCCTGCGCCACGGCAGGCAATAACGCCGACACTGCCGTGGCGAGGAATGGAATGAGCCTGTACAGAGTCATGCTAGTCCGAATCCGGCAGCGCGTAGGCCAGATATT